>JAZORE010000054.1:0-4554 GCA_045656425.1 Alloprevotella sp.
ATAAGAGTTTGAACTGCAATGCTTTTGCCCCTTCAGGGCGCAAACCCAAACATCCATAGACCCAGGGCGTTGCCCTGGGCTGGGTGCTTATTGGCCTTTCAGGCCGTTACTTCTCAAAAACTTTACCGGACACCAATAAAAAAAAACAGGACCCAGTAATACCACTGAGTCCTGTTTTTAATTTCTATACGTGCACCAAAGTTTACATCAACTTCAGACGCAACTTGGTAAGTACCTGCTTCGTATTCTGCGTAAAGTCTCCCTGCATCATCCAAGCGTAGAAACTGGGATCTTGGCGCAACACCTCAAGTACGGGTCTGCCTCTGTACTTGCCAAAGTTGAATACTTCCTGGCGTTGTGCGTTATAAACAATGCGACCAGCGAGGTCCACATTGTCATTACGACGCGTATATTCAGAGAGGAAGTTGACATCGCCCAACAAGTCGGGATAGCGCTCCAACTGCGAGAGCAACACTTCGTACGTTGCTCGTGTGTCGGCAAAAGCGCTGTGGGCGTTTTCCAAATCCTTGTCACAGTAGAACTTGTAAGCCGCCGTCAAACTGCGAGGTTCGCGCTTAAAGAAGATACTTTGCACATCCACCAACTTGGCTTTGTTAATATCAAAATCTACTCCCGCACGCAAGAATTCTTCAACCAACAAGGGCACATCAAACGAGTTAGAATTATAACCAGCAATGTCACAACCTGTAAAAATCCGCGCCAACTCTGCCGCCTTTTCCTTAAAGGTGGGACAGTCCTTGACATCCTCGTTTGTAATGCCCGTCACTTCTGTAGCCTCGGGCGAAATGGGGATGAGGGGATTGAAGCGGAGGGTCTGTGCTTCCTCATTGCCATTAGGATGTACCTTAATGAAGCAGAGTTCTACGATGCGGTCGGAAGAGATGCTCAATCCCGTCGACTCGATGTCAAAGAAGATGAGCGGACGCGTAAGTTTAAGTTTCATACCGCGCACTTAATCGTTAATCATCATGGGCATGAGCATCATGAGAACGTCTTCCTGCTCCTGTTCTGCCACGGGCAAAATCAAACCTGCGCGGCTGGGACCAGCAAGTTTCAACACCACATCCTCAGACTCTAAGTTGTTGAGGATTTCAAGGAGGAAACTACCGCGGAAGCCAATGCTCATGGGCATCTGGCTGTAATCGCAGAGCAATGATTCGTCAGCTGACTTTGAGAAGTCCAATTCGTGGCTGGAAATGTGCATATTGTTGTTTTCCAACTTCAACTTTACACATCCGCTTGCCACATTTGAGAACAACAAGACGCGGCGCAATGCGCTGATAAAGGCAACACGATTTACCGTAACAATAATGTCGTTAGCAGTAGGAATTACAGCTGCATAATTGGGGTAACGTCCTTCAACGAGGCGGCAATTCATCGTGTAATTTTCAGATGTAAACACCGCGTTACGCAAGCTGAATTCGATTTTCGTTTCACCCTCATCCTTCAACAAGAATCCCTTGAGCATAGAAGCGGGCTTCTTGGGTAAAATAAACGAACCTACCTGTGAGGAGTTCACTCCTGGATAGCGTGAGCACGC
Organism: Alloprevotella sp.; assembly: GCA_045656425.1. GTDB lineage: Bacteria > Bacteroidota > Bacteroidia > Bacteroidales > Bacteroidaceae > Alloprevotella. The sequence continues at coordinate 1,562 of JAZORE010000054.1, forward strand.
CATCTTTTGCGCGTCAGTAGCAACAATGGCCGTTTCACCTTCTTTCACATCAAAGTAAACACCACAAATCTGCGGACGCAAGGCATCGTTGCTGGCAGCAAATAGGGCACGGTTCACACCATTGTAGAGCAACTGAGAGGACATTGAGCAAGAAACATGGTCATCAGTCATCGCAGGAGGAAGCGGATACTCCTCACCCGACTGTGCCACGAAATTAAACTTACCATTCTGATATTCAATGGTAATACCAAAAGCCTCTTCGTTTACATAAAAGTCTACAGGCTGTTCGGGTATCTCACGAATGGCTTCCTGAATGGTTTTGGCATTAATCATAAACGTGATGTCGCCTTCTGATTCAACAAGTTCGAGATTTGCGGTCAACATCGTCTCATTATCAGCCGCAACAAGTGTCAACTGATTGCCACTAACTTTGAACAAGATATTTTCAAGGATAGCCAAATTTCCCTTGGGAACAATTACACGGCCTATCGTCTGAAGGCGTTGAGAAAGCAACGCGCTGGATACAACAAATTTCATATTATTTTCTTTTTAAGTTTCATCCACAAAGGTACGGAAAAGATATGAAAGAAGGCACGACAAAAGAATAAAATTCTTAATCCTTTTTCGACCAAATGGAGTAATATTTTTATCCCACATAAAGCAACAGAGATATTGTTTAGAAGAATGAAAAAACGGGTATCTTACTTTGCACAGTCACAGAATTTGGTTACTTTTGCAAAGATTTATAATTATATCTTAAAGGCTGAAAACGAATCGGCGTTCTGTACGAAAAAATCGGCGCTTAATTGAAATAAGCTCCCAGTATGTTTTCGGGAACTCCGAGGCTATTTTTCTTACAATGCCATCGCTTACCCCAAAAAGTGCCGCCCGTTCATTAGCCTTCAGACATCACATTAGCATTTTACATTTATCATTATGGAACTTACAGGAAGAATCATCGCTGTCATGGAAAAGCGCAGCGGACAGTCACAGCGCTCAGGAAACACTTGGGCTTCACAGGACTATGTAATTGAAACACTCGAACAATACCCACGTCGTTGCATGTTCAACGTATTTGGTGAAGACAAGATTAAGGAATTTAATCTGCAGATTGGTTCTGAAGTAACTATCTCTTTCGATATCAATGCGCGTGAATACAATGGTCGTTGGTACAACGACATCCGTGCATGGCGCGTCGTTCCCGCTCAACCTGCGGCACCTGCTCCTGCTGCACCCGCGGCACCTTTCGCAGCGCCTGAAGCAGCAATCCCCGCACCACAAGTTGCGCCTGCGGCTCCCGAGGATGACCTCCCCTTCTAAAAAAACACACATCGGGCTGTATCATGAATATTTCTTGATACAGCCCGATGTCGTTTTATTTGGTAGCACATTAGTAGACAAGTTGGCAAGCTACCAGTAAACAAGCGGTTACAGAGGTAAAAAGCGTAAGTTCGCATTATAGTAGTTGACGAGGTGCAAGCTAACAAACAGATATAAACGTGTCCCCCTCCTCCGCATGGTCTTTCTCATTTAATCCCGCTTCGCGGTCTTTTCCTCCTCCTTGCAAGACATAGTACAAAGAAGTTTGTCCTCTGCTCTTGCTTCGTTCAGCGGTCCTCCTTTCTCATTTCTCCTTTTCAAAAATGCTTCGCAAACTCTTTCATGATTTCATCGGGGTCGTCCTCCCTCGTACCTGCATCGTGTGTGGGCGCCCACTGGTGCCCACAGAAGAAGTGTGTTGCACGGGATGTACCATCAACATGCCCCTTACCCACTACAATGGCGAAGCTGGGAATCCTATAGAGCGCTATTTCTGGGGCAAAATACCTATCGTGCGTGCCAGCGCTTTCATGCATTACAATCCGCATACCGCTTATGCACGCATCATAACCCAACTTAAATATAATAATCGCCCCGAAATCGGGATTTATTTAGGGAGGCTCATCGCAAAGGATCTAATAAGCACCACTTTCTTTGACGACATTGATTGCATCCTCCCCCTCCCCCTTGCCAAGTCGCGCCAACTGCAACGTGGATACAACCAAAGCGAACGCATCGCCAAAGGTATCAGCGAGATTACCCACCTCCCCATTGACACAAAAAGCATACGCCGCCGCAAGGCGAACAAGAAGCAAACGCAGACCCACAAACTCCTGCGCCACGAAAACGTTAAAGACATCTTCTCGCTCGCTACCCCGTCCACAAGTGCTTCCCCATCAAGTCCTTTAGAAATGCTCGGTGCACATCTCGACAATACACTAACTCATACCGCTCAACAGGCACAACAAACGGAACAACTACAAACGCACGCATTACACCCTACTCACAATACACATCCCCTTACCGGAAAGCACGTTTTACTTATTGACGATATTTTCACTACTGGCGCAACCCTTCTCTCGTGCAGTCAAGCACTCCTCTCCATACCCGGCATCCGCATCAGCATCCTCACCGTAGGAGTTGCTGGTCAACACCGCTGGGGACCAAAATTACCAGAAGAGTGCAAGCGATAAACACCGCTCAAGTCCATTGCCTGTTAAAGCCCGTTAAGGCCCGTTATGGCTTGTTAGGCCTTCCCCAACCACAAACAAAAAAAGAGGTCCTTCAAAATCTTGAAGAACCTCTCTGAAAAGTGGCGGCGACCTACTCTCCCGCTATACGCAGTACCATCGGCGCGGACGGGCTTAACTTCTCTGTTCGGAATGGGAAGAGGTGGAACCCCGACGCTATAACCACCGGAAATAAGTTTAGACATATCTTACAATAATCTCTCTACTCGCTCATCTATATTCTCTAGAACTTCTAGAATCTCTAGGTTCGATAAAGCAGCGCTTTAAGTAAATTCACCTCTCACGGTGAAAGTTTCGGGCAATTAGTAGTGCTCGGCTATGATGTCACCATCTGTACACCTGCACCCTATCAACGTTGTCGTCTACAACGACCCTCAAAGGAAATCTAATCTTGTGGCCGGCTTCGCACTTAGATGCTTTCAG
>JAZORE010000055.1:0-101943 GCA_045656425.1 Alloprevotella sp.
TTGCAGTTCAAACTCTTATAATTGCTTTTGCCCTTTCAGGGCGTAAGTCTCGACTGCAACAACACCCAGGGCGTTGCCCTGGGCTAATGGCTTTATCCCCTTTCAGGGGAATCATCCAAGCTGTGGGGCTTATACCATTCAAACATATTTATATTCATAGAGTTAGAGGCGTTTACCGGACAGCAATAGAATAGTATAAGCCTCACAGTTTGCATTGATTCCCTTTTCAGACCGTTACTTCTCAAAAAAGTTTACCCGACGCCAATAAATTTAATAGGAAGAAAACAACAGTTTTCTTCCTATTAAATTTTTGCAATCTGTGATTCCGTTGGGGCTCGAACCCAAGACCCACGCCTTAGAAGGGCGTTGCTCTAATCCAACTGAGCTACGGAACCTAACCTTTTTGCGGTGCAAAATTACATTAAAGAATTTGAACGGCAAAGCGCTTTGAGGCTTTTCTGTCAAAATGAGGGTGAAGTTCTTGAGAAGTCTTGGGGAGGTTCTTAAGAACTGCAGGAGTGTTATGAAGATTGTTTGTTGACGAATTTAACCCTTTCCCCTATATAGCTGAAGTTGAACTTATCGCTTTTTGCAGAAGGAATTTGGCTGCGTGGATCAATGTCTTTGCGTGTACTAAAATAGGTGAGTAGACGGTTGTAGCATGCCATGGGTGACACCGCATTGATGTAGGCCTTGATGGTGTTGTCTTGATATTGGTATTTTTGAATCTCCTTAATAAACACCATGCGTTTGATGCAGAGGGAAACCTTGTACCATCCCTCTTTCTTGGCGGTAAGCTGTGATATGCGCTCTTCTTTTGGGTTAAGAGTTGTGGTAAATTGAGGTGTGTTGCTATTTTCCTGGTTGCGTCTACTTTTGAACTCGCGAAGATTGTTGGCGGTAGTTTTTATAAGTATAAAATATACGCGTGGGCGCAACTTATAACGCTTTGGATAGGGTAGGGGGCTGTCGATGTATGCTTTTACGTCGTCGAGAAGTTCGGGAGTAACGCTGATTTCAGGGATAGAGGACAAAAAAGACATGAGTTCTTCAAACGAAGATGCGACTGTCTCTTGATCAAAATAGCGTGCGTAAATGTTCATAGAAGAAATAAAATATTTGTGACAGGTCTTGGGGTATGTAAATACCTTTAGGTGTTGACCTTTTGACAGAATCTATGCGAATTTACGTGGTGTGCGAGTGTTTGTTAATCCTTTGTGTAATAAGGGGTAGCAAGGTTTTACCTCGTAGTTCTTAAAAACAAAAAGTCAATCCTTTGAGGATTGAACTAAGTAACTTAATTGCAAGGATTCTGCTTTTGAGCGGAAAACGAGACTCGAACTCGCGACCCCAACCTTGGCAAGGTTGTGCTCTACCAACTGAGCTATTTCCGCAGGAGGTAAAAAGAAAAATATTTTGAGCGGAAAACGAGACTCGAACTCGCGACCCCAACCTTGGCAAGGTTGTGCTCTACCAACTGAGCTATTTCCGCAAAATAAGTGAAGAGGAGGAGACTCGAACTCCCACGTCACAATTGACACTACCCCCTCAAAGTAGCGCGTCTACCAATTCCGCCACCTCTCCAGTTATGTTTGCTGAATCTTTCCCTCGTAGTTCGTGCCCAGAACAGGACTCGAACCTGCACGTCGTGAAACACTCGCACCTGAAACGAGCGCGTCTACCATTCCGCCACCTGGGCTTGGGAAAGTTCTTGAGCGGAAAACGAGACTCGAACTCGCGACCCCAACCTTGGCAAGGTTGTGCTCTACCAACTGAGCTATTTCCGCAGACGTATAATCGTAATGCAAAATATTTGCTTTCCGAAATGCGAGTGCAAAGGTACGCTAATTTGTTGAATTGACAAAAGAATTGTTGCTTTTTTTTATTGCGTGGCTTGAAAAAAATGTTTGTGGTAATCTTATTTTGGGCAAATGTGGATATAAAACAAAAGAGAGTCCCATGAGGAACTCTCTTTGCGGTGCGGACGGGACTCGAACCCGCGACCCCATGCGTGACAGGCATGTATTCTAACCAGGCTGAACTACCGCACCAAGTGCAAATTCGGAACTTTGTTCTGGCGGTGCGGACGGGACTCGAACCCGCGACCCCATGCGTGACAGGCATGTATTCTAACCAGGCTGAACTACCGCACCAGAATGTTCTGAACTGTTGTTCCTTGTTTGCGAGTGCAAAGGTACAACTATTTTCTGAAATGGCAAGAGTTTTGAGAAGTTTTTTACAAGAAAAGTTGAAAAAAACTTACGTCTTCGTATTCTTCACCGTTGTAATGCCATGCTGGGAGAAGGGCTGTACGCTTATAACCTGCTGAAAGAAAGCATTTTTTGCATCCTTCGTTGTGAATGTCCGAAATATAGGCATAAAGCATACGAATGCGTAATATTTTTCGTGCGTATTCCTCAAGAAGGTGTAGTGCTTTTACGCCAAATCCCTTTTGACGCTCGTCGCTTAACAAAGCTATGCCCACTTCTGCACGGTTATGAAGGGGGGAGTAGTCAAAAATGTCAACGATACCAATTGCTTTGTCGTCGCTTTTACGGCATACAATGAGGCGTAGGGTTCCCGTCTTGAAAATATCGTTAGGTTGCTCTTCTATATATTTGCGCAGCGAAAAACGTGAGTAGGGTTCAAGATGAGGGCTTACAGCCCATAGTTCAGGATCATTTTCAATGGTGAAGAGTAAACCTAAATCCTCGGGTTCGAGGGCGCGTAAATAAATAGGCATATTTCTTATAGTTGATACGTTCAAAAATGAAAAAGGAGAAAGCCTATCTGGCGTTTTCTCCTTATATAATTAATTATGTCTTCTTACTCGTGAGGTTGGGAAAGCAGTGGTGGAGTAGATACAATGCGCTTCTTATAGATAATATGCTTGTCCGCCTGTAATCAATTTCCCCGTTTTCGGTGAGAAGAATGTCATGAAATGTTTGTAATCTGAGTGCTCAAAGAAATGGAATACCTCATCAGTGCTATATATAGAAGTGTCAAAAATGAGGTGGGTCACTTCTGAGGGAATTTCGGCTGTTTTCAATGTGGAAGGGTGGCTTTCTGAGATGAACTTTATGTTCAGCAACCACTTGTTGGCTATCTGCTGAAGTTGCTTGAAATTTTCTTTAGAACCAAAATAGCCGAAATGTATATCCTCTTCTTTGCTGGGGTATAAGTTCCCGATTTGTTGTCGGAAGAGTGCGATAGCTGCTCGGAAAATGATGGCACATTTTATGGGTAGTGAGAAAAGTACGCTTAAATTCCCGTAATGTTTTCGGAAGAAGATGAGCATTGCCTCATAGAATACGTGCACATAGCGGTATGAGCTCTTTTGCGTGCTTTCGCCTTTATAGTGTAGAATGGGAAGTGGAAGGTAGAAGTTCTTGTAGCCTCCCTGTACGATGCGGTAGGAGAGGTCAATGTCTTCACCATACATGAAAAAGTCTTCGTCAAAACTGCCACATTGACGCAAAACTTCGTGACTTACCCACATAAAGGCTCCCGAGATGATTTCGATGTTAGCAGTCTGCTCCTTGTCCAGATAACTCATATAATAGCGAGCAAAGAGGCGTGACTTTGGGAACAATGCGGTAAGCCCTGTCATTTTGCAAAAAGAAACCCAAGGAGTCGGGAGACCACGACGTGATTCTTTTGCAAAGCGACCATTGTCGCCCAGCATTTTTACGCCTATAGCTCCAAATTGATGTTGTTTCTCTGCGAATGCGTAACATTCGCTAAGAGTGATGTCGGAGATGACGGTGTCGGGGTTAAGGAATAGGATATATTTCCCTTTTGCTAATTCAACAGCTTGATTGTTTGCTCGTGAAAATCCAACGTTGCGGGCGTTTGCTATGATGTTAAGCCTTGGAAATAAATTTTTAGGGAAATTTTCATGTAGGTATGCGACCGAGTTGTCGGATGAAGCATTGTCAACAACGAAAACCTCTGCCTCCAATCCAGATGCCGTAATGGCAGAGAAAACGGAATGGAGGCATTGCTCTAAGTAGTACTTTACGTTGTAGTTGACAATGATAATAGATAGTTGCACGGGGATGGAGCGTTAAGGGTGGGGTGGTTATTCCTTGTCGGGCCAACAGAAAATGGCACCAATCAACGTGATAATCAGATTATACATCGCTGATTCGTTGAATGTCCCTCCATAATATATAATGAGGTTGGTAAAAGCAACACTGAAAATAATGCCAATGCGGCGTCCATTCCATTTAAGGTAGGCTATGTGCTGCTTTTCAGCATTATCACCGATGTTGGTTCTTTCTTCTTTCTCCTTTTTAGAGAGTCGTAATGCGAGAAATACTCCGCCAAGGGTTATCGTTAGCGAAATAAGGTTGACGGTGTAATCCGTACCAGGTGTTGAGGGGATGAAGCCGGAGGGGAGAATGCTTCTTTCAAATAAGATAGCGAGGATGCCTAATGCGATGCTTAGTGAAATGAATAGTGTGCGCATGGAGGTGCGTTGGAGATAGTTGTAAATGTGTCTATTTTAATATTGTTCTATTTATAATGGAGCGTCCGAGGGTAACTTCGTCTGTGTATTCAAGGTCGTCGCCAATACTAACACCTCGTGCTAATACAGAAAGACGTACGTTGTGTCCTGCAAGTTTGCGTTGAATGTAGAAGTTGGTGGTGTCACCCTCCATGGTGGGGTTGAGTGCCAGAATGATTTCTTCAATGCTTCCAGATGCGACGCGGTCTACCAATGATTGCAGTTCCAAGTCGTTAGGACCAATGCCGTCCATTGGTGATATGACTCCCCCTAATACATGGTAAAGACCTCGGAACTGTCCAGTGTTTTCAATCGCCATCACATTTTGAATATTCTCAACTACGCAAATTGTGGAGCGATCGCGTGAGGGGTTGGCGCAGATGTCGCATTCGTCTGTGTCGGAAATGTTGTGGCACGTACGACAGTATTTTACTCCATCTGCTAAATCCGTCAGGCTTTTGCTGAGCGCGTGTACGTCCTTAGCTTCTTTGCGCAGTAGATGCAGAACAAGGCGCAAAGCAGTTTTGCGCCCAATTCCAGGAAGTTTAGAAATCTCAGAAACTGCTTGTTCAAGCAGGCGTGATGGGTATTGTTGGTGCAAATTTAGAATGTTTAGGAGGTGGAAATGAAAATGCCTTCAGGTGTATAATTGGTGAAAATTCCGCAATTATTTATCTGTTGGACAACTATATAGGTGTGTGGAAGGTGGTATGTGCGATAGTCGCACACATGAAAAATGCTTATTGTTGTGTTTCAGCGTTAAGTTGTTCGATGTAGTTTAAGAATTCCTCTCTTCCAAGGCGCTTTTCGGAGCTGGTGATAAAATGAGGAGGGAGTTCTTCCCATTGCTCCTTCAAAGTGTTGAGAAATTTAGTAACGTTCTTTTTGAGTTCTCCAGCTTTGTTCTTGTCTGCCTTGGTAAAGATGATTCCAAAGGGGACGCTGTTTTCGCCTAACCACTCAATAAACTCAAGGTCAATCTTCTGTGGAGTAAGGCGTGAGTCAATAAGGACGAATAGGCAGGTAAGTTGCTTGCGCTCTATGACATAGTATTCAATCATGCGCTGCAGTTGATCCATCGCTTTCTTCCCACGTTTTGCATAACCATATCCAGGGAGGTCTACGAGGTGCCACTCTTTGTTAATGAGGAAATGATTGATTAACATCGTTTTCCCAGGAGTCGAAGACGTCATAGCGAGCGCTTTGCGTCCTGTGAGCATATTGATAAGACTGCTTTTCCCAACATTACTACGCCCAATGAAGGCATATTCAGGTAGTGTTGTGTCGGGACACATGTCTGCGCGACTGTTGCTGATGAGAAATTCTGCGGAGGTTATTTTCATAGAGGCATGGAAATAATGGTGATGGAGAGGATAGATATTTATTTTGAGATTCTACCCCTTCCCTTCAAAAACACTCGCAAAATTACGCCTTTTTCCCCATAGTTTTTTTATTTTTGCCAAAATAATTAGTGGAATGGGGAATCGCTTTGGGTTAATTGGGAATTTAAGGATTCTTGGAGGGTGAGGATTTCTATGTTCAAAAGTAAATCAAGAAAGTCCCTCATGGTTGTTTTCCCTTCCTTCTTATTCGACCGTTCTATATGTCTGATCGTATCAAGCAGTTAAAAGTAGCACTTGTGGTTGTGGCAGTGGTAATCGCCATTGTCAGTTTGGTGGTGTCTCATGTGTTAGTGCGCGACCTTTCTCGTGAGGAGCGCAATAACATGGAAGTCTGGGCGGAAGCGATGCGCACGCTTAGTCATGCGGATGCTAATACGGATTTGAATCTTGTGCTCAAGGTGATGAATGGCAATAATTATATCCCTGTAATTGTGCTTGATGAATCGGACAATGTGATAGAATATCGTAATATAGATATTGATGCGTCGACGGCGGCAGATAGTGTAGCTTATTTGCAACGCAGTGCTCAACGTATGGTGCAGGAGGATAATGTTATTGTAGTGGAGGTGAATGTGCCAGAGATGGGGGCGCCTATGTTTATTCGTGTTTGTTATGACGAATCTATAATGTTGCGCCGCCTTACGCATTACCCCTATATCCAGTTAGGGGTGATAAGTTTGTTTGTCGTAGTGGCAGTTTTTGCGTTATTAGCTTCTAAACGTGCGGAGCAGAATAAGGTTTGGGTGGGATTGTCGCGTGAAACCGCCCATCAGTTGGGGACACCCATTTCTTCGTTGATGGCATGGAGTGAAGTTTTGCGTGATACTTACCCTCAGGATGCGATGTTGGAAGAATTGTCTAAGGATGTCAGTCGTTTGCAGGTTATTGCCGAACGCTTTTCAAAGATAGGTAGTAACCCGGAATTGCGTGAAGAGGATGTCTGTGCACTTATTGCACGTGTAGTGGAATACATAGGTCCTCGTGCTTCCAATAAAGTAGCGCTGTCGTGCAGTTATCCAGACAACAAGGTGATTGCGCGTATCTGTGCGCCACTTTTTGAGTGGGTTATTGAAAACCTGTGCAAAAATGCTATAGATGCGATGCAGGGTGAAGGACATATAAACATTTATGTGTATCGTGTGTCTGATACTATTTGTATAGAGGTGAGTGATACGGGTAAGGGTATTCCAAAAAATAAGTTTAAGACGGTATTTCGTCCAGGGTATACAACAAAGAAGCGTGGTTGGGGATTGGGGTTGTCCCTCGCAAAACGTATCGTGGAGGAGTACCACCATGGGCGTATTTATGTCAAGGAAAGTAGCGCAAATGGGACTACATTTTGTATGGAGCTGAAGAAATGATGATGCAGGACTTTGAACTGTATTCTTATTTTGTGGAGCGTCAAAGCAAAATGACGACCGATGCGAATGTTCTTGGGCATACCCCTTTTTCTTAACAACTGAGTTTTATTGCTTGAATCTGTTGGTGGTGTGCAATAAGTACAAATTGTAAATAAGTGTTATTTATCAATGATAAGTGCGCTATATGTTAATTATTATTTGTACCTTTGCCATGATATTTGTACCTTGTTCCGTCTTGAGTATTTCTTTGGATTACTTTGGATTACGGATTTTAGGCATAAAAGATAAGGAATGCGCCCCGACGGAACAGAACTTAAAACGTTGATTTTCTGAACTGTTACATACGGGTTAAAGGGAGAAATTGTATACTCTTGGCGCTTATCCCATGTGGAGAAAGACTGCTTTTTTGTTATTTTTAGAATTATCTTTTAGTTGCTTTTGAGAGGCTTTTAATTCAGTGAACGCTCTGAATTGAATAAGTCTATCCTCCTATTTCATGATTAACAGCTATTCGTTAGAGACTCTGTAGTCTCTCAGTTCGATATGCCTAAAACACAGAACCTTGAACCTAAAATAGTGCGTTTCCCAAAAGATGTGCAGAATTGGTATGTATTGGTGGTGGCCTACCGTACCGAACAGAAGATGCAGTCAAAACTTCGTGATTTGGGAAAATTAGAAGCGTTTGTGCCTATGCGTAGAACGCGCCGACGTGATGCCCAAGGTAAGTTTAGGTATGATGAGAAGGTGGCAATCAACAATTATATTTTTGTCCATACAACCTATAATCGTCTTTCCAACCTTAAAAAGGAATATCCTTTTGATTTAGAGTTTAGCTTGTTGCATCGTGATGTCTATGAAGAAGGCGAAAGAATAGGGCGTGCTCCTGTTGTTGTGCCTCGCGATCAAATGCTGAATTTTATCGCTGTAGCGGGAAATCAGAAGGAACGCGTGCAGTTTATAGATATTGAAAAGGTAAATTGGGAAACTGGGCAGCGTGTACGTGTCATTGGAGGTCCATTCGTGGGGGTTGAAGGTATTTATTTGCGTACTACGAAGAAACATGAACGTCGAGTGGTGGTGAAATTAGAAGGAATTGCGGCAGTGGCAACAACAGCCCTTCCTTCAGTGTTGGTTGAAGCTATAGAAGACGAGTAAATTGTGCTGGTGTGGTAGGCTGCACGAGCGTTTATTCGTGTAGAAAAAGTCCCCACGTTTCCGTGGAGACCTCACTAACGTTTTACCTTTTAATACCCAATGCAGTTGAAATTTTTATAGAACCATAGGGTTTTCAATAGTTGTGGTAATTATGTATCCCTTCCCGCTATGAACTACAAAACAAGAACTTATCAATAGTGTTACTCATAGTGATGCGTCTTTAGTTAAATAATGATGCAGGGTGTTTAGACGTTACTGTTGCTCCTGACGTGCAAGCTTTACACTTGGGTTTTGCAAACTAAGTTCGTGGTGCATTCTTGAAGAAGGAGTGAAGCGTACCTTTATACCGCGGATATTCTCCTTTTTGAATTCCTCTATTGTGGCTGTACCAGCAGAAGAAAGGGTGGGGTGGAAAGAACCCAAATCACCGAAGCGCACACTTTGACCGTTACGAAGCGCCTTATAGATGCGTTCTTCAAGTGCAGAAACCACCGCCTTGATGTCGTGAACAGTAAGTGTACAGGCATCGCTTACATCTTGTGCCAATTCGTTCAACTTAATAGGGGTTACGGGAGCAAGGTTTGAGTGAAAAGCAAATTCCTTTGTAACGGGGTTCTTACGAGAGATTAAAGAATACTTCAACATAGTAATAAGTTTTTAAGAGTTAGTAATAATAAAGTTTGGATTGTTAATTGTAGGATTCATGCCTTCGACGTCCGTGCTCCTCAAGCTGCGCAGAATGGAATGTTGTTCCCCTTGAGGAAGTGTCTTTCGTCGTTTGACAATGCAAAGTTACATACACCCAGAACCTCGCTTCACTTTTTTGTCGTTTTTCAAAAATGACGTATTGCAGGACTCGCCCGATAAATACAGGGGGAGTAGAAAGAAAAAATTTTTTTATTTTTTTTTGAAAAGGGTAGATTTTAGTCGGAAAATTTATCAATGATTTCATAAACTTGTTTCTGTCATTCGTGTCTAAAATAACAACGTTATTAGATGGCACGGCACAATGCAAGTCCTCACTATTTTGATCTTTGTGGAGTAACAAACATAGAACGTCCCTATCCAGTGAGTTCAGTGTATAGTATAATCCGTAAAATGTGTTGGTAAAACCATAGATCCTTTGCTTTTTTCTTGTGCCTCACGAGTAAATCTTCGTGAAACGTGGAGACTTAATCTTGGCGGTTGAGATGGTTTGTTAACCCTTCACCGTTAGCCTTTCACCGTTGCCTTGCATTTAGTCAACAAGTAAACGAGGTGCAAGTAGACCAGAAGGTTACCGAGATAAGCGAGTATAGTCCCGCATGGCTCTGTGTATTCCGTGGATTCCGTGTGAGACCTCTACCACTCCGCATGGCATTACTCCCTCCTCCTTACTACTTTATTTCCCCCATGAAATACCCCGTTGGAGTCCAATCATTTGAAAAGTTGCGCAATGAAGGTTATGTCTATGTAGACAAAACCGCATTGGTGTACAAACTGGTTCAAGAAGGCAGTAGTTATTTCTTGAGTCGTCCTCGTCGTTTTGGTAAGAGTATATTACTGACTACAATCGAAGCCTATTTCAAAGGTCAGAAACATCTGTTTGAAAGTCTTTCCTTGGCTGATTTAGAGACGGAGTGGAAGGAGTATCCCGTGTTGCATTTGGACTTGAATGCAGAGCGTTACGAGACTATAGGCGAATTAGAAAATATTCTTGATGCTTATTTGCGCGAGTGGGAAGCAATGTATGATAGCACTGAGGGTGGTAACTCAAGTCTATCTATTCGATTCCGTTCAGTCATTCGTGCCGCCAAGAAAAAAACGGGTAAAAATGTTGTCGTACTGATTGATGAATACGACAAACCCATCCTGCAAGCAATTGGTAATGAGGCGTTACAAGATGAGTTTCGCAATGCACTGAAGGCATTCTATGGTGTGTTGAAAAGTGCTGATGCCGACCTACGTTTCACTTTGCTCACGGGGGTAACGAAGTTTGGAAAGGTGTGTGTCTTTAGTGATTTGAATAATCTGAAAGACATCTCAATGAGTCCGCACTACTGTGAGATTTGTGGTATCTCTGAAGCAGAATTACGTGGGCAGTTTGACGCAGAGGTAGGGATTTTGGCAGAGCAAAATCATCAGAGTAAGGAGGAGGCGTATGACGAACTTCGACGTAGTTACGATGGGTATCATTTTGGTGAAAACACAACAGGAATGTATAATCCATTCAGTGTTCTATGGACATTGAGTGAACGGAAATATGGTAGTTATTGGTTTTCAACGGGCACCCCAACATACCTTGTCGAGTTGTTAAAGAAAACAGCATTTCATTTGAGTGACCTTACAAATCTGGAAGTCTCTGTAGAAGATTTAGACGGTATCCATCGAGCAGATATCAATCCTATTCCAGAATTGTTCCAAAGTGGGTACTTGACGATTAAGGGGTACAATGAGGAATTTGGTTTGTATATTCTTGATTATCCGAATGAAGAGGTGCGTCAAGGTTTTGTGAAATTCTTGCTTCCCTATTATGTGTATTGTCAACAATCACAACATGCTACGTTGGTAAGTAAGTTTGTTACAAGTTTGAGAAATGGCGATGCCAACCGTTTCCTGCAGCTGATGCAAGTCCTCATGGCAGACACCCCTTACGAACTCATCCGCGAATTAGAGAATCATTACCAGAATGTAATGTACATCATCACCAAGTTGATGGGTTTCTACATTCAGGCAGAGTATCGTACGAGTCGAGGACGCATAGATCTGCTTATCGGTACGGATAAATACGTATATATTATAGAACTAAAATTCGACGGTTCCGCAGAAGAGGCGCTTGCGCAAATCAATGCAAAGGATTATGCGCTTCCCTACGCAGTCGGAGACCGTCAAGTCATCAAGATTGGTGCCAATATCGGTCGTGAATCACGAAATATAGACACTTGGGTTGTGGCTGAATGAATGGCGTAACTGAGAACGGAAAACTGTCAACGGACAAATCCTCCAAAAGGTAATTATACTCATTGTTTAGTCAACAAGTAAACGAGGTGCAAGTAGACCAGAAGGTTACCGAGATAAGCGAGTATAGCCCCGCATGGCTCTGTGTGTTCCGTGGATTCCGTGTGAGCCCTCTACCACTCCGCATGGCATTAGTGTAAATTAGTTCTCGTTAGTGGCTAAAAATACATGAAGATATGTGTGATACGTGGAACCCTAATCTTGGCGGTTGAGATGGCTCGCTAACCTTTCACCGTTGCCTTGCATTTTGTCAACAAGTTAACCAGGTACGAGTAGACGAGAGAGTTGAGGGATTAGGGATTAGGGGATAGGGTTTAGAGAAGAGAGTTTAGAGATGAGAGAACAAAGTACAAATATAGTCCGCACGGTATTCTCACTACTACTTCCTCTCTGTCCCGCAAGGCATCTTTTATCTTTACTCTTTTATCTTTTATCTTAAAATCTCCTTTCCATGAACAATTTTGATAATATCCCCTCATCCTTTGCCGTTTGCTGTCTTTCAAATTGTCTTCAAAAGGACAAGTGTTTGCGCTTCATTGCAGGGGCAAAATTAGAGACAACGAAAATCTGTGCGCTGTGCGTATTGCCTCACGTGCTTCAACCGAATGGAACATGCCAGATGTACAGAGATTGTACTCCAATAAAGGGAGCGTATGGTTTCTGTACGTTGTTATCAAATGTGAGAAAGAAGGATCTACTTCCCCTTCGTGAGAAAATCATGGCATATTTAGGGAACCAAACCGCCTATTATAGTTACAGAAGTGGAAAACGATTGCTCACCCCTGAGCAACAGGAGCAAATTCTTGCATACTTCCGTGAACAAGGTTATCAGGAAAACCTAAATTTCGATCGTTATTGTGAAACCTACGATTTCACCGATTAATACAAGTTCGTCTTCAAGCATTATATTTTTTATGGGAAGAAAATAAATTTTTCTCCCGAGAAAATGAATTTTCTTCCCATGAAAAAAACAGTGAGGTTTTTAAGAATTTATACACTAACTTGCTAAGTGTATATCTCTGTATATAATCTTGTATTGGAGCTGGTGCTATTGTTATTAAAGATGTACCAGAAGGCGTGACTGTGGTGGGATGTCTTGCACACATAATCGGAGAAAACAAGCATCGCAATTATGTTGGGAGAAGGTGGAACGTTGTACCGTTTAAGTAGTTTAATTATATTCTGTGTTACGATACATTGTAGAAACGTAAAAAAACAATAGTAGTTTTATGGCATATAAACATTTGCAATTTCCAGAAAATTCTTTATTCTTAGTCACGGGTGGCGCAGGTTTTATTGGGTCGAATTTATGTGAAGCTATCCTAAATTTAGGTTACAAGGTTAGATGCTTGGACGATTTATCTACCGGGAAGCAATCCAATATAGATATGTTTTTGGATAATCCAAACTATGAGTTTATAAAGGGAGATATAAAGGATTTAGATACTTGTATAAAGGCTTGTGATGGTGTTGATTTCGTTTTGAATCAAGCAGCATGGGGATCTGTTCCTCGTTCCTTAGATATGCCGTTGTTCTATTCTTTGAATAATATACAAGGAACATTAAATATGTTGGAAGCTGCACGACTTTGTGGAGTGAAAAAATTTGTTTATGCTTCGTCAAGTTCTGTTTATGGAGACGAACCCAATTTACCCAAGACTGAAGAACGGGTAGGAAATTTGTTGTCTCCGTATGCTGTGACGAAACGAACAAATGAGGAGTGGGCAAAGCAGTATACACGTCATTATGGATTGGACACGTATGGAATGCGTTATTTTAATGTATTCGGTCGTCGCCAAGACCCAGATGGAGCTTATGCGGCGGTTTTGCCCAAATTTATAAAGATGTTGTTAAATGATGAGCAACCAACAATCAATGGAGATGGTAAGCAGAGTCGTGATTTTACCTATATTGAAAATGTTATAGAGGCAAATTTAAAGGCCTGTCTTGCTCCTTCAGAAGCAGCTGGTGAGGCTTACAATATAGCTTATGGAGGTCGCGAGTATCTTATAGATATTTATTATACTCTGACAAAAGCTTTGGGTAAGGATATAGCACCCATCTTTGGTCCTGATCGTAAAGGAGATATTAAACATTCAAACGCAGATATCAGCAAAGCGAAGCGTTTACTGGGTTATGATCCTGACTATGATTTTGCGAGAGGATTAAATGAAGCTATAGAATGGTATAAAGCGAATGTGTAAATAATAAAATATTATACTGTATTTATGAAAGACGTAAAAATTTGTGTAATTGGTTTAGGATATGTAGGTCTTCCTTTGGCGCGTTTGTTCTCAACGAAGTACCCGACTATTGGGTTTGACTTAAATTCCCAACGTTGCGCTGCGCTTATGCAAGGACACGACGATACGCTTGAAGTGAGTGATGAGTTACTTCAAGATGCAATTCATAATCATGGTTTAGTGTGTACTGCTGATATAGAAGGCATCCGTGATTGTAATTTTTATGTTGTTGCAGTACCTACTCCTGTAGATGAAAACAACAATCCTGATTTACGTCCTCTTTGGGGAGCATCAACGACCGTTGGTAAGGTTATCTCAAAAGGGGATATTGTGGTGTATGAATCAACGGTATATCCTGGTGTTACAGAAGATGAGTGTATTCCCGTTGTTGAAAAGATTTCTGGTTTGAAGTACAATGTAGATTTCTTTGCTGGGTATTCTCCAGAACGCATCAATCCGGGTGATAAGTTACACACTGTAGAAAAAATCAAAAAGGTAACTTCAGGTTCTACTCCTGAAATTGGAAAAATTGTAGATGAAGTTTATGCATCTGTAATTACAGCTGGAACCCATTTAGCTCCAACTATTAAAGTCGCAGAAGCGGCAAAGGTAATTGAAAATTCTCAGCGTGATATCAACATCGCGTTTGTAAATGAGTTGTCTCGTATTTTTACCAAAATGGGTATTGATACGTTAGATGTACTTGAAGCTGCTGGAACAAAATGGAATTTCTTACCCTTCCGCCCAGGATTAGTCGGAGGTCATTGTATTGGGGTTGATCCTTATTACTTGGCGCAATGTGCTCAGCGTTATGGATACAATCCTGAGATCATTCTTGCTGGACGTCGTATGAACGATGGTATGGGAGAATATGTTGCGAATCAAGTTGTGAAACTGATGCTTAAAAAGGCGATTACGGTTTGTGGAGCGAATATTCTTGTTCTTGGTTTTACATTTAAGGAAAATTGTCCTGATGTACGCAATACAAAGATTGTTGATATTGTAAAGTCACTTGAAGAATATAATATTAATGTTACAATCTATGATCCTTGGGCTAATCCAGAAATTGCAGAACATGAATATGGAGTAAGAGTGAACAATACATTGCCCACACAACTCTTTGATGCAGCAATAATGGCTGTTGCCCATACAGAATTTAGGGATTTCAATGTAACCAAATTGGTGAAGGATAATTCTGTAATATATGATGTCAAAGGTGTTCTTCCAAAGGAAATGGTAGATGGAAGACTCTAAGCAAATAAAAGAAAAAATCGATGAGGTGATGATATTGCGAGTAATAGCAACACTGCTATTACTCGTATTACATTCATTTACTGTTTATATGGGGGGGTGGAGGAGTATAGATTGTATAGATAATATTGTTTCGTATAAATGGATAGCTGCAATTTCTTATAGTTGTGTATTGGAGTTGTTCGTTTTTATTTCGGGATACGTATTGGCTTGGCAGTTACAACGAAGACAATCTGCTTTTATCTCGTTTGTACTAAAAAAGGCAAAACGCTTGTTACTTCCGAGTCTTGTTTTTAGCTTCTTGTACATTCTGTGCTTGGGAACTTTCAATGACGGTTCGTTTATTGCCATAATAAACGGTGTTGGACATATGTGGTATTTGCCAATGTTGTTTTGGACATTCGTCGCAGGTTGGTTATTGCATTCAATGAAATGTCCCGTTTGGATAAAATTGGTTATTTGCTTGTTGTTATGTCTGATTTCAAGCTATCTAAATTTCTTGCCATTCCGTATAGGGAGAACGTGTTATTATATATTGTTCTTTTATCTTGGAATGGTTACATTCTGTAGGAAGAGAGGGATATTGGCGTGGCTTACTCTCAGAAAAATATGGGGAATGCTTTTCACTTTCCTAATACTATTTGTAAGTCTAACATATTTCAAAGAAGCGTTAGCTACAATTCAGCTGACTTCATTTCCCCTAAAGTTTTTGAGAAATATTGTCGTAAATTGTTCAACAATAGCATACTCATTAGCTGGAGTATGCTGTGTTTATGCCTCAGTTGTTTATTGGTTGTCTAATAGAGCAGGATGGAAACCATCACCACTACTGACACGGCTGAATATCACAAGTTTTGGCATATATTTATTTCATCAGTTTATTCTGCAATTCCTATATTATCATACATCATTACCCTATATAACTGGCACTTATCTCCTCCCGTGGGTTGGTTTCTTGATTACACTGGTAGGCAGTGTATTTTTATCTGACCTTTGTTTGAGAACTCGATTAGGACGTAGTTTGATAGGTTAAAAGGTATTTTTAGATGTCAGAGTTAAATTCTAAAGTTTTGTCTGCAACAAAATGGTCTGCGATAACTGAGATATTAGGAAAATTGGTGTCTCCCATTACGACGATGGTTTTGGCGCGCATCTTAACACCTGATGCTTATGGGGTTGTTGCAACAATTGCTATGATTATCAGTTTCTCTGAGATTTTTAGCGAAGCAGGTTTTAGCCGTTATATTATTCAGCATGAGTTTAAGAATGAAGAAGACAAGTACAAATCTGCTAATGTAGCTTTCACAACAAACCTTGTTCTTTCGCTGATTCTATGGACTATAATTATTGTATTTAGTGCTCCACTGGCAGAGTTAGTGGGAAATCCAGGATTAGGGGTTGTTATTGCAGTGGCTTGCGTCTCCATTCCAATTCATTCATTCTCTACGATTCAAAGGGCTTTATATCAACGTGATTTTGATTTTAAGACGCTCTTTTATGCGCGAGTGGCTGGTATCGTAATCCCCTTTGTTGTTACAATTCCTTTAGCGTTTTATTTTAGAAATTATTGGGCTTTGATTATTGGGACGATCGTTGTAAATATAGCGAATGCTCTCATTTTGACAATTCGTTCCAAATGGAAACCATCTTTTACCTATTTTAGTTTCACACGCTTGAAAGTAATGTTCGCTTTCAGTATGTGGATTGTATTGGACACGATATTAATTTGGTTTACCGAATATATAGATATCTTTTTAGTGGGACGTTATTTGGATGAGTATTATCTTGGTATTTATAAAACGTCTACAAATTTGGTGGGTCAGATTGTTGCTTTAATAACAGCGGCGGTTCTTCCAGTTATGCTCCCAACTCTATCACGATTGCAGAATGACAAGGAACAAATGCGTGCAATGGTATTGAAGTTCCAAAAGATGGTTGGAATCATACTTCTTCCCATGGGCGTTGGCATCTTTGTCTTTAGTGACCTCATTGTTGAGATTATGTTAGGATCGCAATGGCTTGAGGCAAGTGGATTTGTGGGATTATGGGGATTAATGAGTGCCATAACCATAATATTTTCACGATTTTGTTCATTTATTTATCCTGCTATTGGTAAACCCAGACTTTCTGTGTATGTACAGTTACTACATTTAGTTGTATTAGTCCCTGCAGTGGTGATAGGTGTCCGTTATGGTTTTGAAATTCTATACCTTACGAGATCATTTGTGCGTATAGAACTCGTGCTCGTGAATCTTATTTTTGCGTATTTGTTGATTGGATTAAAATTTAGTAGTTTATTTACAAATATTGGTATTCAGGTGTTTGCTTCGTTTGTGATGTTTTTAGTTGGAAACTTTTTACTTCAAATGAGTACTTCGATTTGGTGGACATTCTTATGGGTTGGGATTAGTTTACTTGCATATTTCATGGTTTTGTGCTTATTCCCTCAAGAACGTAAACTATTAAAAGATATTAAAAAAATGATTATTAAGAAATAGTATGAAGGTACTGATTGCTGGTGATTATGTTCCAATAGGCCGTGTAGCTAAGGCGGTTGAAGATAATAGATATGATGCGATATTTGCTGAGGTCAAACCATTTACGACAGAGGCTAATTATTCTATAGTTAATTTAGAAGCTCCTATTGTTCATCAATTGTCTTTTCCAATAGAAAAAACGGGTCCTAATCTTAAGTGTACGTCAAAGGTCGTAGACTCCCTTAATGATGCTGGATTTGACTGTGTGACTCTAGCAAATAATCATTTTAGAGATTATGGTGATAGTGGTATTAATGACACGTTAGAGAGTTGCTTAAAGGCTGGAATTGATTATGTCGGAGGTGGAAGGAATCTTGTAGAAGCTCAGCAGATTTTATATAAGAAATTTGATGATGGTATTGTTGCGATTATAAATGTTTGTGAGAATGAATGGTCTATTGCGACAAAAGAACGTGGCGGATCAGCGCCAATTGATGTAATACAAGTTACAAGGCAAATTCATCAAGCAAAACAAAAGGCAGATTTTATACTATTAATCACACATGGAGGGGTTGAACATTATTCGTTACCAACTCCACGAATGATTGAGACGTTCCGTTTTTTTGTTGATATGGGAGTTGATGTAATAATTAATCATCATCAACATTGTTATAGTGGGTTTGAGATATATCATAATAAACCTATTTTTTATGGTATTGGTAATTTCTGTTTTGACAGAGGGGAGGATTCTGAAAAAAGTTGGAAAGAAGGTTATATGGTGATGCTGGATTTGAACAGAACTATAAGTTTCAAGTTGATACCTTATCTTCAATCAGATAAATCTGAAGCAATAGAAATTTTACCAGAGAATTCTTTCCAAAGGAATATAAATGTATTGAATGCTCGTATCACTAACCCTGAAGAAATACGTAATTCTTATATGAGTTTTCTACAAGAAAGAGCTTATTATTTGAAAATGTTAGAACCTTTTAATAATAATAGGTTGATTAACAAACTACGAAGATTACATGTGATACCTCTACTGATAGATAGAACTTTTAAGAAAAAACTTTTAGGAGTTGTAAATTGTGAAAGTCATAGAGAGGGATTATTGACAATTTTAAAAGAAGAATTTTAGTATGCAGACAAATCCTAGACCTCATACATATTTTAATTACTTTTATATTGCCTTAGTCTTACTCTGGGAGCCACTTCAGGGGACAATCTTGACGGTTGATGGTAAAGGTAGAACATTATTTTTTATGACGTTGCTTTCATTAGTGATAAACTTTAGTGATAAGCATTTCAGAAAATTATTTTTGTCAAAACCTATTGCTATATGGGGAATATGGTGTGTGTATGCAGCTATAAATACTTATGCTTGTGGGTATACGCTTGAGCATATTACCTACCCTTATTTTGTCGTTAACAAATTGATATGTCCTTTAGCTGTATTAGGAGCTTCAGCATTTGAATTTACTAAGAAATCACGGAAATTTTTAAAGTTTGCGTTATGGACTTTTATCATTTATGTGCTTATGGGAACGTTTCTCATGGACTCTATATATGTAGAAGGAGGTGGAGACATAGAGGGAAGAAATTCTTTAGGAAATCTATTAGCATTGAATGCTATTATGATTCTATTTTTTGCAAGCATTCGTTATTCTCACCATAAAGATATTGGTGGAGCATGCCTGGTGATGTTGCTCATATTTGCGATTGGACTTGTTGTTTATTCTTCAACAAGAAAAGCGTTGGGGGCTGGGGTGATATTGGTGATTGCATTTATCGTCTCTCAGATAAGTTGGACTGTGAAAAGTTTCTTGAAATTAGGAGTTGCGGTCATATTTTTGTCAATAAGTTATACTTATATGATGGAACATACTCAAATGGGAGATCGTTTGAAGAATTTAAGTGAAGAAACTGAAAAATATTCTAAAAAATATGATATTGAGGATAATTTGTTTTTGCAAGCAATGGCTGATAGAGCGCCACAATACATATTGGGTACGGAATTGTTTTTGAAACAACCTGTGACAGGAGTCGGATTAATGAATTTTCAATCCAAGGCTGATTATCCTTATCGTTTGCATACTGAGTATATGGTACAATTATGTGAATGTGGATTGATAGGCTTCCTATTGTTTATAGGTTTTTATTTTTCAATCTTGAAACATTTGGTAAAGAAATTTCGTGTTTCTGAAGTAGATAAGAAAATCTGTGTAAATATGATTGGGGGATTGTTCGCTCTTTTATTCATTTACTTCACAGCATGGGGGTATAGTATGCCACATTATTTTGTAATGTTAGGAACGATAATAGCCTTTTCTAAAGAGAGAGGTTTGAAACAAGAATCTAAACTTATAACTTATGAAAATTGCGATACATCTAACGCAGAACTCGTTCAGTGAGAGATGGGTAAGATATTGTAAACGAAATAATATTCCCTATAAGATTGTAGATGCATATAGAAATGACATCGTGCAACAGGTCGCAGATTGTGATGCATTTATGTGGCACTTTCATCATGCTGATTATCGTGATGTACAATTTGCAAAATATTTACTCACTTCATTAGAAAGACAGGGAAAGAAAGTATTCCCAAATACTGCTACTTGTTGGCATTTTGATGATAAAATAGCTCAAAAGTATTTATTGGAGGCTGTTGGAGCGCCAGTAGTGCCCACTTACGTGTTTTATACAGAGAAGGAGGCTTTGACTTGGGTTGATGAGGTTGAGTTTCCAAAGGTTTTCAAATTGAAAGGGGGGGCGAGTGCTTCAAACGTCAAATTAGCAAAAACAAGAGGTGAAGCAAAGCGTTTTGTACAACAAAGTTTTGCTAATGGTTATCGTCAATATCGTTTGGGAGAAGTTTTGTGTGAAAATTGGCGAAAATACAAGAAAGGATTGATAGCATGGCGTGAGTTGCTTCGTCCTCTATATTATCAATGTACGAAAAAACACCCAAATTTGTTTGATCATTATCATGGAAGAGAACGTGGATATGCCTATTTTCAAGAGTTTATTCCGAATAACTCCTTTGATATAAGAATTTGTGTCGTTGGTAATCGAGCCTTTGGACTTAAACGTTTTACGCGTGAAAATGATTTTCGTGCATCTGGAAGTGGACATATTTCGTATGCAAAATGTGACATAGATGAGCGTTGTGTGCAAATCGCTTTTGATATAGCGAACAAATTGGGTACTCAATCAATAGCCCTTGATTTTGTATTTGATGCCAATAATAATCCTTTAATAGTAGAAATGAGTTATGGTTATGCTGTAAATGCTTATGATTCTTGTGAGGGATATTGGACTCCAGACCTTAATTGGCATGAAGGTACTCATTTTGATTTTTGTGGTTGGATGGTTGAAGATTTAATCGGATAAAATATGAGTGATAAAGTTATTTTTTGGACCCCTACGATAGATGGTCTACGAACGAATAGTGGAACTATCGGTGGAATTGCGGTTCAGATGAACTATTGGGCAGAAGAATTTCTTCAGAATGGATGGAAAGTGTACTCTTTGTCTAAAGAAAAGTTTAAAAATTATGATGGAATTAGTTTTTTGTATTTTCCTTATATTCGTCGTGTGAGGTTTTTGGCTGAAATCTTACTGCCTTTTGTTTATTTTATTATTGTACGACCTAAAATTGTAATTTCTCGAGGAGCTGATAGACAGATAGCTTTTTTATCTTTTTTTTCAACTCTTTTTAGGATAAAGTATATACATTTTACTGCAAGTGATGATGATCTAAAACAGGATGGTATAACAACGTATAAAGGTATTGATAATAAATTATATTTTTGGGGATTAAGACGAACTAAATATATTGTTATTCAAAATGATATTCAGGAGCATTTATTAAAAAGTAAATATTTTCGAGAACAGAAAATATTAGTGGTTCCTAATGTGTGGAAGAGGGCTGATTATACGGAACAAAATGTAGAAAAAGATATAGATTTTTTGTGGGTTGGTAATTTTAGAGATATAAAACGTCCTGAATGGTTTCTAGAATTAGCAAAAAAAAATGGTTCATATCAATTTGCGATGATAGGGGGCAGTTATCACGAAAGTCTTTATCAAAGATGCCGTGAAGAGTCAGTAAAGATTACCAATTTGTTGTTTCATGGTAAAATGGATCTTGATTCAGTTAATCAATACTTCAATAGGGTGAAATGTCTAGTTTGTACTTCATGTGTGGAGGGATTCCCCAATACGTTCTTGCAAGCATGGTCAAAATCGATTCCCGTGTTGACTACTTTCGATCCTAGTGGGAGGGTTTCCAAATATGGGTTAGGAGTCTGTGTATCCAATTTTGAAGAAATGAATATTTCAATAAAAAACTTTTTTGGGAGTGCGTATGAAGAAATGACGCGTTCTATAGATAAATATTTTGTGAAAAATCATGATGTTTCATTACGATTCAAAGAACTAATGGAATTTTTGTGTTAAACTCGATTACGGTTAAATAACATCGGTGTTATCTGTTGTAATAAGGATTTCATTAAGGTTATGAAAATATTAGAGGTCGTCTGTAGTTTCGCACCAGGAGGAATTGAAAGATTTGTTGTTGATTTATGTAATGAGATGAGTCTTTCACAAGACGTTACAGTGCTTACTCTGAAAGATGATGAGGTTGGTAATAATAATTTCTATAAGAATGATTTAAAAGAGCGTGTTAAACATATTTGCTTGTATTGGAAAGATGGTTTTCATTTTTGGTACTTTATAAAAATTATCTTTATCATTAAAAGAATAAATCCTGATATCGTTCATTTTCATGGTTCTGCAAGAAACTATTTAATTTTAGCTAATATTTTTTTAGGGCGTAAGATTCAATTTGTTCAAACTATTCATAATGATATCTATAGGGGATATTCGAATCAGTTGTCTAAACTTCAGATTTATCTAGGACATATTTTGGGGAGATTGAGATTTGTAACAATTTCGTCAACAAATTATAAACAATTTAATGAAGTTTATCCAATTTGTAAGCAAACAATGATTATAAATGGGCGTTCAAATTTACCTAGAACAAACAATTATAATGAAGTTGTGTTTGAAGTTAATTCATATAAGAATGACGCAGATACGTTAGTTTTTGTTCATGTAGCTAGATGTGCTGAGCAAAAAAATCAAATGTTGTTAATCAATAGTTTTAATGATTTTGTCACAATATATCAGAATGCAATTTTATTAATTATTGGAGCTGGTTTTGATTCGGATTTGGGAAAAGATTTACAGGAAATTGCTTGTCCTAAAATTCATTTTATAGGTCCTAAAAACAATATCGCAGACTATTATAATAATGCAGATGCTTTTATCTTAACATCAACGTATGAAGGGATGCCGATTACCATTATAGAGGCTTTACTTTGTGGAATTCCTGTCCTATCTACTCCTGTTTCTGGGGCTATAGATGTGATTGAAAATGGTAAAAATGGTATAATTAGCAAAGGGTATTCAGTTGAGGATGTCGTAGAAATTATGAGGAGCTTTTCTGTCAATAGTGCAGATTTTAAGACTAAGATGTTGAGGACTGATAAAACTCAACAATTCTATATGTCCGTATGTTCTCAAAATTATTTGAATTTATTTAAACAGTTATGCGACGAGTAATTACTTATGGAACCTATGATCTTTTACATCAGGGGCATATCAATTTGCTTAGACGAGCGAAGGATTTAGGGGATTATCTCATAGTGGGGGGGGGACTAACGATAATTTTGATCGTGAGCGCGGTAAACTCAACGTATGCAACAATGTGTTGGAGCGAGTAGAGGCTGTAAAGGCAACAGGATTGGTTGATCAGATTATTATTGAGGATTATTTTGGACAGAAGATTGATGATATTCAGAAGTATAATGTTGATATATTTGCCATTGGGTCTGATTGGGAAGGGAAATTTGATTACTTGAATGAATATTGTAAGGTAGTATATCTGCCTCGTACGGAAGTAATTTCCAGTACGATGTTGCGAGAAGAAAAGCAACATACGTTAAAGGTGGGTATAGTTGGTTGTGGTAAGATTGCTCATCGTTTCGTGCCAGAAACCTCGTTTGTGACTGGAGTACAAGTGGTGGGGGCTTATGATATTGATGAGGATGTTATGAATGATTTCGTGCCGCGTTATTAGTTGGGAAAATCCTATACTTCGTACAAAAACCTACTTGCAGATGTTGAGGCTGTATATATTGCGACGCCACATTTAAGTCACTATGAGTTAGCAAAGCATGCTTTGCTAAGTGGTAAATATGTGTTGTGTGAAATTCCTTTAGTTTTGGAGGTAGAACAGGCAAGGGAACTGTACAACTTAGCTGAGTCTAAAGGGTTGGTGCTTATGGAAGCCCACAAAACAGCACATTGTCCAGCCTTTAATCATTTAATTGTGATGCTTAAGAGTGGCGTGATTGGCGACATCGTGGATGTAGAGGCCTCTCTTTCACGATTGTTGGTTGACAAAAAGCGCCGTGAATTCGATGCATCTCAAGCCGGAGGGGTCATGTATGAGTCTGGCGTGTATCCTTTGTTACCAATATTTAAGTTGTTGGGTACAGACTATAAAGATATAAGATTTTATTCACGTATGGAGAATGGGGTAGATGTCTTTACAAAGGGTGTTATTAATTTTGAGAATGCTGTTTGCTCTTTTAAGTTAGGATTGGGAGTTAAGACTGAAGGAAATCTTGTTATTTCGGGAACTAAAGGTTATGCCTATGTGGAAGCCCCATGGTGGAAGACTGATTATTTTGAATTACGATATGAAGATCAAAATCAGAATAAAAAGTTCTTTTATAAATGGGACGGTGAGGGGTTGAGATATGAGATTCAGGAATGGATGATGTGTATTCTTAACAAACGTCTTAGCAGTGTGCGTTTACGCCGATGTGAAAGTATAGCTATGGTAAGAGTTATGCAGCAGTTTACAGAACAAAAAAACTTTGTGGAATTATGAGGTGTGTATTGATTGTTGGTGGAGCCAATGGTATCGGACTTTCTATTGCAACGGAATTGGCTAAGCGTGAAGATTGCGAGAAAGTATATATTGTAGATAGAGTTAGAGTCGCAGAAGAAAATATGCATCCAAAGTTTGAATATCATCTGTTTGATTTGATCAATGTGGACTATTCGTTCTTCAGTCGATTTACAGAAATAGATACACTGATGATAACGGCTGGTTTTGGTAGGTTAGCTTTGTTCAAAGATTTGGATGAGCAATATATCATTAAATCAATGAATGTGAATGCCACCGCAGTGATGCGTCTTATACGTCATTTTTATGATAAAATCTATGCCAAAGAAGATTTTTATTGTGGGGTGATGGTTAGTATAGCAGGGTTTATGTCTTCACCTTTCTTTTCTGTGTAT
Source organism: Alloprevotella sp. (assembly GCA_045656425.1). Classification (GTDB taxonomy): domain Bacteria; phylum Bacteroidota; class Bacteroidia; order Bacteroidales; family Bacteroidaceae; genus Alloprevotella. Next base: position 24,772 of record JAZORE010000055.1, read on the forward strand.
GGTGCAAGTAAAGCCGCACTTAAAATTTTTATAGAAAGTGTTAATGTGGAATTAGAAAAAAGTGGCACCACAAACCGCATTCTTAATGTGTCACCAGGATCTATAAAGGGAACCTGTTTCAATCAAGGTAAAACAGACCTCTCACAGACAACAATATTAGCGAAAGAAATAATAAAACATCTTGAGGATAAAGATGATTTATTTATCCCGCAATATGAAGAAATCTATAAGAATGTTTTAGCACGCTACCAAACTGATTTTCGTGAAGAGGGGCGACATAGTTATGAGTATAAGATGAATAGCGGAAGGGTAAAATGATATGAGAAAGGTAGATATAAATGAATGCCATATTTTGCTACTTAACATAGCAAAAGAATTTGATCGAATTTGTGTAAAGCATAATATCCCATATTATATGTTGGGAGGAACTATGCTTGGTGCAATAAGACATAAAGGATTTATTCCTTGGGATGATGATATGGATTTTGGTGTACCAAGACATTACTACGATGATTTAGTAGGTATTCTTGAAGAGGAATTAACTTATCCGTATAAGTGTTATTCGTTTAAGAATAGTGATTGTGTAAAGTGTCCTTTTATAAAAATTGCAGATACTCGCACATTGATAAATGATTTAAGAAATGACCTTCCTCTTGAAAAGCAGATTGGATTAAATATTGATGTTTTTCCTTTGGATGCTTGTGACAAAGATGAACCAATGCTAAAACAAATTTACAGGTGGGAAAGATTAATGCAACTAGCATATGTTGGATTGTCCTATAAGTGTTGGTGGAAAACCCTTATTAAGAAGTTCGTAAAGTTTCTATGTCCAGTAAGCCAAATGTTTATTTTGAGAAAAATTAGTAAAATGGCAGAAAATCTATCAGGTAAAACGTGTTTGGCTAACATATTTGGACGTTGGAAAAGCAAGGAGATTGTTCCTGTTGAGTGGTATGGATTAAATCAAAAATATACTTTTGAAAATATACAATTATTAGGCTTGAAAGAATATGATAAATATTTGCGTCAGATGTATGGAGACTATATGAATTTGCCATCTGAAAATCAGCAAGTCGCCCACGTTGATAATATATATGTAAAAGAATAACATATTGAATACTACAATGTGAGTAGTTGAATGAATAGAGAATGAATTTTGTTATGGTTCTAGTTGTTGCTACGTCTCATAAAACAAGAGGTGGTATAACTGCTGTTGTGAATGCTCATAAACAAGGTAAACAATGGAATAGGTATAATTGTAAATGGATTGAGACGCATATAGATTGTTCAAGACTTCAGTCTATATGGTATCTACTCAAAGCTATTGTTTCTTACGCAGTCTTACTCCCCAAAGCATCTATAGTTCATATACATTTGAGTGAACCAACGTCTGCTTTAAGAAAGTTGTTCTTTTTCTTTTTTGCAAATATTTTAAAGAAAAAGATACTTGTTCATTTTCACGCTTTTAGCCCAGATTCTACGATAAGAGGAAAGTTTAGTTGGATTTATAAATATATATTTCGTCATTCTACTAGAGTTATTGTACTTTCTCAGAAGTGGAAAAAGGATGTTTATGATACTTTTCAAAACGATAATATTGAGGTTATTTACAATCCTTGTACAAGCAAGGTCTCTACGATGTCTTATGCTAAAGAAAAAAAAATATTGTTTGCAGGGACAATAAATGAGCGTAAGGGGTATGCTGATTTAATTAAAGCTTTTGCAATGATTGCTGCAAAATATCCAGATTGGAAAGTCGTTTTTGCAGGAAATGGAGAAATAAATCAAGGTAAAGAATTGGCTGAGAAGTTAAATATTGCACCGCAGTGTGAATTTTTGGGGTGGATTTCTAATGAGGAAAAAGATAAAGTATTTAAACAAGCTACTATATTCTGTCTTCCTAGCTATGCAGAGGGATTCCCTATGGCTGTATTGGATGCATGGTCATATGGACTTCCTGTAATAACAACACCAGTAGGAGGTATCCCAGATATTGCCGTTGATAAAAAAAATATGTTGCTTTTTGAAGTTGGTAACATAGAGCATTTGGCCGAATGTATTGAGTTACTCATTACAGATCTGGAACTTTTTCAAAAATTAGAGAAGGCATCCTTCGACTTTTCCAAGAATGAATTCAATGTTGATAGAATTAATCAGCAGATAGAGTCTATGTATAAATTTCTTATTAAGAAATGAATTCATATAATTATTTTCCAAGTTTTTGTATACAGAATTACGACTTTATAGTATGAGTAAAATTTTAGTTACAGGAGGATGCGGTATGATAGGTAGCAACCTCGTTAAACGTTTAGTGAAAGAAGGCAACGATGTTTACGTAGTAGACAATCTTTGGAGAGGTAAGTTGGAATATTTAAATGATGAAAACGGAGTCCCTGTCATCAATTTAGATACTAATTTCCTTAATAATGATTTGACCGAATTTGGTGACTGGGTCTCTTATGTAGAAAAAGTTGATTACATAGTACATCTTGCTGATATCGTAGCTGGTATAGACTATGTGTTTAGTAACCAAGGGGATTTGTTCCGTATAAATAATACGATTAATTCTAATGTGTTTTATGCAGTTCGTAAAGCTGGTAAGGAAAAAGTTAAGGGATTGCTTTATGTAGGTACTGCATGTTCTTTTCCTTTGACAAGACAGAATTCTTTAGATGTTGTGCCATTGAAGGAAGAAGAACTTTTTCCTGCATTACCGGAATCAGCCTATGGATGGAGTAAATTGATGGGACAATTGGAAATAGGTTTTTTAGAAAAGGAGACTAGCATTCCTTGTTGCACTTTGATGTTCCATAATGTGTATGGTTCTCCTTGTGATTTTGGTGAAAGAAGCCAGGTTATTCCTGCATTGATTCGTAAAGCCGTAAATTATCCCAATGAGCCATTTCATGTGTGGGGTAGCGGAATGCAAGGACGTGCTTTCATTCATGTGGATGATATAGTTAATGCTCTTTGTTTAGCTTTAGAAAAAGGATGGGGGCATGGATGGATACAAATAGGACCTTCTGAATGTACGTCAATTAGAGAGGTCGCTGAAACGATCGTAAAAATATCAGGTAAAAACATTGACGTTTTTTATGATACGTCGAAACCTGAAGGTGATAAAGCAAGAAGTGCAGATTGGGCTAAAGCGAAAGAAATTTTAGGATGGGAACCCAAAGTCTCATTATACGAAGGGTTGCAGCAACAATATGCATGGATTAAGCAGCAAATTGAATCAAATGATAGATGCTAAAGTTGTTGTAAAACGATTCTCTGAATTATTAGAGATTCCAACAGCTCACAATATCGGGCATAAGAAAGTGTTGGTTAGTTCGAGTGAAACGGATACCCCCATAACCCAGATTGCTTATACGTCCTTAGATTCAGAAGATTTTGTTGAAGCTCATATTCATCCTACAATGGATGAACATTTTGTGGTTCTTACTGGTTCTTGCAAGTTCTTGTGTGATGAAGACTCTTTTACCGTTGAAAAGGATTCTTATGTATATGTTCCAGCTGGAGTAAAGCATTCTATAAAGGTCATTAATAAGGTAATATTGTTAACAATAGGAGTAGCAAAATAATGAAAAAAGAATATTTTAATATTGGTTTTGAATTCGATCACAGAGAGGTTGATGCAATAATTGAGTGGCATATTTACAATGATAAGTCAGGATATGTATGTTCACTTGATGGCAATAATTTTGCTACGGCAATGAATAATCCAGAGCATTTGAAAGTTCTCAACTCTGCAATTGTAAATAATTGTGATAGTACATGGATTCCAACAATGATTAATAGTATCTATGGTACAAATTATTCTAATTATTGTGGAGCGGATTTATTCCTTGATTATATTCATCGAAAGAAATATAAACAGTTTTTCTTGGGATCATCTAGAAAAGTCTTGAATGGTTTGAAGAATGAATTAACAAAAATAGACCCCGCGATATCAAATATGCATTTTGAGGAACTCCCCTTTAGAAATGTTGAGGAGTTTGATTATCAAGGAATCGCAAATATGATTAATGAAGTTGCTCCTGATATTATTTGGGTCTCGTTAGGAGCTCCCAAACAAGAACAATTTATGTATCGATTGCAACCATATCTAAAGAGAGGGGTAATGTTTGGGTTTGGAGCAATTTTCAATTTTTATTCAGGATTAGAAGATGCTCCAAGGAGAGCTCCACAAATATTTATCAAACTTCATTTAGAATTCCTATACCGTCTATTTGCTGAACCGAGGAAGCAATTTAAGCGTTGTTCAAACATTCTTCAAACGCTTCCGCGTGTTTACAGGGAAGAGATGAAACGTAAGAATAGTAAGAAATGAAGTTTGTCTTATAGAATCCTAATATAGCATATAGATAACTTCTGTTAGAAGAATTATCCTTAATGTGCACGTTTAAGTCGTATGTCGCTCAACTTCAAAGACTTTATAAATCAGTAACTGAGAAAATATCTAACAGACTTCAAATTCGTAGATGTGCGAACAGCCTCTAAAATGATAGATTGGAGTAGGACGCCTGTGATTGAATTATAGTTTGAATAGTTACCTGTAATTGTGGGCTGACTTTTGTCATACATTACACAAATACGGAAGTTAAAAGAACTATGTCCACAACTCTGTGGGCGAGGGGAGGGAACTTGAAATGTTTCCTCCTTTTCTTTTAAGTCAGGGGATTTCCTTATTTTTGTAGGATGAAGAGGGGGGAAGGAACTAGTAGTTAGTAGTGAGGAGTCCAAAGGAAAATGAGAAAGGAAAAAGGAGAAAGAGCCATGCGGGACTGAGAATAGTGAGGAGTTAGCAGTCCATGCGGGACTGAGCCTCACCCTATAGGGGAGGTTGGAGGGGGCTACCATCTCGTCTGCTATCTCTACAAAATAATAAGTTGAGTTTTCAGAACTTGAATTATATGTCATTACCTCTTTTATATTCAGGACTGTTATTATGGATAAGAAAACACTTGAATTTGTAACGTTTTGCATAAGTAAACTTTCTGCGTCGCTGAAGTTGCCCCAAAAGGAAGTTTATAATCGTCTTAAAAAATCTGGCATATTATATGAGTATATTGTTCCTTCATACGATGTGCTTCACACTTTCAGTTCTCGTTATTTGATAGAAGATCTTACGGAATATATGAAAGAGAAAGGAGTCTTGGAATCATGAAATTGTACCATTCATCTAATATGATTGTTGAATATCCAGATACACAACATTCTCGTAAGTATCTGGATTTTGGACGTGGTTTTTATCTTACATCAATATATGAACAAGCAGTAAGATATGCCCAGCGTTTCAAAAGAAGAAAGCAACAGGCTTGGCTCAATACATACGAGTTTACTATTAGCGATGAATCCCAATGGAATATCTTAAGATTTGATACTTACGATAGTCGTTGGCTTGATTTTGTTGCTCAGTGCAGGGATGGTAATGACATTGGAGATTATGATTTGATTATTGGAGGTATTGCCAATGACAGAGTAATTCTTACGCTTGATAGGTATTTCGCCAATGAAATTTCTCAAGAAGAGGCTCTTGGATTGTTGAAATTTGAGAAGCCTAATGTGCAATATTGCATACGTTCGGAAAAAATGCTGAGAGAATGTCTTACTTATCTAAATTGTGAACAGATATGAGCGAGGATTGTATACAAGTGATGCGTGGTGCACAGAGTACAAGAATTATTCTTTGTATTTGTGAGATGTATTGTATCTCAGTGGATGAGGCTACTGACATTTATTATAATTCTGAAACTGCAAGTATGATTGAAGAGGGTATAGCTGATTTGCATTGTCGTAGTGATAAGTATTTAGCGGAAGAGATTTGGCAGGAATATCAAGACGTGAACTAAATACCTATAAAGGGTCAAATATTAGGTGGTTCGACGCGTATAAAATAGCCTGTCGGTAGACGATGTATATTTTATATCGTCATGCTGTCGAGCGCGGAGTTTATCCGCACACAGAACTGAATGTCGCTGTCCGAACTTGTGAGGGGAAAGCAATGCACAGAACTCACAGAATTTTGCTCTGAATGCTTCCGAGAAAGTAGCGCTGTTTGCGTGAGGTCGCTCCCCCGTATGGCGTTCGGTGCGAAGATTTGTATAGTGCAGACTACGCTACGCAGAAACCTTGCGGAGAACCTAATGCATCAATGGTGAATTACGCACATGCTCTGCTTGTGCTTTGTCGTCCAGTGGGTTACATATGAGCGAAGTAAAGTAAATTTTCTTATCCATAGCTTATCTGTTCAGACAGATAGGAATTATTGTGCTTTCGCGCAGCTTTTAGTTCTGCGTGAGAATGTTTTACCAGACTGCAATAATTGTAAAATAATGACATTGATTTTTGAACTTCTAAAAATAATTGTTGGGACTCAGCGTGAGTTTAGTGTTGCGCCCTCGCAGAAGGAATGGAAACAAATGTTTTTGTTCCTGCAGCAACAGTCGTTGTTGGGAGTGGCGCTACCGATGCTTAAGACGTTGCCGCGTGAGCAGTGCCCGACGGGAGATTTGCCTTTGGTGTGGTACACCTTAGGAGACCGCCTGCGTTTGATGAACGCTGATTTGAACCGGAAATGTGTTGAGGTGTCGCTGTGGTTTGAGGAGCACGGCTTTCATACATGTATCCTGAAAGGGCAGGGGAATGCTGCGATGTATCCCGACCCGTCGTTGCGTAATTCTGGGGATATTGACGTGTGGCTGTGGCCGAGAACGGTTAACGGTGAAGGGGGTACGGGGACGCTTCTTTCCAAAACTTCTTTGAAGAAGCGTAGGGCGGAAATCCTAAAGTTTGTCAGAGCTTCACTTGGGGAGCAGGATGTGTTTTACCATCATGTGGACTTTCCGATGTTTGAGGGTACAGAAGTGGAGGTGCACTTCATGCCTACTTGGATGAATAGTTATTTTAATAACGATAGGTTACAACGCTTCTTGGAGGCTGAGGCAGAGGCTTCTTTCACCAATGAAACGTCGATAGGGGCGGGGCAAGTCATTCACACGCCGACTTGGGTGATGAATGTGGTGTTCCAACTCATCCATATTCAAAAGCACTTGTTTGCTGAGGGGATTGGCTTGCGCCAAGTAATGGATTATTACTACTTGTTGCTCCGCCGCGGAAGCGAGGATGAGTGTCAGAAGGTGCTGGACGTTGTTCATGACTTGGGACTTGATACGTTCTTGGCTTCCTTGCAATGGGTGTTGCAACAGGTGTTTGGATTGAAGGTTGAATACTTGATTGGCACAACGGATAAGGAGAATGGCACGTTGCTTCTGGGGGAAATACTTAGTGGGGGCAACTTCGGTAAGTTTGGTGCAAACAGCGATATTGGTGATTCTGAGCGCTTGTTGGTGCGCATGACAAAGAAATTGCGTCGTGGGTGGAATTTCCGCCATCTTGTGCGTGATGAGGTGCTGTGGATGCCGCTCTTTAAGACGTGGCAGTATTTCTGGAGAAAGATGGTGTGATGGGCAATAACGTGCTCGCCGAGTTTTTAAGAATACGAATATACGTGCGGAGTGTTTATATTAGGTCGTAAGTAATGGCATGCGGTGGTTACCCACTAATGGTACGGACGCATGGCGATACCCCGATTTTCTGAGGGGAGAACACGAATCCCACGAATTCCACGAATCGAAGGTCGTGTAAGTCAATGCTATGCAGGGTGAGTTTTTGCTTATCGCATCCGAATTGCACGAATAAAAGACCGCGTAAAGGTCGCAAAGATATTTTGCATGAAGCCTCCACGCTTTACAGTGAATGTAGGGTGTGGAGTTTTTTGTGCTTTCTAAATTGACAAATTGTAATTGGTGGGGAGGATATTTCATGTGGAGATGTAAAATATCGTAGGGGAAATGGTGGTGGTATCCCTTTTTTCTTTACATTTGCATTGTAAATGGGGTTCGGATGAACCCAGCTAATCTAACCTACCAATCTTTACCGACGTATGCTCTCCTTAGAGGGACACGCCTTTACTAACCACCATTTTTACCATGAAGACGGACCTTATTATGCAGCAGTTGGCTGCAAAGCATCCTGGCGAACCCGAATTTTTGCAGGCGGTTCGCGAAGTCCTTCATTCTATTGAAGATGTGTATAATCAGCACCCTGAATTTGAGCGTGCTAAAATCATTGAACGCCTTGTTGAACCCGACAGAATCCTTACCTTCCGAGTACCTTGGACGGATGATAAGGGCGAAATTCATGTTAACATCGGTTACCGTGTGCAGTTTAATAATGCCATCGGTCCCTACAAAGGCGGTATTCGTTTCCACCCCTCTGTTAATCTCAGCATCTTGAAATTCTTGGGTTTTGAACAGACCTTTAAGAATGCTTTGACCACATTGCCCATGGGCGGTGCCAAGGGCGGTTCTGACTTTTCCCCTCGTGGCAAGAGCGATGCCGAAATCATGCGCTTCTGCCAGTCGTTCATGTTGGAATTGTGGCGTAATGTAGGTCCCGACCAGGACGTTCCCGCAGGAGATATTGGCGTGGGCGGTCGTGAAGTGGGATATCTTTACGGCATGTATAAGAAGTTGGCGCGCGAACATACGGGTACCTTTACGGGTAAGGGCATGGAGTTTGGCGGTTCCAACCTTCGTCCTGAAGCAACAGGATTCGGTGCACTTTACTTCGTAGAGCAGATGTGCGCTGACTATAATATGGACATTAAGGGCAAGACCGTTGCCATCTCTGGTTTTGGTAATGTCGCTTGGGGTGCAGCTAAGAAGGCTACAGAATTAGGCGCAAAGGTCGTTACGCTTTCTGGTCCAGACGGTTACGTATATGACCCCACGGGGGTGAGCGGTGAAAAGATTGATTACTTGCTTGAACTCCGCCTCTCGGGTAATGACATCGTGGCTCCTTATGCTGAGGAATTTCCTGAAGCGACCTTCTATCCTGGAAAGAAACCTTGGGAACAGCCCGTGGACATTGCGCTTCCCTGTGCTACGCAGAACGAGCTCAACGAGGAAGATGCGAAGCAACTTGTGGCAAACGGCGTGAAGATTGTGGCAGAAGTCAGCAACATGGGATGTACTGCTGAAGCCGTAGATTACTTCGTGGCAACCAAAACTCCCTTCGCTCCTGGTAAGGCGGTGAATGCGGGTGGTGTTGCAACCTCAGGGCTTGAAATGTCGCAGAATGCCATGCACCTCAGTTGGTCGAACGAAGAAGTGGACATCCGTCTCCACCAAATTATGAAGGATATTCACGACCAGTGCGTGCGCTACGGAAAGACGGACGAGTATCTCAACTTCGTAAAGGGCGCAAACATTGCAGGCTTTATGAAAGTGGCGCGTGCAATGATGCAACAAGGAGTTGTTTAACATATCTGTTATTTGTTTATACCCTTATTCGTATAAATGTATAGACAATTTATTGGGTAGTCTGCTATATAATCCCAATGTATATAAGGATTAAGTCTGTGTGATTGCGTTGAGGTTATCTTCGGCGTAATCCACAGACTTAGACGTTAAACAAGGGTGTCCCCCAAGATGGAGAACTCTGTAATATATTATAAGGTTTTTCTTAACAATTCTATTATGAAATACGTATTAAGCTTCTTGCTGCTGATGCTATATATCAGTTGTAATACGAATAGAGCTCCCCAAGAGTTGTCTACTCAAGAAAGAATTGCTCTGATAGATAGCATCCTTTCTGATAATAATATGTCGGTAACAATGGAGTCAATAGAACTCAATAGCTCGTTTGACATGATATTTACAGCCGATAGAATAATAACCAGTAAGGATTCTCTTAAGTTTTTCATGATTAGAGGAAAGGAAGGAGGGGACTTCAAGGGAAGTGCGATTATTCTTCCATCTGAAATCAATAGCTTGTGTTCAAAGATAGATTCAGTGCTTAGAATTGTTTCAAAGCCTATTGCATACAATAAAGCCTTCTCGATTTCGAATAATGCAGGGCTTAGTATTTCTGCAAAAACGAATGAAGCAAAGGATTGGGAGCTTTTTGTAAATCTAACAATGCAGGGACGTTTTAGTTGTAAAGTTCATCCAGAATATATAGAGTATATAGCCGAAACTCTCAAAGCTTGTGTTGATAGTAATGGTGAGATGAAATCATCCGAGGATATAGTGGAAGAGGAAGCGTATTATCATAGAAATGATAAAGAGTTCTTTGATAGAGTAGACAACATAGTTGGTGTTACAAAAACAAAGAGTGGGGTTCGGTACGAAGTCCTTAAAAACACAGACGGGGCTAAGCCTCAATTAGATGACGTAGTAACAATCAATTATATCATGTTGGCGTCAGATTCCGTAATTGATAAAAATGTGATGACTGCAAGAGTTAATATGTTAGTATTAGGACTCCAAGAGGGGCTTCAATTACAAACTATTGGCTCAAAGTATAAATTTTATTTGCCTTCTCATTTGGCTTATGGGTATCGGCAGTTCAATGACATTCCTCCATTCACTCCTTTTGTTTGTGAGGTGGAATTGTTGGATATAAAATGATAATATCCGCGTAGTGAGGAAGGTTATATGTTAAGCGAATGTGTGATGTCATTCTACGTTTGTAATATCCTTACGTGTGAAAAACAAAATGTGCCCACAGGTTCGGTGAACCGGTGGGCACATTGTTTTTTTTGTGGAAGTGTGCTAATATTATTCAGCAGCTTCTTCTGCGGGAGCTTCTTCAGTAGCAGCAGCTTCTGCTTCAGCCTTTGCAGCAGCGGCAGCAGCCTTCTTTTCAGCTACCTTTTCTGCGATCTTCTTGTTTACTTCCTTTTCAGCTTCGAGACGAGCAGCTGCTGCAGCCTTCTTTTCAGCAGCAGTCTTGTCTGCAGCCTTAGCAGCCTTAGCAGCCTTTTCCTGCTTCCAAGCTTCGAACTTAGCCTGAGCAGCAGCTTCGTCGAAAGCACCCTTACGAACACCACCCTTGAGGTGCTTCATGAGGAGTACGCCTTCGTCAGAGAGAATGTTGCGTACAGTGTCTGTGGGCTGTGCACCGCATTCTACCCAGTGGAGGGCACGTTCAAAATTCAAATCTACTGTTGCAGGATTGGTGTTGGGGTTGTAAGTACCAATCTTTTCAGTAAACTTACCATCGCGTGGAGCTCTTACGTCTGCGATCACGATGCTGTAGAAAGCATAGCCCTTACGGCCGTGACGCTGCAATCTAATCTTAGTTGCCATTGTAATAAATAGTTTTTATAGGTTTGAATTATATGCTACCATCTCGTGATAGCGGGTGCAAAATTACGTATTTATTTTTAGATGGCAAAGAGGAATGGGGAGAAATGAACGGTGAAAGGTTAACGATGTGCGGTTAAAGGTGAAAGGTGAGAGGTTAAAGGTTAAAGGTTAAAGGGGGAGGGGTAATGGGATAAGTAGGGGGGGAGGCATGAATTTGTGATGAAAAGGTTTAGGTATTAGTGACGGGTCTCGTACTCCGTTCACCCTTCACCCTTCACCGTTCATCTATCACCGTTCATCGTTAACCTTAACTCCCTCACCTTTCACCGTTATCGTTTCCCTCCTCCTTTTGATAAAATCAAATCCCAGTTTGATGCCTTTGATGATGGCGGTGCTGTGGTTGGCGAGAGAGAAGATCTTATCCATCAGGGTAGGGTGGCGAGGAGGTGCAAGAAGGTCGTTGAGGGTGGTGAGTAAATGCTTTTGATGTTGGTGGATTTGATATTCCAACTGTTCCTTTTGATGGTCTATCTCTTCAATGGGGTTCGTGCTTAGTTCTTCTGTGTGAAGACTAAATGTGTGTAGTAACATTCGTGTGACGGGTTGTTGAATCCAACAGCGACGGTTCAGATAGATCAGAGTGAAGAGCATGAGGTAAATGCCAATGATGGCAAGTATGGCTAAACCAAGACTTCCCCATAGTGATGCCAAAAAGAAGGCGGCTTGAAATGTCAGGAAGATTAGGAGGCAGGTGCACAAGCAGATGGTTGTAAGACCGAGAATAAAGAAGGTCAGTAATGTGGATAACTTGCTGACGGCATCCAAGCGGGCATAGCGCAGGTGGGGCTTAGCATAATCTCTTACATCGGTGTAGAGTCTGCGGAAAAGTTCCGCATCAGGATTGGTCGTTGACATGGTAGTGGGGAGTTTGTGGTAAGTAGTAGGTAGTAAGTAGTAATCCTTGCGGGGTGTAATCTATGACTATTGTGTTTGGACAAAAGAACATAATGCTTCGCGCCCTTTGCGTCTTTGCGTGAGAACTAAAATATGTACTTCTGTCTAAAACCTGTGTGTAGTTATATTTGCCATAAGAACAAAAGCGAAAGTCCTATAAAAAGGGGCATGCCGAAGTCGGTTTTCGGCACGCCCGAGTGTTGACGCGGTGTTACGTGGTCTTACCCGCAGCAGTGCTTTCGGCAATGTCGTCAACGAGTTTGTTTAGTTCACAATCCTTCAGGTGGATGCCCCTCTTGCGGAGTGCCTGACAGATTTTCTGACGTGTGTGTTCGCCCTTCTCCGGAGCAAACAAGATTCCGGCTGCTGCGCCCATAGCGGCGCCACCGACGAAGGCAGCAATAATGCTAAGTCCTTTCATAGTAGTTTTTGTGTTTAAGGTTTGTACTGTTGTGGTCATCAACCACGGTGCAAATGTATGGGCGATTTTCTCCACGGACTCTTAAAAGTTGTAGAATTTTTGCTCTTCAGCGAGAATTTAAGGAAGTTTATATTTTTTTTACAGGAATTATGGGCGCTAATCGGTCAAGAGGTTGTAAATTTGCGTTGCAATTCAGAACCATAAAACAAATAGGGAGATTGTTAAAACTAATATGGAGTTAGTTTGATTTAACTTCGAGTTAGTTTTCCCTAAAACCGTTTAGATTTTTAATACAACAAAAATACGAATAGACACTATGAAGAAATTTGCAATTTTTGCGGTTGCACTTGGCGCAATGGCGATGACGTCTTGTAAGGCGAAGGAAGACATGTACCGTAAGATGTATGAAGAAGCGAAGAGCCAAGAAACTGCTGTTGAATCAACGAAGGCGGTAGTGGTTGCTCCCGTTGAAACAACAAGTACAGTAGTTGTGCCTACAGAAACTGTGACACAAACGACTACTGCAACGCAGACAACAACCGTAACTCCCGTTGACCTCAGTGGTACACGCCAGATTCAGGGTGGTGTGACTGTAGTAAGTGGTGAACAGCTCAAGGAATTTAGTGTTGTGGTGGGTAGTTTCCAGACTCAGGCGAACGCTGAAGGCTTGAAAATGTTGCTCCAATCAAAGGGTTACTCTTCACGTGTAATCAAGACTAACGAAACAATCAATGGTCAGACTGGTTGGTACCGCGTTATTGCAGCTTCATTCAGTGATAAGGCTTCTGCTGCACAACTTCGCGACCAAATGATTGGTGACTACCCTGGTGCTTGGTTGCTTTACAACAAGTAATGATGAAAGTTCTTGGTGTGTGGTGACTATCCCTTTGATGTGGGTGCACCTCCACCGATAGAGATATACGATAAATGAGATTAGGGATACTATGATATTCCTAATCTTGTTTTCGTTTTTACAGAAAACGAATATGCAATCACTTCTCGGTTTAACCGTAGACGAGCTGAAGGATGTAGCCCTCAGTCTTGGACTTCCTGCTTTTACGGGCAAACAAATCGCAGGTTGGCTTTACGACAAAAAGGTTAGCGACATTGCGCAAATGACCAATCTTTCAAAGGTGGCTCGTGAGCGTTTGTCGCAGGACTATTGTGTGGGTTGTTCCGAACCTGTTGATGCCCAACGTTCTGTAGATGGTACGGTAAAATACCTTTACCGCACGGCGCAAGGGGATTATATCGAAACTGTTTACATTCCCGATGGCGAGCGCGCTACGCTTTGCGTGAGTTGTCAGGTGGGTTGTAAGATGGGCTGCAAGTTCTGCATGACGGGGCGCCAAGGGTATGCCGCATCGTTGAGTGCAGCCGACATCTTGAACCAAATCTATTCCTTGCCCGAACGTGACTCCCTTACAAATATCGTGTTTATGGGGCAGGGTGAACCTTTCGATAATCTTGACAACGTGCTTCGTGCCATGGAGGTGTTGACCGCATCGTGGGGTTATGGCTGGAGTCCGAAGCGCATCACGGTTTCTACCGTAGGATTGGCAAAGGGGCTCGTACGATTCTTGGATGAAAGCCGTTGTAGCTTAGCCGTGAGTTTGCATCACCCCATCCCTGCCGACCGTGCAGAAATCATGCCCGCTGAAAAGGCGCTTTCGATTGAGACCGTTGTGGAAATTCTTAAGGGTTACGACTTCTGTCGCAAATATCCCCGCGACCCTTCTGCACCTAAGCAACGTCGCCTGACGTTTGAGTACATCGTCTTTGGCGGACTCAACGATTCGCGCAAACATGCCCAAGCCCTGCTTGATTTGCTGAAGGACTTAGATTGCCGTGTGAACCTCATCCGTTTCCACACCATTCCCGACACGCCCTTTAAGGGGGCTTCGGAAGAAAAGATGGTGGAATTCCGAGATTATCTTACGAACAATGGTTTGACAACAACGATTCGTGCTTCGCGCGGTCAGGATATTTTTGCAGCTTGCGGACTTTTGAGTACGAAGAAGCAGCAGGAGGAGAAAGAGGGGCGATGAACGGTGAACGGTGAACGGTTAACGACACTCTGGACGGTAGTTGTACTCTGTTCTCTGTACTCTACAAAAAACTTGTCTACTACTAATATACAATATATATGGATTTACAAACGACGTACGAAGTAGAGGATGTGCAACTCGCGCCCTCGTCTCGTAAAAAGATACGTGTAGCTATTACCCAAGGTGATGCCAATGGGGTGGGCTACGAATTGATTCTTAAAACTTTTGCGGAACCCACCATCTTCGACCTTTGCATTCCCGTTGTTTACGGTTCTGCAAAGTTGGCTACCTATCACCGAAAGGCTATTGAAAGCACCACGAATTTTAATTTGATAGAAGATGCTAACGATGCCGTTGAGGGTGAACTTAACATCGTAAATTGTTTCGACCGCGAGATTGCCGTTTCGTTGGGGCACGCAAGTGCTGAAGCTGGCGAGGCAGCCCTTGTTGCGCTTGAGGCAGCCGTTGCCGACATCAAGGCAGGCAAGGTGGACGTGCTCGTAACCGCGCCCATCAATAAGGCGTCTATTCAGAGCGATAAGTTCCATTTCCCTGGACATACCGAGTATTTGCAATCTCACTTTGGTGGTGAATCATTGATGATTCTTACGAATGAACACATGCGTGTGGCGCTCGTTACGACCCATGTAGCCATCAAGGATATCGCTGCAGCGATTACGCCCGAAAGTGTTGAACAAAAGGCGCGCCAACTTTACAATGTGTTGCGTCACGACTATTTGCTTGCAGCTCCTCGCGTGGCAGTCTTGGGCTTGAATCCCCACAACGGTGATGAGGGAACGATTGGTAGCGAAGATAAGGAAATTATTGTTCCTGTAATTCAGAAACTCCAGGAAGAGGGGCTTCCCATCTTTGGCCCTTATAGCGCCGATGGTTTCTTTGGTGCTGGTCATTACACGAAGTTTGACGGTATTCTTGCCATGTATCACGATCAGGGACTTGCGCCCTTCAAGGCGCTCTCTATGGACGATGGCATCAACTATACGGCAGGTTTGAACGTGGTGCGCACATCGCCCGACCACGGTGTGGCTTACGATATTGCGGGCAAGGGTATTGCTTCTGAAAATTCCTTCCGTCAGGCACTCTTTGCCGCAATCGATATTTCCCGCAACCGCGAAATAGATGCCGAAGTGACGGCAAATCCCCTTCCCAAGTTGTATCAAGACCGCCGTGAGGACGAGCGTCGTAACTTTGTGCAACGTCCTGAAAAGCGCACCGAAGATGCCGCGCAGAATTAAGCAATTTGCCATCATCGCAGCAGGCGAGGGGCGCCGACTTTCGGAAGAAGGAGTGGCGCAACCCAAGGCGCTTGTTCCTTTGAACGGTGAACCGCTCCTTTCGCGCCTTGTGCGCATCTTTAATGCGTGTGGTGCGGAGCGCATTGTGGTAATTGTGAACGACCTTAATCCCCTTGCGGCCCAACATGTACGTGATTTGAAGGCGCAACCGGGAGGTGAGAACATTCATTTGGTGGTGCAAACAACGCCCAGTTCGATGCACTCCTTCTTTGCGCTTTCCCAGCATCTCACAGATGAACCTTTCTGCCTCACCACTGTCGACACCATTTTCCGCGAATCCGACTTCCGCGCATACCTTGATTACTTTGCGCAATCGGATGCTGATGGTGTGATGGGTGTGACCGACTATGTGGATGATGAAAAGCCCTTGTATGTTGAAACAAACGAGGCGTTGGATATTACTGCATTCTTGGATGCCGCTACGACTTGCAAGTATATATCAGGAGGAATTTACGGACTCACAGCTCCAGCCTTGAAAACCCTTCAACGGTGCATGGCAGAAGGGCAAAGTCGTATGCGCAATTACCAGCGTGGACTCATTGCCGACGGACTCCGCCTTAAGGCGTTCCCCTTCTCAAAAATCCTTGACGTAGACCATGCTTCGGACATTGTAAAAGCAGAGGAATTCTTGACTCAAAAATGAATTATTACTGTCTGGTAAAATTTCTCTTTATTTTTTAGAACACGAATCTCACGAATTTCACGAACCGAAGGTCGCGCAAGTCAATCATCATGCGGGTAGAGATTTGCTAATCGCATACAAATTTCACGAATGCCATCCGGATGGTAAAAATTCGTGTTATTCGTATGCGATTAGCAAAAAATATTCCGCACGGTGATTCGAGTTATTCGTGAAATTCGTGTTCTCTTAAACATAGAAATTCTGTATTCTTTCAGTTGAACATCTACAAGGGGGGATGAGTACAACGGTCTATCTGACAAAGAATTATCTGTATTTACTGGACACCAATAGAAATGAATAAGAAAATTTTACTCGTGCATCGCGCTCACCGATTCTCCCCGAATTGCGTGGAGCGCGATGCTGCGGTTTTAAGTGCAATTCAGCAAGCACTTGACGCGCGAGATTTCCAGGTGCAACATATAGATGAGGATGCTATAACCGACGAGTTCCTGCAGACTGCGCCACCGCTTATTATTAGCATGGCTCGCTCCAAGGAAACCTTGCTACACCTTGCTCTATATGAACAGCAGGGTGGGCGCATCATTTGGAATTCCCCTGAGGCATTGCTTACGAATACTCGTGCGGAGCAGGTGAAGCACTTCTTGACTTCGGATATTCCATTGCCACCAACGGAACTTACAACAATTCCTCATGCTACTACGTTAAATTTTCCGATTTGGGTAAAGTCGGGTGGGGGAGATGCTGAGCAAGAGACAGATGTGCGTTACTTTGCCACACATGCGGAACTCTTTCTCGCAGATTTCCCAAGCACAACACCGTATGTTGTTTCCGAGCATGTAGTCGGTGACCTTGTGAAATTCTATGGAGTAGCAGGTACACCCTTCTTTTATGTTTACTACCCCACGAACTTCAGTAAGTTTGGGTTGGAAAAATATAATGGTACGCCTCAGGGCTATTCCTTTGATCGCATAGCGCTACAACAAATAGCTACCAAGGCGGCCACCCTTTGTGGGTTTACGCTTTATGGAGGTGACTGCATCGTGCGCCCCGATGGCACTTTCGCGCTTATAGATTTCAACGACTTCCCGAGCTTTGCCCCCTGTGCCAACGAGGCGGCAAAGGCTTTAGTCGATTGTATTATTAATAACTATGTCTGAACTACAATCTACCTTTAAGAGTCAAGACACCGAAGAATGGCTTGACATTCACTTTACGCGCCCCATAGGTTACCTTTGGGCACGCCTGTTCATGCACTTTGATATTCACCCTAATGTGGTAACTATTCTCAGCATTATCTTGGGTGCTGCGGCAGGAGTTTGTTTTTACTTTGACTCCTACTTCTATACTATTCTGGGCATACTCCTGCTGATGTGGGCGAACTTCTACGATTCGTGTGACGGGCAGATGGCAAGAATTACGGGAAAGAAAACGTTGTGGGGCAGAATCCTTGACGGCTTTGCGGGAGACGTATGGTTTTTCACGATATATGCCGCCATTTGCTTGCGTCTCCAAAATGTTCCCATCCCTTTCCTTCCCCAATATACTTGGGGCATTTGGATTTGGGCATTGGCGGCACTCTCAGGACTCGTTTGCCATGCCAAGCAATGCCAATTAGCGGATTATTATCGCAACATCCACCTCTATTTCCTGAAAGGTAAGCAGGGCAGTGAACTTGACAATTCCCGCAAGGTCAAGGCGGATTATGATGCCTTGACTTGGCGCAAGGATTTTGTGTATAAACTCTTCCTCTTCTTCTACCGCCGCTACACGCTTTCACAGGAAGAAATGTCCCCCCGCTTCCAGCAATTCAAGCAACAACTCGATGCACGTTATCAAGAAGAAATCCCCACGCCCCTGCGTGAGGAATTCCGTGCAGGAAGTCTCCCCCTGATGAAATGGGCAAACATCCTCACGTTCAACACGCGTGCCATCGTGCTCTACCTCTCCCTGCTCACCTTCCATCCCTGGATCTATTTTATTTTTGAATTGACCGTGATGAATGTGCTCTGGTGGTATATGCGAAGCAAGCACGAAGCGCTGTGTGTGCGCTTAATACAGCGTTATTAAGTGGTAATATAGAAAGAAGAAGTAATAAAATGGAGAAGACAATGCCGTGGTATTGCCTTCTCCATTTTGATTTTCTGTGAATTATAACTTTATTGTGGTGTAAAAGTTAATAGTCCGAACGAGGGGGATTTTATAACTCCTCTGAATATTTATTACACTACAGTTTGTGATAATAGTCACTCCATTGATGAAGTTATTGTGTTATAAAAACCCTCCAACTGCCATTTTTTTCGTTACGCTCAACATACTTCTTTTGAATGAGTTGATGAAGTAGTTTCTGAATTGATGAAATGCTAATGCCTGTGATGTCTGCCATATTTGCGAGAGTCAATGTTGGTTCTGTACGCATAGCATTGAGTATCTTCGTATAGTTTGGTGTTCGGAACACAATTCTTTCACCATCATACCACCATACGTTTTGATTCCTCTCGCTGAGAAATAATACATCGTTGTACACTTCAGTAGCTACTAGATTATTGAAGTATTTTAGAAATGGATGAATCTCTTTAATCTCAGCGTGGGCTCCATCGCTCGGAATTGGTCCAACCTCAAGATCTGCCATATGGAGTGCTTCAAGGTATTCGCTCTTATTACGACTACGAACTACCACCATAGGGTAATCGTGGCGAGCAAGTATAAAGTTTACCATCATTCGGGCGATGCGACCATTGCCATCCTCAAAAGGGTGAATGCGTATATAGCGGTAATGAAACAATGCTGCTAACTCTATTGGGGTAAGTACACCTTCTTGTTCTGCTTTATTGTACCAATCCACAAAGTCAGTCATTAAACTTGGAGTTTCTTCAGGTGATGCATATTCAAATCTGTCACCATAACGCGTAATTACACTATTTGGTCTTGTCTTATACTGTCCTGCGTGTATGACGTAACTCGTCTGTATGCCTCCAGATAAGTTTTGATAAACAGTATAGTCCTCTCGTAGAAGTGTTTGATGTAATGTCCTAATAAAATTTTGTGTTAAAGGAGTTCCTTTAACTTTCGCTTCTTCAGTCATCATCTGCAGCCCCACATTACTTGCCGCCATTTCTTGTACATCGTGAATATCAGCTTCTCCAATAACCTTTCCAAATAGCAATAATATTTCTGTCTGACCATAAGTCAAAGTATTGCCTTCGATGTGGTTGCTGTTGTAGTTGAAATCTACAGTGAACCGCCGACGAAGTCTCTCCCTATCCTTTTCAGATAACGGTTGTAACTTTTGCCATGCAGTCAATGCCTTCTTTAAATTAAGATATTTCATGGGATGCCTAATACTTCATTACACACTGCAAATATATAAAATGTTTTTAAAATGGTTGTATTGTTACAACCATTTCTGCTTTCTTGAAGTGAAAAACATGCTGGTGCACGTTGCTTGATTATTTATAAAATAATGGAATATTTCTGTTATGTGTTTCGAGAATATTCCACAAAAGTGAGTGCTCTCGTAATACTTTCGTTTCTTAAGATAGCAGGTATAATTTCCTGATAGTTTATATTCCGAGTGTTCCCATAAATAAGGGTCTTTTTAAGGAGGGAGATTCCTCAGGGATAAATGACAACAACACAGTCGCAGGACCAATTGGTAATTTTTAAATTATGCACCAAATTTGAGGGGATGTTTTGTTATGGTGATTAGGCATCAATATTTCAGTGAGAATTAGTAGCATTTGCGAAACCTAATGCGAGAAAGTGCCTCAAGGAGACCATGAAGGGTGAGTTCTAATAGGGGGTGTTTGTCTGGTGCAAAACTGCAAAAGTTGACTTTTTTATCCCATGAGACAGATGTAAAGTGTAATGGTTTTTCGCATTTAAGAAGACACGATGGACTTTGAAATGCTCTTCGACTTGTGATGTGTGCCAAATCCCTCGGCGTGGGCGTATTAGCATAGCGTCTCGGTACAAGGATTATTTGTTCGGGTAATAAATATTCAAGAAGTTGCTCATACACAGCTTTGGTCTCTTCTAATTTTTTTGCATCCACAAGAAGGTTTACCCCTGACTTTATGCCTATGCTTGTTAATTGTTGAATTTGTCCAATAACTCTTTGTTCCTCGTGCTTAGATTCTGGATAGTGAATTGTAATATGTATCTTGTCAGGATGGGAATGTGCTAACTGTTTCCAAATGCGTTCATTGTTCAAGGGGAGTCCGTTGGTTGTAATTGTCAAATAGCATAGGGGGTACAGTTTATGGATTATTTCAAATATTCCATCATATTCAAAAGGTTCTCCACCACCTAATGAAATTGCTTTCACACCATGATTAGTGCAATCGGAAGCGAAGGCAATGACCTCCTCTGGACTCCAAAGTGTAGCACCTTCTTTTTGACTATGATTGTAACAAAAGGGACATTGCTTGGTGCAGTAATTGGTAAGGTCTATTGAAAGTTGTTCTATCATTTAGCACGTTTTGAACGTTTGATTTCTTCCATTTCTTCCTTAGAATAGGAAGTGCGAATTTTTTTCCCTTGATAGGGCAGATTTGCAAGACGAAGAATATTGTCCTTATTCATTTCAAAATCTTCATCGTTATAGATTGGATAATGTTCTCCACTGATGTCTACCAAGTTATCTGAAATTGCAAATACTTGACTAAAAATATCCAGAGCTTCTTTGCTGATAATAATTACTCTGGGCTTGAGTGTATTAACTATGTTTTCAATCCACCCTTGCGAATTTTGCAGTTGAAAAAGCAAATCGGTTTTGCTCAATTTCTTCGCCACTTCTTTTGCAGACTCCCATCCGTCGCTCTCTTTGTCCTTAAGAATGTTCCCGATATATGAAGTGATAAAAAGTTTCTTGCTCAACTGCTTGGTAAGACCATTGTTGTTATAGTTTGAATAATAATCACAGTCCTCATATTGAGGAGGTATTATAAATAACGCCGTTGGTTCTACGATATTTGTCCTACTAAAAGTAGGAGCACATTGTTTTTGATGTCTTCTCCTCTTTCGGTTACAATAACAGTAGTTGCAGAAATTAAATTCCCCAGCACTAGTTAATAGGTATTTTTTAGTGCCATCTGGCATAGGGAGGAGCGTGTATATTTGTTCTTCAATTGTGACATAGTCCCCAGCGCTACTTACTTCACTGGGATACCAAGCTGCTATTTGCAAGTCTTCCATGTCTTTAAAGTTTCCAGGCACGCGCAATATTGGGGTTGTTTTCCCGCTCTCAATTTGCGAGAGTTTTACAGGATGGAGTGGTTGGTGAATTCTTCTTTGTAGATAGTCGCACCAATAGGGTTGCAAGTAGATATAGTAGGGAACCTCCTTAAAATACTTTTTAAAAATGACTTCGTCAGATTCATTATCGTAGTCGCAATTCATATCTAACTCAGGAATATCATATACTTTTAGAATGACTCCTGAGGTGATGAGTTTGTCAAGAGCAGAACCTTTGATCACTTTTTCCTTTGAATCTGTACACTGCCATGGATCAATTTTATACAAACCACGTTCTTCGGAAATGCATCCTTCATAGTCAATATTCGAGTTCTTAATGATGTCAAGACAAGAGTCTCGCTTGTTTGTATCAATTTCAACCACTACTTGATTCCAATGTTTCTTGTTATGGGGACGATGAGGTTCTTCTAACAAATCCTGTAGTTGTTCATCGTTAAATTGTATAGCTCCAGGCATTTCTTTTTCGTCTAAGAGCTCACCAAAAATTAGGTCGTTTGCATAGCAACCTTCATGACGAATTCCAAAGGGGATTGGACCGTTGTCATCTGATTGTAGAATCCCAACATTGTCATCATCGTCAACGATATACCATGAAGTAGCCATTGAGTGGGTGGCTGGATATTCTTTGCCGTTGTACATAAAGCAGATTTTTAAGGTTTGTTTAGAGGTCGAGAAATCACTCTCTAAATCTTTTACACTAACTTGTACCGTCTCTCTTCAATAAAGTCCAGCATCATCTTATGTACGGCTGAACATACGATTTGATAGAGGTAACTATCTTCAATATCTTCGTCCACCTTATTGATACCATTCTCCCAAGTATCAAGGATGTGTTCACAAGGTTCAAATACATCGTACCAATACATTGATAAATGAGATGTCAGATTCCAGCAGTCATCAGCTTCTTCGTCATCTTCTGTGGGAGGTAATGTACATGGAATATCAACGTCAGGATTTGCTCCAAGTGCCAAAAGTTTCTCAACTTCAGAGAAATTGAATGTTACCCCAGCTTTATATAATTCGCAATCAATAGCTCGAATGCCATAACGCTCGAAGGTTTCTATGGGGTAACCTAAAATACTTTCGACGGAATCGTTCTCATTATATATGATGGTTTGCTTGCCAAAGTTGACGACAGACTGAAATGCGCACTCTGGGATGTACCCCTTACGCTCGAGATACTCCCATATTCCAGTCATATTTTCTTTCGCTTTGCGAAATACCTCGGAACTATATTCCTCGTCCAATAATGTTTTTAACGATGCCGCGATTGTAAACAATGGATAGCCATACATTGAGATATTTAGATGTCCTCTAAATGTGTTTGTTAGATGTTCAAAACAATTTATGAAATCATCTTTTCTGCATTGCACCAGATACATTATGAGTTTCTGAGTATCCATGTTTCTGTTCATTTCAAGAAAAACTATTCCTCTGTTGGAATTATCGAGACAAATATACATTATAAAAAAGAAAATATCGGATCCGTTGACCCGATATTTACAATTGTCCTAAAATAATCTTTTGAGGAGTCGGACGTTAGCGCTCCGCACGCATGGGATTATTGAGGAAGTCGGCATAGGCAAGGCGGATGCCTTCTTCGAGGGAGGTTTGTGCCGTCCAACCCATGGCGACACTCTTAGATACGTCAAGGAGTTTGCGGGGCGTGCCGTTAGGCTTGGAAGTGTCCCAAAGGATGGCGCCTTCGTAACCGACAACCTTTGCCACGAGTTCGGTGAGTCCCTTAATCGTGATTTCCTTTCCGCTACCTGCGTTCACGGTTTCGTTACCGCTGTAGTTTTCCATGAGGAAGACGCAGAGGTTGGCGAGGTCGTCAACGTAGAGAAACTCGCGAAGCGGACTGCCGTCCCCCCAGCAGGTCACTTCCTTGAGACCCTGCTCCTTGGCTTCGTGGAAGCGGCGGATGAGGGCGGGAAGCACGTGGCTGTGTGTGGGGTGGTAGTTGTCGTTAGGTCCATAGAGGTTGGTGGGCATGAGACTGATGAAGTCCGTGCCGTATTGGCGATTAAGGTATTCGCAATATTTGAGACCCGAAATCTTTGCCAACGCATACGCCTCGTTCGTGGGTTCAAGGGCAGAGGTGAGCAGGCAATCTTCCTTCATGGGTTGAGGCGCCAAGCGGGGATAGATGCAGGAAGAACCGAGAAACTCGAGTTTCTTACAGCCATTTTTCCACGCCGCATGGATGACGTTCATCTCGAGCATCATGTTTTCGTACATGAAGTCGGCAAGCGCACTTTGGTTGGCAATAATTCCGCCCACCTTTGCGGCAGCGAGGAATACGTATTCGGGGCGCTCCTCGGCAAAGAAGCGTTCCACTTGATCTTGACGTGTTAAGTCAAGTTCGGCATGCGTACGCGTAATGATATTGGTGTAACCCTGGCGCTGGAGTTCGCGCACAATGGCAGAACCCACCATGCCGCGGTGGCCTGCCACGTAGATTTTACTGGATTTGTCCATAAGGATTTTTTAGTTGACGAGTAGACGAGGTACAAGTAAACAAGAAGGTTACAGAGTTAAACGCTCGCCGACAATCCGCATGGCAGTTGTACTCTGTACTCTGTACTCTGTACTCTATTTCACTATTCCCTTTTCCAAATATTCTTCCAAGTTGAGGCGGATGTGCTCGCCAGCGCGTTCTACAGCCACCTTTGCCATATCGGCTTCGACCATAATGCGCACGAGTTCTTCGAAAGAAGTCTTTTGTGGGTTCCAACCCAATTCCTTCTTCGCCTTTGAGGGGTCGCCCCAGAGGTTTACGACGTCGGTAGGACGGAAGAAGTCGGGCGATACTTCGATAAGCACCTTGCCTGTAGCCTTATCGATACCCTTTTCGTCAGCACCTTCACCCACAAATTCGAGTTCGATACCCACGTGCTTGAACGCGTAATAACAGAAGTCGCGCACGGAATGCTGTTCCCCCGTTGCGATTACGAAATCCTCGGGATGGTCGTGCTGTAGCATCATCCACATACATTCTACATAGTCCTTCGCATAGCCCCAGTCGCGGAGCGAAGAGAGGTTGCCAAGGTAGAGTTTGTCCTGCTTACCCTGCTTAATGCGTGCGGCAGCAAGGGTGATTTTGCGCGTTACAAAGGTTTCGCCACGACGCTCACTTTCGTGGTTGAATAGGATACCCGAACAGCAGAACATACCATAGGCTTCGCGGTATTCCTTCACAATCCAGTGACCGTAAAGTTTCGCTACAGCGTAAGGGCTATAGGGGTGGAAGGGCGTCTTTTCGTTTTGGGGCACTTCTTCCACCTTACCATAAAGTTCGGAAGTAGAAGCCTGGTAAATATGGCAGGTGTCAGCAAGACCGCAAAGGCGCACTGCTTCCAACACACGGAGCACGCCCGTAGCGTCAACGTTTGCCGTAAATTCAGGAGCGTCAAAACTTACCTGCACATGGCTTTGTGCGGCAAGGTTATAGATTTCGTCGGGGCGCACTTTGGAAATCACCTTCAACAAACTCATCGAGTCGCCCAAGTCAGCGTAATGCAGGTGGAAGTTAGGCTCACCTTCGAGGTGCGCAATGCGTTCGCGAAAATCCACAGAGGAACGGCGAATGGTGCCGTGTACTTCATATCCTTTACCTAAGAGAAATTCAGAGAGGAATGAACCATCCTGGCCTGTTACGCCAGTAATCAAAGCTTTTTTCATCGTTGTAATCAAATGTATTGTTAGTTATATCTTGCAAAGGTAGGGAAACAAGTTTATAACACAAAGGTTTGGGCTGTTTTTTTATAAGTACGATACCTTGAAGTTGCGTTTCTTTTAGGTAATAGGCAGAAAATCAGGATTTAACGCAGGTTTTTGTTGCATCGGGTTGAACTAAATTGCAGGAAATCAGTTTGTTAGCATTATTGATAGGAATTAAAATCTATTAGAGTTTGTATGTGTTGAAAATCAAATAGTTACGGAGTTTGTTGATAGGTTTTAGTACCCCCTTTTTCTTGGTTTCGGCGGAGAAATGAGGGTAATTTTGCAATCGTAAACCAAACCTATTAAACTTTAACTGTTATGAAAATTTTTAGATTCACTTTGCTTAGCGTGGTGCTCTCATGTAGCTGTACTTTATTCTATAGTTGTACAGAAGATTCCTCATTAGATGAAATCGGAAAACCTGTTCCTGACAACTGGGGGGCACAAGATCCGAGGTATGAAGAATTGACGGAAACATTAACATCATTGACCCATAAGACTATCCTCAATTCTGGGAACTTTAATCCCGAAACTGGGGCGTCATATTTGAAGCAGATAAGAAAATGGTTGTATGTCATAAATGCTGATGCCCAAGGTGGATTGTTAGAAGGCGATGTGGTTGCCAGTGTCGTCACTTCCTGCATGGCGGCTCAGAGTGTCGCTTCTCTATCACATAATCCAGAGGAACCCGAATTGATGTCGTTGGAACGTTCTTTGGATCAACAATTATTAGCAGACACATCCTGGGTGAAAACTCCGTTAGATAATGCAGGGTATATCCATAATATCGTGCTTGTGAACTTGTACAAGAACTATGGAGAAGAATTGCTGACCATACCCACTTCTCAAATCTATTCGGAAACGAATTATTTAGTAACTAAGTATTTGGGGGCAAGTTTTGTTAATCCAGAAGCAGAACGTAATGCCGAACAACTTCACGAGCAGATGCTTGAAGTTTATAATTCCTCCGAAACCATAAACGATTTCTATGTAGAGTGGAAGGCTCTTAACCCCAATATGAGAAATCAGTTGAATATTTTGGAAATTGTAATGCATGGTTTTTCGCAAATAGACCTCAATGCAGACAATGGTCGGTATCTTAATGCAGTAATGCAAACGATTAACACAAGTGCATTATCCCAAAACGAAAAACAGTCTTTGCGAACTGGGATTTCCATTGGTCATGCCAGTGCCATCTTGTGGTCCCGTCAATTCTTTTCTTCCAGGCATGTTGAAGCAGCAAATGTCGTAGATAACGCCTTGGAATAAATGGCGATTGTTTAGGCATATTTTAAGTGAATCGGCGCTCCATAAGTAATGGAGTGCCGATTTTTTGCGCCTTGATATGGGGGCGTAAAAATTATATAAGTGATTCTAAAAACTAAGTACCGAATAATTTGAATTAAGTACCGATTAAAATAAACTAAGTGCCGATTTGTTTTTCAAAATAGGCTTGCAGTGTAAACAGCATCTGATAAAATTTTTTATAATAGGAACGAGGTACTGATAATTAAGGGTATCTTTGCAGGAAAAATAAAGCTACTATGTACAAGATTCTAATTTTATTCTTCAACGCCTCTTTACTTTTCCTCTTGGTGTGTTGCAGTAGCCCTGAAATGCGTAAGTTAGAGCAGTTGGAGCAATATGCAGATGTTAATCCCAGTGGTGTGTTGGCAGCTCTTGACAGTATGGACATCTCTGACGGTTCCCGTGCCGAGCAAGCCTTATATGCTCTGTTGTATTCCCAAACGCAGTACAAGTGTTACATAGCGGCACAGAGCGATTCCCTAATTCGCATCGCTTCCGACTATTATGAAGATTCGAAAGAGGTGCGTCGCCGTATGCTTGCGCATTACTATCTTGCGTGTGTGCAGTATGAAATAGGTAATTATGGACAAAGTATTATTTCTGCCTCAAAGGCGGAAAAGGATGCTATAGAGATTGGTGACAATTACTACTTAGGGCTAATTTACACAGTTATTTCAGATTCCTATGATGATACCTACAATTCAAAAGAGGAATTGCGTTACACCCGTCTTTCGCGTAAGGCGTATGAAAGGGCAGGTAAACGTCGCCATGAACTTTTTGCAATATTGAACGAGGGGCAAGCCTTGATTGGTATGAGGTCTTGTGATTCAGCATTCACTCTTCTTGATTCGTTAATGCGACTGCCTGATGTGGCTACGGATACGATTCTTTTGGAGAAGTGTATGAGATTTTATGCAAGTGCACTCTTCTTGGATAATAAGTATGATGAAGCAAAAAGGGCATATTTGAGTTTGTTAAATTTCCCCAACAATCAGCCTACAGTTGATGATTTAGCATCGCTTTCCAGTATATATTCAAAGTTACATAATGAGGATAGCGCTTTATACTATATAAAAATGGCGCGTCCCATGGTTACAAACTTTAGAGATTCTGTACAAATAAATAGTGCTTTAGGGGATTTTGAAATAGAACGAGGAAATTATAAGCAAGCATTAACGTATGACCGCCAAATCACGAATTTACAAAGTAAAGCCATTACTTTTGTCATGCATGAAGAGCTTGCTGCTCAACATAAAGAGTATTACCGAAATGAGTCCTCTGTAACGGCAGAACGTGCCGAAGCTGATAAACGCTTGTTCAGCGTATGCTTCGTTGCGTTAGTGATTGTGTTTGTGTTAGCCTTCCTTTTCTATAGAGAAAAGAACCATCGAAAATTAGATGAACTCAACCATATTATTGAGTCAGTGAAGGAAGTCAACACGCAACTGATGCAGCAAAAGGAAGACTTGAATATAGTTCAACAACGTATCAAGCAATTGTATGGAGACCAGTTTGAAGTGCTCGACCAACTGATAAATACGTACCTCGATCATGAAGGCAGTAACCGAAATGCGACCGCTGTATTAAGAGAATTGGAATCGTCAATTTCAACATTTAGCAGTACCAAGAAAGTTAGAGCTTTGCAGCAAATTGTAGATGAGAATTTCAACAACATAACCCTGCGTCTGCAATCTCAAATCCCTGGTATTACGGAAGCAGAAGTTCGGTTGTTTCTTTATTTAGGTTCTCATTTTTCTTCTCGCACAATAGCCCTATTTATGGGGGATAAACTGGAGAATATCTACAACAAGAAGTCGCGCTTGAAAAAGAAAATTATAAACTCTGAGGCTGTAGACAAGACTGAATTCCTGGATTTTTTTGTGTAAGATTTAAGTTGTAAATTCAAAGGACTTTATGTAGACTTCATATTTAGATGGTGTTCGTCATAGGTAAACGTAAGTTGGAGATAGATTAAAGGAACTGGGAACCTTAAAGGTAATGTGTATCCCAGTTCCTTTTTTATGCGTAAATGGAAAGCATGAAAATCGTGTGCTTCTTGTCTTTCAAAAAACTATACCTATTCTCGTGAAAATTATCAGTAACATAATTTGAAATATATTACTAATAATTTTAAGGGTGTCTAAGTGGTTGACTATCAAATGTATTATGGACACAAAAAGACGGCATAACCAGAGAGGTTATGCCGTCTTTCGTATATGCGTATCTAAGTGATTACTTAGAGAGTTTCTTTACACCATTCTGGATGTAAATCTGACCAGCAGTAGTTGAGGAAATGCGACGACCGCTGAGGTCGTACATTGCCTTGTTTGCTTCGCCGTTCTGAGTAGCAACACCGTTGATGCCAGTAGTTTCCTGTGTGAAGTTGATAACTACTACGTCGTCCTTAGCACAAGGAATTGTAGCGATGCCGTTAGCATCTACAGTTGTCTTCACTTCGGCACCGTTTACAGTAACGAGCGCCTTTTCGATTTCCATAGCACCGCGCTTGCAACGAACCTTGAGTTCTGCACCTGCATGGCTCACAATCTTAATCTGCTGACACTTGCCTGCGCTCCAGTTGAAGTCAACGGTGAAGTTACCCATAGCCTTCATGCCCTTAACGTCACCCTGCTTGTTCCAAACCTTGGGAAGTGCTGGGAGTACGTTGATGTAACCGTGAGCACTCTGCATCAACATTTCTGCAATACCTGAGCATACACCGAAGTTACCGTCAATCTGGAAGGGAGCGTGAGAGTCGAAGAGGTTGTAGTAGATACCGCCTGCACCAGCATTTGTGCCGTAGTCAGTAGAGTGCTTCAACGCATTCTTAATAATAATATGTGCGTGGTCACCATCCTGAGCGCGTGCCCAGAGGTTCACCTTCCAACCCATTGACCAACCTGTAGCAGCATCACCACGTAGCTTGAGTGAGTTTACAGCGGGAGTGAAGAATTCGCTTTCGGGAGTAATCTGGTCGAGGGGGAAGAGTGCCATCATGTGTGACATGTGGCGGTGGCCCCAGTCGTTAGAAATATCAAATGGAGTGTACTTCCATTCGCGGAGGAGCTTTTCGCCCTTCTTCACATCGTTGTAAGGATTGCCCCAACGACCGTTGTAAGTTTCCGTGTGGAGACCCTTGTCAGTCTTTTCAAGATAGAGGTTGAGCTTCGCGATATCTTCTGCAGTGAGACCAGTGTTTTCTACACCGAGAATTTCGATGGCGTCAGCAAGGTTCTGGAAGAGGTAGCTGATCATCTGCTGAGCGTGAGCCGTACCGTCTTCTGTTTGGTTGTCGTGTTGTTCAGCACTAAATTCGTTGGGAGCAACGAATGTGCCATCGGGTTCAAACTTGTAAGGAGTGTGGTAGTTGCGTACAGAAGCCTGTTCGTCTTCGAGGTTGTTGAAACCACGGTCTTCAATCAAGCGGTGGAACCAGAACTTTGCGCAGTCCCACATTACGGGGAATGCCTTAGCGAGGAATTCCTTATCCTGAGTGTAGCGCCAGTGTGTCCAAAGGTGGCTGGTGTACCAAACATTCGCGACGAGGTAGTTGTCACCCCAAGTACTCATACTGTTGTAGAGCGAAGTTTCAGTGAGTACGCTCCAACCATGCCCCTGATTGTAACGCTTACCTACTTCCTTCCAACCCGTACTTTGCGCACCGCGGATAATGAAGTTCACAAAGGGCTTGTGGAGGTCAGAAAGGTTGGTAATTTCTGTGGGCCAGTAGTTCATCTGAATGTTAATGTTCGTATGAACGTCAGAGTTCCAAGGAGAGTCTGTGCCACGGTCGTTCCAAATACCCTGAAGGTTGTTGGGAGCAGCGATGGGCTGACGGTTAGAACTGATAGCGAGGTAACGACCGAAGTGGAAGTAGAGTTGTTCCAAGAAGAGGTGGTCGTTAGCTGTGCTGTTCGCACCACTATTGTTGGGATAATACTTGTCAATAAGCGTCTTAGTGTCAACAGTAGGTGTTGTGAGACCAAGGTCAAAGGTCATGCGCTTTGTGATAGCGTTAAAGTCTGTGATGTGGTCCGCTTCAACAGCTTCATAGCCCTTAGCGATAGCCGCTTCAATAGCAGTCTTTGCCTTAGCATTAACGTCTGCAGCAGTTTCTGAAGTGAAATAGTTATTAAGCACCTCCATGTCGCCATTGAAGTTCGTTGCGCCCTTCAAGT
Source organism: Alloprevotella sp. (assembly GCA_045656425.1). GTDB lineage: Bacteria > Bacteroidota > Bacteroidia > Bacteroidales > Bacteroidaceae > Alloprevotella. The sequence goes on from JAZORE010000055.1 coordinate 55,778, forward strand.
AGAACGAAATTTCAGTAGCGTTTTCTACCTTGATGCCATTAGCAGTAGCTGTAACAGTAGCACCTTCGTTAGCCACAACGTGGAGACGCGCTGCGTGCTTCACAGTCATAGCACCCGTGAAATAAGCTGTGCCATCTTCATACTTAACTTCAGAAGCGCCGATGCTCTGTCCGGGCTTGAGCTTGAAGATAAGGTTCATCTTATCATCACCTTCCGCCTTGTACTGTGCAGCAATCACTTGGTCGGGAGCAGAAGCGAGGTACTTGCGTGTGAACTTAGTACCGTTAGCATTCTTAAATTCTACGCCAGAAATACCATCCTCAATGTCGAGGTAGCGAACGTAGTCGGTAACACCTTCCCAGATTGCTTCGTCCTTATTTTCTACAATAACAGAACCGAAGTTCATGAACGTACGGTTACCACCGCCAGCGCCAACTACGTTTGCGGGACCGCTCCAAAGGGTCTTTTCATTGAACTGGATTTCTTCGTTGTGAACGCCACCGAAAATCATAGCACCTAATTCACCATTACCAATGGGAAGCGCGTATTCCATCCAGGGGTAGCTCACGCCTGTTGCTTCCGCAGAAGTAGTGTACCAAAGTGTGTTGGGATTCTTGGGAGCAAACGTAGAAACGCCCTTGATGTCGCTTACTTCGTAGAAATATTCGTCGGGATACTGTGTGAAGTCAACTTCCTTGATGTAGAACATACTACCCTGGTCACCAGTTACGCTACCTGTGTTCCAAAGCGCCAAGAAACTATTACGGTCGTTCCACCACTTGTTAGTGCCGCTGATCTTGATGTAAGAAGGATTGCTGCTTCCGAGGTTGAATGTACCCGTAAACTTAGTGCTGTGCGTAGTAGCCTTAGGATCTACCATAGAAGTGCGAGCCGCAGCTTCATCACCCGTAATACCAAGCACCTTTGAGAGCCCCAAAGAATAGTTGTACACCTGGTAGTTAGAACCTGTTTTAACGAAAGTCCAGATACCGCGGTTGTCGCTGGGTTCTGCAGAATTGCTGAGCTTCATAGCGTCGCCGTCCATGTAGGCAGGGTTAAGGCTTACATAACCGCCCTTACCGTTCTGAATGGTGTAGAACTTTGTACCTTCGTCGAAGTAGCTCACGTAAACGTTCATACCATTCACGGTGATGATAGCCATCTTGCCAGCAACAGCAAGCGCTTGGAACGCTGCCTTCTTGAGCACTTCTGTTGTTTCAATGGTTGCTTCGTTCTTATATTCCTGACCATTGTAACTTACACCCGCTGCTGCGTCTTCCGTACCGAGAACGGTGATGACGTAAGTCTTTTCCATGGGAATTGCTTCCTCAATATAGTAGCAGTTACCGGGGTCGGTAGATGTCCAGCTGTCAACGAGAATACCCGTGTTGTGTTGACCAGAATTTTGAGAGTTCATACCCTGATTGCCAAGGCACATCTTCCAAGGATACGTAGCATTGTCAACCTTAGTAATGTTGAGCACCGTCTTAGCTGCGTCTTCCATATTACCATTTGCGCCCACATACTTTTGAGCTCCTACGCTGAAGAGGTAAAGGTTGTTGCCGTTCTTGATAATCTGGAATTGCTGCATGGGGTCTGCCAAGTCTTCTTGAACATTGCCCACTGTTTTACCAGAACTTGAACTGAGCTTACCCGCGTTTGCTTCAGAGTAGAGCAAGAATGCGCGTTCACTCTTGATGAAGTAGACCTTGTCATTGCTGAGTTGCGAAAGGTCTGTCACTTTGTCTGCCCAAACCTGTGCTGTTGCACAAAGTAGAGAGACAAGCATGAATAGAAATCTTCTCATAAGATAAGGGTTTAATTGTGAATGTTAATTAGTTGCAGTTAAAGGGCTATTTGAGAAACCTATTTGAGAAACTTGCAAACTGAAGTTCTCAAATCAGCCTATTTCTTAGCAAAGGTAAGCGATTTTCTTCACACTAACAAATTGTAGACTTATAATTTGTACGTCGTGCCCTATTAACGTGCACGTTGAAGTGTTCTATGGCACATGCTATCTCGGTTTCAGATAAATTTATTAAATTTGCAGAAATTCGTCTCTCCAAGGACGTTCAAACAAACTCCCGATTAGTTTGATTTAACTCGGAGTTCGTTTGATTTAAGTCCGAGTTCGTTTTTCCAAATTCCGATATAATGTAAAATACGATACTTTATGAAGCATTTTTCTCTGAAAAAAGTCTTGTTTGGGCTTTCGCTTTTTGCCGGCATTTCCGTTACGGCGCAACAAGCCACTCCTATTCGCATCATTCCTCAGCCTGTACAGGTGGAGCAAACTGAAGGCGTTTATCAGTTGCCTGAAAAGTTCACCATCAGTTATGACGCGTCGCTCAAGGCTCAGGCTGAATACCTGCAAGAAGTGTTGGCGCAATCTACGGGTCGCGTTGCCGTGATGAAGGAAGGCAAGAAGAAGGGCGACATCGTGTTGCTCGTAGACGCTCAAGCACAAAAGGCGGAAGGGTATGCGCTTTCGGTGACTCCGAAAAGCGTGAAGATTGTTGCCGCTGACCCCTCGGGCGCCTTCTATGGCATCCAGTCGCTCCTGCAACTCTTCCCCGCAGAAATTTATAGTCAGAAGTGGCAGCGCAATACCGAGTGGAAGGCGCCTTGCGTAGAAATCGTAGATGCTCCCGAACGCCCATGGCGCGGCATGATGCTTGACGTGGCGCGTTACTTCTACGACAAGGAATTTGTGAAGAAGTACATCGACATGATGGCGATGTATAAGATGAACAAACTCCAGTTCCACTTGATTGACGACTCAGGTTGGCGCCTTGAAATCAAAAAGTATCCCCGCTTGACGGAAGTCGGTGCGTGGGCAGGTTCTAACGAGAAGCGCCTTGGCGGATTCTATACGCAGGATGACATTCGCGAGATGGTGGCTTACGCAAAGGTGCGTGGTGTGGAGTTGGTTCCTGAAATCGAATTCCCTGCCCATATCCTTTCTGCCGTAGTGGCGTATCCATGGTTGAGCTGTACGGGCGTGCAACACCAACTCCCCACGCAGCACTTCATCAGCCGTGACTTGCTTTGCGTAGGTAAGGAAACCTCCATCCAGTTCCTTCAAGACGTTCTCGAAGAGACGGTAGAACTCTTCCCCTCCTCATATATAAATATAGGTGGTGACGAGGCGGTTTACAAACGTTATGAAACGTGTCCCGATTGTCAGGCGCTCATGAAGCGTGAGGGACTCTCAAAGGTTTCTGAACTTCAGGGCTACCTCACCAATGTGGTGGCGCAGATGATGAAGAAAAAGAACCGCACCCTCATCGGTTGGGAGGAAATCATTATGCGTGGTAAGGTGAACGAACCCGTTGTGGCGCTCATCTGGCACAATGTGGCGGACTCTATTCATGCTACAAACACTGGGCATAAGGCGATTCTCACTCCCTGTACGCACATGTATTTGGACTTCCCCGAACAGAAAATTCCCGGAGAGGTGCAGGCGGCTACGTGGATGCCTCCTGTGTCGTTGGAGAAGTGTTACTCGATGCCCGTAAATGATTATTCGGAAAACTCTACCGTGCTCGGTGTGCAGGGATGCTATTGGAGCGACCAGTTTATTCATGGTCAGGCACTCCAAGAGATTGCCTACCTCAACGAAAATCGTTCAGAGAATTATGCGGAATATCTTACCTTCCCCCGACTCCAAGCCGTGAGTGAGGTGGGGTGGAGCAAGCAAAGCCGACGTAATTTTGAAGACTTCCGCACGCGCCTGAGCAGTCACTTTGCGCGTATGGACCATAAGGGATGTCACTACCGCCTTCCCGTTCCTCGTATTGAAAAGGAAGAGACTTTGGCAGACGGTAGCACACGCTTTACCCTCGCTTCCGATGTTCCGGGTGCGACTATCCGATATACGACGGACGGTAGTTATCCTACACCTCATTCTCCAGAATATAAGGCTCCCGTAACAGTTTCTAAGCGCGATGATTTCCGTGCGATGAATGTGATTTCCCCCACCCAGTACTCGCTTCCCCTCTACTTTACCCCCGACTATTCAGCCTACAAGGCGTATGGCGAATACGTTTACGGATGGGAACCCCTTCGTGTGCAGCCCAAACCCTCTGCGATGCGCTTTGAGGTGACGGGTAAGATTTCGGGCAATGGTGCTTACGAATTGGCGGTAATCCCCACGCGCGGTGAGGATGCTTTACAACTCGGCAACTTGAAACTTTGGAAGCGCAACGAACTCATGGCGGAAGCCCCTGCTGACGCGAGCGTAAAGGTGGGCAACCAGCCTGTTGTGTATAGATTTGAACTCAACCAGTTCGAAGCCGGTACGCCCTTCCACATCGAAATCCAGGGCTATGCGCCTAACGGCAATAACACCAGCGGTATGATGTTTTTGCGCAAGGTGGAGTAACGTTGCTGATTGCCATATTCGCAATGTGAATTAAAAATTAGTGGAGATACTTTCGGTAATCCGAAGTATCTCCACTAATTTGTTTCTACCCAAAGGTGTAAAGGTTGCTTTGGCCTTAGTTCAATTCATTGATGGCATTCAAATAATTGCGCATTGATCCAGCTTTCATAATCTTCTTCCAAGCCTTGCGACCACATTCTTCCTCCATATATTCCCAGAAAGTGCGCACTTTTGTGAGGAGTTGCGCTTCACCTGGGATGATCGTGGAGAGGTGGGCGTGGTAATGGTCGTGCATTTTCTTTAGGAGGGCAATGCGTTTCGCGCGGTGCCACTCTGCGCCCTCAATGAGTTCTTGTGCCAACGAGGGGCGAGCAAGGAGTCCGCGTCCCATCATGATGCCTGCTAATTCAGGGAAACGCTCAGTTATGGCATGCACATCCGTGGGCGTTTTAAGGTCACCATTGTAGATGAGTCGGTGCGTCGTTTGCCCCGCAAAGCGCTCAAAGGCATCAAGGTCGGCTGTACCGTTGTATTGTTGAGTGCCCAAGCGTGGGTGGAGGGTGATGTGCTTCAGCGGAGTGTCGTTAAGAATCGGGAGTAGGGAAATGCCCTCGCTTTCATCTGTGAGTCCAAGGCGCATCTTGATGCTAAAGGTGATGTCGTCGCGTTGGTGGATGATTTCGGCAATCTGCTTTACGCATTCAGGGTGTTGCAGGATGCCAGCACCGCGTCCGTGGCGCGTTTGTAGGGGAAAGGGACAACCCATATTCATATCCATCTCGCGGTATCCTAAATCATAAAGGTAATCAACGAGGAATGTAAATTCTTCCCCGTACTTGGCAATAACTTGTGGCACAATGGGCACGCCAGCGTTAAATTCTGGGCGTACATCTCGGGCATCTTTCGTTCGGATACCCTTGTGTTCTAAACGCAAGAAGGGAGTGTAATATGCAGTCACGCCACCCACCAATTCATGGTGGATGCGGCGGTATGTGTCTTCTGTGAAACCTTGAAGGGGTGCGAAGTAGAGGGGAAGCATGAGCAGTGAGTAGGTTGTAAGTAGTAGGTTGTAAGTAGTAGTGAGTAGTGCATTCTTCTCGTCTACTCGTACCTCGTTTATTTGTTTACTATAAAACTTAACGTAGTTCTACACCTATATGGGAAATGCCGTGGATGGGAAGTGGGGTGCAGGGACGTATGGAAATTGTGCCTTTCAAACTATCGGTACAATGGATTTCACCGAGGGGAGTGAGGATGTCTCGATGATGGAGTCCCTTGCCTGTGAAATTACCTGTTTCGTCAGTAATTTCTACTTGTATGGTGTCTATGCGAGTCGCCTTAATGTGCTGCCAATGTTGCGTAATCTCTAATGGAAGTCGTTGTGTGTCGTAACGGTGTGCTTTAGTCGTACGCACGAACACATATAATTGGTGGGGAGTAGGGGAACTTTCAAGTTGAATTTCAAAGTTTGCTTCATCCTCGGCTGACCATTGTTGAACGTCTACGGGCAGAAAAGCAGTGTAGGCTGCAGGGGAAGTGCAGCCTACAATCAGCAGTATGGTTATTAGGATAATGTTTCGCATTGAACGAAAGTCGTAAAGCAAGGGACGATTTTAGTTGGGACGGTCGCCCGTTCCCTTCTTCTTGGGGCGGCGTTCTCCACGATTGTTGCGGTGCTCGTTGTTGGGGCGTTGCTCCTGATTACCATTGTTGTGGCGTTGTTTGTCCCCACGTTGTTTATTGTTCTTACGCTTGTTCTTGTCAAAGCGTGTAAGACTTTCCTGTTCTGCCAAGTCCAAAGAACCCTTAGGAGCTTCATCGGTAGATTCCACAAGTGACAGGGGCTTTTCACCCTTCTTATTCATGTTGTGGATTTCAAAGGCACGTTCTGCACTAATGGTGGTAACGTTTGCCGCCATGCGCTTGTCGGTGCTGTAACTTACTGTGCCAGCAAGGATGTCTGCCTTGAAGAAGTAGAAGGTGGCATCAGCAGTCTCCAATGTGATTTCACGACTTGGCAACTTGCGTGAAGCCTCCATGTAAGTGTCAACTTCGTAGTTGAGGCAACATTTGAGTTTTGCACACTGCCCAGCCAGTTTCTGGGGGTTGGGAGATATGTCCTGAAAACGTGCAGCTGCTGTAGAAACGCTGTTAAAGTTTTTTACCCAAGTCGCGCAACAGAGTTCGCGTCCGCAGGGACCAATCCCTCCGATGCGCCCTGCTTCTTGGCGCGCACCAATTTGGCGCATTTCAATACGCACGTGGAAGGTTTCGGCAAGTACCTTGATGAGCTGGCGGAAGTCTACGCGTTGGTCTGCGATATAGTAGAAAATCGCTTTGTTGCAGTCCCCCTGATATTCCACGTCGCCGATCTTCATGTCAAGATTAAGGTCCTTGGCGATTTGACGCGCTTGAATCATGGTGTCGTGCTCGCGTGATTGCGCTTCTTCATACTTCTCCATATCCACGGGACGTGCCTTGCGGTAGATACGCTTGATCTCCGTGCCAGGTTTGAGGCTTGCCTTCTTCATTTGCAGAGGAACGAGTTGCCCCGTGAGACTTACCACACCGATGTCGTGTCCTGGTGATGCTTCTACGGCAACGATGTCGCCCTTCTGTAGGGGAATGCGATTCTCATTGCGGTAATATCCTTTGCGGGTATGTTTGAATTGCACTTCCACGAGGTCGCACGCATCGTTGTTGCCAGGGATGTCGGCAAAATAGTCGTATGTGTTGAGTTGTTTGTCCTGTCTGCCGCAACCTTTTGCACTAAGTCCGCGTAGACAAGGGTGTATCATGAATTCTTTGTTCATATATTTAAGGGAGTAGGTGTACTATATATATTAAGTGCGATTGCTATTGTTGAGGGAAACTTATTTTATCAGTAACACAATCATCTTGAGCGCAAAGTCAAAGAATACCATTTTTGAGTTTACATTCTGTGTGATGTCTCGCTCGGCAAGTGAAAGTTCTTCCATAATTCCGATGACATTACGTTCATTGATGAAGGGCGAGAAACGTGTGGAAAATTCTCGCTCATTGTTTGCCATGTAATTAAGCTCGGGTTGTTGGAAATTAAAGATGAAATTTTCGCGCACCATGTGTTGGCAGTAGCGCAAGAAATTCTTCTGTTTCTCGCGACCCCATTCAGCTACAAGTTCACTCCATTTCTGCATCTCCTTGATGTCTCGCATATAGCATTTTCTCATGAGCTGCACGAAGAGGTCGAAGAATATTGACGTGTCCTCGTTAATTTGAATAAGGTTGACCGCCTGAATATAACTTCCGTTTGCATTGCGTGAGATGGAAAGTGCCATTTCCTCAGCCATTCCGTGGTGAGCGACCAATGCTTGCTGAATTTCTGTAACCGTTAGCGCAGGGAACTCGATTGCCTGTGTGCGACTGGTGATTGTAGATAACAAGCGCTCGGGAGCATCAGTAAGGAGCATCATTACCGTTTTTGCTGGTGGTTCCTCAAGTACCTTTAGAATCTTATTTGCCGCTTGTTCGTTAATCAACTCTGCATGCCAAATGATGACAACGCGGAATCCACCTTGTTGGGCTGTTAGACTAAGCGCATCTGAAAGGTATGCTGCATCTTTTACGTTAATAATGGGTTGTTGGTTCTCTGTCCCCATTGCTGCATACCATCGCTTCGTGTCAAGGTATGGAGATTGCTTTAGTTCTTCCCGCCAAGTGCGTAGATGTGACGTACTCAGGGTTTCATCCGCAGACTTTTTGTTAGGAAACAGGAAGTGCAAGTCGGGATGTTCAAAATTCTTCATCATCTTGCAAGAGCGACATTCGCCACAGGGATTACCATCTACGGGCGACTGGCAGAGCAGTGCCTCAGCAAAGGCAAGTGCCATGGGCAACTTCCCGCAACCTTCAGGCCCGCTGAAGAGTTGGGCATGCGGAATGCGCCCCGTAACGATTTGTCGACGGAGACGTTCCTTGATGCCATCTTGGGCTATGACGGAGGTGTAGAGCATGGGATGAAAAATGAGAAATCAGAGATGAGAAATGAGAAACCATGCGGTTGGACTATAACGTTCCTGCATCTTTCTCCTTTTTTTGCTTTCTCCTTTTAATAAATTTGTTTCGCAATTTCAGCAATGGAATCTACCGCTGAAACGGTGTAGAAGTGCAGACTGGGGCAACCGTGGGCGAGGAGTTCTTTACACTGTGCCACGCTCCACTCAATGCCCAACTGTTTCACTTGTTCATCGGTGGTGCATTTCTGCGCCTCGCAGACAAGTGCTTCGGGAAGGTCACAGTGGAACACCTTGGGCACGACCTGCAACTGCACCAATCTCGTGAGCGGTTTGATACCCGGGATGATGGGCACTTCAATTCCTTCTTGACGGCATTTCTCTACGAAACGGAAGTATGCCTGATTGTCGTAGAAGAGTTGCGTTACGCCATATTCAGCCCCCAGTTCCACCTTGCGCTTAAACCATGAGATGTCCGTTTGCAAGTTCGGTGCTTCCTCGTGCTTCTCTGGGTAGCATGCCACACCGTAATTGAAGTGCTTGCCTGGCACCTTGATAGGCGAACCATCGATAAACGTGCCGTTGTTGAAGGCATTGATTTGCTCCTGCAACTCCGTGGTGTGTGCATAACCATCAGGTTCGGGTTGGAACATGGCGTCCTCTTTCGCCTTGTCGCCGCGCAACACAAGGAGATTTTCAATACCCAAGAACTGAAGGTCGAGCAACATGTATTCAATCTGCTCCCTTGTGTAACCGCTACACACAACGTGCGGCACTACGGGGATATTGAAGGCATTTTTTATGGCTGCCGCTACAGCAACAGTTCCAGGACGTCGGCGCATACGGTGGCGCTGCATGAGTCCGCCGCCCAAGTCTTTGTAAACAAACTCCGAGCGGTGGGTGGTAATGTTGATGTATTTGGGCGCAAACTCTCGCAGTTTTTCAATCGTAAGGCGCAGGTTTTCAAACCCCGTACCTTTCAAGGGGGGCAACACCTCGAATGAAAAGGCGGGACCTTCTTTATGGATGAGTTCCGTGATGGACATAGTTCCGAGTTTGAGATGGTAGTAAGGATATCGGAGCAACGGACGTCTCTATGGTTCATAGTAAACCCTAAATCAGCGTGTGTCGCGTCCGCACAATCCCATTAAGGTACAAAAATACATTTTTCCTCTGAGACCTCCAACCTTTCGTTGAAAATATATGCTACTCTTGTTGGGACTTAGGAGATGCTATATCAGTGGCACCAAAAAGCGTGTGAAGCGGTTGTTCCTTAAAGGTGTTAAGGTGTGCCTCATTGCGCTCTTTGCAGAAATGCTCCCAGGCGGATTCTTCGCCCGTCTTGATGAGTTCATTGCCGTCAGCGTCAAGGGCATTCAGCAGGTCACCCGCCTTGATTTTGTTGATGTCGTAAGCAGGGACGTAGGTGAGTTTTTCAGGATTTTCCTCGTTGGTAGTTTCGATTAAAATTCCCACCTTGCAGAGGGTGTAAACGATTTGTGTGACCAAGCGAATGTGCACGTCATTGGCTTCGGCGAGTTCTTCGGCAGAGTAGGGGGCTTCCTTGTCGGCATATCGTTTGCAAATGCTTGAGGCGATGCGTAGGCAGAGGTAGTCGTGGTAGCGACGGCTGACGATGACATTTTCCTTGCCACGGTAAAAACTCTTAAAGTTTTGATTGACATACGCCAAGGTACATCCAAAGAGGGTGATGGTCCACGCTATTTGGCACATCAGCAGGAAGAGGGGGAGCGCGGCAAACGAACCGTAGATGGCGTTGTAAGAAGTCAGCCACACCTGCGAATTAAGGTATCCCCATTGCAACACCTGAAAGGCGATGCCCGTAATCACCCCCGCAAGACCAGCGCTCAGAAACTTTACACGCGTGTTGGGGATGTACATGAAGAGTCCTGTGAAGAACAAGCAGGTAAGTACCCACGGGCTTAATTTCACCAGTATCAGCACTGTAGGACGTAGCACTACTTCATCCGCCGAGAGGGTGCCGAGGAAGTTGTAGATGAAAATGCTGAGACCCGTGGTCGCCACAATAAACACGGGAAGCAGGAAGATGATGGAGGTGTAGTCGGTCAGCTGTCGGGTGAAGGGACGGTTGCGCTTCACCTGCCAAATCTGGTTGAAAGTCACCTCAATCGTGTTGGTCAGGTTGAACAAGGTCCAGAGCAACAGCAGCACACCAAAACCCAAGAAGATGCCTCCGCTGGAGTGGGAGAGGTAGGAGTTGACAAACCCAATCACCGTGTCCTGCACCTCGGGCGTCGCCACAAGGTTGTCTTTAATCAACTGTTCGACCAGCGAACTCAACCCAAATCCTTTGGCTATGGCAAAGATGATGGCCAACAGGGGAACGATGGCAAACAGCGTGGTATAGGTCAGTGCGGAGGCACGGAAGTACATACGTTCTTGCAGGAAGCAACGCGTCGTGACAATCAAGCGGCGCAACACCTCGGCAGGAAGAAACTCTGCAGGAATTTCCCACAGGTCGTGAAGCAAGAATTGCTGTATTTTTGAGAAGGAAAGGTTCATGGTGTTTGAGTCGTAATTAGAAATCTCACCGTAGGGCAGAAAATATTCCCTCATTTTATATTTTCTACAAAGGTAAGAAAAAGGTTGGTGGTTCATAGCTCGTGAGCAGAGAAATATGAGGTGTCTTATTTCCAATGGATGTTGTAACTATACATAATGATTCCTATTCGGTAAAGTGTATTTTATGCAGGAGTTCAAAACGGTCGTCCGAGTTGGCTTGTAAAAAATGTGCATTTTGCTGATTATTTCGGCAGTAGGCGCTGTGGCAGTTTTACGCTCAATGGTGGTGAAAACAAACTCCAAGTTAGTTTCATTTAACTCCATATTAGTTTCATTTAAGTCCGTGTTTGTTTTTAGAATATCCAGTAAATATTTACAAAATCAGGTGTTGAGGCATGATAAAAGGGCTTTTTAACCTGTCTATAGTTATAAAATTCGGAGCGTCAAAGAAAATATGACTGAGGAAATAAAACAAAAAAGCATTGATAACCGTAAGATTACCAATGCTTTTGATTTCAGTCGGGGTGACTGGAATCGAACCAGCGACCTCACGCCCCCCAGACGCGCACTCTAACCGGACTGAGCTACACCCCGAAATCGCTTGCAAAAGTACTACTTTATTTTATTTTAGCAAGGGCTGATGGATGAAAATTTTGATTCTTTTGAAAAATATATTCTTGTGGAGATGGTTTTGTAAAGTTGAGGCAACGAATTTGCATAGAATGTTAAGTGGGGAACTAAACAACTTCAGTATTTTTTTAGATTGGGACGAGAACCATTACTGGTGAGTTTCTTGTCACATAATATATATACCGTAGATTTTACCTTTCATAAAACTCTTTGTATACCATTATTTTTACTATCTTTGCCACGTTAATGTAAAAGTATATTCTATGAAACCTTTATTTATAGCTGGTCCCTGCGTGATTGAGTCGGCAGAACTCTTAGACGTTGTTGCTGCAAAGTTAGCGCAGATAAAGGAACAGACAGGTGCTGAGGTCTATTTTAAGGCATCTTTTGACAAGGCAAACCGCACTTCTATCCATTCGTTCCGTGGTCCTGGTTTGGAACAAGGCTTGCAGATGTTGGCGGATGTTAAGGCGAAGTATGAGCTTCCCCTTTTGACGGACGTTCATGAAAGTTATCAGGCTCAGGCAGCGGGAGAAGTGGTTGACGTGTTGCAAATTCCTGCTTTCCTTTGCCGTCAGACGGATTTGCTCGTTGCTTCGGCACAAACGGGTAAGACGGTGAACATCAAGAAGGCGCAATTCCTTTCGGGCGAAGATATGCAGTATCCCGTTGAGAAGTGCAAAGAGGCGGGGGCTAAGGAAGTGTGGCTCACCGAGCGTGGTAACATTTATGGTTACAACAATCTTGTGGTGGATTTCCGCAACATCCCTTTAATGAAGAATTATACCGACCGTGTAATTATGGACTGCACACACTCCGTGCAGCGTCCTGGTGCAGCGGGTGGTAAGACGGGTGGCAACCGTGAATTCGTTCCAGCTATGGCAAAAGCTGCAAAGGCCTTTGGTGCGAATGGTTATTTCTTTGAAACCCATCCTAATCCTGAACAAGCATTGAGCGATGGTCCCAACATGCTTTACTTGGATGAGTTAGACGGACTCATTCAGGAATTGTTGGCATAAATAGAAAAGGTTTTAAGGTCGCATTGCTTTTAGGATTAAGGTTGTAAGGACTATGCAAGGTTAGAGAACAACTGACAGAGTACAACTACTTCCGGATGATCCTCACTATCTTAACGCCTTAAGACCTTATACCTTCTTATAACCTCATAACCTCAAGAACATTACTATGAGTTTACACATAGAAACCGCAATAAAATGTTTGCGCGATGAGGCGGACGCCATTCTCGGGTTGATTCCGTTGCTCGATGAAAACTTTGACAAGGCTGTAGAACTGATTCTTGCCAGCAAGGGTAAGTTGGTCGTAACGGGCGTAGGTAAGAGCGGACACATTGGTGCGAAGATTGCGGCAACACTTGCCTCGGTGGGTACGCCCAGTTTCTTTGTCAATCCCCTTGATGCCTTCCATGGTGACTTGGGTATGATTCAGCAGGAAGACGTGGTGTTGGCCATTTCTAATTCAGGTCACACCGATGAGTTGTTGCGCTTCTTGCCATACTTTATTGACCGTGGTATTCCCGTGATTGGTATGAGTGGCAATCCTCAGTCGCTTCTTGCGCAGTATAGTACGGCTCATCTTAATATTGCCGTAGAACGTGAAGCTTGTCCTTTGAATCTTGCTCCTACAAGTTCAACAACGGCAACTTTGGCATTGGGTGATGCTCTTGCGTGTGCACTCATTGTTGCGCGCCAGTTCCAGGCAAAGGATTTTGCACAGTACCATCCTGGTGGTTCTTTGGGACGTCGCTTGCTCACAAAGGCAAAGAATGTGATGCGCACGGACGATCTCCCTGTTGTGCCTCCCACAATGTTGCTCAGCGAGGCTGTTATTTACATGACTACGGGGCGTCTCGGTCTTTGCGTAGCGGTGGAAAATGAAAAGGTGGCGGGGATTATTACCGATGGTGACGTGCGTCGTGCCATGCAGAACTCTCAAGATAAGTTCTTCCAACTGACAGTGGCAGACATCATGTCAAAGAATCCTAAGAAGGTAACTCCTGAAACAAAGATTCATGCGATTGAAAAAATCTTCCAACAACACAAGATTCATTGTGTGCTTGTAACTGATGCTGACGACCATTTGATTGGTCTCGTAGATTCGTTCAGCACAATGTTGTAGGGGAAGGTTATAAGGTTTAAGGTTTTTAGGTTATAAGATCCTTGCGGGGTGGGGCAGGACAGTTTCTGGTTTAAGGTCTTTAAGGTTTCTAAAGTCTCTAAGGGTTTTAAGGTCACGATACATATTCCGCATGGTCTTTACAACCTCAAAACCTTACAACCTTAAAACCAGTCTTTAAGGTTTCTAAGGTCAAGATACACATTCCGCATGGGCCTTAAAACCTCATAACCTTACAACCTCACAACCTCAAAGAATAATTATTCATGCTACGACTAATTCTAACAACGCTTTTATTTATCATCAGTGGAATCGCTTTTGCTCAGCCGAGCCGAAGCGATTCTGCTGTTGTGTCGTTCCTGCGCGATAAGTTTGATGTGCGCTTTTCGAATAACAACAGCGTCGTGTTTTTCAAGACGGGGCAGGAAAAGTTTGATGACCTCTTTCAGGCGGTACGCCAAGCCAAACACAGCATCCATCTGGAGTATTTCAATTTTCGCAATGACTCTATCTCTGGTTTGCTGTTCGACCTTTTAGCGGAAAAGGCTGCTGAAGGTGTAGAGGTAAGGGCACTCTATGACGGGTTTGGTAATTGCTCAAACGACCGCCCCCTGAAGCGTCACCATTTAGATTCGCTTCACCATCGTGGCATCCAAATCTATGAATTCGACCGCTTGGCTTTCCCCTACTTACAGAATAGCTTTTTCCGCGATCACCGAAAGGTAGTTGTGATTGACGGGCTCATTGCCTACACAGGTGGGATGAATGTGGCGGACTACTACGTGGTGGGTAAACCTGAATTTGGCGCCTGGCGCGACCTCCATTGTCGTATTGAGGGTGATGCTGTGGCAGAACTTCAAAAGGTGTTTGTGGATTTCTGGAATGCTGTTACATTTGAACGTCTCCAGGGCGAGCAGTATTATCCTGGGGAACGACAAGCGAAGGATTACTTTACGGGACTCAAGGTGGATACCACGAGTACAGTAGGTAAAAAGATGATTGGCGTAGTCAATCGTATTCCCCGTGAATCTTCGCGTATTATGGAACAGACCTTTGTCAAGATTCTTGACAATGCAGAGCACCGCGTGCAACTCATTAACCCTTACTTCACACTTACTAACAAGGTGGTGCGCGCCTTTAAGCGTGCGCTCAAGCGCGGGGTAAAGATGGAAATTATGGTTTCTGCAGTCAGCGATATTCCCGTCACTCCCAATGTAACGGAGTATTATTGCAAGGAATTTGGAGAACTGGGCGCAGAGATACACGTCTTCCACGGTGGCTTCCATCATTCTAAAGTCATGATGGTGGATGATAGTTTCCTCTTCTTAGGCAGTGCTAATCTTAACGGCAGAAGTCTTAAAATGGATTATGAGTGTAACGTGCTCATTGCCGATAGTGCTGCTACTCAAGCGATGCAGACGATTTTTGAGCAGGATAAAAAGAATCAGTGTGTAGTGATGACACAGGCGGACTACCGTAAGAAGCCCCTCATGCGCCGCTTCTGGAATTGGTTGTATCATTTTGGTTCACCAATGCTATAATATTAAATGTATATACTAAGATATTAGCGTCCGGTAAACTTCTTGTGAAGATGTGGTCTGAAAGACCTTTAATCCAATAGCCCAGGGCAACGCCCTGGGCTATTGGATTTATCCCCTTCCAGGGAATCATGCAAACTGTGTGGCTTACACTATTTCAACAAACCTATATTCAGAGAGTTATGGGCGTTTACCTGACGCCAATATTATCTAAAAGCGAATGTTCGTCCTTCACTTGTAAATATAGTCTTGTTTAATCAGACAATAAGAAATCCCAGTATGGAATTTACTCCGTACTGGGATTTTTTAGATGGTGAATTTATCTACCCTTTGTATAGATAATTTCGTAGAAACAGGGATAGACACTGTTCATTGCTTCGCTTTGTCCTTCTGTGCTGGGCACGATAAGGCGAACTTTGGCAACTTCTGCATCTGGACTGTTTTGGCGTCCGAGCTTAATGAATTGAAGAGGGAGAATCCACCCAGAGGGAACTGAAACTCCGTAAAGGCTGCTCATCAGTCCGCTGGTAAATGATGCCGTGATGGTTCCGTAATTTTTTTGTACGGTCATGCGGTCGTAGTAGATTTCAGTAGTCGCAGATTGTGCGTTTGTACTTTGGATAGAGTCGCCTGCAATGTTAAATTCTATGTGACGGCAGATTACGGTTGCCGATTCTCCGTCTTGTAAGCGCTCTCCTGTGCCTTCTCTCACGATTTGCATGTAGACTCCCGAACCTCCGAGTAGCACGTATTCATTTTCAGCGACATTCGTCACGGTGTCGTTCGCGTAAAATTCGCTTTCGCTGATTACCTTGATGGGCGCAGGAACGTCTAAGGTTACATCCCCAGTTTCTTTATCCACTACGCGTGTGCCGTAGTTGAGGAAATTAGAGATTTGAGCGCCTTCCGTTTTGCGCAATTCTGCGTAAGTGTCTTCTTCTTCGCAGGAACAGAGGACGGGAAGGCACACCCCCAAGAGGAGTGCGCTTCCCAATGTGTGATAAAGTATGCTTTTAAGAGTCATTTCCTATTCAAATTCGGGGGCAATAAGTTTGTAGCCCTTTCCGTGTACATTAATGATTTCCACTGAGGGATCATCCTTCAAGTGTTTGCGGAGCTTGGTGATGTAAACGTCCATTGAGCGTGCGTTGAAGTAGTTGTCGTCTACCCAAATCGTCTTGAGGGCATAATCACGTTGAAGGATTTCTCCGATGTTCAAGCAGAGCAATGTCAGGAGTTCGCATTCCTTTGTCGTGAGCTTGATTACCACACTTTCGCGGGTAAGTGTTTGCTTCTGTGTGTCAAAAACGAAACTTCCGAGGGGGTAAGAAGTGCGTTCCTTATTCTTGCGCTTCAAGCTACGGCGCATCACGGCTTCAATACGGTAGGTGAGTTCCTCCATAGAGAAGGGTTTGGTCAAGTAATCGTCAGCTCCGAGTTCAAAACCGAGATATACGTCCTCCTTCATGTTGCGCGCGGTGAGGAAGATGATAGGTACATCCTTATTTACCTGCTTCACTTCCTTCGCAAGTGTGAAACCATCCTTGCGGGGCATCATTACGTCGAACACACACAGGTCATATTTATCTTCGGTAAAGGCTTTGTAACCAAGTTCTCCGTCTGCGCAAAGCGTAGTGTCAAAACCTTTTGCGTTAAGGTACTCACGGAGCAACATACCGAGGTTTTCATCATCTTCACAAAGAAGAATCTTTTTCTTTTCGTCCATAGTAATTTAATGTTTTTAGGGTTAGGTTAAGGTATTAGTTAAAGTGTTTACATTAAGCCACGAGGGCTATTGTTTGTGAGTAATTTTAAGTTATGAATCTTCGGAAAGGGGAAGTTCGATGACGAACGTCGTGCCCTTGCCTAAAGTGCTGTCGGCTTGAATCGTACCCTTGTGGTATTTAATGACGTTTTGAACGTAGCAGAGTCCAAGGCCGAATCCCTTTACATCATGTCGGTTGCCAGTATGTACGCGGAAGAATTTTTCAAAAATCTTCTTCAGGTCTTCCTTCTTGATTCCGATGCCATTGTCAGTGACGGTGATGCGAATCTTGTTGTTACAGTTTTCAGTTTCTACGGTCAATTCAGGATTCACATCGGGGCGCTTATATTTAATGGCGTTGTCGAGCAGGTTGAACAGCACATTGGTGATATGCATTTCATCAGCATAAAGTGTAGTTCGGGTTGCATCAAGTTTGGTAAGGATTTGCCCACCCATACTTTCTGTCTTCAATCGGAATACCGTCACTACGTCGTCAATGATAATGTGTGCGTCAACATTTTTGCGCTTAAAGGTTTCCCCCTTGTTCTCAAACATTGAAATCTGCAACACCTTTTCTACCTGGAAGCGCAAGCGCTTGGTTTCGTCATTGATGATTCTCGTGATGTGTTTGAGCATGGCATCGCTTTTGCCCACAGCAGGGTCATTAAGCATCTGAGCTGCGAGTGAGAGAGTGGACAATGGCGTCTTAAACTCGTGGGTCATGTTGTTGATAAAGTCTGTCTTGATTTCTGACATACGACGCTGGCGGTTGAAGAGCCATACGGTGATACAGAAGATGAAGAAGAGCATTACCGTAAACATGATTGCGGGAATCATGAACTTGATAGATGAGAATACGTACCGTTGGAAGTCTGGGAAATGGATGTGAATAATCGCCATTTGGTGAGGTGACTCGTTGGCAAAGAGTATTTGCGTGTATTCATTCTCCTCTCCCTTGTCTTCATAGTCACAACATTTGAATATTTCTCGTCCTTCAGGGGTTGTTACCCGTAAGTGGTATGTAAGGTCCACACCATTGTTACTTAGATAGTAACGTAAGAGTCGGTCCAGTTCAACAAAGTCAATGCGCTTCTCAGGTGGTTGATGGTCAGCCTCGTAAAGCATGGATATGACCACCTCATTGACAATAGACTTCTGATAAAGATAGCGTTCGCGAAGTTTGCGCTTCATCTCATCGGTCGAACTGCGATGGCGTTGGGCGTTGCGTAGGAAAATTCCCGTGGGGGGCATTTTCTTTTCAAAATCTGGTCGTGGTATCTCGTTGAGGTGCAGCAATGAGTCGGTTTCTGCGTGAAATACGCCCTTGCGGTGTCCCCCTTGTTGGGACAATGGTGGCACAGTGTTCGTGGTTCCCTTGCCCAACACAATCTTCTCTAAAGCGCGTTCAGTGGCATTCATTTCAATGCGACGTACAGTTCTGAACAAACTTCGATTGACAGATTCGTTAAACTGTTCTTTGCGCATTTCATGCACCTGATAATAATAATAGACTTGAAGTCCTATTAGTATGACGATTGAAACTCCCCAAAGAATGGCGATGAGGTGTATCATTTTCTTTTTCATATCGCAAAAGTAAGTGGCAAAAATAACTCGGCAAAATTTTACTTAATTTTTTCCGTAAAAGTGCGTATTTTTAACAAATATGAAGAAAATACTTGATGAAACGTTAAGTAAAATGGTGGTGTTTGTTAATGCGGAAGGGGAATTTGAATGAAAAAAGTTGCCCTATGCGGAAGGCACTGAGGGCAACCTTATGATAACTATTGAGTGGGAGGATGCTCTTGCCCAAAGCTGTCGGCTTACAACCCTATTTTTGAGTACATCTTTGAGACTTCTATTCCTAAATTTTGTGGTGAAGAAATTTGTCTCGGATTTTAGAAAAACAAATCGGCACTTAATTTGAATTAAATCCCGATTAGTTCAATTTATTCGGCACTTTGTTTTTGGGGTATCCGAATGCCTTGTACTTTTATCATCAATAGGGTGTATTAACTGCGTGTGTCTAAAATTTGTTGCACTAATTCGAGTGCGACTTTCACATTGGGCACTTCAAATAGGGTTAGGCTGCGCTTGCCGTTGCGCTCATCGAGTTTGCATCGCTTGATGTGGTGCACGGCATAGGTGAGTACATTGCCGAAGGTCTCGCTTTGGTAATACATACTCTTGGGGTTGCTCACGAAATAGAGGGTCATGCGGCCGTTCTTGAGCGTGATGCGCTCCACACCGAGTTGTTTGCCAAGGTGACGCAGGGGTTGGATGCGCAGTAGTTCTTCGCCTTCTTGGGGCAAAGGACCAAAGCGGTCGAACATACGTTGGCGGAAGGCTTCCAACTGCGCCTCTTCGGAGATACCGTCAAGTTCGCGGTAGAGCAGCATACGTTCGCTACTTCCCGGCACATACGTTTCGGGGAAGTAGGCGCGAAGGTCACATTCGATGCTACATTCGTCCACAAATTGGGCAGCGTCGATGTTCACTTCAGGCTTCACCCCTTCCGCAGTCTCATAGAGTTCGGCAAATTCCTCATTCTTGAGTTCCGCCACGGCTTGCGCAAGAATCTTTTGGTAGGTCTCATAACCGAGGTCGGCAATGAATCCGCTCTGTTCGGCACCCAGCAGATTGCCAGCGCCACGAATGTCCAAGTCTTGCATAGCAATGTGGATGCCACTGCCGAGGTCGGAGAAATTCTCAATGGCTTGCAAGCGACGGCGTGCGTCGTCGGGAAGCGCAGAAAGCGGAGGCGCAAGCAGGTAGCAGAACGCCTTGCGATTGCTACGCCCTACGCGACCGCGCATCTGGTGGAGATCGGAAAGTCCAAAGTGGTGGGCGTTGTCAATTATAATTGTGTTGGCGTTGGGAATATCGATGCCACTCTCTACGATGGTGGTAGAAATCAGCACGTCGTAGTCGTAGTTGACAAAGTCAAGGATGACCTTTTCCAACTCTGCTGGAGGCATCTGTCCGTGACCAATAGCCACGCGTGCATCAGGTACGTATTTTTCTACGATTGCTTTGAGGTGGGGCAACTGGGAAATGCGGTGCGTCACGAAATACACCTGTCCGTTTCTGCTCATTTCAAAGTTCACGGCATCGCCAATCACCTCGCCGTTGAAGGAGTGAATCTCCGTTTGAATAGGATGGCGGTTGGGGGGTGGCGTTTGAATTGTAGAAAAGTCGCGAGCTCCCATGAGCGAGAACTGAAGGGTGCGCGGAATGGGCGTTGCCGACATGGTTAAGGTATCGACCGACACCTTAATCTGGCGCAGTTTTTCCTTTACGCTCACCCCAAACTTCTGTTCTTCATCAATGATGAGCAGCCCGAGGTCCTTAAACTTCACCGCCTTGCTCACCAATTTGTGCGTGCCGATAATGATGTTGATATTCCCCGCTTCGAGTTCGCGCAAAATCTCATTCGTTTGCTTCGTAGTGCGGGCACGGCTCAGGTAATCCACCTTTACGGGGAAGCCTTTGAGACGCTTGGCGAAGGTTTTGTAATGTTGAAGCGCAAGCACGGTAGTTGGTACGAGCACCGCCACTTGCTTGTTGTCCGCAGCTGCTTTCATGGCGGCACGGATGGCGATTTCGGTTTTACCAAATCCCACATCGCCACACACCAATCGGTCCATGGGGCGTTGTTGTTCCATGTCCGCCTTCACCTCTTGGGTAACCTTGAGTTGGTCGGGCGTGTCCTCGTAAGCAAAACTTGCTTCGAGTTCCTGCTGCATGAAACTATCTGCGCTAAAAGCAAAGCCCTGCTGCTCCTTACGCTGTGCGTAGAGACGAATGAGGTCGCGCGCAATGTCCTTAATCTTCTTCTTCGTGCGCTCCTTGAGCTTCTCCCAAGCGCCCGTACCCAAGTGGCTTAAGCGAGGCGGTTCGCCCTCCTTGCCTTTGTACTTCGACACCTTATGAAGAGAGTGGATGGAAACGAAAACCACGTCATCGTTCTTATACACCAACTTGATGAGTTCCTGTTGCTCACCATTCGCACCAGGCATGCGCACTAATCCCGCAAACTGCCCTACACCGTGATCCACGTGTACCACATAATCGCCGGGTTCAAACTGCATGAGTTCCTTCAGCGTCAGTGCCAGCTTTCCGTTGCGGGCGCGGTCGCTCTTAAGGTTATATTTGTGGAAACGGTCGAAGATCTGGTGGTCGGTAAAGAGGGCAATGCGCAGCGTCTCGTCAATAAATCCTTCGTGCAAGGTATGCAGGATGGGCGTAAAGGCGAGGGCTTTCCCCATGTCCTCAAAGATGGTGCGCAGACGCTCCGTTTGCTTCTCGCTGTCGGCAAGAATGTGGAGGTCGTAACCATCTGCTTTCAACTGTCCGAGTGTGGAGCGTAAGAGGTCGAAGTTCTTGTGGAACAGGGGCTGGAGTTTTACGTCGAAACGCACAATGGCGCCTGGCGTAGTGCTGGGCTTGTTGCCAAATTCAAGGCGTTGGCAACGCGCTAATTCTCGAAGCACCGCCGCTCCGTTTGCCAAAACAAATTCGCTCTGGAACTGTCGGCGGATTTCAGCAGCTTCCATTTCCGAAGTGGCTTCGCGTTCAATGATGGCTTGTGCTGCAAACCCTTCGTTGTAGGTGGCATCAATGCGCTCGCCGATGTAGAAAAAGTCACGCGTGAGTAGGCATGAACCTTCGGGTAGTAGGGTGGGGAAGGGTACGAGATTGCTTCCCGTCTTCTCAATTTCGGGCACAATCTTTACCGCCTTCTTGCGCTCCTTTGAGAGCTGTGTTTGCACCTCAAAGGTACGGATGGAATCCACCTCGTCCCCGAAGAAATCGAGGCGGTAAGGGAGTTCACCCGAGAAGGAAAATATGTCAACAATACTACCACGCACGGCGTATTCTCCGGGTTCGTAGACATAATCGCGACGACGGAACCCAAGGTCCTTCAAGCGCTCTGTTAATTCCGTGACATCGTATTCTTTGCCTTCCTCAATTTCCACCGTATTCTCCTTCAAGGTCTCGCCAGAAGCCACGCGCTCCGCCAAAGCCGTAGGGAAGGAAATAACGAACAGCTGACTTTCGCCGGCATAACTGGAAAGGCGACTGATAACATCCGTACGCAAAATCTCATTTGCCGCATCGCGCTGACCATATTTCACGGCGCGTCTATAACCCGAGGGGAGAAACAACGCATGCTCTTCGCCCACGAGTTGAAGGAGGTCGTGATAAAAATAACCAGCCTCTTCCTCGTCATTAAGTACGACCATATAGACACACTTACGCCCCGCTTGCATCGCTGCGGCAGCAAAACAAACGGGGGCAGAGGAGGCGTGCATTCCTTCGCAGTAGACGGAGGACTGGCGTTCGTCTATGAGGCGCGTAAGTGCCTTTACTTGTGGATGTTTTTGAAATCTCGGGAGCAGTGCGCTGAGTTGCATGATGAGGTGCGTGGGTTACTTCTGTTCTTTATTGGGGTGCGGAAGTTTCTTGATGATTGAATCGGTTTGTGCTGCAGGAATCTTGTACTCCTTAATCAAGATGTCGCGACAATTATTGAGGTCGTTGGCAATCTTTGCCTTCGCCAACTCATAAACCTTCGCCAACAATGTAATCTGTTCCACCTTCTTAGAATTTCGAGGGTAAACGAGTTGCATGACAGCTTCTGGGAGCGCATCGTGCTCCTTTAATATATGGTGTCCATGGAGTGCAGCCCAATAAGCCTGCAAGCAGGGAAGCACCGCAGCATCCACCTGACGGTTGGTTAGCATATCGGCACGCAACCAAAGGTCGTTAATCTGTGGATAGTGGGCATCCTCGCATTTGAGCCCCGCCTCTGCTAATTCATTTAGGCAGAAGGCTTCCGCTCCACTGTGACGCGAGAGGGCGATCGTATGGTTGTATAAATCGCCCACCTTTTTCGCCTCAATATCTTTGGATGCTACAAGCGCATAGCGTGTGTCGATTTTCAGTTGTGCTGCAAGTTTATGTCCCTTGCTGAGGTAGTCGGCAAAGCGTGTGCGGTCCATCATGCAGACGTCCACCGCGTTGTTCAGCAATGCCGTGTCGCAATCAAATTGTGACACGTAGGGCAGAATCTCAATGGTTATTCCCAACGAATCACAGATGCCCGCTTGCTGGGCATAATAGATGGGAAGCGCTTCAAGCGTGGGGAGCACAGCAATGCGCAAGTCGTAAGCAATACTATCGTGTGCTTCGCCAGTATTTCCTGCCGAAGTATCAGAAGTTGAAGAATTACACCCCGTCATGAGGCTTCCTCCTACAAGAAGCAGGAGCATCGTAAGCACACTAAAATATTTTGCTTTCTTCATTGTCTTGAAAATAAACGAGGGGCAAGTGTTGCCACCAGCCCCTCCGTTATAGTAAATAGTAGTTAAGGTGTTACCCTAATTAACTTCAGATTAACCTCTGATAGCTGCGATACCGGGGAGAACCTTACCTTCGATAGCTTCGAGAAGTGCACCACCACCAGTAGAGATGTAAGATACCTTGTCTGCCATACCGAACTTGTTGATACAAGCTACAGAGTCACCACCACCGATGAGTGAGAATGCACCGTTAGCAGTTGCTTCAGCGATAGCTTCAGCGATAGCCTTAGAACCAACAGCGAAGTTGTCCATTTCGAATACACCAGCAGGACCGTTCCAAAGAATAGTCTTAGCGGGAACGATAGCAGCAGCAAATGCCTTGCGAGCTTCGGGACCTGCATCGAGACCTTCCCAACCAGCGGGGATTTCCTTAACGGGGAGAATCTGAGTGTTGCAGTCGTTCTTGAAGTCGTCACCAGCTACGCAGTCGTCAGCAAGTACGAGGTTTACACCCTTAGCCTTAGCCTGTTCGATGATAGAAAGAGCGAGTTCGAGCTTATCGTTTTCGCAGATAGAGTTACCTACTTCACCACCCATTGCCTTAGCAAATGTGTAAGTCATACCACCGCAGAGGATGAGGTTGTCCACCTTGTCCATGAGGTTTTCAATGATACCAATCTTTGAAGAAACCTTAGAACCACCCATGATTGCAGTGAAGGGGCGCTTGATGTTAGAAAGGATATTGTCAACAGCTGTAACTTCCTTTTCCATCAAGTAACCGAGCATCTTGTGGTCAGCGTCGAAGCTGTCAGCGATAACAGCTGTAGAAGCGTGCTTGCGGTGAGCTGTACCGAATGCGTCGTTTACGTAGATGTCAGCGTAAGAAGCGAGCGTCTTAGCAAATTCAGCCTGCTTGCCCTTCATTTCTTCCTTAGCCTGCTTGTAAGCGGGGTCTTCCTTGTCGATGCCAACGGGCTTACCTTCTTCTTCAGCATAGAAGCGGAGGTTTTCGAGAAGGAGCACGTCACCGGGCTGGAGTGCTGCTGCAGCTTCCTGAGCCTTTGCACAGTCGGGAGCGAACTGAACCTTTACGCCAAGCTTTTCAGAAACAGCGTCAACAATCTGAGAAAGCGAGAACTTAGCATTCACCTTACCCTTGGGCTTACCCATGTGGCTCATGATGATGAGTGAACCACCGTCAGCGAGCACCTTCTTGAGAGTGGGGAGCGCACCGCGGATACGAGTGTCGTCAGTGATGTTACCGTTTTCGTCAAGGGGTACGTTGAAGTCTACACGTACAATTACCTTCTTACCCTTGAAATCACAAGTGTCGATTGTCATAATGCTTATTGAATTAAAAGTTTAATAATAAGTTGCTATAAACAGGAGCGCTACGTGCGCTTTGCGTGGCGAAGTTAATTATTTTTTTTTAGATGGGCAAAAGTTCGGAGATAAATTAGTGTGCTTTTCAATATCTCCAACCTTCTGGGGGATTTGTAGAAGACTTTTTTGGAATGTATCGTTGAATAAGGCGGGAGTGAAAGAACTTCTTTCTTGAGGATTTCTCTATAGTCGTAAAGCAACAAAGTTTTGGGATGTGTGTCTTTCTTTAGACAGAAATGTGTAACTTTGACCTGAAAATTTTTAGATACTATGACAATTTTGACTTCAATACTTTTAGATGGGTTGCTCGCCTTGGGTTTGAACCCTGGTGAGGCAAATACGGTGCATCGCATACTCTTGATTTTCTTAATCTTAGTGGTTTCCTTTGCCTTGGATTTCCTGTGCAAACGTATTCTTGCTCCCCTGATTAAGAAAATTACGGTGCACACGCAAACGAAGTGGGACGACTATCTGCTTAACGATGATGTGCTTTCAAAGATGTGCCACCTCATTCCTCCTGTGGTGGCTTATGCGCTGATGTCGCTCGCCTTTTCTCGCGAACAGGCCCTGCTTGATGTGGTGTTTAAGGTGTGCTGGACATATAATGTTATCGTAGCAGTGAGATTGGTGTTTGCGATTCTTAATTCGGTCTATACCATTTCCAGCGAGCACGATGATTACAAGCATCGTTCGCTCAAGGGGTTCTATCAGATGCTCAAGTTGATTGTGGTGTGCATCGCTGCGATTATCATTGTAAGTGAACTGATTGGCAAAAGTCCGATTGTGATTCTCACGGGACTTGGTGCGGGAACCGCAATTCTCATGCTCGTGTTTCAAGATACGATTAAGGGACTTGTGGCGGGTATCCAACTGACCGCCAACGATATGTTGCGCCCCGGCGATTGGATTACAGTGCCCAAATATGGCGCAGATGGTGACGTGATGGAAGTAACACTCACAACGGTGAAGGTGCGCAACTGGGACAAAACGATAACTACCGTTCCGCCTTACGTATTGGTGAACGATTCGTTCCAAAACTGGCGTGGTATGTTTGAAATTGGGGGGCGCCGTGTGAAGCGTTCTATCAATATTGATATGAGTAGTGTGCGCTTCTTGACCGCGCAGGAGTGGAAGCAGTTTTCTAAAGAACCTTGGATGAAGGGGTATGAACATGCGGAAGGGGAGGAGGTAAACCTTTCGCTCTACCGCCAATACATTACGTATTACTTGAAGCATCACCCCAAGGTGCACCAAGAAATGACCCTACTTGTGCGCCACCTCCAACCTACGCCGCAAGGTCTTCCTATTGAACTCTATTTCTTCTCTGCCGACACAGCTTGGCTACGCTACGAAGCACTTCAAGCAGAAGTCTTTGACCACATCATCGCCGTAACCCATCGCTTCGGTCTCTCCGTATTCCAAAGTCCCTCGGGCATGGATTTGCAACAACGGTTACGTGGGTAATGAAGACTTACCATATACCTAAAAAACTACTTAGGGCTGTTAATACAGCCCTAAGTAGTTTTTTTATTGAGCAAATAGTAAGAACGTATTAGCGTTTCTTAAACACTTGACTCAATCCCTTGGCACCCAATATCGCAAGTCCGCAATATTGAAACAGTTTTGCCAACCCAAAACAAATGGTCCACAACGCGGCTTTCCATTCCGCACTGATGGGCAGCGCGAACTGTGCGAACGAAATAAGGTAAAAGGGAATGCAACTTGCCGTGACTATCACGCCCACCCAATAGGGCAAACGATTCATCCACCGCTTTGTTGCAGAAATCTTTTTGCGAACAGTTAGGGTTATATTCATTATTTCTTTTTTTGTATGAACGTCCAGCGCAAAGGTAGGCAAATATTCCGTATTGAATCATAATGTTTTATAAATAAGTCAAGCTAAGTTCTTCAGCGATTACTTATATTTGCAATGGAGATATAAATGTGTAGTTTTTTATGTCACAACTTACAGCAAAGCAATTAGAGGATAAGTTGCGTTTCGCAGGTGAGGTAATCCCCTCCATGAAGCGTCGTTGCGAAGGTCACGATTATGAGGCGCGCCAGATGTATCTTATCACCATTACGGTGGAGGGACGTCGTCCGTTGCTGGGGCGTGTCATTGGCAATCCTGAGGCGGAAGAAGGAGCGCTTGATTCCCCGCACATTGAACTTTCACCGCTCGGTAAAGAAGTCGAGCAAGAGTGGATGGCGATTTCCCTGTATCACCCCGAAGTGAAAGTGCTTGCCCTACAAATCATGCCCGACCATTTGCACAGCATCCTCTTCGTCAAAGAGCGCATGCCCCAGCATTTAGGGCACATCATCAAGGGCTTTAAAGCAAGTACGAACAAAGCCTACCGCAGGCTCATTGCCCCTCGTCCAGACTCCCATCCTGTATGTTGCGACGCCGTCGCAACTAACGTAACCGCGCCCGTCCCGCGCCCCCGCCCCGCCCGCAAGCACGGCCTCCTCTGGAGCATTGGCTACACCGACGGGATCCTGGGTCGCCAGGGGCAACTCGACAACTGGTTCGCTTACCTCCGCGACAACCCTCGCCGCCTACTCATGAAGCGCCTTCACCCCGAATTCTTCCGCGTGCAGCGCAACGTAAAAGTGGGGATTTATGAATTTTCTACCATAGGTAACCGCTACTTGCTGACCCACCCCGTGCGCCTGCAAGTGCAATGCTCACGTCGCCTTACTGATGACGAAATCACGCAACAGAAGGCATACTACTTGGAGCAAGCAAAGCGTGGTGCCGTGTTGGTTTCGCCCAGTATATCGCCCGGAGAGAAAGCCATCATGCGCGCCGCCTTTGATACCGGTTGTCCGCTGATCCTTTTACAAGAAAATGGATTCACCGACCTTGCCAAACCAGGAGGTGCGCGCTTTGATGCCTGCGCCGAAGGACGTCTGCTCATCCTTGCCCCTTGGGAACATCACAACCAGCGCCTCGCTATCCAACGCAATCAATGTATTTCCTTAAATGAGATGGCACGAGTGATTTGTGAGTAGATCATTATCATTTTATTATAGAATATGAAAACAATGGTGGCATATGACGTATATCCTTCATATGCCACCATTATCATTCAACTTTGCCACGAATCTTTCCTTCTAATAAGTCCTTCATCAACGCCAAGTCCCCTCGCACTTCACCTAAGATGAGATAATCATCTTGATGATTCAAGGTGTCGTGATAGATTTGCTGGGCTTTGTCAGTGTCTTTTTCGGCAAAAAGGGCGTAAGCAAAGAGGATGCGTTGCTTTGCGGATGAGAATCGAGCGCTATTCTTTACGTAATCAACCTGCTCTGTTGTCCAATATTTATCAATAAATTCCTTACGGTTCTCAGTGAGGAGTTCGGTAAATACATACTCTCCTGCCAGTTCAAATTGTATGAGTTTGGGAAGTTCGTCAAAATGTTGTAGCAAGTCTTCCACGGCTACATGTGCTGCTAAGAAATTTCCCTCGTCAATAAGTCGTGCTTGATGGTTGAGCCTGCTTGCCAAGCGAAGGTAGTCCTTGTAATCATCCATGGGAGAAAAGTCAAACCATTCGGCAGGCATTTCGCTCATTCGCATTCCCTCTGTTGCCGCCGCGGCAATCTGCAATTGGTGTACAAAATCCTTTCTTTTCTCTGGCACACGACTGAGAATCAGTATGTTCATCCCGTCGTTTTGCACCCCTCCTGGACGCATGGGAATCCCGTTTATTACAGCAAGAAACAGCCCCACGATAAACGTCATCAAACACAGTTCCGTCCACCACATAGATAGGTTGCACGTCATCAGAAGTGAGAGCGAGACAAGTGCTAACGTGACATTCATCATCACACCTCCAGCATTGTACCAAAAGAAGGGCATGCGCTCTGAGGGGCACTCAGGTGGCAACATCAAACATTGTCCTCCCGTTCCTGCTAATTTATAACGACGGATTTTTATCCGTCCTTCTTGACGTACAAAGGCAATACTCGCTATGCGGAATGACGAGAAGCGATAGCCAGTAACTATGCCCATTAAAAGGTGACCTGCTTCGTGCAGAACAATGTGCAAGAAAATTGCCACGAACATCGCAACAAAAGCCACCAATAAGGGAACCGCAAAGTCGATGAGGGGCACTTCCCCCAGTTTTCTCATCACATTGACCAGTCCTTCGCGCCCCTCTAAAAGGAACAATGTTCCTCCCACGGCGATGACACCAATCAATGCACCCATTAGGAGCGACAACACAGACTTTAATATCTTTTCCATTTACTCAACAGATAAATCCAATTTACTATGGTGCAAAAGTAGTTAAATCCTACAAGTCTGCGAGGTTATAAAAAGAAAATAAGCCCCTTTCACTATATATTTACCCCTAAAAATTTTCACTTTTCTCTTGACTCGTCCCTAAGGGCATGCCTTAACTTTGCACTCGTTAGCAAATCAATCGTACGATAATGAGTAGAATAACAAAGTTAAAAATTGGAGAGTTTTCCAAGATGATGCAAGTCACGGTGAAGACGTTGCGCCACTATGAGCAAAAGGGATTGCTCGTGCCTGACGAGGTGGATGAATGGACGGGGTATCGGTATTATAGTATTACGCAGATGCAACGCCTCAATACCATTCGTGGACTACAGCGTCAAGGTTTCTCGCTCGAAGAAATTAAGGACTTGTTCGAGGATGAATCACAAATGCCCAGTGTCGCCCAACTGACGAAAAAGATAGAAGAGACAGAGCGGCAACTGCAAATCCTAATGGAGCGTCGGCACCAATTGCTCAAATGGATGGACTCTCATAAGCAAATTAGAACAATGGAAAAATTTAGTATTCAATCTCTGCCCGAAATCATTGTGGCAAGTCACCGAGAAATCATTCCCGACTATAGTGCATTGGGACAACTTTGCGTCAATAAAATTGGTCCTGAGATGCAACGACTGGGGTGTAAATGTCCCCCTCCAGGTTACTGCTTTACAATAGAGCATCACCAGGAATATCGTGCTACTGATCTCGATATTGAATATTGCGAACAAGTGGAAGAAATGGGCACAGACAACACTATTATACAATTCAAACGCTTACCTGCTATCCCCAAAGCGCTTTGTATGAAGCACGTCGGACCTTACGAACGCTTCCACGAATCATTTACCGAAGCTTTTGCTTACATGGAAGAACAAGGTTACAAACTGGCTGGACCGCTCCGAACTTCCTATATAGACGGAGTATGGAACAAAGCGACCCCCGAAGAATGGTTGTCTATCATTCAGATACCTATTGAGTAAAATTATATAAAATAGGTGGCGTATGTTAGGAAACTCCTAGCATATGCCACCTTTATTAGTGCTTGCCTTTTTGAATGAACTTATCAAAGCAAGCAGACGTCATTTTTCTTCAACAGAAGGAATCGGTAATTGGTTACGTCGCAAATCACGGCGAATATATCTATGAATAAGGCGGTAGGTGGGTTCAATTACCTTTCTGGGGCGGATGTCGCTGTAACGCATCATCAGACCTACCAAACATAGAAGGGCAAGGAGGAGTAACCACCCGTAAATTTCCTTCATCGACTCGAGCAAGGCTTGTGCTTGAATCGTTCCGCAGAGTTCCGTGAGAGAGGATGGATGAGCAGTCAACGCTGTGCTGTCAAGATGTTCGCCCAGGCGCATAGTATGGTATGTCGTTCTAACGGTCAACCAACGTCCCACGATGGCATTTCCTATGGGAGCCGCGAGGGCAGCGCTAAACATATTCTGAAACGAAAGTCCGTGGAGAAAGGTGTACGGAAACGGCAGGCGTGTGTTGGCAGTCAGCATGAGTACTGCCACAATGACATAACCCGCAGAGCGTAATATGACAGGTAGGAAGAGTGCCTCCTTCGGCAGGTTGTAGTCAATGTAGAAATCGAAATACGCCAAGTAGCCAGCGAAGCACGTGAAGGCGATGACCAACATGCGCTGGTACGTCCATTTGCGCAATGCAAAAGTTTGCCACGTGAAAACAATGCCGATAACCACACCGAGTATTGCCACCCAGTTGAGCGTAAGCGTGTTCAAATGGTCATACCCCAAGATTCCCTCCATCAGCGCATGTTCAAAGATGTGTCCAGGCGCCAAGAGTAAGTCCATCATCAAGATGATGCTCACGCAGATAGGTACAAGCGGAATGCGGAAAATTTGCAATGAGATGTAGGGATGGCGCAGGAATGAGGCACGCCATAGGTTGAGTAGCAAAGTGACGATAGCCAATACCGTAGCAAACCATACGTGTTCTGACTCCCACCAATCGTAGTGCTCGCCATAGAGGCAAATGAAAAGCACAGACATAGCGGTTGCTCCCCATAACAGCATTCCTATCCAGTCAATGCCGTAGAGTGGTAGGCGTGGCATGATTTGAATACCCTTGTAGCATAGCAATACAATGAGATACATCAAGAGTAGCGCACCGATTACAAACCAATGCATGTAGTGCCACGACGTCCATACGGAGAACGAAAGTGCTGCAATGCCCGTGAGTTGGATGGTGCCATTGACCATTAGGTAAATGTAGCAAAACCAAATTGCCATATCGCGCTTGGGAGTTATCCAAAGTTGGATGGTAGAGTTACATTCGTATATTGCCCACATGCGGAAGTATCCCGAAACGAGACACACGCCCACAAGCACAGGGACACTCGACGTGTGCATGCAAATCAAGTTGGCAGCAATCAAAACGAGAATGCAACTGCCCAAAGTAGTTTTAGGGCGCACTGCCCACTTGAGGCGAAACATGATGGCAAAAAAGAGTGCCATGCCTACGAGTGAGGCATACCCCGCCATCATAATATCTTCCTGCAACAGTTGTGTGCTCCCCACCATTTCGCTTACTGCTGCCAGATAAACTCCACCCGTGCAGTTCAGCACGATGATGAAGAGAATCAGCATCCATGGTTTTACTTTTTCGGGGACGAAACGAATGTGTGGAATGGAGAAAGGTTGGTTGGAATGATGATGGTGACTCATTGGTACAATACTTTACATTCCACATTCATCCCTGCTCTCACGCGTGCCATAGCAGTTGAATCATTGTTCGCAGCAAAGTCAATGCGCACGGGAATACGTTGCTCAATCTTTACGAAGTTACCCGACGAGTTGTCCTTGGGCATAAGTGAAAAACTCGCCCCTGTAGCTTGCGAGATAGAGCGCACAATGCCCTTAAACTTATAGTCGGGCACAGCATCCACTTCAATCTCCACTTCTTGCCCCACTTCGATGTGGGCTGTTTGTGTTTCTTTGTAATTCGCCACCACCCATTTTTCGCTGGCATCTACTATGTCAACGAGTGTCTGTCCGGGTTGGATAAGTTGACCTACTTGCATCGTCTTCTTACCCGTAATACCATCACAAGGAGCAAGAATGACGGTGTATGAAAGGTTGAGGCGTGCCAACTCCACTGCTGCTTCAGCGAGTTTAATACTCGCATCGTTCTGCCCGAGGCGTGTGTTTTGTTCGCGCCCTACGGCCTGCACACTTTCCTTCTGGCGTTGCAACATTTCGTAGCGCGCCTTTGCCGCAGCGTATGCCGTTTGCGTATCGTCATACTGTTGCTTGGTTACGGCATTTTTCTGGTAGAGTGCTTCAAAACGCTTGTAGTTGCGCTCAGCATTCTCCAACAAGATGCGCGCCTCTTCAATGCTGGCTTCGCTCACTGTGAGATTGGTCTGTGTTGTTGATATAACGTTGTGCATAGCGTCCTTATCCGTCAAGGCGTTGGCAAGATTTGCTTCAGCTTGCGCTACTCTGAAACGGAATTCTGCGTCCTCAATAATGGCAAGCGTGTCACCCTTTTTTACTGGAGTGTATTCATCAAAACGCACTTCTTTAATAAATCCTTGCACACGTGAATTCACAGGAACAATATGCTGTTTCACCTGCGCATTCTCGGTAAATTCTACATTGCCGAGGTGTACAAACTTTTCGCACACCCAAACGATGGCGCCCAGCAGGATGATGCAGGCTACGATGTTGTAAATCAGTTTCTTTGTATGTCTTTTCATAGTGTGAATGTATTATAGATTACCAGCTGTATTCTTGAGTTTGTAATAATTAAAGAGCACGTTGATGCGAGCATTTACGAGTTGTAACTCCGCTTCAAGGCGTTGAGTAGCAGCGTCAAGCAAGTCCGTCACTATAGCAAAATCGTTGCTGTAGCGCGTGCTTACAATATCATAGTTTTCGTGCGCCAATTCCACACTCTTCTTCAATGTTTCTACGGCATCCTGAGCTTCCAGCATGCGGGTATAATCTGCCATAACGTTGAGGTTAGTTTGTTGCAAAGTTTCCTCCTGCTTATGGCGGTTCCATTCCATAGCGATACGCGCCTGCTTGATACTGCGCTTTGACTTGTAGAGGGAATGAAGGGGGTATGAAACGTTCACACCTACGAACCAATAGTTGAAGTTTTTGTTGATTGCCGGTACTTCAATGGTAATTGGACCGTCGAAATGATTGGACGCTACCAATGCTACGTTGGGAAGCAAGTTGCTACGCTCCAACTTTTCGGCACGTTCGCCCATCTTCACCGCCAAGGCAGATCGCTTTACACTATGTGCGCAGGTACTTGCCACCTCCTGCCAGTGCGCCAAACTTTCCGTGGGGAGTTGACGGGCAATCAAGGTACTATCTACTTGAATTTGCGTCCCTTCGGGAAGTCCTAACAAAGTAACGAGGTCGTAATTCAAAATATCAGCAGAATTCGCTACACGCTTGCGCGCTAATTCAAGGTTCTTGAGGTGTAACTCTTGACGAGTGACGTCGTTCTGCAGTGCCACCCCCTCCTTGTTTCGAGCGCGAGTGTCGCTAATCACAAGTTGCGCCAACTCAATACTTTTATCATATACGCGAAGGGCGTTCTGATATTGATAGAGGTCAAGATAAAATCCCGTGAGCATCCATCTCACGCGTGAACGTGTCGCGTCCAAATTCACACCCGCCATTTCTTTTTTCAGTTGCGCCAGTGCAATGGCGTTATCAACTTTTCCGCCGCCGTAAATCAACTGCGTGGCGGTGATGGCGAAGTTGTTCCCGAAATGCGGAATGCTAATAGACTGTCCGTCTGAGAAATTGCGGTCCATCAGATAACCATTCCCTAAATAACTTGCTGACAGCGAAATGTCAATGTCAGGGAGTTTCCCGTTTTTAGCAACCTCCACCGCCTGTTCTGCCTCTTTCATGGCGAACGATGCCGCGTGTAGCGACTTGCTGTTCTTGTCTGCTAAAGCAAACAGTTCCTCCAGCGTCAACACGCACTTTTCTTGGGCGCATACACCCATAGCACATAATGGCGCACAGAGCACCATTATGAGCAAACATAATTTACCCATAAATTAAAATGTTGATGAAATTTTTATACGAAAAATAGGGGATTACAATCTACCGTCAGCTCTCCCAATAAGTACTGATATTGGTGTGGTAAGGGATGTAAACAAAAATACTTAAAAAGCTGTGATAGAATATTGCGTTTGTTGTCATATAGGGGAAGAACTGTATGCCCTTCGGAATGCGAATTTACAAAAAATATTTGAATCAATTGCGCCTGCTATAACGTGAAAGTGCCCTAAAAACTGCTTCTATAGCTATAGTTTTAGAGATGCAGATTGGGTTTCGTAAACTCGAAATTTCAAAAGATAATACAAAAATAAGGAGTGGCAATCCGCGAAGATTGCCACTCCTTTATAATTTCTTATATAAGGTAGAAATTACATCATACCGCCCATGCCGGGAGCACCCATAGGCATTTCGGGCTTGTCTTCCTTCTTGTCGCAGATGACACATTCTGTTGTGAGGAACATACCGGCAACAGAAGCTGCGTTTTCAAGAGCTACGCGTGTTACCTTTGCGGGGTCAACTACGCCAGCAGCGCGGAGGTCGCAGAAGGTGTCGTTCTTGGCATTGTAACCGAAGTTGCCTTCGCCTTCACGCACCTTATTTACAATCACAGCACCCTCAACACCTGCGTTCTTACAGATCTGACGGAGGGGTTCTTCGATGGCGCGACGGATGATGGCAATACCCGTAGTTTCGTCGGCATTGTCGCCCGTCATACCTTCGAGCGCTGCTTGCGCACGGATAAAGGCAACACCGCCACCCGTTACGATACCTTCCTCAATCGCCGCACGCGTTGCGCAAAGGGCGTCGTCGCAACGGTCCTTCTTTTCCTTCTGTTCGGTTTCAGAAGCAGCACCCACCTGGAGTACGCACACGCCACCCGCGAGTTTTGCCTGACGTTCCTGAAGTTTTTCCTTGTCGTAGTCAGAGGTCGAGTTGGTGATTTCTACCTTGATTTGGTGAATGCGGTCAGCAATAGCCTGCTTGTCGCCAGCACCATTTACGATAGTGGTATTGTCCTTCGTTACGTTTACCTTCTCTGCCGAACCAAGCATTTCGAGAGTCGCCTGTTCGAGTTTGATACCCTTTTCTTCGCTAATCACGATACCGCCCGTGAGCGTAGCAATATCTTCGAGCATTGCCTTGCGACGGTCGCCAAAACCGGGAGCCTTCACCGCGCAAATCTTAAGTTGTGTGCGGAGGCGGTTGACAACGAGCGTTGTGAGCGCTTCGCTTTCTACGTCTTCCGCGATGATGAGCAAGGGACGACCAGTCTTCACTGCGGGGTCGAGGATGGGGAGGAACTCCTGAAGGTTGGAAATCTTTTTATCGTAAATAAGGATGAGGGGACGCTCCATTTCGCAGTTCATCTTCTCCGTATCAGTCATGAAGTAGGGAGAAAGATAACCGCGGTCGAACTGCATACCTTCAACAGTCTTCAACACGGTGTCGCGACCCTTGGCGTCTTCAATCGTAATCACACCGTTTACGGTCACGGCGCGCATACCGTCGGCAATGAGTTTACCGATTTCGGCATCGTTATTGGCAGAGATCGTAGCCACCTGCTCAATCTTGTCGTAAGATTCTTCTACCATTTCAGCCTGTTCCTTAAGGCTTTCAACGACCTTCTTTACTGCCTTGTCAATACCGCGTTTGAGGTCGAGGGGATTAGCGCCCGCAGCGAGGTTCTTAAGACCTTCGTTGAGGATGGCTTGTGTGAGCACGGTAGCAGTAGTAGTACCGTCACCAGCGTCATCACCCGTCTTGCTTGCCACACTCTTTACGAGCTGTGCACCAGCGTTCATGAAGCTGTCTTCGAGTTCAATTTCCTTTGCTACAGATACACCGTCCTTCGTGATACGGGGAGCGCCAAACTTCTTATCAATAACTACGTTTCTGCCCTTAGGACCGAGCGTTACTTTTACTGCATTCGCAAGTGCGTCAGCACCTTGACGCAACAAGTCGCGTGCGTCAACGTCATATTTAATTTCTTTTGCCATAAGTTTTTTGTTTAGTAAACGAGTTAAATAGGTACGAGTAGACAAGATGGTTTGTGAGTAGCAAATCGCTTACGAGGTGCGGACAATAATGAATGTATAATGGTTTCACTATCGTTTATCTCGCACTCTATCTCGTCTACTCGTACCTGTAAACTTGTCTACTGTAAAGAATTATTGAATTGTTACTGCAAGAACATCGCTTTGGCGCATGATGAGCAACTTTTCGCCGTCGATGTCAATTTCTGTGCCGGCATACTTACCGTAGAGCACCACGTCGCCTTCCTTAAGCACCATTTCTTCGTCCTTAGTGCCGTTACCAACAGCGAGCACTGTGCCGTAGAGAGGCTTTTCCTTAGCAGTGTCGGGGATGATGAGGCCACCGACTGTCTTTGTTTCAGCAGGAGCGGGCTTAATCACCACGCGGTCTGCAAGAGGTTTAATTGTCATAGTATATTTTGTTAATTGGTTTTAATTATCTACTTCTAATAGTTACAAATCGTGTGCCACTTTTGAGAAAATCCGAGATTGTTACTCATTTTTCAAAGAAAATTGGGAGTTTGTAGGTTGTGGGGAGGGTAATTGCGGTGTTGTGTGCTTACAAAAATATCTCCAACTTAAGATGCAACTCTTAGGTTGGAGATATTCTATTAAATGATGGCTCTCAAAGCATTACTTCTTGGTCACCTGTTCCTCTACATATTTCATCATCTCTTCGCCACGGAGTCCGCGCTTGAGAATAGTGCCGTCGGGGGCAATCAACATGATGTGGGGGATAGAGTTCACGCTATAGATTCTTGCGCCGTTTTCCTTAGCATAGGAGGGAATGACCAGTTGTGGGTATTCAATGCCGTAGTTTTTAACGGTTTGCTTGAAGGCGTCTAATTGGTCAGAGATGTTTATGCCGAGTACGGTGAGACCTTTGTTCTTCAACTTCTTGTGGAGTTGTATCAAGTTGGGGAATTCAGCCTTACAAGGTCCGCACCATGATGCCCAGAAATCTACTAATACGTAGTTGCCCTTGCCTACGAAGTCGGAGAATTTGATGAGTTTGCCTTCGGCAGAAAGTCCAGTGAAATCTGTGAACATCTTGCCTTCCTTGGTCTTTTCCTTTTGCTCCAATTGTTCCTTGAACGACTGGAGGATGGCATTGTCCTTCGCATATTTCACAATGTTGCTCATGGAGTCGATTTTCTCCAGAGTAGGATAGAGTGAGCGTGCGGTCATGCCGAGCAACACGGCGCCAATTTGGTTGTCCTTATTCGCCTCAATCTCTGCGCGATAATAGTCGTAGAGTTTTTCGTATTCAGCCTTTCTAAATTCGCGGATAGAGTCGGGTGTCATGTTTGCCTTGTAGAGCTTGTTTTCCTTCTCACGAACAGCCGCTGCTTGTTTTGCGATGCTGTCCATAATGGTGTTGTACTTGTCGTTCAAACCACCATTATCGGTAGTTTTGATGGGCGCTTCCAACGCATTGATTTGAATGTTACGACCGTTTTCTACGAACACCACTGCGCGCTGTTGCGCCATGTGAACGAGGAGTACGCTTTGGTCACTAATGGTGTCGGAGAACGTGAATTTACCCTTGCTGATCAAGCATGAGTCAAGCATTTCTTCCTTGTCCGTCATGAGGTACGCATAGGTGCTGTCTAATTGTTCGTTTACCGTACCCTCAATTTTGTACTTGTTTGGTCCGCAACTCGCCATCAAGGCGGGAAGCGCGAGCAGAATGAATTTCTTCATAAATGTATGTGTAGTTTGGTGAATACTATCTGTGCAACAAGAGACCATGCACGGGGCACAGTCTCTTGCTGATGGGGGAGTTTAGAAATTTTCAGCCTTGAGCTGGAAGTAACTCTGGGGATGGTCGCAAACGGGGCAGATTTCGGGAGCGTCCTTGCCTTCCATGATGTGACCGCAGTTGAGGCACTGCCAAATAGCGTCGCCTTCGCGGCTGAATACCAACTTGCCTTCCACGTTAGCAAGGAGCTTGCGGTAGCGTTCTTCGTGTTCGCGTTCAACGGCAGCCACGAGTTCAAACTTGTTAGCGATTTCTTCAAAACCTTCTTCGCGTGCTTCCTTAGCGAATGTAGCATACATGTCTGTCCATTCGTAGTTTTCGCCATTAGCAGCGTCGAGGAGGTTTTCAGCTGTTGAAGGCACACCGTCGTGAAGGAGTTTGAACCACATCTTAGCGTGCTCCTTTTCGTTGGCTGCAGTTTCTTCAAAGATATTTGCGATTTGCACAAAACCTTCCTTCTTTGCCTTTGACGCGTAGTAAGAATATTTGTTGCGAGCCATAGATTCGCCAGCAAATGCAGAGAGGAGGTTCTGTTCTGTCTTAGATCCTTTCAAAGTTTTCATAGTAGGTGTAAGTTTAGAGTGTTTATGATATTTGTAAAAGTTGCAGTGTTATAGTTGTTTGTCTCAAGTGGAATTCCTTGGACGGGAAATCGTAAAAACGAAGTCCGAGTTAATTCAAATTAAGTCCGAGTTAGTTTCATCTAAGTCCGACTTAATTTTACCAATCTCCGAATGACTTTTTCCGCCCTCCAAAAGAAACAATTTTGGAACGTAGCAAAGTTACACTTTTCCCCTAATCTAAAAAGAAATTTGGCGTTAATTTTTGTTCCGGGGCAGATAAAATGTAATTTTCTCCCTTTTATATAAAATAAATACCTAATTTTGGAGGAAATATAGCGTAGTGTAGCCTTCTCAATGAGGTGGCGGTGCTACTTACTTACCTTAAAACATAAGAAACATGATGTCCGAAAAAAGAAGTTTGGTTTCTATCAACACGCTGTCGCGCGAAAAGATTTTGCAGTTGATTCAGCGTGCTGAGGAGTTTGAAAAGAATCCCAATAGCAAGATTTTGGATGGCAAGATTGTTGCCACCCTGTTTTTTGAACCCTCTACGCGTACACGCCTCAGTTTTGAAACTGCTGCCAATCGCCTTGGTGCAAAAGTTATTGGTTTTGCCGACCCCAAGATTACGAGTGGTACGAAGGGCGAAACCCTGAAAGATACCATCATGATGGTGCAAAACTATGCGGACGTCATCGTGATGCGCCACTATTTGGAAGGTGCAGCGCTCTATGCCAGTGAAGTGGCAAAGGTGCCCATCATCAATGCGGGTGACGGGGCAAATCAGCACCCCACACAGACGATGCTCGACCTCTATAGCATTTACAAGACGCAGGGAACGCTTGATAATCTCAATGTGTTCCTCGTAGGTGACTTGAAATACGGACGCACGGTGCACTCGCTCCTCATGGCGCTCCGCCACTTCAATCCTACGTTCCACTTCATTGCACCCAAGGAACTCGCTATGCCCGAAGAGTATAAGGCATATTGCCGTGAGCACGGAATCAAGTACGTAGAGTATGAAGAATTTAACGAGGACGTGATTGCCGAAGCCGACATTCTTTACATGACCCGTGTGCAACGCGAACGCTTTACCGACTTGATGGAATACGAACGCGTGAAGGACGTGTATATTCTCAAGGCTTCGATGCTCGGAAAGGCGCGTGAGAATATGAAAATCTTGCATCCGCTTCCTCGCGTGAACGAAATTGCTTACGATGTGGACGACGATCCACACGCATACTATTTCCAGCAGGCGCAGAACGGACTTTATGCCCGCGAAGCGATTATCTGTGATGTGTTAAACATGTAATTTTAGAGTACAACGTACAGAGTCCAACTCCATGCGGACTTTAACACTCGGATTAAGCTGTACTCTGTACTCTGTGCTCTGTACTCTAACCTAAAACTTCATAGTCTCATGAATCAAGAACTAATGGTAGCTGCCATTGAGAATGGCACCGTTATTGACCATATTCCCAGCAATAAACTTTTTGAAGTCATCAGCTTGCTTGGTCTTCAGGATTTGAAGTCCACTGTGATGATTGGTTACAACCTTGTGAGCCAAAAGATGGGCAACAAGAGTCTTGTGAAGATTGCCGACCGCTATTTCTCGGATGCTGAACTCGACCGCTTGGCAGTTGTGGCGCCCAACGTAAATTTGTCCATCATCAAGGATTTCAACGTCGTTGAAAAGCGCCAGGTGCGACTTCCTAAGGATATTGTGGGCGTCGTAAAGTGTGGTAACCCCAAGTGTATTACCAACAACGAACCCATGAAGACCCGCTTCCACGTTTCTGAAAAGAACAACGATGTGATTTGCTGCCACTATTGCAACCGTGAGCAGGTGTTGGACAAGGTGAAGTTGGTGTAATTGACAAAGCGAAACCTTAATGGCAGACTTTTTAGACGTTGTAAAGCGCCGCCGAAGCATTCGTAAGTACCAAGATGCCTCGCTCTCGTCCGACGAAGTGGTGGCGTTGATGACGCCCGTGTTGTATTCCCCCAGTTCTAAGGGAAAGCAGGCGGTGGAGCTCATTTTGGTGGAACAAAAAGAGATGCTCGAGCGCCTCTCTCAGGCAAAACCCCGCTTAGGCACGATGATTGCCAGCGCAGCTTTGGCGGTTGTAATTTGCGGTCGGATGGATATCTCCGACGTGTGGATTGAAGACGCCTCCGTTGCCGCCACGATGCTGTTACTTTCGGCTGAAAATTGTGGACTCGGTGCCTGTTGGGTGCAGATTCGCGAACGCTTG
Source organism: Alloprevotella sp. (assembly GCA_045656425.1). GTDB lineage: Bacteria > Bacteroidota > Bacteroidia > Bacteroidales > Bacteroidaceae > Alloprevotella. Next base: position 96,410 of record JAZORE010000055.1, read on the forward strand.
CAAGAAGATGGCAGTCCCGCTTCACTCGCCGTGAGAGATATGCTCAACCTCGCCCCCGAGCAAGAACCTCTCTGCATTATCGCTGTAGGAAGGAAGGCGCAGGAAGTGCCCCCTCACGCGGAGGAGGATTTGCGTTGGGAGCGCGTAATTATTAAGGAGTAAACAATGAATATCGTACTTCTTGGCGCTGGTAATGTGGCGACACATCTTTGTCGCGCCCTCCACGAAGCAGGACACAAGGTGATGGCGGTGTACAGTCGAACCTTGGCGCACGCACAAGATGTGGCACAATCTGTTGGGGCTGTTCCAACGACACAGGTAACCGACTTGCCCGAGGCAGATGCCTACCTCTTTTCCGTAAAAGATGACGCCTTGCCCACACTCATTGGTGAAGTGGCGGCGTTGCACCCTCAAGCCGTGTGCATTCATACTGCTGGTAGCGTACCGCTCTCCGTCTTTGAGGGACGTGTAAAGCAGGGTGGGGTGCTTTATCCCATGCAGACGTTCTCAAAGTCAGTACCCGTTTCCTTCAAAAACTTGCCCCTTTACATTGAGGCGACGGATGAGAAGACGCTTGACCTGGTGAAGACGTTGGCGCAGTCCCTAAGTGAGAATGTCACCCCACTCAGCAGTGCAGATAGGCGTTATTTGCATTTGGCAGCCGTGTTTGCGTGCAACTTCACGAACCATTGCTATGCCCTTGCCGAGGATATTATGGGCAAGGTAAACCTGCCCTTCACGGATTTGCTTCCCCTTATCGAAGCAACGACGCAGAAACTGCGTACCACCCCTCCCGCACAGGGGCAAACAGGACCTGCTGCACGTCGCGACGAAACGGTAATGGCAGCACAAATAGCGCTTCTCTCTGAGGATGAGCGCATGCAACAGATTTACAAACTTTTGAGTGAGAGTATAATGAGTAAGGGGTAGAGTACTTTTATAGAGTACAGATAACAGAGTACAGAGTACAACTACCTTGCGGATTGGAATTTTGTGCCGCACGGTCTTTCTCCTTTCTCCTTTCTCCTTTCTCCTTTCTCCTTTTACATTATGATTAACTACGATTTAACCAAGATAAAGGCCATCGCTTTCGACGTTGATGGCGTGTTGAGTTCTAACCTCGTAACCCTTGGCGCCGATGCTCAACCTATGCGCACGGCAAATATTAAGGATGGCTATGCCATGCAGTTGGCGGTGAAGAAAGGCCTGAACCTCGCCATTATTACGGGAGGTAAGAGCGAGGCGGTGCGCCAGCGCTACGTGGGTCTCGGATTGCAAAACGTCTTTATGGGCGTGAGCGTCAAGATTGCCGTTTACGAACAGTGGTTGGAGGAAAGCGGTCTCTCGCCTGAGGAAGTTATTTATGTGGGCGACGACATCCCCGACTACGAAGTGATGCGCCATTGCGGTTGCCCCTGTTGTCCTTCCGACGCTGCCCCAGAAATCAAGCAGATTGCTACGTATGTGAGCGACAAAGCAGGAGGTATGGGTTGCGGACGCGATATTATTGAGCAGGTTCTCCGAGCACAAGGTTTGTGGATGAGTGATGCAGAGGCTTTTGGCTGGTAACGAAGATTGAGTTTCTCACTTATGACTGAACAACAGAATCCTTTGGCGGCGCACCTGAGCAAGTATCGTATCGTGCTTGCCAGCAATTCACCCCGTCGCCGAGAACTCCTCTCGCAACTCGGATTGGACTTCACCGTGCGCACCCTCTCTAACGTTGATGAGAGTTTTCCCGATGGCATGACCAACGAAGAAACCGCTTGTTACATTGCCCGTAAAAAGGCAGAGGCTCACGCTGCGCAAATGGCGGAAGATGAACTCATCATTACGGCAGACACGATTGTGTGCTCCGAAGGTCGCGTACTTGGAAAACCTGCGGATGCCGCAGATGCCAAGCAGATGCTCAAGCAGTTGGCAGGGCGCACGCACCAAGTAGTGACGGGAGTAGCGATTGTTACACCTGCGAAGCAGCAAACCTTTGCCGTGACGAGCGATGTGACGTTTGCTCCTTTGACCGACGCAGAAATCGATTTCTACGTCTCTCACTACCGCCCCTTTGACAAAGCTGGCGCCTACGGTATCCAAGAGTGGATCGGTCTTGTGGCAGTGGAAGAATTGCGAGGCAGTTTCTTTAACGTCATGGGTTTGCCTGTGCAAAGACTTTATGGCGTCTTGAAAGAATTTTAGTACATAAATAACCAAACTAAATCAATAGACTATAATGAAAAAAAAAATCCTTTTACCCCTATTCGTCCTTGCCCTTGGTTTGGTAAGTTGCGAACGTGATGATGATAAGTATATTTCTACTTGTCCCGTAATCAAAGAAATGACTTTTGTAGATGTTGAAACCGGGAAAGTCGTTGAGGCAAGAAAACAAAACAGACCTGTTTTGGAACGTGGTAAGAAATATGTAGCTACGGTTGAGCAGGCTCAACGTGGTAATTTGCTCTTTAAAGCTGAATATGCTTGGAGTGGAACTCCTAATGAAGCGATTCACAAACCTGAAATATGGTCAGGTTCAGGTTCAAAGCGTGTACTCGCAGAAGATGGTAGTGCTACGTTGAAGGACGTGGTTTATGATTACTACCCTATGAATCCTGCAGATACCATTGTCTTTAATACCTCGTACGGAGATTGGCATAATGTGAACTTTAAGGCAAAATATTCTATTTCTGCAAATCCCGATTACTCTGTGGTAAGAACGCATGAGTTGGCAGATGGTAATGGTAAAGCTGAATATCGAGTGCCCTCTTGGCAGTACTATGAAATAGCAGTAAGCAAAACGGTGTGGGTAGAATAAACTTTTAGCACGTGAGAGTGATGCTTATTTTTCTGCTATATTGCAGTGTATGTGCATAAAAATCATTACTTTTGCTACCGAATTTAAGACTAAAACAGAACAATATAACTATGACAGCATTTGTATTTCCCGGTCAAGGCTCACAGTTTGTGGGCATGGGTAAGGACCTTTATGAAAATAACGCACTTGCAAAGGAACTCTTTGATAAGGCAAACGAGATTCTCGGTTTCCGCATTACCGATATTATGTTTGAAGGAACGGACGAAGAACTCAAGCAGACCAAGGTGACACAGCCCGCTGTGTTCCTCCACAGTGTAATTTCTGCCCTCTGCCTCGGCGATGAATTTAAGCCCGCAATGGTAGCAGGTCACTCGCTCGGCGAACTCTCTGCACTCACTGCTGCAGGATGCCTTTCTTTCGAAGAAGGTCTGAAGATCGTAGCTGCTCGCGCACTTGCTATGCAGGCTGCTTGTGAAGCGGTTCCCGGTACGATGGCGGCAGTAATTGGTCTTCCCGACGAACAGGTGGAAGCCATCTGTAAGGAAGTTTCTACTCCCGAAGCACTCGTAATTCCTGCGAACTACAACTGCCCTGGGCAGCTTGTAATTTCAGGTGAGAAGTCAGCTATCGAAGCTGCTTGTGCAAAGCTCAAGGAAGCAGGTGCGAAGCGTGCACTTGTACTTCCCGTTAGCGGAGCCTTCCACTCTCCTTTGATGCAACCCGCAAAGGACGAATTGGAAGCGGCTATTGAAAAGGCAACATTCAACAAGCCCGTTTGCCCCGTATATCAGAACGTAGATGGTGCGGCTCACGAATGCCCCGAAACCATTAAGGCAAACCTCATTCAGCAGTTGACAGCAAGTGTGCTCTGGACAAAGGAAGTGCAGAACATGATTGCCGCAGGTGCTACGGAGTTTGTAGAATGCGGTCCTGGTAAGGCGCTCCAGGGAATGATTGTTAAGATTTCTCGCGACGTTACAGTTCGTGGATTATAAGTATTTAATAAATTAGCACAGCAAATGTGTGAGTGCCTTGTCGTAAATCCTTGCGATGAAGCACCCACACATTTGTTCGTATATTTCAACAAAACACAAAAAACTGACTATGAATATTTATCAAGTGCTACCTCGCTTGTTTGCTAACCGAGGTGGTAAGAACGTAAAGTGCGGTTCTATTGCCGAAAACGGGTGTGGTAAAATGAATGACTTTACCGCAGAGGTGTTAGAGCGTATTCACGAAACGGGTTATACACATATTTGGTACACCGGACTTTTGGAACACGCTACCAAGACCAGTTATGCAGATTTCGGCATTGCTGAAGACAATCCCGTGGTAGTTAAAGGTGCGGCGGGTTCTCCTTATGCCATCAAGGACTATTACGACATCGACCCCGACTTGGCGGTGGATGTTCCTAACAGAATGAAGGAATTTGAGGCGCTTGTGGAGCGCACGCATGCTGCGGGTTTGAAGATGGTTATCGACTTTGTGCCTAACCATGTGGCACGTCAGTACAAGTCGGACGCAAAGCCTGCGCGCACCAAGGACCTTGGTCAGACGGACGATCAGGCGAAGGGTTTTGACGCACAAAATAATTTCTACTACATCTTGGGCGAAGCGCTTCACACAGACTTTGCCACGGATGGTAAGAACACTTACGAAGAACTTCCCGCAAAGGCTACGGGCAACGACTGCTTCCATGCGTGGCCCAATTGTAACGACTGGTACGAAACCGTGAAGTTGAATTACGGTGTGGATTATTGTGGCGGTGGCACAAAGCATTTTTCACCCACGCCCAATACGTGGAAGAAGATGACGGCAATCTTGCAATTCTGGGCAAAGAAGGGCGTTGATGCCTTCCGTTGTGACATGGCGGAAATGGTGCCCGTGGAATTCTGGAAGTATGCTATTAAGGAGGTGAAGAAGAAGTTCCCCGCTATCCAGTTTATTGCCGAGGTGTATAACCCTGACGAATATCGCAACTACATCAAGATTGGTGGTTTTGACTATCTCTATGACAAGGTAGGTCTTTACGATACGCTCCGTGCTATCGTTTGTCACCAGCAACCTGCGGCGGCGATTACGGGTGCATGGCAGGCGGTGGACGATATTCATGACCACATGCTCGACTTCCTTGAAAATCACGACGAGCAGCGCATTGCTTCAAACTTCTTTGCTACGGTTCCCGAGAAGGCGAAGCCTGCGCTTATCGTTAGTGCCTTGATGCGTGAGAATCCCTTGATGATTTATGCGGGTCAGGAAATTGGCGAACCCGGTATGGATGAAGAAGGTTTCTCTGGTCGTGACGGTCGCACCACAATCTTTGACTACTGGCACGTAGAGAAGCTCCACAAACTCCTTGACGGTGGTAAGAACTTCACTGAACAGGAGCAGGAACTTTACAACTATTATAAGAAGGTGCTCCGCTTGCGTAATGAAGAAGAAGCCTTTAACAACGGACTCTTCTACGACTTGATGTACGTGAATTACGACGGCGAAGAGGGCTTGAATCCCAGTCGCAACTTCGCCTTCCTCCGTCGCAGCAAGGATGCTACCATTCTCGTTGTCGTAAACTTCGACGAATATCCCACAACTATCGGTGTGCGCATCCCTGAGCACGCCTTTGAATTCCTCTCTCTCCCCGAGGGTACGCAATGTGCTACAGACTTGCTCACCGATGAGGTGCAAGTCATCAACCTCGAGGTCGATGGATTTACGAAGGTAACAATGC
>JAZORE010000056.1:0-18034 GCA_045656425.1 Alloprevotella sp.
TGCCGTAGCATACGGGAGCGCGGTACCCGTTGTGGCATTCTTGACAGTACCCATCACGACACACTTTTGAGCCACCATTGCTATGGCTACAAGTGAGAGTACCAAAGAGAGGAAAAGTTTCTTCATAATTAGGGATTTTAATTGTAATGCAAAGGTACATAAATCCCACTTTATAACCTAATGTTCCCACTGACAACTCGACAAACTCCCCCTTTTCAAAGACGAAACAGGGTTGGGAAAAACAAAGTGCCGAATAATTTGAACGATTCGGCACTCCGTTCAAATTATTCGGCACTTCATTGGGGATACTTCCCATCGTTTCTGAGCAAGCTCCCTATTTAAGGTTCGCACGTATCTTTTGCAAGTAGCGGTTCAGACGCTCTTCGTCCTTTTGGTCAATGATTTCCAGCAGTTCCTTGAGCTCGGTACGAATCTTTTCAACCTGTCCGCCCGTGCGAGGGTTGAAGAGAATTTCTCGTAGGAGGCAATCATCTTCACCTAAGACTCCGCGCGCAATTTGCATATGGCGCTTGAAGGTAGTTCCCGGTGCATCCTGATGTTTCATGACTGCAGCAAAAACAAAAGTGGAAACAAAGGGAATACTGAGGGAGTATGCCATCGTTTCGTCGTGTTCGTCAAAGGTATATTCAAACACGTTTAATCCTAATTTGCCATAAAGGTCCTTGAAGAAGATGCGTCCCATATAATCTCCCTCGTTAATGATAATGGCATTCTCAGAGGAGAGCGCACCAAGGTTGGCGAACGTTGGACCAAACATGGGGTGGGTAGAAACATAGCGTCTGCCCGTAGCTTCGTAGTATTCCTTAAAACCTGTTTTGACTGAGGCAATGTCGGAAAGGATACAGTCGGGGGGAAGGAGGGGGAGAAGGGTGTCAAAAACGGAAAGCGTATATTTCAACGTTACCGCATTGATGACCAATTCGGGACGGAACGCCTCAATCTCGTCGAGCGTGGTGAAACGCTGTGTGTTATACATGAATCGCAGACGCTGGGGGTCAACATCGTAGACGGCAGTTTCATGGTCGAAACTCAGAAGGTCGACAAAGAAGGCACCCATCTTTCCTGCTCCAAGGATGAGTATTTTCATTTGGTGGAAAACTGGTTTGAAGTGGGAATTTCAGGTTTGCGCAATGGTTGTTGGGAGACGCTTGAGCCTGTGATTGGAAAAACTTTACTTATTCAGAATTTCTACCTGCTGGCGCACGCTCTCTTCGTGGATGGCTTCAAAGATATGTTTCATAAAACCGCTGTCCATCCCGCAGAGGCTTCCTTGTGCTCCGCGTTTGTCGAGAATTTCAGCATAACGGTTGGTCTGTACAATGGTCATGCCGTGTTCTTTCTTGTAGTGTCCGATTTCTCGGCTGACCCTCATGCGCTTTGCAAGGATTTCAATAAGAGCATGGTCGCATTCATCAATCTGGCGGCGCAGTTCCATCAATCCTTCTGTGGTTTCTCCGATGTTACGTACCACCAATTTGTCGAGAATAAAGGCAAAGACATCGGGTGTTACCTGTTGTGAAGCATCGCTCCAAGCACAGTCGGGACAATGGTGAGATTCTACGATGAGCCCGTCAAATCCCAAGTCCATTGCCTGCTGACAAAGTGGCGCAATCAGTTCGCGACGTCCACCGATATGGGAGGGGTCGCACAGGATAGGCAGGTTGGGAATGCGTCGGCGCAGTTCTATGGGCAGGTGCCACATGGGGAGATTGCGGTAAATCTTATTGTCGAACGACGAAAAGCCGCGGTGGATGACGGCGAGTCGCTTGATGCCAGCGCCATTGATACGTTGTAAACCGCCAATCCATAGTTCAAGGTCGGGATTAACGGGGTTTTTTACGAGAACGGGAACGTCGTGCCCCTCAAGTGCATTAGCTATCTCCTGCATGGCGAATGGATTTGCCACAGTGCGTGCACCAATCCAAAGGATGTCGATGCCGTGTTCGAGAGCTGCTTTTACGTGCGCTTCGGTTGCCACTTCTGTAGTCACAAGCATGCCTAATTCCTGCTGCACGCGTTGTAGCCATTTCAACCCGGGCTCGCCCACGCCTTCAAATCCTCCGGGCTTTGTGCGTGGCTTCCAGATTCCAGCGCGGAAGATTTTTACTCCTTGTGCTGCGAGTTGGCGAGCGGTGGTCATGACCTGTCCTTCGGTTTCTGCCGAACAAGGTCCGGAAATTATAAGGGGGCGTTTGTTTTCAATGCCTGGTAGATTAAGGGGAAGAATATCGAGTTCCATAGATGTGTTGAGGTTATAAGGTGTTGAGGTTATGAGGTTTTGAGGAGTCGGAGGGCGAAGGGACGAAAGGGCATCGGGGACTATACGGTCAGGTTCCTCAGCGCGAAGCATCCTTATGCCCTTGAAACGAGGCTGCGTTAGAGGTTTAAAGTGCTTATCCGTCGCAATGCTTCTTGGAATTTTTCCTTTGTAGTACAAAGTGAGATGCGAATATAGCGATTTCCGTTGGAACCAAAGATAAATCCTGGGGTAATAAATACGCGTGCCTCGTGAAGAAGTCGTTCGGTGAGGGTTTCTACCGTGTCGTAATGGTCGGGAATACGTCCCCAGAGGAACATACCTACTTGGTTTGGGTCGTATTCGCAATGCAGTAAATCCATAATCTGCTCGGCATAGTGTCGGCGCTGGGCATAAACTTCATAATTGTGGACTTCGTGCCACGCATCATCGTTGTCGTAGGCAGTAGCTGCTGCAAGTTGCAGGGCGCGAAAGGTGCCAGAGTCAACATTGGTCTTTACGCGCAGAATGTATTGGATGTATTCCGCTTTTGCCACTAACATCCCGATGCGCCAACCAGGCATGTTATGACTTTTTGACATGGAATTAAATTCTATGCAGCAGTCCATAGCCCCTTCTACTTGAAGAATGCTCTGCGGGTTGCGGTTGAGTATCATGCTGTAGGGATTGTCGTTCACAATCAGCAGATTATGGCGGCGGGCAAAGGCAACGAGTTTTTCATACGTTTCCTTTAATGCTACCGCTCCCGTCGGCATGTGCGGGTAATTTGTCCACATCAGTTTTACGTCGCTAAGGTCCATCGCTTCAAGCGCTTCAAAGTCGGGTTGCCAGCCGTTTTCGGTTTTCAAGTCGTAATAGACGACCTCGCATCCGAGTAACTTTGACAGTGCCGTGTAAGTAGGATAACCAGGATTGGGGATAAGCACCTTTTCACCTGGGTTTACAAAGGCGAGGGTGGTGTGTAGAATCCCCTCTTTCGAACCTATCAGCGGTTGAATCTCCGTTAGTGGGTTGAGGCTCACCTTGTAGCGGCGTTGATAGAAATTAGCCATTGCCCGTTTGAGTTCGGGGATGCCTACTGTGGGTTGGTAACCATGTGCGTCGGGGCATTGTGCTGCGCGACAGAGGGTTTCGATGGTGTGGGGCGAAGGGGGCATGTCGGGACTTCCGATAGCCAGACTGATAATGTCTTTCCCTTCAGCGTTGAGTTGTGCCACTTCTTTGAGTTTTCGTGAGAAGTAGTATTCGGGTACGTCGGCGATACGCCGTGCTGGAGTAATCATGGGAGTGAGTAGGTAGTAGTATTTTGCTTATTTGTTTGCGAAATCATCGAATGCTGGGTATTCTCCGAGGATGCGTAAGTCGCGGGTTAGGGGACGTACGGCATCTATGCTTTGTCGGTATCTCACGTAGTCGGGGTAGGCTACGTCAACGTAGAAGAGGTATTGCCATTCTCTGCCAATGATGGGGAGTGATTGGATTTTGGTGAGGTTAATCTTGTAGAAGCTGAAGATGGAAAGCACTTGCGAGAGCGAACCCTCTTCGTGGGGGAGTGAGAAGACAATACTGCTCTTGTTGGTTTGATGAACTTCACGGTAATTATCGGCTTGCCATTCATCAGCAAGGGCAAGGAAGCGGGTGAAGTTGTGCTTGTTGTCTTCAATATGGTTGGCAAGTACTTTCAACCCGTATTGTGTGGCTGCATTAGCGTGGCAGATGGCGGCATGTCCGCTTAATTGCTGTTCGGCAATGCGTCGTGCGACGCCTGCAGTGTCTTCGGCTTCAACAACTTTGAGTTGCGGATGTGCGCTCAGATAGTGGCGACACTGCTGAAGGGCTACGGGGTGAGAATTTACTTCTTTCAAATCTTCCCAACCCTCGTGGGGTAGACAGGCAATGCAATGTTCGATGCGTAGCTTGTGTTCGCCGACAATCGTACACTTGTGTTCGCGCAAGAGGTCGTAATTGTGGAGCAGGCTTCCTGCGATGGTATTTTCTATCGCCACCAATCCCATCACGCTGTCGTCTTCGCTCATCGTGCGAAAGACTTCCTCAAACGTGTCGCAACAAATCAATTCTATGTCTTCACCGAAATGCTGGCGAGCTGCGATGTGGTGGAATGACCCTGGTGCTCCTTGAATGGCAACCTTCTGAGGGACGTCGTGGTTAAGGATATTGCTCATAGTTGGTCTAAAAAAAGAATGGTCCTGCTCAGCATGTAGAGCAGGACCATTGTATAGGTTTATTATTGTATGTGTCTTACGAATTACATACAACGTCCCGCTCTGCCTGTTCAGCAAAGTAATAAAAACCGTAAAAGTAAAATGACGTTGTGAATTGCATTTTGTAAGATATTGTAAAATTCTTATAGAAAAATGTAAGCGTAGTGCTTGTTTCTGGCGACAAAAGTACAAATTTTGCAGTTCCTGTCAAACGATTCAAAGATTTTTTTGAGAAAAGTAGCAGATTTTTTTGGGGAAGAGGTGTGGTTCTTGCAGTCTGTTCCTGCCTGTCATGGTCTATTCCTACCTGTTAGGTTCGCAACAAGTGGTTAGCCCTCCTCTTAAAGTCAGGAGACAATTACTCAAACAGTTCAGCCCAAGCCAAAAACTTTTTTACCCCCTCGGCGCCAAACTTCTCCAAACTCTTGGCAGTTTGTTCTACTGTGCGCTCGCGTTCAGGGTGGCTCTTAGAATAGAATTTGTCGGCATAACACACCACCTGCTCTTCTAATGTTTCAGGGAGCAGGTCGCGCTCGGGTAAGGGAAGTCCCTGCTCGCGGATGTTCGCCGCGGTGAGCCCCGTTCCCGTGTGTCGCTCGCAGATGCGTGCCAAATCCTCACGCCCCTCTTGGCGCATGAGTGCTGCGCCCATTACGCCGTGGGTAAGGTAGGGCGCTTCGCCGTAGCAGTGAATACCAGGGGCGTTTGTTTTGAAAATACCAATGTCATGAATGAGGGCGGCTTCACGAAGAAAATCGGCATTCAACCCAAGTTCGGGGTGACGTTCGCAGATGCGTAATGCCCTGCGCGCCACTTGTTCGCTGTGAAGTACCAAGAGTTGGCGGAGTTCGTTATCCTCGGGATAGTATTTCAAGATGAAGGGGTGAAGTTCCATAATAATTATTAAGAATTATAAGGTGAGTACGTCTTTCTTGTTGCAATATTCGGAATTTCTATTGAATTGCGCAAGAGGTTCAAATGATTTGATTGTAACAAGTGTGCCGCTCCAAGGTGAAACGATGGGGGAAAACCTGCGTTTTTCGTGTTCCTCAAGGTTATAATATCTTAAAGACAGCCCCATAATACGAGTATTGCCGTCTAAGTCTTTGTCAATTACGTTTTTTTTTCTAACTTTGCCCCCGAATGTGGGTATGTCTAATCCGCTAATTATTTGAACTATGGGAAAAAGAATGCGTAAAATAAAAAACATCCGTTTGCACCATGAAGGAAATGAGACCTTGCTGGTAATGGGTGCTTCGTTGGCAGTCTTCAACGCTGCGCTTTATTGGCTGTGCCGCGACTGCTGCATCTGGGTATTCTATTCGGTAGCAGCGGTGAGTGTCATCCTCTATTCTATTATTGTAAACTTCTTCCGTTGTCCTTTGCGTCACTACGAAGGTGATACCGAACGCACGGTCGTTGCTTCTGCCGATGGTAAGGTAGTTGTGATTGAAGAAGTAGACGAAAATGAATACTTCCACGATCGTCGCTTGATGATTTCCATCTTCATGAGCGTTACCAACGTTCATGCCAACTGGTTCCCTGTTGAAGGGGTTGTTAAGATGGTGCGCCATCACAATGGTAATTTCTATAAGGCATGGTTGCCTAAGGCAAGTACGGAAAACGAACGTTCAACCGTTGTGATTGAGACCCCTGAGGGCGATGAAATCTTGGTACGTCAGATTGCTGGTGCTGTGGCACGTCGCATTGTGACCTATGCTAAAGAAGGTGAAGATTGCGTTATCGACGAACACTTGGGCTTTATCAAGTTCGGTTCACGTGTAGACGTATATTTGCCACTCGGAACGGAAGTTCTTTGTGAAATTGGGCAGCGCACAACGGGTAATCAAACCGTAATTGCAAGACTCCCCGAGATCTAACATAACATAAGATATAGAGGGTGTGTCAATTCAGTTTGAACACACCTTTTTGTTTAGGTTATAAGGTCGCTTCGCTTTAAGGTTTTAAGGATACTCCAGTCCGAATGGTCCTTATGCCCTCACAACCTCATAACCTTATAAACCTCTTAAATTATGAAAAAACACATTCCCAACACGATTACATGTTGCAACCTTATCTGCGGTTGCATCGCTACTGGTTTTGCGCTTAAGGGCGATTTCTCTATGGCAATGACTTTCATTGTGATGGGGGCGGTCTTCGATTTCTTCGATGGCTTTATGGCGCGCCTTCTTCATGTGTCTTCTGCTATCGGTAAGGAATTGGACTCCCTTGCCGACTGTATTACCTTCGGCTTTGCTCCAGCCGCTATTGTGAGTGCCTTGTTGCGCCTTGCGCCCCTGCCTGTGGCGAACGAAACGTTTGCCATGGTCTTCCCCTACGTGGCATTTCTGATTGCGGCATTCTCGGCTATTCGTTTGGCAAAGTTCAATCTTGACGAACGTCAGTCTACAACCTTCTACGGACTCCCTACGCCTGCCAATGCCCTCTTCTGGAGCGCCCTTGCGTTAGGAACTCACGAGTGGGTGAGTGAGACGTCGTGGAGTGTGTACCTCCTTTTGTTGGGCATCGCTTGCTCTTCGTGGATTCTTGTAGCCGACATTCCTATGTTTGCCTTGAAGTTTAAGGATTACTCCTTTGCGCATAACAAGTTGCGTTACGGCTTCATTATCGCCAGCGCAGCACTGCTCCTCTTTGCAGGATGGACGGGCTTCTCCGTAGTCATCTTGCTTTATATTTTGACCTCATTAGTTGCGAATGCTGTTGCTAAGCAATAGTGGTTGCGCTACCTACAACTGTATAGTCCCCCAAGTAGGGACTATTACCTTACAACAACCAACACGAACTAAAACTATATGCACATCATTGGATGCTTGGGATTACTCCTTATTATAATAGTAGTAATCTTTATGCTTGCTCCAGTAATCTTGTTGAATGCCGTACGCCGACTTTTTGGTTCACAGCAGAAAAAGACTTCGCACCATTGGGGCAATGCGCAAACACATACTCACCAAACTCATCACCAACAACAGGAGTCTTCAACCTCTTCCACGCGTCAACGTACGGCAAAGAGGGGTAAGAAGTTGTTTGAGAAGGGCGAAGGGGAGTATGTCGATTTTGAAGAAGTCAAAGAATAATGGCTCACCTCTTGGGGGGTAACCATGCGGTAGGAAAGAACCTGATTGTCATTTACCTGCACTACCCTCGGTTTGTTTTCTCAAAGACCATCCGGATGGTTATATTGTCTTGCGCGTCCTTTAGGTTCTTACACATACAATCATGAGACGCCATGATATGACGTCTCTACGTGTGGCATGATATTCTGACGGGTGATTTGATGTATTACTAAAACGCCTCGACACTTAGCGTGATGCTATGTGTCGAGGCGTTTGTTTTGTTTGTTCTACAGGCTGGCGTTAGCGCACAACGTGCTTTTTGCCGTTGACGATGTAGATGCCGGGACCTGTAATCTTTTCGATGCGCTTACCGGTGATGGTGAAGATGCCGTGGCGGAATTCGCGTTCGGGCTTTACGGTATTGATGCCGCTTACGTCACCAGAAGTATAGGCTTCGAAAAATACGCGTGAACCTTCGTCCTTGCTGCCGTCAGCATTGTAGAGTCCCATTTGAGACTTACCAGTGCTCCAGTTGCCATTGTGGCTGAGGAAGCTCTTGCCGTCGGAAGTCTTAAAGGCGTAGTAACCGTTTGTCTTGTCAAGCGTCCATGTGTAATAAGTGTTGGTGCGTTCCTCTTCGGTTTGCATAAACACCTTCTGGGCGCCGTCGGCAGTGTTCGCCACCGTAATCATGCGACCATCTGCTGCCGAGATGATTTTAATTTTGCCCTCTTCTTCCATGAAGTACCACAACTGAGTAAGCTCCGCCTTGTTGGGGTTGCGGTACATCAGTTGCAGCTTGTATTCCGATTCTCCCCAGGGGATGCTGTTCTCAAACACGCAACCACCTGCTTCACCGTTGCCATCACGTCCTGTATATATATAATATAATGAGGGATTCTCAGCATCGGTAGTCAGTTCAAAGGGATAATCTTCAACATCCACCGCTCCTCTTGTCTGAGCTGTAGCTCCCGTCAGGGTGAGGAGGAAGAAGGAAAGTAGAAGTGTAAAATGTTTCATAGGCCTTCTTTTAAGAGTAAAGATAAAAGAGTAAAGAGTAAAGAGCCTGCGGGGTGGGGGGGTGGAATTTATAGAAATCTATAGAAATCTATAGTTTCTATAGCATCTATAGCTTTTATAGTATCTATAGCATCTATAGGAATCTCAGGACTACCTGCCGAATCTCAGGCATTCCTAAGATTCCTATAATTGCCTATCATATTCTGAATTGCCCACCGTATTGTTTACCACACGTCTTCCGCTTCGTTACCGCCATAAACTTCCTTGGGCACAATTTCGATGTAGTCAATCTGAAGCTGTGCGTCGAGTTTCTTGAGCGCTGACTTGTAGCGGAGGTAATAGCTCTTTCCGGGTTCCATGCGTTCTGTCGTTACGATACGGCGGAGGTGACCTGTGTAGTCGCGTGACATGTTTTCGCCCTTACCGTCGGTCCAACCGAAGTGCTGGGGACCCTTCATGTAACCCTGGTTACGCATGTTCTTATCATTTTCGATGTTGATCGACTCGTCTTCCACGTCTTCCACCCAAGGAATGTTTACAGAAGGAGCACTCTGGCGCAAGTCGTAGGGAAGTCCTGCGGGCTTCAAGCGGTTCATATCTTCACCGAAATAGAGCTGACACATACCGCGGAGTGTGTTGTGAGAGACACCCAAGCGGATTTCATATTCCTTTGCTACAGGTACGGGAGGAATGCGGAAGGTCACGTCGTAAAGACCGAGAATCATCATTTCGTCGCCCTGGTAGTTACACCAACCTGTTGTGCTGATGGGAGAGTATGCACAGAAGAGGTAGAGCACCTGTGAACTTGAGTTCTGAAGGGGAAGGTTTTCAAAGTATCCAGCGGGGAACATAGAGTACTTGCCCAAACGGAGGTTGTTAGAACTCAATTCGTGAATGATGGTAGCATAGTCCACGCGCATACGTTCGCGACCCATGAGCAAGCGTTCTGCTTCGCCAAATACGAGCATATCGTCGATGGGGTACACGTAACCATTGGCAGCACTGATGCTTTGTTCCTGAAGAATCATTACGCCTTCACCACCGGGCTTTACGCCGATTTCTTCGTATGAACCCTTAATGGCGTTGTCGTATTCTACAAAGCGGTTGATGAATACGGGGTTGCCTTCAAACGACTGACCGATGGGACCGCGTGAACCAACCTGAAGCAACTTGATGGGTTCGCGTTCTTCCACCTTACCTACGGGGTGGATGGTGGTGTAGAAGTCCCAAGCGTCGGTAGGAAGTGTGCGTGTTTGTGGGTTCTTCTGGTCTACACCATACTGGTATTGGTATTCTGTGTAGTGCACCACGAGTTTGCCAGGAGCATACTTACCGTCGATGAAGTGGTACTTCACAAACTTGTAGAGCGGATTGTTGGGGCTCTTCAAGTTGTCCATGTCCTGAGTACCATAAGCAGTAGTAATCTTTGAAACGCCCTTGAGACCCTGGAGCACTTCGTCCCAGTTGGTGATGTTGCCTTCGTCGTCCAACGTCACTGCGGGTACACCGTAGAGTTCAAAGATGCTGTCGGGTTCTACAAAACCAGTGAATGCCAAGTAGCGCTTCATGGGTACGTCGAACGTACCAGGCTGTGCTTCGAGCTTTTCGGGAAGTTCCTGTTCTTCGTAAGCGATGTCGCGTTCGTGGTTCATCCATTCCCAGATGCCCGTTTCCTGAAGCAAGCGACCCATGATTTTCATGTTGGGAGCATCCTGCACCACCTGGAATACGTAGTCTGATGTGGGAGCGATAACGTCTGCCATGACGTGCAACCAGCCGTTAGAGGCTTCGCGGTCGGAAATCATCACGCCACAGTTCTTTTCGATGTTGTAGTAAATGGGGTACTTCACCTTCACCGTGTCGCCGTCCTTGATTTCGGGCAAGAGGGTGAGTTCGTCATACTTCACGCGTGTTACGGTGTCGCTCGCTTGTGTGTCTTCCGAGCAGGTAAGCAAGCGGTCGTAGAGGTTTGAGAGGTTGAACGAACCCGCTGTGGGGAACTCCGTAGACTCGTAGGCTTCCTGGTCGCCGTTGTCGATGACGCAGCTGTAGACGATGAGTTCAGCCTGTTCGTCGGTGAGTTCGTTGATGCTGGTGAGTTCCAACTTCTTCAAGTATTCTTCAATCGCTACGTTGTCGGGGATGAAGGCGGTGTAGTTACCGCGTGCCGAGAGCACACTGTACACAGATGAAGAGTTGTCCTTTCGTCCCAAGCGCACACGCTTGAAGAGGTCGCGCGCCAACGACAAGTTGGGGTCGCTGTCCATGATGTCCGAAAGGGTTTGTTCACTCTTGATGGCGAAGTTTGAAGAGTCAATTTCTTCTTCGCAACCAGCCACTCCGAAGAGTGACGTGGTGAAAAGGCAAGTTGCCAAAACCTTGGCAAAGCCCCTCTTGATTTTTGTTGGTGTATTCATTTTGTGAGTAATTTGCAACATGGGTTGCGCAGTCGCGCGTGTATATAATATGCAAAGGTATAAAAATATTTTGGGTGAATCAAAGGAAAAGGGGGAAAAATAAGTAGTAGGTAGTAAGTAGTAGTGAGGAGTGAGGAGTGAGTAGTGAGGAGTTGGCTGGCGCGGCAATCTTTTAGAGGGGAACAGGCCTGACAGGCAGTGACAGGCGGTAACAAGCCTCAATAGGCAATAACAGGCAATAACAGGCCTGACAGGCTAACAGGCAGTAACAAGCCTCAACAAGCCCCAACAGGCCTTAACAACCTTGCGGGGCGGTAACTTCGGGGGAGTCACCATCGCGCCAGCTTGTTAAGGCCTGTTGGGGCTTGTTGCTGCTTGTTAGGGCTTGAGGGCCTGTTATTGCCTGTTCCTGCCTGAGAACCTGCCCTGCCTGTTAAGCTTCCAAATTCAAGTGGAATTCTACCACTGCCTCGATGCCCTTACGGAGCATGTCGAGGGGGAAGTTCTCGTTGGGCGAGTGGATGGCATTGCTTTCAAGACCGAAGCCCATGAGGATGGTCTTGATGCCGAGTACGCGCTCGAAGTCGCTGATAATGGGGATGGAGCCGCCACGGCGCACGGCTAAGGGGCGCTTGCCGAAGGCTTTTTCAAAACCTATTTCGGCTGCCTTGTAGGCAGGTAGGGTGATGGGGCACACGTAGCCCTCGCCACCGTGCATGGGCGTTACCTTTACTTTTACGCTCTTGGGGGCAATGGCGGTGATGTAGTCGATGAAGAGTTGCGAAATCTTTTCATGCTGCTGGTGGGGCACAAGGCGGGTAGAAACCTTGGCATACGCCTTGGAGGGGAGTACAGTTTTTGAACCCTGACCCGTATAGCCGCCCCAGATACCACACACGTCGAACGAGGGGCGACAGCTGTTGCGCTCAATCGTAGAATAACCAGCCTCGCCGCTCACTTCGTCAATGTCGATGGCACGCTTATATTTCTCAAGGTCAAAGGGAATGCCAGCAATCATCTCGCGCTCTTCCGCCGAGAGTTCTTCTACATCGTCGTAGAAGTGGGGGATGGTAATCTTACCGTTTTCGTCCACCACCTGTGCCAACATCTGACAGAGCACATTGATGGGGTTGGCAACGGCACCGCCGAAGTGTCCTGAGTGGAGGTCGCGGTTGGGTCCCGTCACTTCAATTTCCCAGTATGCCAACCCGCGGAGTCCCGTAGTGAGCGAGGGGAGGTCGGCACTCAGCATACTCGTGTCGCTCACTAAGATGATGTCCGCCTTCAGGAGTTCTTTGTGGTCCTGAAGGAAGCCTCCGAGTGAGGGACTGCCAATTTCTTCTTCACCCTCGAAGATGAACTTCACGTTGTGGCGCAACAGGTTGTGCTTCACCAAGTATTCAAATGCCTTTGCCTGAATCATGGCCTGTCCCTTGTCGTCGTCGGCACCGCGGGCGTAGATCTTTCCGTCGCGCACTTCGGGTTCAAAGGGATTGCTGTGCCACAGGTCGAGGGGTTCGGCAGGCATCACGTCGTAGTGAGAATAAATCAGTACCGTCTTGGTGGCACCAGGAATCATCTTTTCGGCATACACCAAGGGATTACCGGCAGAGGGCATGACCTCCGCCTTATCCACACCTGCTTCAAGCAGGAGTTCTTTCCAGCGTTCGGCGCAGCGCACCATGTCGTCTTTCTTTTCAGGCAAAGCGCTGATACTGGGGATACGGATGAGCGAGAAGAGTTCGCTGAGGAAGCGCTCTTCGTTTTGGGCGATGTAATTTTTGATTGTCATAGTGAGAAGTGAGGAGTTAAGTAGTAGGTAGTAGTGAGGAGTAGGCTGGCGCGGTGGTGAGGGCAGTAACAGGCAGGGGTAGACCTAACAGGATTTCAAGCCGCAACAAGCAATAACAAGCCTTAACAGGCCTCTACAACCATGCGGGACAGCAACTTCGATTGAGGCATCGTCGCGCCAGCCATGTTAAGGCCTGTTGAGGCTTGTTATTGCCTGTTATGGCCTTTGCCTATTAGCCCTGTCATGGCATGAAAATCCTGTTAGGCTTGGTGGCACCTATCACTGACAGCCGCCTCTTTCCCACCTCACCCTCAATTCATTCTGCGCCACTTCCTCGCCATTGAGGTAGAGGGTGTAGTGCGCTGTGAGGGTATTGTTGGTGGGGGAGTGGTGGAGGTGGGTAGTGAGGATGCCGAGGTCGAAGGTGCCGCCGGGGGTGTGGTAGGGGCTGTGGGTGGTGGCATTGGGGAGGAGCACCATTTGGGTAGTGAATGCCCCTTTGCGGACGATGCGCACACGGTCTTCGGTGATGAAGATGCGGGTGGCGCCCAATTCAGGGTCGTCGTAGGTGAGGAGGGTGAGGGCGCCCTGCTGTTGGAGGGTGCCCTGAAAGGTTTGAGTGATTTCTTCAGTCCCGTTGATAGTGGTTGTCGTCAGTGTGGTAGTAATGCGCATGGGCATGATGTCGGTTAAGGGAGGACGCGCTTCTTGCCGTTATGGATGTAAATCCCTGGGCTGTTGGGGGTTGAGGGTAACTTTTTGCCGTCAAGGGAATGCCACTCGTGGTGGCTGTGCGTCGGTTGTTGGAGGGCTTCAATCCCTGTGGCTGAGGGTGTAGTAAAGGTGATGATGCCAACGTCGTGCCAGTCGTATTTCGCCTTAAAGGTATAGGTCGTCGCAGGTTTGAGCTGGCGAAACGTCACTGTATCGGTGTGCTCCTCACCAGGGTCGAGGTAAATGACGTGCGACTGCTGGTAAGCCCCTGTATAGTCGCGGCAGGTAGTGCCCTCATCAATAAAGTAGCACTGCAAAATCCCTGCTCGTGCCTGAGCGGCTGTACCGTTGCGAATGGTCACTTCAAAGCACACCTCCTCGGGTGTGGGGAAGGTGGGGGAGCTGATGGTATGCGTCAGCATGTGGCGCGCATTGGGAATCACCTCCACGTCAAGCGTTTTCAATACTAACACATCGTCGGGCGAGATGCGCAACTGGCGCTTGCCCGTCTCCGTGAATTTAGCATCCACTACCACCTTGCGCGACTCTCCTGCAGCAAGCGTCACGCCCGTGAGGGCAATGTAATCGGCTTGCTCAAACATCAGCGTGTCGGTGGGGGCATTGGTGAAGAGTTCAAAGGGGGTCGTGAGTGTCGCGTCCGAAGTGTTGCGCAGGTGTAGCGCAATGGGCGTAAACTTTCCCTCCTGGGGAGTTTTGAGCAAGTACATGCTGTCGACAACCACCTCGGTGCCCGTGCGCACTAACGTGTCGGGCAAGCAAACTTCAATCGTGTCAGGGTGGAGCAGTAGCGCCTCCTGGTTGCAGAAGAAACCCTGCACCGCCTCCGTGTCGCGCTTCCCCTCCTCGTCTTCGTAGAATGCCAATACGTCTAAGCGGAAGTAACCATCGTAGGCACCGCCATAGCCCCAGTTGACGTGGAAGAACCCCTCGCTGTCGATGCCGTCAATCACAAAGGCATGTCCCTGAATGAACTGCGTGTATCCTGCATAGAGCACGGGGCGCCCAGCGCGCACTTCCTGGGCAATCATCTTCACCCATTCCGTAGGGGCGTATTTGTAACTATCTGCGTAATGCACAAAGCCGTAGCCGAAGGCGCGTTTCAAGGGTTCCTCTAAGCGGTACACGTTGGCGCCACTCTCCGCGATTCCCCAATTCATCTGTGCTGCCATGCCGCAATAAAGGCTTAGGCGCGCTACGGCATCGAGCGCTTCGGGAGTGGCAGATTCAGTGTCATAATCGTTGAGAATCAGGCGCGTGTCGACCTTCGTGCCAGGGAGCACGTCGGCAATCTCGTAGTGGGCGGTTTGCCACCCGTGGAGTGTATCTTGCAACACGATTTCGCGTTGGTAGTAGGTCAGTATCTCCTCTAAGGCGGTAGCTACACAACCCACCATGCAGCGCTCGTCGCTCACCGTGCCGTCGTCGTAGGTGTAGTAGGGGCAAGCCCCGTTGTAGGGTGCCTCTTGGTGGCGCACCATGGGGAGGAGGGGTGCAACGGGAGTTCCGGGTTGCAGGAAGATGTCCGCCTGCTTGCTGCTCGTACCACTGCGGTGGAGCAGGGAGGCGAGGGCAGGGGGAAGGTTCCCCTCGGGTATCGCTAACGTGCCGTATCCTAAGGCGATAGGTTCTCCCTCGTTGCTGCCCACAACGACGAAATTGTCGTGCGCCGTGAATACGTAACCCGCAGGGAGTGTGGCGCTGCATTCCACGTTGGCGTTCCCCCCGCGCACGGTGGGGATGCGTAGGAAATCGGTGGCAAAAGCCCTTGCGGAGGCTTCATCGAGGTGCTGCGCATGGGTGGGCGTGATGCACCAAAGGAATATCAGTAATGTGGCGAGTAGGGGTTTCATAACCGCAAAACTACATAAAAAACGGCAATGAGCTGAGGGTTGGTCTATATTTTTTTTGTCACGCAGAAGACATGTTTTTGGGTTTCACATAGAACGTACAGAATGCACAGATTTTTTTTTGACAGAAGAACATAAGAACATATTTTTTGTCACGCGGAATATTTATTTTTATCTCACGCAGACTTCGCGGAATACGCAGAAAGGCGAGCTGCTTCGCCTCGCCCCATGCGGAGCAAAAGTCTGCGAAAATCTGCGTGGTCTGCGTGCCATAGTTTTAGACATAGGAACAAAAGTACATAAGGCTTCGCGTCTTTGCGTGAGAGATTTGTATTTGACAATTCGTGGCTCACAAAATAACAAATGGAATTGAGGTATTTAGATTCTCCTGTGGAACCCTTCAAACAAACTCCGAGTTAAATCAAATTAACTCCATACTAAATTAAATTAACTCCTTATTTGTTTTTACAAATTCCCATGCTGTCTGCATTGCCTGCGTGCGACCATAGAAAGTCTGCGTGTTCTGCGCCGTCTGCGTGCAACTATATTTTAGACATAAGAACAAAAGAACATAAGGCTTCGCGTCCTTTGCGTCTTTGCGTGAAACAAATATGTTCTTATGTTCTTCTGTCTAAAGAAATTCTGTGCATTCCGTGCGTTCTGTGTGAAACAAAAAAGTCTGCGTATTCTGCGCCGTCTGCGTGAAACAAAAAAAACTCTGCGTGCTTCCGCGTGAGAAAATATGTTCTTATGTTCTTCTGTCTAAAAAATCCGTGTGAGGCATAAAGGGCATTCTGTGGGCACGGCTTTACCCGGACAGCAAATGTTAAAAATATAATATTTTCTCCGAATATGTGCTGTAATGCGTAAAAAGTTGTAACTTTGCAACCTAAACTATGCTCATTACATTATTTACTGCGCTTGCGCACGTATGCACGTATGTGAGGGGTGCGTTTGGACTTGAGAAACTAAATAATTACAATAATCAAAACAATTTTACAATGAGAAAATTTACACTTTTCTTTGCTGCGTTGCTCGTGGCCCTTGGCATAACGGCGCAGACAACAACGTATCCTGAAGGTTACTTCGACTTTGCGACGGAGTATCTCACGATGGAGGAATGTGGTCAAGATGCCACCTTCCAGGAAGGTATGCTGATTGCTATTCAGCACGATCACTCTTTCCATGCTGACGCTACTGAAGGTCATGGTGAAGAAGGTAAGTTCCTTATCATGGAAACGAAGGAAACATCTGGCGTTCATAAGATGATCATGAACGATCATCTCTCAGGCTTGGGCGCATTTACCCTTGTTGAGGCTGATGGTGGCTTTAAATTGAAGGCTGTTCGTGACGGTCATTGGGTAGGCAAGTTGTCTACAATAGCTGACAATCTGAAGACAACGAAGGACGAAAGTAACGCAGGTGTCTATAACTTTGTTTGGCACGAAGGGTATGGCTATAGTGTTGACTGTGTTAATGTTTCTTCTTCTTCTTCTTCTTACAGCCTTTACGTAAATACGTCTGGCGGTACTACCTCTATTTCGGGTGGTCCATTCCCCAGCAACATCGCAGGAGATTCAAACAAGAAGGTAAGAGAGCAGGTGTTCTTCAAGATTCACAAAGTGTCGAACCCTAAGGGCGTGACGAAGTATGTAGAAAATGCTAAGGTGGAATTGACGGGTCCTGGCGGTAACGTATTTACAACCACGCATTCAGGCTGGAGTGACTTCTACGAATTTGTGCAAAACTCTGCAACTTACGGATCTACTGAAAACTTTGGTGTGTCGTTGAGCAACGTGATGTATCACGAAGCTACAAACGAAATTACAGGTAATATCAACTTCCCCTTCCCTGTGTCGGGAGATGTTGTGAGAATCCCTGTAGTTCTTAACCCCTCGACGAATGATGAACGAAGAATTGCTGTAAATGTAGCGGGAGACGGACTTGAGGTGCAGACAAACTCCGCAGATGTTTGGGTGCAGGACCTTAACAACCAATGGGGAATTATCCCGCACTTTGTGAATGGCTTTCTGTTGGAATATGCTATTCAGAATGTCGGAACGGGTAAGTATATTACTATTGATGCTTCCAACAACGTAACGTTAGGGGGAGACCCTTATTATTTCAATTTGACGGGTAACGTGACTGATGGTGAAGTTGCATATTTGTGTTTCAAGAAGCAGGGAGCGACCTCTTATCTTTGTGATAATAATGGGACGGTTAGTATGCATTATACTATAAATAGTACTACAAAATTCTTGGTAGACCGCGTTCCTGCTAACGAACTTTCGGGTGCAGACGCTAAGGGCTTTACGCGCTATTACAAGGATAAGTTGTTCTGGGACTGTGGTGCAACGGATTGGAGTAAGGCTCCCAAGGCTTTGCTTGCGGTACTTCAGGATGGTGGACATGAAGGTTATGATCAGGGTGGTCACACGCTCTATTCAGCAGAAACAGGTTGTCGCGTGCCTAAGACGGGCGACATAACGGTTACGTTCAACCATTCTGGCGGTAATAACATGTTGCAAATCTTGGGCGTAGACGTGGTAGCTGCGAATGGTACGGTGCTCAATTTTGACTATCATATAGGTAGGGCTGGAGATTCCGACAACTCAGTGGGTAATACATATACCGTTACAAATATCCCCG
>JAZORE010000057.1:0-34059 GCA_045656425.1 Alloprevotella sp.
CGGAGAGTCGTAAGCAACTTGAGAACCGCGAGAACGCCATGCGACTCCTGCGCTCACAACTCTACGACCGCGCCTTGCAGAAGCGTAAGGCGGCACAGGCTAAGATTGAAGCGGGCAAGAAGAAGATTGAGTGGGGCAGCCCAATCCGAAGTTAGGTCCTCGATGAACGTCGCGTGAAAGACCACCGCACAGGTTATCAAACCAGTGACGTAGGTGGCGTGATGGACGGCAAGATTGACGGATTCATCAAGGCTTACCTCATGGATGAAGGGGGAACTGGGGCGGAATAAACGTTAGAGTACAACTGACAGAGTACAGAGTACAACTACCCTCAGGATGGTTCTCAAAACCTTAAAACCTCAAGACCTCATAACCTCCCCCTTATAACCTTACAACCTCAAACCTTATAACCTCATAACTAAAAACCTAAAAACCTCATACACTATGTCAAAACAACATCAAGCTAAAAAGGCGGCACGCCAGGCTAAGGAAGAAAAGAAGGCCATGAAGGTGCTCTTCGCAGTCGTTGCCGCACTCGTAGCCCTCGGCATCTTGGGCATTGCTACAGCAAGTTTGCTCTAAACCTTGATTTACGCAAGGCAGTAAGTCAGTTACGGGGAGGTAGCGACCGCACAGCAGTCGCTGCACTCCTCTTTGTCGTTTTACAGGGCACAACTACAGCGTACAACTACCTCCAGACGCCCTCAGAACCTCAAAGCCTAACAACCTCAGAACCTTATAACCTCAAGCCTTATAACCTTAAAACCTCGAACCTCATAACCTAACTATGGCACTTGAGATAGAACGCAAATTCCTTGTCACGGGCGAATACAAGCACCTCGCCACGTCACACTCACGCATCATTCAGGGCTACATCAGTAGCCAGAAGGGCAGAACGGGCCGCGTTCGCCTACGCGACAAGCAGGGTTTCTTGACCATCAAAGGGCCTTCGCTCAACGGCGGTCTCTCCCGCTACGAGTTTGAAAAGGAAATCACCTTCGACGAAGCCCTCTCATTGCTCCGCCTGTGCGAACCCGGCGTAATTAACAAGGTGCGCTGGCTTGTGCCCGTGGGGAACCACACCTTTGAGGTCGATGAGTTTTTCGATGACAACGAAGGCCTCGTTATGGCTGAAGTAGAACTCACTGATGAAAACGAAACCTTTGAGCACCCCGACTTCCTCGGCGAGGAAGTTACGGGCGACCGTCGCTATTACAACTCTTGCCTGCGCCAAAATCCCTTTAAGGAATGGGGAATAACGAGCAAGATTCCCTCCTAAGTTCTAATGTTGTAACCTTCATAAGCATACTAATCATAATACATCATACGATGAAAAAAATCTTTACCCTTCTCTGCCTCTTTACGGTACTCCTACCGATCGCAGCGCAAACTCCTTTCGTCAATCTTACGCCCAAGGCGAAATTGATGACAACCAAAGCGGGCGAACTCACCCTGCCCGAAGGTTTTGTAGTGAACACAGCGAACCTTCCCGACAGTTTGGTTGCAGAAGCTACTAAGTTCGTAGCTGCTATCAACTTGGCAACACCGCTTAATGCCACTACGGCAAGTGATGACGCGACTGCGCTCATCCAGATGGCGATTCCCTCATCTGCACTTGACGCTGAAGGATACAAACTATCGGTTAAGGAAGATGGTGTAAAGGTTGAAGCCTCCACAAGTGCGGGCTTCTACTACGCCTTCCAGACCCTAAAGAAGATTCTTCCCGCCAACGTGATGGCAGGCGTGAAGGACGAGGCGGTGACGGCCTATGCCCTTCCCTATGTAAACATCAACGACGAACCCCGCTTTGGTTACCGCGGTTTCATGCTCGACGTGGCACGCCACTTCTTTACCGTAGAAGAAGTAAAGCGCATGATTGACATCATGGCTGCCTATAAGATGAACCGCTTCCACTGGCACTTGACCGACGACCAGGGTTGGCGCGTAGAAATCAAGCGTTACCCCAAACTCACTACCGTTGGCGCGACACGTGCTAACTCATGGACGGTAGATATGCACTATGGCGACTACTGGACGAACGAAACTTATGGTCCTTACTTCTATACGCAGGAAGAAATCAAGGATGTTGTGGCTTACGCAAAGGAACGCCACATCGAAATTATCCCTGAAATTGACATGCCTGGTCACTTCGTGGCGGCCATGACGGCATATCCTGAATTTAGTTGCTGGCCCGAGGGCGCTCACGCACTTTGGGTAACGGGCGGTATCTCAAACGACGTGCTCAATGTAGCAAATCCCGAGGCAGTTCAGTTTGCCAAGAACATCTTGGAGGAACTCTGCGAACTCTTCCCCTATAACCAAATTCACATTGGTGGAGACGAATGCCCCACTTCGGCATGGGAAGGCAACGCACTCTGTCAGGAGCGCTATCGTGAGTTGGGTTTGACAAGTTATCGCCAACTCCAGTCTCACTTCATCAAGGAGATTGGGGAATTCCTCGCTTCAAAAGGCAAGAAGATGGCAATGTGGAACGAATCCATCACAGCCGGCGGTGCCGACCTCGACATGATGCGCGAAACAGGTGCTACGGTGTATTGCTGGACTCCCTGTCAGGCGAGTGCGAAAAAGGCTGCTGAAATGGGACTTCCCAATGTCGTAACCGAATACAGCAATGGTTATTACATCAACCGCAAGCAGTGGTCAACAGGTGAACCTACGGGTGCTGGTTATGGTACAGACAACCTTGAAACGGTATATAATTATGTACCCGTTCCCAGCAACATCTCTTCATCTTTGTTGAAGTATTACACAGGTGTGCAGGGTACGTTCTGGACAGAGCATGTGGCGAACCGCGAATACATGGAATACCTCGCCCTTCCCCGTTTGCTCGCCGTAGCTGAAGCAGGTTGGACACAACAAAAGGATAAGAATTTTGCAGATTTCAAGAAGCGCTTCAACGCCGACACAAAGATGCTCGACTATAACGGTTATGAGTATGGCAAGCACTATGTAGATAAGGAAGCAGAGGGAGAGGGCGACGGCAAAGTAATGCCCAAGACTTCAACTGCCGAAGAAACCTATTGGTATCGCATTGTGACAAAGGCAACTGACGCTCGTAGCGGTCGTTGTTGGGAACTTCTTTCTGCCACTTCACCACTTGTTTCTGAACACAGCGGAAAGAATGCTACTGAGGGCCGAATTTGGACAAACGCTCAAGCAGCTGAGGGCGACGCCAACTATGATTATCAGCAGTGGTGCTTTGAGCAGAGCGACGCTCACCCCGGTCGTTACGCCCTTGTTTGTAAGGCGCAACCTGAAGGTTCACTCAACCCCACCCCTACGGCACAAAACAACACGGGTCGCTGGAACTATGACGCGACAGTGAAGCACTATGCCTTCGTTATCGGTGATGGTGGTTACGGTCCCTCTGGTGCCAATTATTACTACACCGTTCGTAGCGAAAACATCAACGGATGGTACCTCAATGCCTCTATGGCGGGTCAGGGTATGGCTGTAAACCTTTGGAGTAACGCGGCAGACGGCGCCGGTGGTCACTGGGAATTCCAACCCCTCTTCGAACTCGATGAAGCACCCGCGCTTCAGGGCTTCGAATGGTTGAAAGAAGGGTGCACATACGCCTTCCGCAACGCCGTGAAAGAAGGTATTTCACTCGCAGATAACAAAAAGGCAGCAACACTCACCTATACCGAAGACCGCTGGGCGAACGATGCATGGGAAGTAACCAAGTCGGTTATCAATGCAGACTCTACGCAAACCGTTCGTCTCAAGAACGTAGGCACAAAGCGTTACATCGCCGCACCTGCGTCCAATGCGACATCACGCCTCGGTTATATCGTTGGCATCGGTGCTACGGCTACGGACGTCGTTATCTCAATCAATCCCGAGGGCGACTTTACCCTTATGGCGGGAGGTAAGAACTTCTACCCCGTAAGCACTACTTCTCCCGCTTATGCCGGAGCCATCAGTGCGGGTAACACAGACAACAGCACAGGTCTTGCTATCCGTCCGCAGGGTGCCGCTTGGAACATCGAAGAAGTGAAGGTGGTGACCTACACTTGTGAAGATGAGCAGGGCAAGGCTTTGGGTACGTTCACTTGTAGCGAACCCGTGAACAACGCTGACTTTACCCCCGTTCTCCCCGAGATTAAGAACCACACATATGTAAGTTACGACGCAGAGCGCAACGTACATATTTATAAGCGCGAGTGTTACAGCCTCACCCTTCGTGCGGTAGACACCTACGGGGGCATTATCAGCGAGATAGAAACCTCTTGCGGTGTGGGCATAACGGCAGTAATCATCCCCGAGGAGTACGATTATTTCACTTACGAAGCAACTACGGTTGAGGGCAATACACTCACACCCACTTCTGACACTCTCGTTGTTCACACTTATTCAACCGATGCATGGAGTGGCGTAAAGAGTGTGGGCAAGGTGGTGAACAAATTGGAAGATGGTCGTTCTTACCTCATCTACGACACATCTCCCAACGCCACAGAGCGTATTGGTTTCCGCAATATCGCACCCTCAAACCTCCGTGTGGTTCGCGCGAACTCGGCAGACGACCAAACACCCTACTACACCTGGACTTTTGAAGGCAGTGGTAAGAAGTTTAAGGTGAAGAACGAATATACGGGTCTCTACATCCCCAAGCTCACGCAGAGTGGTCAGATTATTCTTTCCGACAAGGGCGATACGTTCACCTTTACGCTTAATGCCGATGGCGAAACCTGGAAGGTAATGGGTACGAACTCACAGTATTGGGACGGTGTGGCAGATGGCTTCACCGGTTGGCACACTTACGGTCACCCCTACAAATTCTACGAATACTACGTGCAACCTTACTTCACCGTAACTATTGAATTTGTCAACGCAGAAGGCACTGCCGTAGCACCCGCTCAGGCGAAGTTGGTGAAGGCTGGCGAAAGCGTAACACTCGTACTTCCCGAAGTAAACGGCCATGCCGTGAAGACCATTGAAAATGCCGAAGCAATGGAACAGGTAGGCGCTCATGCAACGGTGAAGGTCATCTACGAAGATGTAACCGGCATTGACGCCCTCCCCGCCCTCACTCCCGCCGACAATGCTATCTATGACCTCAGCGGACGCCGCGTAAAGGTGGCAGAAAAGGGCATTTATATTATTGGCGGTAAGAAGGTGGTGAAGTAATATCACGCTTCCGCAATTAGAAAAGGGAGATTGTTCTTCCCCTTTCCCATGTAGCAAAAATTAAGTCGGACTTAATTCAAAATCTCTCGGAGTTAGTTTGAATTAAGTCCGACTTCGTTTTTTGCCTATCCGACTTCGTTTTCAGCATCTCTATTTTACACCTCAGCAGTTCGGGTTCCATCACCCCTTTATACCTTAAAATCTACCGAATTAGAAAATAAGTTAAAATTTATTTTGCCAACCCAAATTAAATAACTTTATTTGCGGTTCATTAGCGTCGTGTGCGCTATAAATTATTAGTGTGTGGAGCGCCAGTCGCTCATCGTTCCGAGTTCTTTAGGGGACTCTAATTGCTCATCAAACCCATATTTAACAATTATGGAAGAAATCTTGAATCCTGAAGTAGAAGTACAGGATGTTGCCCCCGTGGCAGAAGTTGAAGTTGCACCTGCAACAGTTGAAGAAGTAGCAGTTGTTGCCGCAGAAAAGGAAACAAAGAAGGCACAACCCGCTACAAAGCAAGAAGTTATCGCTCGCCTCAAGGAAATTGCCCTTGACGCCAGCAATGCTGAGCGCGCAGAAATTGACCTGCTCAAGCAAATTTATTACAAGATTCACAACGCGGAAGCTGCTGCTGCCCGCGAGGAATATATCAAGAATGGAGGACTCCCCGAGGACTTCATGCCTGCTCCCGACAACAGCGAAGCTGAACTGAAGGTGCAGCTCAACATCATCAAGGAGGCACGCCAGCGCGCTGCTGAAGCCCTCGAAGCGGAAAAGCAGAACAACCTTGAAAAGAAGCTCGCTATCATTGAGCGCATCAAGGAACTCGTAGCGTCTCCCGAGGATGCCGACAAGCACTATGAGGAATTTAAGAACCTCCAGTCGGACTGGAAGGACGTGAAGACCGTGCCCGCAGAACGCGCTACGGAACTTTGGAAGAACTACCAGCTCTACGTTGAGCAGTACTACGACCTTCTCCGCCTCAACCACGAAATGCGTGCGTACGACTTCAAGAAGAACCTTGAAATCAAGACTGCACTTTGTGAAGCTGCGGAAAAGCTCATCGACCTTGAGGACGTTATCAGCGCCTTCCACCAGCTCCAGAAACTTCATCAGGACTTCCGCGAAACAGGTCCCGTAGAACGCGACCTCCGCGAGCAGATCTGGACACGCTTTAAGGATGCTTCTACTGCTATCAACAAGCGCCACCAGACTCACTTTGAAGACCTCAAGGCGCAAGAGGAAGCTAACCTCGCTCGTAAGACGGAACTCTGCGAACGTGTGGAAGCTATCAACGCAAGTGCCATTGCTT
Source organism: Alloprevotella sp. (assembly GCA_045656425.1). GTDB lineage: Bacteria > Bacteroidota > Bacteroidia > Bacteroidales > Bacteroidaceae > Alloprevotella. The sequence goes on from JAZORE010000057.1 coordinate 6,467, forward strand.
CGTTCAACGAATGGGAAGACCTCACCAAGGAAGTGATTGCCCTTCAGAACGAATGGAAGACTATTGGCTTCACACCCAAGAAGATTAACAGCCAAATCTTTGAGCGCTTCCGCACTGCCTGCGACCGCTTCTTCCAGTCAAAGACCGAACACTTCCGTGGCGTTCGTGATTCTTACGCAAGCAACCTTGCGGCAAAGACTGCCCTCTGCGAAAAGGCTGAAGCCCTCAAGGACGATACCGATTGGGCGAAGACTACCAACATCTTCGTAGAACTCCAAAAGGAATGGAAGACTATTGGTCCTGCTCCCCATAAGAGTTCTGAAGTTATCTGGAAGCGCTTCAACGATGCGTGCAACTACTTCTTCGAACAGAAGAGCAAGTCTAACGTGAGCGTGCGCCAGGAAGAAAATGACAACCTCGCGAAGAAGAATGCCATCATCGAAAAGCTCGAAGCCCTCGTTGAAGCAGGCTGCACCGATATTCAGGTGGTGAAGGACCTCCAGGCTGAATGGAATGCCGTAGGTCACGTGCCCTTCCGCAAGAAGGACAAGATTTTCAAGCACTACCGCGAAGTGTGTGACAAGCTTTACGAAGCCTTCCACGCAACGGCTGGCAAGCGCAACCTTGAAAACTTCAAGAAGCAGGTGGCTGACAAGGGCGGCAACGACCTTTCACGCGAACGCCAACGCTTGCAGCGCGACATTGAAATGAAGAAGAGCGAAATTCAGAACTACGAAACAAACCTTACCTTCTTCAACTCGAAGTCTAAATCGGGCAACTCACTCGTAGAAGACCTTCTCAAGAAGGTAGAACGCTTGAAGGCAGACCTCGTGCTCCTCAACGAAAAACTCGCTGCGGTTAATGAACAGCTCAAGAAGTAAGTTCTAAAAATCAGAATTTTACAATCATCACCATAAGGCGTAGCGCTCATGCGTTGCGCCTTTTTCTTCCCCCTCTCTCTCATGTGCTGAAAGAGGCATAGGAATAGTATAAAACAAATCGGCATTTAATTCAAACGAATCGGCACTTAATTGAAAATAACTCCAAATTCGTTTTAACGAACTGCCGAGTCCCGATAACTTATTGGAAGCTAACATCGTGATTGAGCTTTAAGACTGCGGATGTAACGGGTATTTTCTACGGCAAGACAAGTGTATATCTACATTTTTTTGTAACTTTGTAGGTTGTAGCGAAAACTAAAACCTTTATGGCTATTGAAATAAAGAAAGTAGCGACGAAGGCTGACTTAAAGACCTTCATTCGCTTTAATTATGAGATGTATAAGGACTGCGCACACTTCGTTCCTGAATTGTATATGGACATGGTGTGCACACTTGACCGCACCAAAAACCCTGCCTTTGAATTTTGCGATGCTGACTACTTCATGGCATATCGCAATGGGATTCTCGTAGGGCGCATAGCGGCAATCATCAATCATCGCGCGAACGAAACGTGGAACCAAAAGGTAGTACGTTTCGGATGGATCGACTTCATTGATGATTATGAAGTGAGCAGCACGCTTCTCAACACCGTTAAGGATTGGGGACTCGAACGTGGTATGACCGACATCGAAGGTCCGCTCGGTTTTACCGACCTTGACCCCGAAGGTATGCTTATCGAAGGGTTTGATCAACTCTCTACGATGGCTACCATCTACAATTACGATTACTATCCCCAACACATTGAGCGCTGGGGCATGGAAAAGGCTGCCGACTGGGTAGAACGCAAAATTTACATCCCCGAAGAAGTGCCCGAGAAGCACAAGCGCATCTCTGACATCGTACTCAAGAAGTACGGACTTCATATTCGTAAGTTTAAGAGCAAGTGGGAAGTGTTGCGTTCAGGAGTTGTACACGACATTTTCCGCCTTATCAACGAGGCTTACACTCCTCTGTTTGGATTTACCCGACTCACCGAACGCCAAATCGACACGTATGTCAAAATGTACGTACCCGTTCTTGACCTACGCATGGTAACCATCGTTGAAAACGAGGAGGGCGAAATCATTGCCGTTGGCGTTTCGATGCCTTCGCTCTCCGAGGCGCTCCGTAAGGCAAAAGGTAAGTTCTTCCCCTTTGGTTGGTGGCACTTACTCAAAGCGCTGACGTGGAAAAAGTCAAAGGTGCTCGACCTACTCCTTGTAGCTGTGCGCCCCGACTATCAAAGCAAGGGCGTCAACGCACCCCTCTTCACCGACCTCATTCCCATTTACCAGGACATGGGCTTTGAATATGCCGAATCCAACCCTCAGTTGGAAGAAAACGAAAAGGTGGCGAGCCAATGGCAATACTTCCGCACCGAAGAACACAAGCGCCGCCGCTGCTTCAAAAAGTCTATCATTTCTTAGTAGACGAGTAGACAAGGCACGAGTAGACAAGAAAGTCGCTACGTTAAACGCTTGATAAAGCTCCGCACGACCTTTCTCATTTAATCCCGCGTTGCGGACTTCCCCTACTTCCAAAAAACTCATAACAGTCAACACCACATTCCGCAAGGCATTTCTCCTTTCTCATTTCTCCTTTCTCATTTCCCATGGAAACCCCTATACCCCCCACCGTCAATTACGACGAAAGCAAAATACGCCATCTTGAAGATACGGACCACATCCGTATGCGCCCCGGTATGTACATTGGGCGCTTGGGAGATGGTTCACACGCCGAGGACGGTATTTACGTCTTACTCAAGGAAACCATCGACAATTCTATCGACGAATTTAACGAAGGTTTCGGTAAGCGCATCGAGGTGGACATTACGGACGACACCACCTGTGCCATTCGCGACTATGGCCGTGGCATTCCCCTCGGAAGCCTGGTGCCTGCCGTTTCTCAGCTCAACACGGGGGGAAAATACGATACGTCGGTATTTACTGCCTCTGTGGGACTCAACGGGGTCGGCCTTAAAGCCGTCAATGCCTTGAGTGAGCGCTTCGTAGCCCGCTCGGTACGCGACGGTAAGATGCATGAAGCTACCTTTGAACGCGGAGTGTTGGTAAATGATGTCTATGGAGATTCAGAAGAAGAGAACGGCACGTACATTTTCTTCGCTCCAGACCCAACCCTCTTCAAGCATTTCCGCTTCCACAGCGAATTTGTGGAATTCATGTTGCGCAACTATACGTACTTGAACACAGGTTTGGCAATTTTCTACAACGGGCGCCGCATCGTAAGCCGCAACGGTCTTGAAGACCTCCTGACGGATAACCTTACTGCCCCTGCGCTCTACCCCATCATCCACATTAAGGGCGAGGGAATCGACATTGCGTTTACACATACTGCCCAGTATGGCGAAGAATATTATTCCTACGTCAACGGACAGCACACCACACAGGGTGGAACGCACCAAAGTGCCTTTAAGGAGCACATTGCACGCACCATTAAGGAATACTATGGTAAGAACTACGACGTACAGGACGTGCGTAACGGACTTGTAGCTGCGATTGCCGTACGTGTGATTGAACCCCTCTTTGAGAGTCAGACGAAAATCAAATTGGGTTCGCTCGTTATGGCGCCCGACAAGGATTCAAAGGGCAACCCCTTCCCCCTTTCGGGAGTAAGCGTCAACAAGTTCGTGGGTGACTTCATCAAGGCTAACGTTGACAATTACCTGCACAAGAATCTGGACGTTGCAGAAGTGCTTCAGCAGAAAATCGTAGAGAGTGAAAAGGAGCGCAAGGCGATTGCCGGTGTCACCAAGTTGGCACGCGAACGCGCTAAGAAGGCGAACCTGCACAACCGTAAGTTGCGCGACTGCCGCATTCACTTGAACGATGCTCCTCCAAAGCAAAAGAAGGGTGAAGAAGACGTAAATGACCCCCGCCTTGACAGTGCACTTTTCATTACTGAGGGGAATTCTGCCAGCGGAAGTATCACGAAGTGCCGCGACGTCAACCTTCAGGCGGTGTTCTCCCTTCGTGGGAAACCCCTCAACTGCTTTGGCTTGACGAAGAAGGTTGTATATGAAAACGAAGAGTTCAACCTGCTCCAAGCAGCGCTGAATATCGAGGACGGGCTTGACGGACTCCGTTATAACAAGGTAATCATTGCCACCGATGCCGATGTCGACGGTATGCACATCCGCCTCTTGATGATGACCTTCTTCCTGCAGTTCTTCCCCGACTTGATTAAGAAGGGACACGTCTACATCCTGCAAACGCCTCTCTTCCGTGTGCGCAACAAGAAGCGCAAGGAAAAAAAGGCAGAGCAGACCAAGAGCGTAAACGACAAGAGCGCTGGGGCTGCAGTGCTGAAGAAAGCCAAGAGTAGCGACCGTGCGGAATACGAAACGGTATATTGCTACACCGAAGAAGAGCGCCTTGAAGCTATTGAGCGCCTCAGCCCGAATCCTGAGATTACACGATTCAAGGGACTCGGAGAAATCTCGCCCGAGGAGTTCGTACACTTCATTGGTCCCGAAATGCGCCTCGAACCTGTCACGCTCCACAAGAGCGACCAGGTGAAAGAACTCCTTGAATACTACATGGGTAAAAACACCATGGAGCGCCAAAACTTCATTATCGACAACCTCGTTGTGGAAGAGGACTTGGCAGAGGATGATAGCGAATAGTATTCCATTAGGTTTGTAGCACCTCTAATCACTATAGGTTCTACCCTCCCTATACCAAAAACACCATCGTGAAAACAGCCATTTTCCCCGGAACATTCGACCCCTTTACCGTGGGCCACGCCAGTATCGTTGAGCGTGGCCTACCGCTTTTTGACCGCATCGTCATCGGCGTAGGGATTAACGACAATAAGCGCACGCTCTATACGAACGAGGAGCGCGTACGCAACATTCAAGAGATTTATGCCAACGAGCCGCGCGTGAAGGTCGTGGCTTACGATGACCTTACCGTAGACCTTGCCAAGCGTGAGGAAGCAACCTTCATCCTCCGCGGTATCCGTTCGGTAAAAGACTTTGAATACGAGCGCGACATCGCTGCCATGAACGAGCGTCTCTCGGGCGTAGAAACCGTATTGCTCTTCACCGAACCGCAATACATGAGTATTTCTTCAAGTGTCGTGCGCGAACTCCTCCGCTTTGGAAAGGATGTCACGGAATTCCTTCCCAAGAAGAAATAGCCCCTATCTCAAGGGAACAAAAGGAGGCGTAATCGCAGCTACCAACGGATAACGCACTCCGACTCCCGAGATACGCAAAACAAATCGGCACTTAATTTGAACAAATACGGACTTAATTTCAAATAACTCCGAGTTTGTTTTCATAGCGTCGGACGTCATCGGAAAGAGTTCGGGGTCTCAGTCCCCAATTTGCCGATTTCATCATCACACACAACACAAAACATCACTTATGAAACGATTCTTCCATACCCTGCTCTTTACCCTCGCCATGCTTCCCGCCATGGCGCAGACAGAAGTTGACATAGAGCAACTGCGCAAGCTTCAAACAGCCCACCTTGCCATCACCAACCTTTACGTAGACTCTGTAGATGTAAAGAAGCTCACGGAGGATGCCATCATTGGGATGTTGGAGAAGTTGGACCCCCACTCGCAATATTCTAACCCTGAAGAAACGAAGAAACTCAACGAACCGCTCGAAGGTAACTTCGAAGGGATTGGCGTAGAGTTTCGTATGTTTGAAGATACCTTAGTCGTATCTCGCCCCATGCCCAAAGGTCCCAGCGAAAAAGTGGGTATCGTGGCGGGCGACCGCATTGTGGGCGTCAACGGCACAACGATTGCGGGCGTGAAGATGCCCCAAGACAGCATTATGAAGAAGTTGCGCGGTCCGAAGGGCACTACAGCGCAACTCAAGGTGGTACGTATGGGACTTGCCGACACACTAACGTTTGACGTTGTGCGCGACAAAATTCCCATCCACACCGTTGATGCCGCCTATATGATTGCTCCCGACGTGGGATACATTATGCTGGAACGCTTCGGCGCAACTTCGGGAAAGGAAGTCAAAGAAAAAATCGCCGAACTCCAGGCGCAGGGCATGAAGAACTTGATTTTCGACCTCAAACTCAACGGCGGTGGCTACCTTGGCGCAGCCGCAGAAGTGGCTTCGCAATTCTTGCCCAAGGGTTCGCTCATCGTTTACACCGACGGCAGAGTGATGCCCAAACAGAAGTTTACGGCAGAGGGCGGAGGCTTGATGCTCGACGGCAAGGTGGTTGTTTTGGTGGACGAATACTCTGCCTCGGCTGCCGAAATCGTTAGTGGTGCCTTGCAGGACCATGACAGAGCAACGCTCGTCGGACGCCGCACCTTCGGCAAGGGACTCGTCCAGCGCCCCTTGGACCTCCCCGACGGTTCTATGATTCGCTTGACCGTTTCTCACTACTATACCCCCTCTGGACGCTGCATCCAGAAACCCTATGAGAAGGGGAAGAAAGAGGAATACCGCGACGACCTCGACCAACGCTTTAAGCATGGCGAACTCACCAGCCTTGACAGCATCCGCCTCGATTCTACGAAGGTCTACAAGACACTTGTACAGGGCCGCACGGTATATGGTGGTGGCGGTGTCATGCCCGACGTGTTCGTACCGCTTGACACGTTGCAGTACACCGAACTTTACCGCAAGATAAGCCGTGCGAATCTCATTGTCAACGCGTCCACGAAGTACATCAACAGCAACCGCAAGAAGTTAGCGAATAAGTACGCAGACTTTGACGCTTTTCATGCAACATATAGCGTGCCCGAAAAGTTGCTGACAGAGATTTTTGAAAAGGCAACCGAGAAGGATTTGAAGCCCAAGGACGATGCCGAGCAACAGGCTACGGCAGACCAGTTAGCATTTACCCTCAAGGCGCTCGTAGCCTACGACCTCTGGAGTCGCAACGAGTATTTGCGTATCATCAACGAGCGCGACGACATTGTCAATCGTGCCCTCGAAATTCTGAAAGAGGAGGCGCCGCAATAGTCTTCCACAAACGCGCTCCTCACTACTAACTCCTCACTACTAACTCCACATTATGCGATACCCCCTCCCTCCCATCCTCCAAGTAGGCGAAGTCCTGCTTTCCTCCGACATTATCACCGAGAAGTTCTGCTGCGACCTTGAGAAGTGCAAGGGCATTTGCTGTGTCGAAGGCGAAGCGGGTGCTCCCGTAACGCTTGAGGAGATTGCCGAACTCGAAAACGTGGTGGAACACATCGTTGACGACCTCGACCCCAAGGCACTCAAAGTGCTTGAAGCCCAAGGCGTGGCTTACCGCGACCGCGATGGCGACCTCGTGACCAGCATTGTGGACGGGCGCGACTGTTGCTTTACCTGCTACAGCGAAGACGGCACCTGCCTTTGCGCGTGTGAGAAGGCGTTTCGCGCGGGAAAGACGTCGTGGTGCAAACCTATCTCCTGCTACCTCTATCCTATTCGCGAGGCAACCCTTTCCGACGGCACTATTGCCCTCAACTACAACCGCTGGACCGTTTGCCGCGACGCCGTGAAGAAGGGTCAGGAGCTCAACCTCCCCATTTGGAAATTCTTGAAGAATCCTTTGATTAAGCGCTTCGGCGAAGCGTGGTACGACGAACTCACCGAAATGGTAAATCAGCTCCGCGAACAGGGGTATTTGGGTGTAGAGTAACCTATAATATCAAGTGATTCCAGAATACCTGGAAACTATAGAAAGTCTTATATTGGTGTCCGGTAAACTTTTTGAAAAGTAACGGCCTGAAAGGCCAATAAGCATCCAGCCCAGGGCAACGCCCTGGGTTTATGAACGGTGGAGGGTACGCCCTGAAGGGGCAAAAGCCTTGTTTTCCATGTGCTTATAATTGCTTTTGCCCTTTCAGGGCGCAAGCCTCGACTGCAACAACACCCAGGGCGTTGCCCTGGGCTAATGGATTTATCCCCTTTCAGGGGAAATCTGCTAAATAGGGGGCTTGTACTGTTTGAATAGCTTAATATTATGAGAGTTAGAGGTGTTTACCGGACACCAATAAAAGTCTTAGAGGATCTTGAAACGCTATAACCGCAAAAAAGGCTCGCCAACCGGCGAGCCTTTTTCATATCTGTATCTCTAAAGATTAGAGAGAGTGGTTGATAGTACGTGAAAGTACGTCGAGCTGCTGTTCGCGTGTCAACTTCACGAAGTTTACGGCATAACCGCTGACACGGATAGTGAGCTGAGGATACTTTTCGGGGTGTTCCATAGCGTCAACGAGGAGTTCGCGGTCGAACACGTTTACGTTGAGGTGGTGACCACCGTCGGGAGTGAAGTAACCGTCCATGAGGTTCACGAGGTTTTCAACCTGTACTTCCTTAGTCTTACCGAGTGTAGCAGGAGAGATTGCGAAAGTATAAGAGATACCGTCCTGTGAGTGCTGGAAGGGAAGCTTAGCCACTGAAGCGAGCGCTGCAACAGCACCCTTAGTGTCGCGTCCGTTCATGGGGTTAGCACCGGGAGCGAAAGGTACACCTGCGGGACGACCGTCGGGAGTAGCACCAGTGTTCTTACCATATACTACGTTAGAAGTAATAGTGAGGACAGACTGAGTGGGCTTCGCGTTGCGGTAAGTTTCGTGCTGACGCATGAATTCCATGAACTTTTCAGTTACCATGAGCGCAATAGCGTCGGTCTTTTCGTCGTTGTTACCGTAAGGTACATAGTCGCCTTCGTTTTCGAAACCTACTGCCAAGCCACGTTCGTCGCGGATGATGCGAACCTTACCAAACTTGATAGCAGCGAGAGAGTCTGTTACGATAGAGAGACCTGCGATACCTGTAGCACGAGTGCGTTCTACGTCACCGTCGTGGAGGGCGAGTTCAAATGCTTCGTAGTTGTACTTGTCGTGCATGTAGTGAATAATCTTGAGGGCATTCACATACACCTTAGCCAACCAACGCATCATCTGTTCGAACTTGCGCATTACTTCTTCGTATTCGAGGTAATCGCCAGTGATGGGTGCAAATTCGGGAGAAATCTGGTGACCAGAGACTTCGTCGCGACCACCGTTGATAGCGTAGAGCAAGCACTTAGCGAGGTTTGCACGAGCACCGAAGAACTGCATCTGCTTACCAATCTTCATGGGGCTTACGCAGCAAGCGATACCGTAGTCATCACCGTAGTCGGGACGCATGAGGTCGTCGTTTTCGTACTGGATAGCACTTGTCTGGATAGACATCTTAGCGCAATACTTCTTCCAAGCAGCGGGGAGCTTGTCCGCCCAAAGCACTGTGAGGTTGGGTTCGGGCGCAGGACCGAGGTTCTGAAGCGTGTGGAGGAAACGGAAGCTTGTCTTTGTTACCAAAGTACGGCCGTCGCTACCCATACCACCGATTGATTCAGTTACCCAAACGGGGTCGCCAGAGAAGAGGTCGTTGTATTCGGGTGTGCGGAGGAAACGAACGATACGGAGCTTGATGATGAGCTGGTCGATGAGTTCCTGAGCTTCTTCTTCAGTGAGCTTGCCTTCCTTGAGGTCCTTTTCAATGAAGATATCGAGGAAAGTAGATACACGACCGAGTGACATTGCTGCACCGTCCTGGTCCTTAACTGCTGCGAGGTAAGCAAAGTAAACAAACTGAACAGCTTCACGAGCATCCTGTGCGGGGCGAGTTACGTCGAAACCGTAAGCCTGACACATTGTAACGAATGCCTTGAGCGCGTTGATTTGCTCAGTAGTTTCTTCACGCTTCTGGATGCACTCTTCAGTCATTTCCTGGATTTCGAGACGTTCGAGGAAACGCTTCTTTTCTTCAATAAGGTTGTTAGTACCGTAAAGTGCTACACGACGGTAGTCACCGATGATACGACCACGACCGTAAGCGTCGGGCAAACCCGTAATTACGTGAGAGTGACGCGCAGCGCGGATGTCAGCTGTGTATGCTGAGAACACACCTTCGTTGTGTGTCTTGCGGTAGCGTGTAAAGATGTGCTTCGTTTCGGGATCGAGTTCGTAACCGTAAGCCTTAAGCGCACTTTCTACCATACGGATACCACCCTTGGGGAAGATACCACGCTTCAAGGGAGCGTCAGTCTGGAGACCTACGATAACTTCGTTTTCCTTGTCGATGTAACCAGCACCGTAAGTGTCGATGCTCTGGGGCAACTTAGTTTCTGCGTCGTAAACACCCTTTTCACGTTCCACCTTAAACATTTCGCTGAGCTGTGCCCAGATCTTGAGTGTACGTTCTGTGGGACCTGCGAGGAAGCTTTCGTCGCCTTCGTAGGGAGTATAGTTGTGCTGAATGAAGTCACGCACATTGATTTCGCGCTTCCAGATGAAGCCGTCGAATGAATCTACACAATTAGATAATTTCATAAATTAAAAATATTAAAGTTAGTAGTTTTTCAGTCCTAATACCTATGCAAATTTACGGAATTTCTTACGCATTAACACAGATTATGTAAAGAACTATATACTTTACCCCCTATTTTTTTCAAATCTGGGGGTAAATAGCACTTAGACTTGCTAATTTTGAAAGGAAAACCGACGTGCGAAGCAAGAGCAGAGGACAAACTTGTTTGTACTATGCCTTGCAAGGAGGAGGTCAAGACTGCGAAGCAGGATTAAAGGAGAAAGGAGAAAGGAGAAAGACCATTCGGGACACCAATGCGCCAGCCAATTTCTCCTTTCTGATTTCTCCTTTCAAAAAATCATTCTCTCCTACCCAAGAAAATCATCACATAATATACCAGCGTCGCAAGCGAACCTAAGGCTGCTGCCACGTAGGTATAGGCAGCGCTATGGAGAGCGTCTACCGCCATGCTATGGTCGCGCTGTGTGGTAATTCCAGCGCGTTGCAACCACGCCGTAGCTCTACGGCTGGCGTCGACCTCCACGGGGAGGGTTGCGAAGGAGAACACCGTGGTGCTGGCAAAGAGGATAATGCCGAGAAGCAACAACGAAGGGAACACTTGCACTAAGAGAATGCCCGCCAGGAGCACCCACTGCACCCACGTACTGGCAAAACTCACCACAGGCACCAATGCCGAGCGCAGTTGTAGGGGAGCATACTGTACGGCGTGCTGTACGGCATGTCCACACTCGTGCGCCGCAACGGCTGCAGCCGCCACGCTACGCTGATTGTACACACTTTCCGAGAGGTTGACCGTCTTCGTCGCGGGGTTGTAGTGGTCTGTCAGTTGTCCAGCCGTGCTCACCACCTGCACGTCGTAAATGCCGTGGTCGCGCAGCATTTTTTCTGCCACTTCCCTACCCGTCATGCCGTTGGAGAGGTACTCTTTAGAATATTTCTTAAACTTACTCTGCAGGTTTTGCTGCACCAAAAAACTCATTATGGCGACACCGCCAAAAATCAATAAATACATCATATCTGTTATCGTTTATTAGTTGCGAAGATTTACCTAAATGGTTACACGTTCCGTGCCAAACTTCAAAGAATTCTTAACACACATCGTTTTTTAAGAATCATTAAGAATTCATGCCGTATTTGTGCCCCACATCTCCGCCATTCCGACAAGCACTTCCCTATTTGCAAAAACAAATAAGGAGTTAATTCAAATAAACTCCGAGTTAATTGAAACTATCTCCAAGTTTGTTTCACGCCCCTTTGACATATTAAATTTCCTTACGGGAAAGGGGGGCATAAACACGATCGAAGTTGCTTCCGCAGAAGCAACTTCGACCGTTTATTCTTATTTCAACATTGAAATACCAATGAGCATGAGGTAACCAAGTGCCATACCGACGATACCAACTACAACACCTACGCGCACCATGTGCTTCTGCTCAATAAGCCCCGTTGAGTGTGCAAGGGCGTTAGGAGGTGTAGAGATGGGCAAGCACATTGCGAACGATGCAGCCATTGCCACACCCAAGAGAAGTGTACGAGAGCCACCGATAGTTTCAAGCGCAGGAGAACCTTCTGCTACAACAGAAAGGATAGGAATCAAGAGTGCCGCAGTAGCCGTGTTGCTGATGAAGTTTGACAAGCCCCAGCAAATCAAACCTGCCACAACAAGCAACGCGATGGGGTTAAGTTCGCCGAAGGGGATGTTGGTAATCAACACCTTTGCCAAACCTGTACCTTGAAGCGCCAAACCGAGGGCGAAACCACCAGCTACCATCCAAAGTACAGACCAGTTAATTTCTTCCAAGTCGCGACGCTTGATAATACCTGTTACGCAGAACACGCAAATAGGCAACATCGCCACAGCGTTGGCACCGATACCGATAATGTCCTTACCCAAGCACCAGAGGAGAATTGTTGCGAGGAACGTTACGTTTACCACTGTTGAGTGCCAACCACCCTGTGCTTCGCCCTCAATCTTGAGTTCAATTTTCTTTTCCTGGAAGGGGAACAAACTGCGGAGCAACACCCATGAGAGCAAGAGGATTACAATCACAAAGGGGAACATAAACAACATCCACTCTCCGAAGGGGATGTCAAGAATCTTGTTTGCAATCGCATTGGGAGGTGTACCGATTGGAGTACCCATACCGCCGATATTTGCTCCGATAGGAATGGCAAGGAGTAAGGCTGTGCGACCCTTCGCGTCGGGAATAGCCTTCAACACAGGCGCCAAGAAAGCAATCATCATCGCCGCAGTAGCCGTGTTACTTACGAACATAGAGAAGAAACCGGTGATGAGCAAAAAACCAAGTAGCACGTTTTCACTCTTCTTACCGAAAGGCTTCAAAAGGATGCGCGCAAGCGTTACGTCGAGACCTGTTTTTGTCGCAGCAATAGCCAACATGAATCCACCGAGGAAGAGGATGATGATGGGGTCAGCAAAAGTTGCCATTACTTCCTTAGAACTCAAAAGTGTACCGAGTTTTTCGGGGTCAACGCCCTTCGTGAACGTGAAGAAGGCATCGTTTGACATGGTGAAGATGCACGTTGCGATGATGGCAACTGATGTACACCACGAAGGAATTACCTCCAACAACCACATCAAGGTTGCGAATGCAAAGAGGGCGATGGTGCGCTGCTGCACAATGGTGAGTTCGGGAATTCCGAACATCTCAATGGGGAGGTTCCAAAGAGTTAATGTTACCGCAAGGGTAAAAGCCAAAGCAACAAAGTGCTTGGGGAGTTTCTCGATTCGGCGATTCTGCTTGTTCTGGTGCAAGCGCTCCACCAAATGGAAACCTTGGAAAATCTTAAACATAGTTTTTGTTATTTAGAATTTATTGATTTTCAAAAGTAACGGGCGCAAAATTAAGCATAAATTTTGTAACTTGGAGTTCACAAAGGCAAAAAGTTCTGCGCCGACACACATATTTATATATATGGGAAGCAAATACCGTGAGGAGTAAGGTATAAGTTTCCGCACCACAAAAAAATGAGCACCCCACGTGGAGCGCTCATTTTTTTGTTGATACTATCTTAGTCAGCAATCAAACTAAATTCTGCACCGCTGGCAAAGTCTGTACCGTTCTGTTCAGAGAGTGCGCGGAAGCGGATGTAGCGTGCCTTCACAGGAGCGTCGAAGAGTACGCGCTTGGGATCTGCGCCCTTCGCGAAGCTACCCTTCTTCACGGGTTCGCCCCATTCCTTACCGTCCTGAGAAACGTAGATTTCGTAATCCTTCACCTGACCGTTAGGACCGTTCTGGCGAGGAGTATAAACGAAGCCCTTCATGTTCTTCACTTCGCTTGCGTCGAAGTCAATCCAGTGGGGGTACTTCGCTACGGTTACGCCGTAAACAGTGTGCCAAATGGTAGAGTTGTCGCCGTCAACGAGGCGGTCAGCGCCTTCACCAGGTTCCTGGCTTGAGCAGAAAGTAACCACGAGGGGCACACTTTCAATCTTAGCATACGACATTTCTACAGCAAGTGCTTCGTTGTCAGCATACCATGCCTTAACCACACCACCGTCGCGGAGGTTGATGGCTTCAGTGTACTGTGTGCCCTTCTTCGCACCGTTCAAGCTGTACATAATAGTGCGGCTCTTGTCTACAGAAGAGATTTCTACCTTACCCGTGTTGCTACGAGTGATGGTCAAAGGCTGTTCGCCAGCAGTTGTCACCTGAGCCTGTTCAGCCATGTTGTTGCCGAGTACAGGACGGATGATGAAGCTGAAGTTGTGAGCGTTTGCCAAGCAACGGTCGGGGTTCAAAGGACCACCCTGTCCGCAAGAAGCACCACCGAGACCTGTTACCTTGCTGTCAAGGTAGAGGTGTGTACCCGTGCTTTCGGGGAGCTGGTAGAAGTGGGGAGCATAAAGGAGTTCGAGGTTTGTCCAAGGCTGTGCAGAAACTGACATCTGACCACCTGCTACGAATACCGCACCATGACCTGCTTCATTCGTAAGCGAAATCCAGCGTACGTCTTCACGGTTGCTGTAATCCTGGGGCTTGGGAAGCATGATGTTATCATAGATGCTGTGGCTGTGCTGTTCGATGAACTGACCAGTCTTACGGTCGTTGTAGTTGTTCACAGGACCACGGCCGTAGTACGTAGCAAATTCGTACTGCTTGGGCATTTCGAGGTGATAACCGAGGCGGGGAAGGATCAATGTGGGATTGTTAGAAGTAATCGCCGCCTGGAGTTCTACAGAACCGTCAGCATAAACGGTGTAGATCTGGTTAGTAGTGAACTTAAAGTCGTTTTCACCGAGTGAATCACCCTTTTCTACGATGCTATAGCGACCAGATGAACCGCCAAGGATATTAGCATACTTGGGCGCCTGACTTTCAACGGTGAATGCGAGCACGAGTTCGCCATTCTTACCCTTTGTCTGCGTCATGTTGAGCACCTTGTGCTTCAAGTTGTGCGTACCCTTGTTTGTCCACTGCTGGTATACCCAAATATCGTTGTCAGTAGCCGCGCGGTAAGCGTCGAGAACCATACCGCCAGAGTTGGGCTTGATAACGTCGAAGCCATCGTAAGCGAGCTGTGCGAGACAACCCTTCTTCGTGCAGAATGTTGCAGTGAAGTCTTCACCCTTCACGAGGAGGCGGCAACCTTCTGCCTTAGTTTCGATAGCGCCCTTCTGACCTGCAGCAATAGAGGGGAGGTTTGTAGCTTCCTTCACGAGGAGCTGTTCTTCCATCTGCACGTAACCCTTCTTCGCCCAAGGCTTGTTGCTTGCCAACTTAAACTGAACCTTCACGAAATATTCGCTGGTTTCGTTGAGCTGTACGCCTGAGAGGTCAAGACGGAAGTTCTGCTTTTCGCGAGGACCAACTGCCATCTTGGGACCTGTGAGGTACTGATTTGCCAAAACGCATTCGCCATTTTCATAGAGGCTCCAAACAATCTCATAGTCGTTGAGGGGCACGAAGTAGTTCTTGTTGAAGATTTCAATCACGCCATTCTTCATGTCAACCGCCTTCACGCCTACGTTCTGGTAGACCTTCTTCACTTCAAAGTATTGTCCCTTGGGTGAGAGGTCGGGGCGCATGATACCGTTCATACAGAACATACCATCGTTGGGCTTGTCGCCGAAGTCACCACCGTAACCCCAATACTTATCTCCAGTAACGGGATCGTAGTTAATAACAGCCTGGTCCACCCAGTCCCAGATAGCACCACCCATGAAGAAGTTTGTGCTTTCCATAGCTTCCCAGTAGTCAATGAGGTTACCTACGGCATTACCCATTGAGTGAGAATATTCAGAGATGTGGTAAGGATACTTAACACCGTACTTACCAGTCACAGCACCCTGCACCCAAGCGATTGAGGGATACTGGTTAGAACCCATATCCACGATATCGTTGTTACGTTCGTACTGAACGGGGCGTGTAGTGTCCACCTTCTTGATAGCGTTGTAAGCTTCCACGAAGTTCTGACCAGGACCAGCTTCATTACCGAGCGACCAAATTACGATAGACGCGTGGTTGATGTTGTTGTACACCATTTCCATGTTGCGCGCAACGTGATGGTTCTTAAACTCAGGCACGTGTGAGAGCGAAGCATCGCCGTAGTAGTACTGGTGACTCTCGATGTTACATTCGTCTTCGAGGTAGATACCATACTTGTCGCAGAGGTAGTACCAATAGGGGTCGCAAACGTAGTGAGAGTTGCGCACGTGGTTGATATTACCACGCTTCATGAGCATGACTTCATACTCCATCTGCTCACGCGTAATAGCGTGACCGCGTTCGGGGCATGTTTCGTGACGGTTCACACCCTTCATCTTAATGGGCTTACCATTGAGGAAGTAGTAGCGACCTGCCAAACCAAATTCGTCTTCAGAAGCGGGAGTATCCTTGATTTCACACTTACGGAAACCAACGTTTGTAGAGAAGGTTTCAACCACCTTACCCTTCTTGTCCTTCAACTGACCCACGAGCACGTAGCGGTAAGGCGCTTCAGCACTCCACTTGTTCACGAGTGCACCTACCTGCATCGTTACCTTAGCATGGTCGGCATCGTTCTTCGCAAGTGCTCCTACCTTTACTGAAGCAGAAACACCGGGAACGAGAGTCGTCTTTTCGCCATAGAGTTCTACAGCGTAGAGTGAGTAATCAATGGTGTAACCCTTCACGCTCTTGCTGGTGAGGTTGAGCACTTCAGCATCAATAGCGAGCGTAGCATTCACGAAATCCTTGTCGAAATCGGGAATTGCCTGCAAGTCGCGCACCTGTACCTGGGGCTTTGCAGAGAGTGCTACAGTGCGGAAGATACCGGGGAGGCGGAACATATCCTGACTTTCAAGGAACGAACCGTCAGAGTGACGATACACTTCTACTGCCAATACATTTTCACCGGCTACGAGGTACTTCGTGATGTCAAACTCAGCCACGTTACGAGAGTTCTTTGAGAAACCCACATACTTGCCATTGACATAAAGATAGAAGAAAGAGTCCACACCGTCAAAGCTGATGAGCACCTGACGTCCTGCCCAGTCAGCAGGCACTGTGAATGTGCGACGGTAAGAACCCACTTCATTACGGTTCTTATACGTAGGCCAATCCTTTGCAGGTTCACGCATCACACCGCCCTTCCAGTCGCCTACAGCCACCTGGTGAGCAAAGATTACGCGCTGGTTAGAATATACGGGCGTACCGTACTTCTGTGAACCGTCCTTCTGAATACCTACCACGTTCCAGTTCATGGGCACCTGAACCTTGTCCCAGCCTGTCACGTCATAGTCTACCTTGTAGAAATCCACGGGGCGTTCTTCGGGGTTACCCACCCAGTTGAAACTCCATTCGCCGTTGAGCGACTTCCAATACTTACTGTTTTCGGGCAACACCTTGCGCGCCTGGTCTACATTCTCAAAGTTGAAGAACCAAGCATGGGGTTGCTGCTTGTTGAGGGCAACGCGCTCGGGATTTTCCCAGTCGTTGCGACCCTGCGGAGCCAAATTCTCCGAAGCGTCATACTCAAAACCCTGCAAAGGGTGCTCATAGTCGGCTGCAGCGGGAAGTGCCAAGCAACCTAACAGAAGCGTGTAAATAGCTTTGCGCATAGTTAAAAGTTTATTTGTACGTTAAGGATTTATATACATTTTCTGCAAAGATACAACTTATTTAAGGAACTGCACCACGATAACTGCGTTATTTTGGGAATCTTAACAATTTAACACCGCCGTTGCTGTAAAGTGTATGACTTTCATACAACCTTCAAACGTCCTATCTCCTCTCGTCATTTTGAAGTTACAAGAAGGCAAAGTTCCGAAAGTAAGCGTAAAATAGGGGACACCTCCCGGCGCCCCCTATCTATGGTGTTTTAATAGTGCAATATTGTACAGCGTGCCCCGCGTTTCGGGGCTATAAATTAAGTTGATTAGATGTCGTTCAAATAGTGAATCTTACCCACCCGTTTACCGTTCCCCTTTAACCATTCCGATCCTTAGGATTTCGCCCGTCATGTTCCCCGTAAGGTCCACCAAACAGAACGTGCCCTCGGTCTGCATTATCAACACGAGTTCTACGATAAATTCACCGCGTCGTCGCGTATAAATCGTGCAATCGGCATCGTGTCCATAGCGTTGATAATCGAGGGGATGGTACTGCGCGAGCACCTCTGCCTTTTCATAAAGTAGCGCTGCGGCTTCGGGCGTTGTAGTACAATTCACAATACGCACGCTCTTCACCTGTTCCAACAGCGGACGGAGCGTATCGCTCTCCGTAGTATCGTTAGGGAGCATCAGGATGCGTTCCATCATGCGCGGACTTACTGTAGTGCACTCCAAATCAGCCTCACCGCCATTAAGTTCCACAAAATGGGCAGCAAAGTCCTCCTCATGCTGTGCCATCAGGGGCATAGTGAGGACGGCTGCGAGAAATAGGGTTACGAGCGGCTTCATTTCATTGAGGTTACTTTGGTGGTGTCAACATTAACTATGGTGTGCAACTGTTGCTGAAGGATGCGCAACGCTTCGACACTCTCATCAAGCGCCATTTCGGGGTTATCATAAGAATCATGATAACTTGCGGGGTCATAATCCCAGACAATGGTGGGTTGCGTACTCTTATAAACATAATGCGCACCCACTCCAACGAGGAAGAATACCGCTACGGTCGCCGCTACGGCATAAACTCGGCGCAACGTGTGGTGCACGCTCCAGGTTGAGCGGGGTTGCAAGCGCATCATGAGGCGCTTATCAAAATCCGCTCCCAATTCCGCCTCTCCCTCATAGGCAAGCGTTTGAAACAGGGGCTGCCATTGTGCCAAATGAGCTGGTACTTCACGTTGGGCAAAGAACGCTTGAAGGATACGTTCCTCTTCTACGCTTGTCTCAGCCGCCCAATAGCGTTCCAACAACTGTTCAATATATTTATAATCCATAGTTTTCGATTTTTAGATAGGTTGTTTTGATAAACTGACGGGCACGGTGGAGCAACACCTTAACATTTGCCTCGGTCATGTCCAAAAGTGTTGCCACTTCAGCAGTAGATTTCCCTTCCATATCGCGCAGGTGGATAACCGTTCGCTGCTTCTCGGGCAGTTGATCAATAATAGTTCTAACGACCCTCAGGCGCTCCTCCTGCTCTAAGCACTCATGCGGTGAACGCACGGGGTCGGGAGTTTGCAAATGCGAGGTATCTAACGAAGCATTCCTCCGTTCGTGAAGGGCGATGCGGTCAAGCGCCAGATTGCGGCACATCGTGAGGCAATACGCCTCCAGCGACTGCAACTCATCCCACGTCGCACGACTTTCCCATGCCTTTACCAACACGTCTTCCACAACATCCTCAGCCTCCTCGCGGTTTTGCGTCACACGAAGCGCCAGCCGAAACAACTTGTGCTTCAGCGGTAGCAAATCGGTAAGTATGTCGGGCGCTTTATTCATACCTATATTGAAGACGGTCGAAAAGCAAAAAGGTTACATCGGAGGGGGATAATTTTTGCAATCATATAGCAGGTATCCACGAATAATCTCTACCACAAAGATATTGTATTCTTATTAGTTTAGCCACGAATGGGCACAAATTTACACGAATGCCTTGCGGGGAATTTAAGACTGGATGGATATTAGTGCACATTCGTGTTCATTGGTGGCTTCAAATAATAACAAACGAACTTTTGTGGACAACGCCTATACCGTTACCATATTATTTAACCCTTGGAATTTAGCCAACAACCTTAATGTTTTTTACTACATCCCTTTTTGCAAAAACAAATCGGCACCTATTTCAAACTATCTCCAAGATAATTCAAAATAAGTGCCGATTTGTTTTTAGTTATTCGGGGGAATTTTCAAGCAGAGGGGATTAGAGCATCAAATCTGCAATGTAATCGCTCATAAAGTCCTTAATGTGAGCTTCAAGCAGGGCGATGCGGTCTTTTTGTTGCTCCTCGCTCCACTCCTCTAAGGTATAACTCTTGGCAAGAAGCTCGTCATACATCTGGTAAATGGGCAAACGGAAAGGAGAAAGAACGGGGAAGACGGGTTTCTCCACCTGTTCTACATCCACACGGGCAACACCAGCATGAATCATGCCTAATTGCTCAGCAGCTGCACGCGAAAGGTCTACGATGCGCCCTGCAATGAAGGGACCTCGGTCGGTAACGCGCACGATGACTTCTTTACCGTTTTTCTTGTTCTTCACTTTAAGGTACGTGCCAAAGGGCAAGGTGCGGTGTGCACAGGTCAGACTGTCTTGACTGAAGATTTCTCCATTACTGGTGAGTCTGCCATTAAATTTGTCGGCATAATAACTGGCTTTACCCTGCGCCTTATAATTTTGCGCGCTGGCTGCAGTGATGCCAATCAACAGGGTTAAAATCAAAAGCCCTGTTTTAAGAGTTGTTTTCAGCATTCGATTTAATTTACCACGAAGGCAGCTACATCCTAAGAGCAACTGAGCGACTGAGAAGTAAGTGTCAACGTTCGTGTAACCTTCAATTTTTCAAAACTATCAACTTTAATGATTACACTACCCTTTCACTGACTTCAGCAAGCACAACAGGCAGTAGCAACGCTGAGCGTCATTGAACAGATACAGATTGTATCATTTCACTACTACCCCTTCGTGAGGTTTACGGGTGCAAAGGTACGACTTTCAACGGGGGCTGACAAAAAAAATGCCTCATATTGACCACTTTAACGCTTGAAGCAAGGAATAACTCGCGATTTTGGAGGGCACGAATGGCAAAAGCAAAAGTAAAAAACACACAGAAGACTGACTTTAACGGTTCATCGTGATGCCGTAAAAAAGAGAAATCCATCCACAGCAATGCCGTAGATGGATTTCTATCTTTATTATTCAGCTGTTGCGGGAACAGTAACTTCAATGCCGTAACCAAATACTACGATACCGAAGCTTGTGTCACCACCGAACACACCATTGTAGTCAGAAGTGCTTACGATGTAAACGTAAGATTCACCCCAATATTCCATAGGAATGTCAAACTTCATGGGTTCCTTAGAAGAAGTTTCCATGTTTGTAGCATAGAGTTCCTGTGCCTTAGAAGAACCGATAGAAGAACCAATCTTAGTGGCGTTCTGGAGGTCAGCAGCAGTTTCGATAGGATTGTGAGAAACGTAAACGTCGAAGTGACCAGCATAAGTTGTTTCACCGAAGTACATCTGAATCATTGTAGCGTCAAACCACACCTTGGGGAAGAACATGCCGTTGAAGTCGAACTTGAAACCTGCAGCGTTAGTTACACCGTAAGTCACGAGAGAACCAGAAAGCGTGTTGAACAACTTCAAGGGGTCGAACACTGTAGAAGCTACACCATAGAATTCCTGACCATAGAGCGCTGCCATGCTTACAGTAGTAAAGCCTGCTGCTGAAGAGTGAGAAGCGTTGAGCATAGCGCGGTAGGGCAAGTAATTGTCTGCATCAGCAGCTGTAGCAAAGCTCCAGTAGCCCTGATCAGAACCCCAAGCGTCACCGTTAGTAGTGAATTCCTTAGTTTCACCATAAGCTACAGAAACACCGTCGCTTACGAATGTGCGGTAGTAATAGTGAGTCTTGTCAGTCAAACCTGTTACAGCAAAAGTCTTAGATGTTGTAGCGAGGTCACCTTCCATCTTGATGCTACCAGCAAGTGTGGGTTCTGCACTTGTACTTACAAGCACACCCCAGTTAGTAGCAGCTGCGCCTTCAACGGGTGTAATCGAAGCAGCGATGAGGGCTGATTCACCAAAAGCATCAGCTTCACCTGTAGTAACTTCGGGAAGAACACCTGCAGCGGCGATGGGTGCATCGTAGTCTGCCTTGGTGAAATCTTCGTCACAAGCAACGAAGCCCATAGTCAAGACACCCAACGCAAGTGTTTTGAAAATATTAAGTTTCATACTTTGTTATCTAGTTTATTCGGGATGTGCGCCACACGAATGTGGCACACATTTCCTACTATTAGTTTTTTACTTTTCGCTCCAGTCAGTAATCTTATCAGCAACGGGATCCTGATTACCTTCTTCACCAATTACGTTCTGGTCGTCTTCAGTGATGCTTTCGTTTTCCTGGATTTCGCGGAGGGGCAACTGGTAACGCCAAGCGTAGTGATACCAGGGCACGAAACCGTTCTGGAGGTGGATAGGCCATGCAGAGGGGTGGTCGTTAGTACCTTCGTAACCGCGGTCCATGTCAAACTGCCAACGACGGTGGTCGAAGTAAGAGAAACCTTCACCCCAGAGTTCTACGCGACGCTGGTTCTGAACAACTTCGATAGTTGCACGCTTGATTTCCCATTCGCCATCAGTGAGACGGTTGCTCATGAATTCAGAAAGGAGCGTGTAAGCTTCATCAGCGCGACCGAGGCGAACAAGAGCTTCAGCTTCGTTGAGGTACATTTCTGAAGAACGCATGTAGATGAAGTCACCGAGGAAGTCTTCTGCGCCTTCAGCCTTAAACTTCAAGTTACCGTAAGCGGGGATGTCCCAACCGTCGCAAGGATATGTTTCACCAGGAGCAACATAGAGGAACTTACGTACGTCGTTTTCAGGAATTGAGTTGTAGAGCTTAGCGTCGATGAGCTGGAACGCACCAACCTGACCACCGTAACCATAGTACTGAGCACACATCCAAGACTGGAATGAAGCGTAAATCATAGAAGTAGATGTTGTAATGTCAACACCCCACATGATTTCAGAGTTAGTTACATCCTGGTAGTTGTAGTTGAACGCTTCGTCAACATTCATCAAGGGATAAGCAGCGCGAGCAGCCTGAGCCATTTCAATAGCCTTTGTCCACTTGTGCATTACGAGGTAAACACGTGAAAGGATACCCTGAGCAACGCTCTTGTCAACCTGAGTCTTAGTAGAGCGCTTCCAACCGTCGAGAAGGTCGATAGCTGTTGTCAAGTCCTTTACAACCTGGTCGTAAACCTGCTGTACAGTTGCACGGCTCTGAATGCTACCTTCAGCATCAGTAAGGAGGAGGGGTACACAAGGCTTGTTCTGAGAAGTAGCGTATGTGTCCTGATAGAACTGAGCGAGGTAGAAGTAAGAAAGACCGCGGAGGGCGAGCGCCTGACCGAGCATTGCCTTACCTTCAGTAGTTGCAGTTTCAGGGTCAATCATGGGAACGATTTCGTTAGTACCCTTGATGACTGTATAGAAAATCTGCCAGGGCCATGAAGAGCGGATGTATTCCTGACCATAGTATTCAAGCTGCTTGTCAAAGTGCCAGGGGTCACCGTCCATGTAGAGGCTGACGTCGTTAGAGGTGTTGTTTGAAAGCATCATGACACCACAGAGACCACGGTCCATGTGACCATTGATGTTAGAAGCACCCGTACCGCTCATGAAGCTCAAGTTGGCATAAACACCATCGAGCTGCGAACCAAGCACGCCCTGAGGGTCGTCTTGTGCTGCATTGGCGATCTCTTCAGAGGTTGCTGCCCCAGAATACTGAGGTTCGAGGAAGCTGTCACCACAAGCGGTGAGCGTACCTGCGAGGAGCACCGTGCTAAGATATTTAGTAATTTTCATTGTTGTCTATGTTTCTTGTTAAAGAATTGTGTTGGTAAATCTTAGAATGCTACGCTAACACCGAATGATACGGTACGCATTGCAGAGTAAGAGTCGCTGCTTGTAGCACCAGAGAGGCTCTGACGGGGGTCGAGACCGAAGCGCTTAGAACCGAGGAAGAGGTTGTCACCTACAGCATAAACGCGGAGTGATTCGATACCAGAGAACTTCTTCAACCATGCCTTGGGCACTGTGTAACCGAGCTGTACGTTCTTCAAAGAGAAGTAGTCAGACTTAGTCAAGAAGCGGTCGTTAGTAACACCACCAGTCATGTTCATATTAGCATTTTCGAGGCGGGGAACATCAGTGATGTCACCAGGCTTCTGCCAACGCTTGAACATATCGATGTGGAAGTTAGAACCAGCGTTTGAACCCATCAAACCACCGTAAGTACCGTCGTAGCAGTAACCACCAACCTGGAATGCAGTAGCGATAGAGAGGTCGAAACCAAACGCTTCAATAGTTGTGCTGAGACCACCATATACATCGGGCAAAGAAGACTTGCCGAGTTCATACTTAGTAGCTGAAGAACCGTTAGTAGTTGTAGTAGTTTCAGTGTAGTTGTAATACTGCTTGTTGCCGTTAGCATCGAGGATGGGGTTGCCTTCTGCGTCGCTAACTACACCAGTCTTTTCTACGTCGAGGTAATACAACGCATTACCAGTCTGAGCATCTACACCAGCATACTTAACCATGTAGAAGTCGTAGAGGCTACCACCCACCTTACGCCAGTAGCTACCGCTCTGGTAACCTGTGGGATCCTTACCGGGTTCAAGTTCGTTGATAGTGTTCTTGTAGTGAGTCAAGTTCAAAGAAGCAGTCCAGTTGAAGTTCTTCTTCTTAGCGAGTACACCAGTCAAAGTCAATTCAACACCTTCGTTCTGCATTTCCATACCGTTGTCTGCGATAGTTGAGGGCACACCTACAGATGGAGCGAGGCGACGGTTGAAGAGCATGTCGCTTGTAACCTTAATGAAGTAGTCGAATTCAACCATCAAGCGGTTCTTGAGGAAGCTTGATTCGAAACCTACATTGAAGTTAGTAGACTTTTCCCAAGTGAGGTTGGGGTTACCACGGTATGCGTGAGTTACACCGGGCTTACCGTCTACGTTAGATACAGTGTACTGGTCGAGGTAAAGTGCATATGTACCACCGATAGCGTCATTACCCTGAGTACCGTAACTACCCTTAACCTTAAAGTTGTCAACATAGTCGCGGAGGAAAGAAGACTGGAAGAATTCTTCTTCGCTCAAACGCCAAGCAGCACCTACTGACCAGAATGCGCCCCAACGCTTGTCGGGATGGAACTTAGAAGAACCGTCGTAACGAAGTGAAGCTGAGAGGCTGTAGCGGTCAGCGATAGAAACTTCTGCACGGCCGAAGTAAGATTCGAGTGAGTAGCGGCTCTTAGAAGAGCTGGGGTCCATACCGGGAGTTACACCGTTAGAGAATTCAGTGTTGTTGGGGATGAAGAAGTTAGTCATCTGTGCTTCCAATCCCTGGCTCATACGGCGGAGACTTTCGTGACCAGCCATCAAGCTAACATTCCACTTGTTGAATTCCTTGTAGTAGTTGAAACGCTGTGAAGTTGTAATGTTGCGTGAACGACCAGCGTACTTTGTTGAACGACCACCTACAGCAAGAGCGTCACCCACGATGGGAGTCTGGAATTCTGTGCTGTAAGAAGCGATGTTGTCCATTGCACCGTCAACGTGGAACGTCAAGCCCTTGATGGGGAGCTTAATATCAGCGAAACCACGGAGGTTGATTACGTCATACTCGTATTCGTGTACGTTGTAGAGGATGTCGAGGAAGGGGTTTGCGTTCATTGAGTAAGGACGCGCCTTACCGTTACCTGTACCATAGTCAAGCATGCGGTTACCCTTGTTGTCAAGGAGGTAAGAACCGTCAGCGTTGCGCTGGTAAACGGGATAGATAGGAGCGATACCCTGAGTGAAGGCAAACATTGAGTTTGTTGTACCTGCGTCAGCAGTGTAGTTCGTTTCAGTGTTTGCGTAGTTAGCATTCACACCAACTGTCAACCAATCGTTTACTTCGTGTTCGAGGTTTACACGGCCTGAGATACGTGAGAAGTCAGAAGCCTTGATGTAAGACTTTTCATCGAGGTAGTTCAATGAAACATAGTAACGAGTCTTGTCTGTACCACCGCTGATAGAAGCGTTGTATTCCTGACGCTGACCAGTGTTGTAGGGTTCATCGTCCCAGTCGTCGTGATAGAGGAGCTGAGCGTTGGGGTTGATGCGACCAGTAAGGGGGTCGATCAAGTCAGCGTCAGCAACGTTGAATGAGTTATAACCACCAAGGTCCTTGATCAAGTTCTGTGAAGCCATGATACCTGCGTCGAATGCGTTAGCACCCTTAGTCAAGTACTGATTGCGGATTGCTTCCCAGTAGAGTTCGTAGTAGTCAGCTTCGCTACGTACAGTCTGATAGGGCTTAACGCCACGTTCAGAGAAACCCCACTTAGCGTCGAAGTTCACGTTAGTCTTACCTTCACGACCCTTCTTAGTAGTGATCATGATGATACCGTTAGCTGCGCGCGCACCGTAGATTGAAGTAGAAGAAGCGTCCTTCTGTACGCTCATTGTTTCGATGTCCGCCTGGTTGATAGAGTTCAAGTTACCATCGTAGGGTACGCCATCGAGGATGATAAGGGGAGCAGAGCTGTTGATAGAACCGATACCACGGATGTTGATAGAAGCCTGAGCACCGGGCTGACCTGTAGAAGAGGTAATCTGCACACCGGCCATCTGACCTTCAAGCCCCTTAGAGACGTTAGCAACCTGCATCTTCTGCAAGTCCTTCGCCTTCATCTGTGATACTGAACCGGTGAACGAACCCTTCTTAGCCACACCATAAGCGACTACGATTGCTTCGTCCAAAAGTTCATCGTCATAAGCGAGCACCACTGAAACGTTGTTGCTCACACTTACTTCTTGCGCCTTCATACCAATAGAAGAAACGCTCAAAGTCTTAGCAGAAGCAGGTACGTTAGGAAGTACGAACTTACCTTCCGCATCAGTAACTGCAGCAACCTTTGTGCCATTCACCTTAATAGTAGCACCAATTACAGGAGCACCATCGGCGTCAGTCACGTTACCCGTTACACGCTTCTGAGCCATTAGCGTAACTACTCCAAAGAAGAAGCTCGCTAACAAAAGCATTAACTTTTTGTCCATAACTGTTTGTGTTGTTAAATTATTAAATAGTTGAGTTGTTTAGTCATATAACATGGAGCCACCCTACGTTTGGAAAGTTGTCCCCAAAATTATTCGAGTGGCAAAAGTAAACTATTTTTAACTACTGACAAACAAAATTCTAAAAAAATCACCTATTTTCTTATCTAATGATTGATTTTTAGGGGAAAATAGCATCTGAAGGGTATTTTTTGTCGGCAAACACCACCTATAAGGAAAGCAAAATGTAAGCAAAATCGGGAAAGTGATTTCATTTTGGCAGCAGAGCGCATTTTTTGAGAAACAATCCTTCTCGTTTCACCCCTCTCCCGCCCCTCCAGCGACATGCTTCGAATCCCTATATATTATATAATGTGTAGCAAGGTGGTTAGTGCGAGCCCTCACCCCTATTCGGGCACCCATCAGATGGAGTTGGGATTTTAGGGAAACAAACTCCTAATTAGTTTCAACTAACTTCGAGTTAATTTCATTTAACTCCG
This sequence comes from Alloprevotella sp., assembly GCA_045656425.1. Taxonomy (GTDB): domain Bacteria; phylum Bacteroidota; class Bacteroidia; order Bacteroidales; family Bacteroidaceae; genus Alloprevotella. The sequence continues at coordinate 33,420 of JAZORE010000057.1, forward strand.
CATTTGTTTTTACCACTTCCAATAGAGGGTTTGAAGCACCCCTTATAGAGACACCCATGATGCCAAAAGTTTTCAACGCCCAAGCGCTGCTCACAACGTAAATAATAAGAGACTAAATTCCTTAGTTTGGGAAAATTACGTATATTTGCAAACTAAAGATGGAAAACCTTTACGATAAACTCCACTCCCTTGTGGCGCAGATGAAGCCCATCACGCTGGAAGAAATGAAGTCCGTACGCCTCATGAAGCGCACGGACACGAAGTTTGTCACGAATGTTGCCACGCTTGAGCGCCTCCTGTTGCTCACCGTTGAAAGCTACTCAGCGCAACACAACAACGGGAAATGCATTGCGGGCTACCGCACGGTGTATTGGGACACTCCCGTGACACACGAAATGTTCCGCCAGCACCATTGTGCCCATTTTCCACGCACGAAAGTCCGTGCACGCACCTATTTAGACTCTGGGCATTGCTTCTTAGAGGTGAAGAAGAAGGACAACCACGGCAAAACCCGCAAGAAGCGCATTGAGATTCCCTCCATTGAAGCGGTCATCAACGACCATTATGGCGAGGACTTCCTCACGGAGCGCACGGGGTACACCTTCAACGACATTATTCCCACCATAGAGAATGCTTTTCA
>JAZORE010000058.1:0-39872 GCA_045656425.1 Alloprevotella sp.
CCCACGCCGCCTAACTTAAAGTTTACCAAACCGCCCATAGCAAAGCCTGTAGAAGTCATCGAAGCATTCGCATTGACTTCAAGCCAGTTCAACGGACGGACATTTGCCGAAACCATACCTTGATGCCAAGAATAATCGCCATGGAAGCGACCCGTGTAAAGCACACCTACGCTCATCTTGCGATAGAAAGGCATTGTATATTCAGCACCTGCATTCACGGTTGCAGCAAGCGTTTCATTGATATCCTTCTCACCATCATCGTAAATGGCAAACAAGTCTTCAAGGTCTTTTTGCAAGTCTTCAAGGCTACCATTATCCAAGCTACCACTCGCTGCAGCACTACTATGCTTAAAACCATCAAATTCATATTCACCTGCAGAACTTGCCGTGTGAACCCCCTGCCACTTGATAAAACCTAAATCGGTAATACCAGCGCTCAACGTCAAATCTTCGGTCAACTGATACGTTGCTCCTAAATCGGCAGCAAGACCAAAACCAGAAATTCCCGGTTTGATGTCGTCAAAGCCATCAATACGCTTTCTGCCATCCGAGATGTAATCCTCGTCATAAGCAGGAGGACAATCCATCAACGATGCATTTAAGCGCACATCACCCTTTACAGACCACTTATACAGAGAAGGCTGTTTCACCAATTCAAGATTGTTCACCTTAAAGTCGGCATACGCAGCACCAACGAGGAGCTTTACCTTAGCACCTACGCGCAATTTTTCGTTGATATTGCGTGCGTGACCCAACGCCAACTCAAAGTAGTTCTGAGTGGTGAAATAGAGGTCCTTCATGTGGTACTCGTTTTCAACGCCTTCTTCTTTTGCAAACTTAAAGAATTCATAAGGCACAACGGCATTCGCAGACGAGCGCAAATTCAATTCCACCAAATTGGAACCGCCCCATCTAACGAAGACAGCAGAGAAAAGATTGTAATTCAAATACACATTCAATTCATTTTCTGCTTCAAGGTCTGACAGGAAGGTATTCTTGTCAACACGATTGCTCATGAAGGATACATAATCTTCGCCTTCAATGTCGTTGACTTCATACACGAAATTCCCCAACCCCACATTACCTGTAGCCGTTGCGCTAACCTGTCCTAAGAGAAACGCTCCGTAACTTTCATCAATCAAAGCTGGGTTCATCTGATGGTTGAACTTAGACATCTTTGAAAAATAGGAAGATCTAAATTCTTGTGCCGAACCTGGAAGTACACAAGCAAGCAACGCCATGGCTGCGAAACTTCTACGAAACACGTTTTTCATACTCTTATTCGTTTGTTACTATAAATCTACAACACCCTACAGGCATCATACATTCATAATAAATGTTAATCTTGGTTCAAAATTAAGCATATTCCTTAACAAAACAAAATAAACTCCCTGAAATTCGTGTTCAAGGAGCTTATTTCACGGTATGTAAGGTCGATTTTGCAATTTAACACCATTCATATACAATATTCATCCCATAAGCAAATGGTATCACCCCCGTAAATAATGAATGGAAAGGGAGTCCAGAATTTTACAACGTTTATAAGAAAAACAATCTCCAAGTTAAATCAAACTAATATGGAGTTAATTTGATTTAACTTGGAGATTGTTTTTTCAATTAAGGATGTAGCAAAACTTACGTCTTACTTCAACTTCGCAAGCGCTTCCTTGATGCGGCGGATAGCCTCAACAATATTTTCATCGCTGGTAGCGTAACTCATGCGGAAGCATTCGGGAGAACCGAAAGCATCACCGCCAACCGTTGCTACATGACCTACTTCAAGAAGGTACATGGCAAGGTCCATAGAGTTGTTGATTACGTGTGTGCCGTCGGTCTTGCCAAAGTAGCTGCTGCACTTGGGGAAGAGGTAGAAGGCACCTGTAGGGTTGTTTACCTCGAGTCCAGGGATTTGCTTCGTAAGTTCTACGATGAGGTTCTTACGGCGTTCGAAAGCCTGGCGCATTTCTTCTACGCAGTCCTGAGGACCAGCGAAGGCTTCGGTTGCAGCCACCTGACTTACAGAACAAGGACCTGAAGTGTACTGACCCTGGAGCTTGTTGCACGCCTTTACAATCCAGTCGGGACCAGCGAGGAAACCGATACGCCAGCCTGTCATTGCGTATGCCTTAGAGACACCGTTGATAATCACCGTGCGCTCCTTCATACCTTCGCATGAAGCGATAGAAGCGTGAGCGCCGATATAGTTAATGTGCTCATAGATTTCATCAGAAATCACAATCACGCGCTCATGACGGCGGAGCACTTCAGCAAGTCCCTCCAATTCTTCCTGAGTGTAAACCGAACCTGTGGGGTTGCTGGGAGAGCAAAGGATGATGGCACGAGTAGCGGGAGTGATTGCCGCTTCGAGTTGTGCGGGAGTAATCTTAAAGTCCTGCTCAATACCTGCCTCAATATATACAGGGGTAGCATCAGCAAGGAGTACCATCTGGGGATAACTTACCCAGTAGGGTGCGGGAATAATCACCTCACCGCCCTTACCAGCAAGTGCCATTACCGCATTACATACGCACTGCTTTGCACCGTTAGAACAAGAAATCTGAGCAGGAGTATAGTCGAGACCGTTTTCATTCTTCAACTTTGCGCAGATTGCTTCGCGGAGCGCGGGATAACCAGGCACGGGAGAGTAGCGTGAGAAGTTGTCATCAACAGCCTTCTTTGCCGCTTCCTTAATATGGTCGGGCGTGTTAAAGTCGGGTTCACCTACTGAAAGGTTAATGATGTCAAGACCCTGCGCCTTGAGTTCGGCGCTCTTTTGAGACATAGCAAGCGTTGCCGAAGGGGCAAGGCGGTTAAGAGTTGCTGAAAGTGTCTGCATAATATTAAAATTTGTTTTTAGTAGACAAGTTTTTAGTAAACGAGTAGACAAGAAGGTTCGAACATTCCACGACCTCCTAACATCCATGACTTACTTACGGTCGCCAAAGAGACGGAGCAAGTAGAGGAAGAGGTTGATGAAGTCGAGGTAGAGGGTCAAACTGCCCATCAATGCCAGCTTCATGGTAGATTCGTTCATCTCTGCGCCGTGCATGAGGAACATTTGCTTGATCTTCTGCGTGTCGTAAGCAGTAAGACCTGAGAAGAGTAACACACCACAGATAGTGCAAATCCACATCAAGAGACTACTCTGGAGGAACATGTTTACCACTGAAGCAATAATCAATCCGATGAGTGCCATCGTCAAGAAGCGGCCGACAGCGCTTAAGTCTTTCTTGATAAAATAGCCCACTAATGACATTGCGCCAAATGTACCTGCTGTGATAAAGAAGGTAGAGGCAATGGACTCCATGGTGTAAGCCAAGAAGATGACTGAGAACATCACACCATTGAGAAGTGAATAAGCCAGAAACACGAGTCCCGCTGTCATAAAGGACATGCGCTCAATGCGCGCAGTAAGATAAATAACGGCAGCAAACTCAGCGATAATCAAGCCCCAAAACAATAACTGATTGGTAACAATCGCATAAACAATATTCGTGTTGTAGGCACAATAGTAAGCCGTAAGTCCTGTCACAGCAAGAGCAAGTGTCATCCAGATGTATACCTTGCTCATCAACATAGCAAATGCCGCGGGGCGGTCAATTGCGCGTGAATTATTGGTGTAAGATTTTGTGTAAGATGATTCCATAAGGTTATGAGGTTATGTGGTAAAAAGGTTCAGCTTTATTCAACGATATTGCAAGTGTCGCTGAGGGAGTATGCCAGTTCACTGGCTTAAAGTCGTATCGTAGTTTTCGTTGGTTAAAGTTACTTACGAGAATCTCCGTAGGCGTCTATCAAATGAATAAGGATAGAGAGAGTGCCGAGGTAGAGTGCGAGACTGCCGAGAAAAGCGACTTTAAGTGTTTCTTCGTTTTTCTCTCCGCCCATTTCGAGGAACTTTGTTTTGATTTTCCGAGTCTCGCAAGCAGCTAAAGCGCAGAATAACAATACGCCAGCGTAGTTAATAATGCACATTATTTGGCTACTTTGCAGGATGTAGTTGACGGTGGTCGCGATGATGACACCGACGACTATCATAATCAAGAAGCGTCCCATGGTTGGAAGCGCCTCATACCTAAAGTGGTCAATGAGGCTCACTACGCTAAATGTTCCCGCAGTGATGTAGAACGTTGTTGCGATGGACTCCGTAGTCTCCATGTAAAGTTCTCTAAATAACAAGAAAAAGAAACTAAACACAGCACCATTCAGGAGGGAGAACAACACGAATAGGATGCGTGCCCTGGAGAACGAGAGCGACATGGCGCGTGAACGAAAGTACAACACGATGAGCACCTCAATGAGCATAAGAATCAAGGAGCCAAATACGGTCGTCTTCGTAAAAACAGGAAATCTGGATACGTATGCAGCCCCAAGACCTGTAATTACAAGGGCAAGCGTCATCCAAAGATACACGTTGCTCATGAACGTAGCAATCGCCAACTCCTGTGATTCCGACTCTTCGTAAAAATTGTCACTCATGAGGTTTATGGTTAAGAACTTTTACGGCAATGCAGATTGCAAGGCTAACTATCCTTGTTTACTCGTCAACGAATAACTTACCTGCAATTCTGCAGTATTATTTGAGGTGCAACGTGTGTCCCATGCGCTCCTTCTTCGTCTTGAGGTAACGCGCATTATACTGATTTGGTTCAACTTCAATGGGCACATTCTCTACGATTTCAAGACCGTAAGCTTCAAGTCCGACGCGCTTTACAGGATTGTTGGACATGAGGCGCATTTTGCTTACGCCAAGAAGGTTGAGGATTTGTGCACCTACTCCGTAATCGCGCAAGTCTGGGTCGTAGCCCAAGTGGATGTTGGCATCAACGGTATCCATGCCCTGTTCCTGGAGCTTGTAAGCCGCAATCTTCGCCATAAGACCGATACCACGACCTTCCTGGTTGAGGTAGAGCACGACACCCTTGCCTTCTGCTTCCACCATGCTCATCGCGCGGTGAAGCTGTTCGCCACAATCGCAACGCGCACTGCTAAAGATGTCGCCAGTAGCGCAAGAAGAGTGCACACGCACCAAGAGAGGTTCTCCGGGTTCCCACGAACCCTTGATAAGGGCTACATGTTCAAGTCCGTTGTTCTTCTGGCGGAAGGGAATGAGACGGAAGTGACCGTATGCGGTGGGCATATCAACTTCTTCCCCCTTTTCTACGAGACATTCCTGCTTCAAGCGATACGCAATAAGGTCCTTGATGGTAATAATCTTCAAGCCCTCACGCTTCGCAAATTCCTGAAGCTGTGGCATACGCGCCATGGTGCCGTCTTCATTAAGGATTTCGATGAGGCAAGCGGCGGGTTGCAAACCACAGAGGCGTGAGAGGTCAACAGCCGCTTCGGTGTGACCCGCACGAGCCAAGACGCCACGGTCCTGCGCATAAAGCGGATTGATATGACCGGGGCGACCAAAATCTTCGGGTTTGCTATTGGGATTTGCCAATGCCTTAATGGTTTCGCAGCGGTCGTGACAACTTACACCCGTTGTGCAACCTTCGAGTTTATCAACGGTAACGGTAAAAGGCGTACCGAGCATGCTGGTATTGCGTTGCACCTGAAATTCCAAGTCCAACTGCTTACAACGCTCCAACGAGATGGGCGCACAAAGCACACCGCGACCGTGGCGCAACATGTAATTCACTGCTTCGGGCGTACAGAGTTCTGCAGCCATAATGAGGTCACCCTCGTTTTCACGGTCTTCATCATCAACTACGACAAGGAACTTCCCCTGCTTGTAGTCTTCAAGAGCCTCTTCAATAGAAGATACTGGATATTTTTGCTCCATTATTAGGTTATTTTTTATAGGTGAAAGACTGATATCTTTACACTGTTATCTTTTATCTTTCTGTATTTCAGCTCCAATCAATCCATGCAAGCGATCCATGCGCTTCACAATTTGCTTGATATCCTTCATGAGGCGTAGGCGGAAGCGCCAGATGCGGAACCACATCAAGATACCAATGGGGAAGCACAGTCCCACCAGGATATTGTAACGCTTACGCGCAAAGGGATGCGTATGTGCGTAAACATAGATTTGAGGAATCTTATTGATTTCACGCAAAATCTGTTGGTTGCGCGAATTGGAGAGTTGTTCTACCACCGCTTCCATGCGCTCGTTCAAATCCTCCATCGTATGGTCCACACGGCGGCGGAAGAAGATGTGCTTATAGTTGGGCGCGCGGTAAAGTTTCTTGCGTTCACGATAGAATTGGAATTCTTCACTGAGACGCACCACTTCAGGATAAAGCGCCGCATAGTCGGGTTCATAGATAATCACCTCCTTCTTCCACAAATTGCGTTTTGTGCGAATGCCAAAGAGGCGACGGAAGAAGTGAATGTAGGCATCCTTATTGAACACCACAGAGTCACGGTTTGCCATGATTGTGAGATACGCACCACAAGGCAGTAGTATCATCGGACTCACCCACGTTCCAAGCCATACGGCTATACTACCGTCACGCGCCATCTTAAAGGCAGCTGTATCTACGATAAAGTATGCGATGAAAATAAGCACACTCACCACTGCTGGCATTCCCAAACCGCCCTTACTGATAATCGCACCCAACGGAGCACCGATAAAGAAGAAGAGTAAGCACGAGAGCGCCAATGCCATCTTCTTATGCCACTCTAACCAGTGACGACGCACCTGCCCTTCGTTGTAGTCTATGGTCTTTGACTTCCAATCAAGGTCGAATATATAGGATTGCACAGCGTTGCGCGCACCCTGTACGGCATTAGAGACCTTACGGCGCGTCTGCTTGGCGAGAATCGTGTCAAAGTGTGCCACTTGCTCCACCGCTGCAATATACTTCGCAGAGTCGCGACGCAGAATGTCGGGGTTGCGTAGATAAGCACGACGCATATTGTCGTAGTAAGAGATGCCCAAACTATCCATTACAAGATTCATCGAGTCTACGCTCAATTCAATCTCGCGCATATTCTTCGTTTCAGGCATATTGCGGAGCGCCTCCGCATCCATCATACTAAAATTAGCGTCAAAGTCGATAACAAATTTCTTGTAGTCAAAACTTTCACGATCGAAAGGCGCTTCGGCAGACTGCTGTAATCCCAATCCGCTTTGTCCTTGAAGACTCTCAAACTGTTCACCCTGCCAAAGTTCCAAGAAGAGGTGCATCTTATCCGCCGACATTTCCAACTTTCCAGAGTCTGCTAACACGATTTGTGCACGATCAAAACCGCGGTCGGTTTTATAGATAATCACATCGTAAAGCATCCCCGTTTCCGCCGTTTTGCGCTGCACGTAAAGGTTCACCTTCGGCACTCCATTGTAGAATTGCCCTTCTGGAATCTCCAATGCTGGAGACGTCTGCTTCATACTAAACAGCAATTGGCGCATACTCACCTGCGCCTCGGGGGCTGCCTTGTTTTGGAAGTAAAAAGAAATCCCCGTCAGCAATACCACCACCATCAAGATGGGTTGCATGATACGGATCAGTGGCACCCCCGCAGCCTTCATTGCCAACAACTCCAACTGCTCCGCCATGTTACCAAAGGTAATCAGCGAAGCAAGCAGTATCGCCAAAGGCAGCGATTGAGGCATCAGCGTGATGCCCATGTACCAGTAGAATTGCGCCAAAATATCCAGCGTAAGTCCCTTACCGATGAGTTCGTCCACATAGCGCCATGTAAACTGCATCATAAACACAAAGAGGGTGATGCAGAAGGCTGCGGCAAACACCATCAGGAACTTCTTGAGGATAAAAAGGTCTAACTTTTTTATAAGCGTCATTTTCGGGTTTCATCATGGGAAGCAGTCACGTCTTCCCACTATTTCGGAGCAAAGATAATATATTTTTATTAAACGGACTCATAACTTTGAGGGGATATTTACGTTTTAATAGTTAAGGGAAGCAAAAGGGGAAAGCAAAATAGCGATATACGAAATTTTCACGAAATGAATTTCCCCTCCCATAAAGTCCCGAATGTATGTTCCATTTCGCCACACGTCCTTTTTTATAAATAAAAATTGGCAAGTCCGCTTTGCATATAAAATATAAAGTGTTACTTTTGCGAAAAATTTTGAGTATTGTGACCTTAAGCAATTCTACAAAACTCGACGCACAACAACGCAACTTCTTGTCGTTGTGCGCAGTAAATAATTGTGTAGCGACAAACATTAGTTTGCCGCTGGTTTTGCGTCACAGCATGAAACAGGTAGCATGTATTAGCACTCCATAATAGGAAAGACACATTAAGGGTAGTACCACCCCTCTCGGCTCGTGCCGTAGGTAAGTGGAACTACCCTTAATGCATTTTGGAATAGGGAAAGGTGAAAGATGCCCCACGCGGCGCACACCGTCGTTTATATCACATTCCATCTCGTCAACTTGTCTACTCGTTTACTCGTCTACTGAAAAAATAACTTAAAATACTACAACTATGAACTTTACCCTACTCGTCACCGCTATCGTGACAGGTATTGCCTTTGTAGGCGTGGTGACAATCTTGGCAAAACTGATTGCTCCCCGCAGTTACAATGCGCAAAAGGAAGAGGCTTATGAGTGTGGTGTGCCCACTCGCGGACGCTCATGGATGCAGTTCCGCATTGGTTACTACCTCTTGGCCATCCTCTTCTTGATGTTCGACGTGGAAACAATGTTCTTGTTCCCGTGGGCAGTAGTGATGAACACGCTCGGTCCTGCCGGTCTGTTTAGCGTGCTCTTCTTCTTGTTTATCTTAGTGCTGGGCTTGGCATACGCTTGGCGGAAAGGAGCGCTCAAATGGCAGTAACAAAGAAACCCGTTATCAAGAATATTCCCTACGAGGAATTTAAGGACAACGAGACGTTTGAAAAGCTCGTGGCTGAACTCAACCAGAACGGCACAAATGTTATCGTGAGCACCCTCGACGACCTCATCAACTGGGGACGTAGCAACTCACTCTGGCCCTTGACCTTTGCCACCAGTTGTTGCGGTATCGAATTTATGGCGGTCTGCGCTGCGCGCCACGACATCGCCCGCTTCGGTTTTGAAGTAACACGTAACTCTCCCCGTCAGGCGGACGTGATTCTCGTAAGTGGTACGATTACCACGAAGATGGCACCCGTGTTGAAGCGCCTTTACGACCAGATGGCAGACCCCAAGTACGTGGTTGCCGTAGGTGGTTGCGCCATTTCGGGTGGTCCCTTCACCAAGTCTTACCATGTAGTTATGGGTGTTGACAAGGTAATTCCCGTGGATGTTTACGTGCCTGGTTGTCCTCCGCGCCCCGAATCATTCCTCTACGGCATGATGCAGTTGCAGCGCAAGGTGAAGGCGGAAAACTTCTTCGGCACTACCAACCGCAAGGAGAAGGACCCCTTTGCAACGGAGATGGAAACTAAAAATGAACAACTCTTAAACCAGCAGGAGGAAGCGTAATGGAAACAGTAGACACTAAGACACAAGCACCAGCAGAAGCTGTAGTTGCTCCCAAACCTGCGGTTGCAAAACCCGCACCTAAACCTGCTGCGCCTGCCGTTCCCGCTGAAAACGAGGTAAAACCCATTGTGGTAGCACCTGAGGAATTGCGCGCTGAAATGGAGCGCCAAAAAGCGGAAGGCATGGACTTCCTCGAATGCCTTACGGGCGTTGACTGGATGGAAGAAGGATTGGGATGTATCTACACCCTCACTTCTACAACAACGGGCAAGGTAGTGCATATTCAAACGGCGACTCTCGACCGTGAGAATCCCCTACTCCCCAGTGTTTCTGACCTTTGGGCAGTGGCAAACATTTACGAGCGCGAAGTATTTGACTTCTACGGCATCCGCTTTACGGGGCACCCCGATATGCGTCGCGTATTCTTGCGTGAAGACTGGGTGGGTTATCCTTTCCGTAAGGATGACGAGACGGAGAAGAACAACCCGCTCCGCATGACCAACGAACCCTTGGCGGACGATACAGAAGAATTGACATTGAATGCTGATGGTACGGTAACCAGCAAGCGCAACACGATTTTTGCAGATGGCGATTACGTGGTGAACATCGGTCCGCAACACCCCTCTACCCACGGTGTGCTCCACTTCCGTGTGGCCCTCGAAGGGGAAACGATTAAGAAGATTGATCCCATCCTTGGATACATCCACCGCGGTATTGAAAAGATTGATGAGTCGCTCACCTACCCCCAGACATTGGCGTTGACCGACCGTATGGACTACCTCGGTGCCATGCAAAACCGCCATGCGCTCTGCATGTGCATTGAGAAGGCAGTGGGCGTAGAAGTCAGTGACCGCGTGAAGGTGATTCGCACCATGATGGACGAGTTGCAGCGTATCGACTCTCACATCTTATTCTTCTCTTGTTTGGCACAGGACCTTGGTGCTACAACGGCATTCCTTTACGGATTCCGCGACCGCGAAAAGATTCTCGACATCTTTGAAGAAACGTGCGGTGGTCGTCTTATCCTAAACTACAACACGATTGGTGGTGTGATGCACGACCTTCACCCCAACTTCGTGCCCCGCGTGAAGGAACTCATTCCTTACTTGCGCAACAGTTTGAAGGAACTCCACGCTTTGTTTACGGGCAACGTGATTTTCCAAAACCGTGCGAAGGGCGTAGGTGTGTTGACCAAGGAACAAGCTATTTCTTACGGTTGCACGGGCGGTACAGGTCGCGCAGCAGGTTGGCACAACGACTTGCGCAAGACGCGTCCTTATGCGGCTTACGACCGCGTGAAGTTCAACGAAGTGGTGCGCGAAGGTGGCGACAGTTTCGACCGTTACATGATTCGTATGGACGAAATCCTGGAAAGCCTCAGCATCCTTGAACAACTCGTGGACAACATCCCCGAAGGTAGCATTCAGGAAAAGATGAAGCCCATCATCAAGGTGCCCGAAGGTACTTACTACAGTGCCGTTGAAGGCAGCCGCGGTATCTTTGGCGTAATGCTCATCAGTAAGGGTGACAAGAGTCCCTACCGTTTGCACTACCGTTCTACAGGTCTCCCCCTCGTTGCTGCGATGGACACCCTCTGTAGCGGTTCTATGCTTGCCGACTTGATTACCATCGGCGGTACGGTAGACTATATTGTGCCTGATGTGGATAGATAGATGTTAAAATGAGAAATGAGAAAGAAGAAATGAGAAATAGGCTGGCGCATTATTCTCCGCATGGTCTTTCTCCCTTAACGACTGATGTTAAAATGAGAAATAAAAAGAGGAAGTGATTGGGTTTATTCCCCGCACGGTCTTTCTCCTTTCTCCTTTCTCCTTTCTCCTTTCTCCTTTCAAATAATTAGTTATGTTTGATTTCAAAATAGTTACCGAATGGTTGCACGGCGCCCTTACGGGGGTGATGCCCGAATGGGCAGCGATTTTGACGGAAAGTGTGCTCGTTGCACTTGCCATCATTACGCTCTATGCCGTGTTTGCCATCATCCTCATTTATATGGAACGTAAGGTGTGTGCCTTCTTCCAGTGCCGTCTCGGTCCGAACCGCGTGGGTAAATGGGGACTCTTGCAGGTGTTCTGCGACGTGTTTAAGATGTTGACCAAGGAAATCATCAACCTTCGCAACACCGACATGTTCCTCCACAACCTAGCCCCCTTCCTCGTGGTCACTGCGTCAATGGTTACCTTTGCTTGTTTGCCCTGGAACCGCGGTGCGCAGATGGTGGACTTCAACGTAGGTTTATTCTTCATCCTCGCCGCATCATCCGTAGGCGTAGTGGGCATTTTGCTCGCAGGTTGGAGTAGTAACAACAAGTACTCACTCATCGGTGCGATGCGTAGTGGTGCGCAAATCATTTCCTACGAACTCTCTATCGGCATGACCATGCTCACGATGATTTGCTTGACAGGCACTATGTCTATTCAGGGAATCGTAGAACAGCAGTATGCCGAAGGTTGGAACATCTTCCGCGGACACATTCCCGCAGTGATTGCCTTTATCATTTACTTGATTGCGGGTAATGCCGAATGTAACCGTGGTCCCTTCGACCTTCCTGAATGTGAAAGTGAATTGACTGCAGGTTACCACACAGAGTATTCAGGTATGCACTTCGGTTATTACTACCTTGCGGAATACCTCAACCTCTTCATCTGCGCAGGTATTGCCACTTTGGTATTCCTCGGCGGTTGGGCGCCCCTCCACATTGCCGGTCTGGACGGTTTCAACAATGTGATGGACTTCATCCCCGGTGCCGTATGGTTTATTGGCAAGACCTTCTTTGTGGTGTTCCTCCTCATGTGGATGCGTTGGACCTTCCCCCGCTTGCGTATTGACCAAATCCTTGCGTTGGAATGGAAGTACCTCGTACCCATTAGTATGTTAAACCTTGTCTTGATGGCGCTCCTCGTGGCATTCGGACTTCATTTCTAAATAAGACATGGAAGAAAAGAATTATTTCGAAGGACTCTTTTGCGGCATCAAGTCACTCTGCACGGGGTTGAAGATTACGATGCGTGAGTTCTTCACGAAGAAAATCACCCAACAATATCCCGAAAACCGTAAGGAGTTGCAGATGTTCGACCGCTTCCGTGGTGCACTCATCATGCCCCACAACGAAGCCAACGAACACAAGTGCATCGGTTGCGGACTCTGCCAAATGGCATGTCCCAATGGTTCTATTAAGGTGACCAGCGAATTTTACGAAACAGAAGACGGTAAGAAGAAAAAGCGCCTTGTGAAGTACGAGTACGACCTCGGCTGCTGTATGTTCTGCATGCTCTGCACCCGCGCTTGTCCCCAGGACGCCATTGAGTTCGACCAAAGTTTTGAAAACGCCGTGTTCGACCGCTCTAAACTCATCCAAGTGTTGAACAAAGAAGGTAGTAAGGTGGCGGAAAAGTAAATCGGTGAACGGTTAAAGGTGAACGGTTAAAGGTGAACGGACCATGCGGGATTGATTTACCTGCACGTTCTCGACCTTAAAGACTCTAAAGACCTTAAAGACCCTAAAGACCCTAAAGACCTTATAACCTCAAAAGCGAAGCGCCCTTAAAACCTAAAATTAAATAGTTATGGATTCACACAATATAATGTTCGTTATCCTTGCGGTAATCATCATGCTCTCCTCCATTGCTACAGTGGTGAGCAAGAGTATTATCCGCGCGGCAACTTACCTGCTCTTCGTGCTGTTGGGCACGGCAGGTTTGTACTTCTTGATGGGATATTCGTTCCTCGGTGCGGTACAAATCATGGTCTACGCTGGTGGTATCATTGTGCTTTATGTATTCTCGATACTCTTGACCAGCGGTCAGCAGGAAAAGCTCAACCGTGTATATCTCATGAAGAAGATTGCCGTAGGCATGTCTTGCATTGCTGGACTTGCCGTGTTCATTGCAATGTTCTTCAAGCAACAGTTCTTGGCAACCGTTCTTTCTGCGCCCAGCGAATCAGATGCTTCCTTCCTCAGCATTGAGGAAATTGGTAAGCAGATGCTCTCAACAGGCGAAGGCGGTTACTTGCTTCCCTTCGAAGCGGTGAGTATCTTGTTACTTGCCTGCATCGTTGGCGGATTGATTATTGCCCGTAAACGCTAATACTACGACTATGATTCAGTTAGAATATCTCCTCATCATCTCGGCAGTTATGCTGTTTGCCGGCATCTACGGTTTCTTCACAAGAAAGAGCACCCTTGCGATGTTGCTTTCTATCGAACTGATGCTCAACGCTGCCGACATCAACTTTGCGGTGTTCAATCGCATGCTTTTCCCCGAAGGTCACGAAGGCTACTTCTTTGCCATCTTCGGCATTGCTATTGCAGCTGCGGAAAGCGCTATTGCCATCGCCATTATGATCAATATTTATCGAATGCTCAAAAACATTTCTGTGGATGAGTTGAAGAAAATGAAATGGTAAGCCACTATGGAATATACATTGTTCATACTCCTTTTGCCCCTCTGCTCTTTCTTACTGCTCGGACTTCTCGACAGTAAGATCAGCAAGACGGCGGCCGGCATTATCGGCACAATGAGTTTGGGAGTTGTAACCCTTCTCTCTTATTTCACTGCCTTCGAATACTTCACCGCAGACCGCGTAAACGGAGTATTCGAGAAAGTAATGCCTTACAACATTACTTGGTTGCCCCTCGGCGACTTGCACTTTGATATGGGTATCTTGCTCGACCCCATCTCGGTGATGATGCTTATCGTCATCTCTACGGTGTCGCTCATGGTACACATCTACTCTTTCGGTTACATGAAGGGCGAACGCGGGTTCCAGCGTTACTATGCCTTCTTGAGCCTCTTCACCATGTCTATGCTCGGTTTGGTAGTAGCCACCAACATCTTCCAGATGTACTTATTCTGGGAACTTGTGGGTGTATCTTCTTACCTCCTCATCGGTTTCTACTACACCACTCCCGCAGCGATTGCCGCTTCTAAGAAGGCGTTTATCGTAACGCGCTTTGCCGACATGTTCTTCCTTGTGGGTATCCTTATCTATGGTTACTACTGCAAGTCGTTCGGCTTTGACTTCAACGCTGAAGGTTTTGCGGCAGGTGCCTTCATGCTCCCCACCGCCCTCGTGCTGATGTTTATTGGTGGTGCCGGTAAGAGTGCGATGTTCCCCCTTCACATTTGGTTGCCCGATGCAATGGAAGGTCCCACTCCCGTCAGTGCGTTGATTCACGCTGCGACGATGGTTGTTGCCGGCGTATTCCAGATTGCACGCCTCTTCCCCCTCTGGATTCAGTATGCTCCCGAAGCGATGACGATTGTTGTGTGGGTAGGTGTTATTACTGCCTTCTATGCAGCAGCGGTGGCTTGCGTACAGAGTGACATCAAGCGCGTACTTGCGTTCTCTACCATTTCGCAGATTGCCTTCATGATGGTAGCGTTGGGCGTATGTCTTCCTGGCGAACACGGAGCAGTGATTGACAACCATGCAAGTCTGGGTTACATGGCTTCTATGTTCCACCTCTTTACGCACGCTATGTTTAAGGCACTCTTGTTCCTCGGCGCAGGTTGCATTATCCACGCCGTTCATAGCAACGAAATGTCGGCAATGGGTGGACTCCGCAAGTATATGCCCATTACCCACATCACCTTCCTCATTGCATGTTTGGCGATTGCGGGTATTCCTCCCTTCTCTGGGTTCTTCTCAAAGGACGAAATCCTTACGGCATGTATGCACTACAGTCCCGTAGTAGGTTGGATCATGACGGGTGTAGCGGCAATGACTGCATTCTACATGTTCCGCTTGTACTTCGGCATCTTCTGGGGTACAGAAAACAAGGAACTCCATGCGCATCACACGCCTCATGAAGCACCGCTTGCGATGACCCTTCCCTTGATTGTGCTTACGTGCATTACGCTCGTTGCTGGATTTATTCCCTTCGGACACTTTGTAAGTGCTTCGGGCGAAGCCTACGACATTCACTTGGATTGGACCGTTGCTGCCACAAGCATCGTCGTTGCGGTAGTGTCTATCGCATTGGCAACCTACATTTACGCTGGCAGTCGCCAACCCGTTGCTGAAAAACTCCACGGCGCCTTCCCCCGACTCCACCGTTGGGCATTCAAGCGCTTCTATCTTGACGAGGTGTACCAGTTCGTGACTCACAGAATCATCTTCGCCTACATCTCTCGCCCCATTGCGTGGTTCGACCGTAATGTAGTGGACGGTTTCTTCAACTTCCTCGCTTGGGGAACCCACAAGTTGAGTCACGCCATCCGCGGTTTGCAGAGTGGTTCTGTACAACTCTACGCACAGGTGTTCCTCCTCGGCATCCTCGTTATTATTCTCATTTTGATCATGTAGCCAACTATGGAAAATATTCTTTATCTCTCTACCTTTGTGTTCATCCCCTTGGTGATGCTCTTAGGTTTGTGGTTGGCGAAAAACGTCAATCAAGTACGTGGTGTGATGGTTGCTGGTAGCACAGCGCTTCTTGGGCTTGCCATCCACCTTACCGCTCGCTTCTTGGGCGACCGTGCTGCGGGTGAAACGGCAGAAATGCTCTACACGGGAGCAGTTTCTTGGTTTGAACCCCTCAACATCTGCTACTCTGTAGGTGTCGACGGTATTTCTGTAGCGATGATTTTGCTCTCGGCGATTATCGTGTTTACGGGCACCTTTGCTTCTTGGCAACTCAAACCCCTCACGAAGGAATACTTCCTTTGGTTCACCCTCCTCTCTATGGGTGTATTCGGGTTCTTCATCAGCATCGACATGTTCGCCATGTTCATGTTCTACGAAATCGCCCTCATCCCCATGTACCTCTTGATTGGTGTTTGGGGTAGCGGTAAGAAGGAGTACTCTGCCATGAAACTCACCCTCATGCTCATGGGTGGTTCCGCCTTCTTGATGTGTGGTATCTTCGGTATCTACTTCGATGCGGGCGCTTCTACGATGAACATTCTTGACATTGCGAAACACGGCGTCGCTCTCGACAACCAATACTTGTGGTTCCCCATGACCTTCGTAGGTTTCGGTGTACTCGGAGCCTTGTTCCCCTTCCACACTTGGAGTCCCGACGGTCACGCTTCTGCGCCCACCGCTGTATCTATGCTCCACGCAGGTGTGTTGATGAAGCTCGGGGGCTACGGTTGCTTCCGCATCGCCATGTATCTCATGCCCCAGGCGGCACACGAATTGGGTTGGATTTTCTTGATCCTTACGGGTATCTCCGTTGTTTACGGCGCCTTCTCAGCATGCGTACAGACCGACTTGAAGTACATCAACGCTTATTCTTCAGTGTCTCACTGTGGTCTCGTGCTCTTCGCCATCTTGATGATGAACGAAACTGCCTGCACGGGTGCTGTACTTCAGATGTTGAGCCACGGTTTGATGACCGCCCTCTTCTTCGCCCTCATCGGTTTCATTTACGGCAGAACGCACACACGCGACATCCGCGAACTTTCAGGATTGATGCGCATCATGCCCTTCCTTTCAGTTTGTTATGTCATTGCCGGTTTGGCTAACCTCGGTCTCCCTGGCTTGAGTGGTTTCGTGGCTGAAATGACCATCTTCGTAGGTTCATTTGAAAACACAGGCACCTTCTACACGACGCTCACCATCATTGCATGTACGAGTATCGTAGTGACGGCGGTTTACATCTTGCGCCTTGTCGGAAAGATTCTTTACGGCACCTGCACGAATGAACACCACCTCCACCTTACCGACGCAACTTGGGACGAACGCTTCTCTGTGATCTGCCTCATCGCTTGCGTTGCAGGTTTGGGTATCGCTCCTCTTTGGGTAAGCAACTTGATTGGAGATGGCGTAGCGCCGATTATCAACCAATTGGACAAATTCATTGATCTGAACCCGTTTATGTAAAGAGGTTTTAAGGTTGCAAGGTTTTGAGGTTGTAAGGACCATGCGGACTTAAGTTTCCAGTGTGTCTTTCCCCTTATAACCTTAAAGCGAAGCGACCTAATAACCTCCCACCTTAATTAGTTATGGATTATTCACAATTCTTATCAATGCACGCCGAGCTTTCGCTCCTTGCAGTGATTCTCATACTCTTTGTTGCGGACCTCTTCATGTGTCCCGACAAGAAGAGCGGGAAGGGTGTTTACAACACCTGCTTGCCTGCGGTTCTTCTGTTGGTGCATATCGTGCTCAACTTATTGCCTTGCGCTTCGTGTGGCACCACAGAAAGTTTCACCGCCTTCGGTGGCATGTATGTGCACACTCCCATGATGACGGTCGTAAAGAGCATCCTTTCTGTCGGCACACTTATCGTGTTCTTGATGGCACACAAGTGGCTCAGCCGTGAGGAAAACTTGGTGAAGCAGGGCGAATTCTACCTGCTCACACTCTTCACCCTCCTCGGTATGTTCTTCATGATTTCTGCAGGGCACTTCCTCATGTTCTTCATCGGCCTTGAGTTGGCATCTGTGCCTATGGCGGCAGTCGTTGCCTTCGACAAGAAGCGCTACGAAAGTGCTGAAGCCAGTGCGAAGTTCATTCTCCTCGCCCTCTTCTCTGCAGCCCTTATGCTCTACGGTATGTCGTTGCTCTATGGCGCTACAGGTACACTCTACCTCGAACCTATGGGACAGGCGTTGGCGGCAAACTCTTGGACACCCCTCACCGTAGCAGGTCTTGCGCTCATCATCTCTGGTTTGGGTTTCAAGATTTCACTCGTGCCCTTCCACCTCTGGACGGCAGACACCTACCAAGGTGCGCCCACAGTAGTAACGGGTTACCTCAGTGTGATCTCTAAGGGTGCTGCAGCCTTTGCGCTCTTCACCATTCTCGTGAAGGTATTTGGCGCCACCAGTTATGTCGAAATGTGGAACGAGATCTTCTTCTGGCTCATCATCCTCTCTATCACCTTGGCAAACCTCTTTGCCATCCGCCAGCAGAATCTCAAGCGCTTCATGGCGTTCTCTGCCATCTCACAGGCAGGTTACCTCGTATTGGGCTTGATGGACGGTTCGGCACAAGGCATGACCGCTCTCGTGTTCTACCTCTTCGTGTATATGGCAGCCAACCTCGGTGCGTTTGCCGTGATGAGCAGCGTAGAAGAAAACAGTGGGAAGATTAACATCTGCGATTACA
This sequence comes from Alloprevotella sp., assembly GCA_045656425.1. Lineage (GTDB taxonomy): Bacteria > Bacteroidota > Bacteroidia > Bacteroidales > Bacteroidaceae > Alloprevotella. The sequence goes on from JAZORE010000058.1 coordinate 18,465, forward strand.
ATGGGCTCTACAAGACCAACCCCAAGTTGGCATTCCTCATGACGCTCTGCCTCTTCTCCTTGGCAGGTATTCCTCCCTTCGCAGGATTCTTCTCAAAGTTCTTCATCTTCATGGCAGCCTTCAAGGGTGGTCACGTGTTGCTCGTCTTCATTGCCCTCGTCAATACGGTAGTGTCACTTTACTACTACCTCCTCATCGTAAAGGCAATGTACATCCAACCCAACGAGTCGCCCATTGCCACCTTCCGTTCTGACAACTACACCCGCCTCGCACTCCTCATCTGCACCGCAGGTGTCGTGTTCCTCGGCATCGCCAGCATCGTTTACAATTACATCGATGCCCTCAGCTACGGATTGCTTTAAGACTTGATAAAAACTAAAAAAATGAGCGTGCTGCACAGTTGTGTGGCACGCTCTTTTTTTTGTACCCACGCCTGGTAATTTTTATCGGCTTAAAAATTTATTTTCTCGGCACGAAAATTTATTTTTTCGGCATGAAAAAAAAATGAACATGCTACACCTGAGTAGTGAGTGCGGAGCGTTATGGTCTCACGCAGACAGCGCAGACTTTCTCAGAGACATGCGGAGCAAAATTCTGTGGTTTTCTGTGATTTCTGTGTGCAACAGTTTTGACTGAAAGAGATATTTTCTTCTCACGCAAAGGCGCAAAGTTTCGCAAAGTCTGCGTAGTTCTGCGTAGTCTGCGTGAGGTGGTCTCACACAGAAGACACGGAAGACACAGAATCCTTACGGAGCGTTATGGTCTCACGCAGACAGCGCAGACTTTCGCAGAGACATGCGGAGCAAAATTCTGTGGTTTTCTGTGGTTTTCTGTGATTTCCTGTGTGCAACAGTTTTGACTGAAAGAGAAATTTTCTTCTCACGCAAAGTCGCAAATTTTCGCAAAGTCTGCGTAGTTCTGCGTAGTCTGCGTGAGGTGGTCTCACACAGAATTCACGGAACTCACAGAATCCCTGCGGAGCGTTATGGTCTCACGCAGACGGCGCAGACCTTCGCAGAGACATGCGGAGCAAAATTCTGTGTATTTCTGTGATTTCTGTGTGCATCAATTTTTGACATAAGAACAAAAGGACATATAGCTCTGCGCCCTTTGCGTGAAAATAAAAATATGTTCTTATGTTCTTCTGTCTAAAAAAAACTGTGAGCAATTCTGTGGTTTTCTGTGATTTCTGTGTGCAAATTTTTCTCATATAAGGACATACTCCGCGCCCTTTGCGCCTCTGCGTGAGACGATTTTCACACAGAATCCACAGAACACACAGAAAGTATTCCTGCATGATTCCCCAAAAATCTTTTCGCGCATTTAATAAAAATTAATAATATTATACGTACATTTGCAAGGTATTCCGTATACATCTGCATAAGCATGTGCAGAAGATTGTTTTTAAGGTTCATACGGCAAGTCTCAAATTGCAAAACTTCAATATTTATCTTCATATGAAAAAAATCTTTCACAACAAATTCCTGAAAGTGGCATGGTTGCTTTGCGCGTGGTTGTGCACCACCAGCGTTTGGGCGCAGGCAGACCGTATGTATGCTTCGGGAGCGCTCTCCTTGAAACCTGGGGGAGAAACTGAAACACAGTATTTTGCGATCCATCTTGAGAATGCCTCCATGGATTATGTGGCATACCAGTTGGACATCTACCTGCCCGAGGGTCTTGAACTCGCTTACTACGATGGCGAACCCGACATTTACATTGAAGACACCTCAATGTACCCCACCAACCGCAGCAAGGTACCTTACCACACATTGGCCATAAAGGTAAACGACGATTTCATCCGAGTCATCTGTGCCGATATTGACGGCAACCGCAAACTCTTGGCTGCGACTGGCGAACTCTTTCGTGTGGGAGTTGTTCCCTCGTCTTATTTGAAACCTGGTGATGTGAAGGTAGCATTGCGCAACATCGTCTTTTCAGACATCAACTCCGAAGGTCCCGAATTTGACAGTTTCGACCCCACATCGATTGGCACTGCCTCCGCCACCAGTACCGTAGCGCTGAAGGTTTCGGCAACGAATAAGTTCAGCACCTGCATCTTGCCCTTCGACGCAGCCCTTCCCGCAGGACTTGAGGCGTACAGTTGTGAGGCAGTTGATGGTGACTGCTTGGAACTTACAGCACAGTCTTCCTTCAAGGCATTCACGCCCTATATCGTATATGCCTCCAACGGATTTGACGGCACCCTTTCGGGAGAAGTCGACGCAGCGCAGTATCAGGAGGTGGTCACCAATGGTTACCTTACAGGCACCATGGTGAAGCAGGAAATCACCGATGAGGTTCGCAACTATGTATTGCAGAATCAGGGCGAAGGTCCCATGTTCTACCGTGTGGGCGAAACCTCTTTCGCTGTTCCCGCTGGTAAATGCTGGCTCACCCTTCCCGCTTCGCTCCAGGGCGTTGCGGCACTGAGACTCCACCGCCCCACCGGCATTGAGCGCATCCCTGTTACCACACTCCATCCTACCGCCACCTACGACCTCAGTGGTCGCCGCATTGCGCAACCCGCAAAGGGCGTTTATATTGTTGGAGGAAAGAAGGTGGTAAAGTAATAACTTAGCCCTATAAAGCATAACAACAAAACTCTATATTTTTATGAAGACACTAAGATTTTCATTGTTAAGCGTATTGCTCTTGATGTGCAATATGATGTATGCCTATGAGTTCGAGCATAATGGTATTTACTATGAACGAAATTGGAACGGTGATTATGAGAATGAAGTTTTTGTAACACAAGGAGATCAACCTTATGAAGGGTATCTTACAATTCCTACAACCGTCATCGCTCCATATTGGGGCGAATACAAAGTAGTGGGTATAGGGAATTCGGCGTTCTCTAATTGTGAGGGACTTATGAGCATCAGTCTGCCATCATCCATAACCACCATCGGAGAACATGCGTTCTCTGATTGTTATGGACTTACGAGCATAAACCTGCCATCATCCATAACCACCATTGGAGAATATGCGTTTTACAATTGTTCTGGACTTACGAGTATCATCCTGCCATCATCCTTAACCACCATCGGAGAATATGCGTTCTCTAATTGTGAGGGACTTACGAGTATCATCCTGCCATCATCCTTAACCACCATCGGAGAACATGCGTTTTACAATTGCGGTGGACTTACGAGCATCTACATACCTGCGTCTGTAACCAGCATTGGAAATAATGCGTTTTATGGTTGTACTGGACTTACGAATATAAACCTGCCATCATCCATAACCACCATCGGAGAATATGCGTTTAGCTATTGTTATGGACTTACGAGCATCTACATACCTGCGTCTGTAACCAGCATTGGGAATAATGCGTTTTATGGTTGTACTGAACTTACGAGCATAGACCTGCCCGAATCGCTAACCACCATTGGAGAATCTGCGTTTTTCGATTGCTGTGGACTTACGAGCATAAACATACCAGAGTCTGTAACCACCATTGGAGAATCTGCATTTTCTGGTTGCCGTGAACTTACGAGCATTATCGTAGATAATGGGAATTCCAAATATGTTTCTCGAAATAACTGTAATGCTATTATAGAAACCGCAAGCAATACTTTGGTGGCGGGATGCAAGAATACAACGATTCCAGCGTCCATTACCACCATTGGAGAATCTGCGTTTTACAATTGTTCTGGACTTACGAGCATAAACATACCAGAGTCTGTAACCACCATTGGGAATAATGCGTTTTATTATTGTTATGGACTTACGAGTATAAACCTGCCATCATCCATAACCACCATCGGAGAATCTGCATTCTCTGGTTGTTCTAGACTTACGAGCATAAACATACCAGAGTCTGTAACCACTATTGGAGAATATACGTTTTATGGTTGCGGTGGACTTACGAGCATCGACATACCTGCGTCTGTAACCAGCATTGGGGAGAGGGCATTCTCATCATGTAATGAACTTACGAGCATTACCGTAGATAATGGGAATTCCAAATATGATTCTCGAAATAACTGTAATGCTATTATAGAAACCGCAAGCAACACTTTGGTAGTGGGATGCAAGAATACAACGATCCCTGCATCCATTACCGCCATCGGAAATTGTGCGTTCTATGATTGTTCTGGACTTACGAGCATAAACATACCAGAGTCTGTAACCACCATTGGGAATAATGCGTTTTATTATTGTTATGGACTTACGAGTATAAACCTGCCATCATCCATAACCACCATCGGAAATAATGCATTCTCTTATTGTAATAACCTTCCGAGCATCAACCTGCCTAAATCACTAACCACCATCGGAAATAGTGCGTTCTATGGTTGCTATAACCTAAGAACCATTATCAACAATTCTAATTTGACGCTTACTATTGGATCTTCGGATTATGGTTATATTGCGCATTACGCATACCGCATATTTTTAGGTGAACAGATTAATGGTGACTTTTATTTTGATGGCACGGATGGGGCATATGTCCTTACTGGTTATGTGGGTAACGCGACCAACCTTCAATTGCCAGACAATTACAAAGGACAAGGATATGAAATTGGTAGTTATGCATTTTATGATTGCGATGGTTTGACCTCTGTGACGATTCCTAATGGCGTGACGGACATTGGTGAGAACGCTTTCTATGAATGCTCTGCCCTCAAGAATATAGAAATTCCAGAATCCGTCACAAGCATTGGTGAGAATGCTTTCAAGGGTTGTTCTTTTGACTACATTCATTTTTTGAATACGACCCCTGTTACTTATACCAATTTCCTGGGAACTCAAGATCGTATTTTTGTTCCTGGAGCTTCATTAGATACCTATAGGAATGCAGAAGGTTGGAAACAGTGGGCACATATTATTACCACCAAAGAGCGTGTTATACAAGACATCACCATAACAGCCTTGTCTTCTGGTTCTGGAGTGCGAAAGGCTATCGGTAAAGATGATATTGTAAATGAGGTGTATTCCTTGACCATTAAGGGCACCATCAACAGTTACGACATCATTGTGTTCAACCAGAAGATGCCGAACTTAACATATTTGGACTTGAGCGAAGCACAAATTGTGGCGTGCGATTATCCTTACTCTGGCAGCACCTGTACGGCGGATAACACATTGAGTAGTAGTCTGTTTTATAAGCATGCATCCTTGCGCGGTATAAAACTGCCCAAGGAAATGCATGGTGCAATGGGAGAAAGCGTATTTTACCAATGCCCTAAACTTCGTGAAGTGGTATTGCCCGCGGGCATTACCAGCATTGGTGGTAATGCGTTTGAGAATTGCGATGAGTTAACCTCCGTGACGATTCCTAATAGTGTAACCAACATTGGCGATAGGGCGTTCTATGATTGCGATAAGTTAACCTCCGTGACTCTTGGAAATAGTGTAACCAGCATTGGTAGTAGTGCGTTCTGTGGTTGCCATAAGCTAACCTCCATAACTCTCGGAAATAGTGTAACCAGCATTGGTGGTAATGCGTTCTTCAATTGCTACGCTTTAACCTCAATCGAGATTCCTAATAGTGTGACAAGCATTGGGGATGGTGCATTTAGGAATTGTTCAAACCTTCAAAGCATTAAAATCCCGGCGTCGGTAACAAGTATAAATGCGAATACATTCTATGGTTGTAGCAAACTTACCAGCGTTACCTTACCTCCCAGATTGACAACTATAGGTGACATGGCTTTCTATGATACAGAACTGACAGAAATTCGCCTTCCCAGTAGTTTGAGAAGTATTAGCAGAACTGCGCTTTCATATTGCCCCTTGAAAAAAGTGTATACTTACACCATCCTCCCCTTAAGTATCAGTAACGAAACCTTTGGCAATGCAGCCAATGCGGAACTCTACCTGCCCGAAACCAGTAGCGACTATTATTATTTTGCTTCGGGATGGAATGAATTCTTGGTGCACAAGACTTTCAATGAACCCTACGAATACTTCTACCTGAATGGTGACTTCACCGTGGATGACAATACTGGGTTTGTTGAGGGTGAAGATGGGGAACACCCCGACGCGGACATCAACATTGGCGGTGGTCTCGTAGTAGAGGGTGAACAGTCGGATAGCGAAACGCCCAATCAAAGTTTGGGTGACGTAAACCTGGAAAATGACGGTAACGGTAACAGTGGTTCTATTATCGGTGACAACAACCTAACGGTAGACAACTTGAACATCAAGATCAATGTGACCAGCGGAAAGTGGTACTTCTTCGCCTTCCCCTTCGACATTATGTTGGAGGACATCTCCCTATCTAACGGAGGTAGTTATGTATGGCGCTACTACGATGGCGCTGAGCGTGCAAACGGTAAGACGGGATGGAAAACGGTGAATGGCAACAAGCTTAATGCGGCACAGGGTTATATCTTCCAATGCTCTAAATCGGGTGTGCTCACGCTGAACATCGAGAACGTACGCTTCAAGAAGGAAGATAAGTACTTGGAACTCCTGGCGCATGTGAGTGCAAACCTCAAGGATGCGAGCTGGAACTTTATGGGTAACCCCTACTTGAGTTACTACGACATGAGCGATATGGACTACACAGCCCCCGTTACCGTATGGGACGGTTCGAAGTATGTAGCGATGCGCCCCGGTGATGACGAATACCACTTTGCACCCTTCCAGACCTTCTTCGTACAGAAGTCTGAAGGCACGGCAAGCGTAGGTTTCCAAGGCGATAAGCAGATGACGCAAAAGCAGTCTCAGAACAAGAAGGCTCAGGCGGCAGCAGCACCCAAGATGCAGGTGATGAGCGAAAACGAGGAACAACCTGCACGTCAACTCATCAACCTTGTGCTCACGAGTGGCGAACAGACCGACGGCACACGTATCGTGTTTAACGAAGCACAGAGCCGTGCGTACGAAGCAGCATGTGACGCTGCGAAGTTTGAAACGCAGGGTGTCATCCAACTCTTTACCATCGGTGACCAGAAGGAACGCTATGCCATCAACGAACGTCCTGCCGACAACGGCATCGTCGCTCTTGGTTTCAGCACACCCACAGCTGGCGACTTCACCATCAGCGCAGCACGCATGGATACTCCCGTTTACTTGAAGGACCGCGAAACGGGTAGCGTTTACGACCTTCGTCAAGGTGCTTATCAGTTCAGTGCGGGTGCGGGCACACACGCCAACCGCTTCGAGGTGCTCCTGGAAGCTACCGTAACGGGTATTCAGGAGGTAGGCACAGCAACGGAAGGTGATGCAACAAAGGTGTATGACCTCGGTGGTCGCCGTGTGAAGGAAAACGGCAAGGGTGTGTACATCATCAACGGTGAAAAAACTTTGGTGAAATAAGCAGCCTATGAAAAGCACACTTTTTAGACTCACAATAGGGTGGCTCATCTTCATGATGAGTCTACCCACTCTGTGGGCACAGGATAATTTTAATCCGTCCAATCCCCCCGACCCACAAGCAAATCTGTACTACCAGGTGACGGTAGCGTCTGATCCTGTTGAGGCGGCAAATGTGTCGGGAGCGGGAAAGTACTATGAAGGTACAAGCGTCTGGATTCGTTATTCACTGAAAACCTCAGGTTTTAAGTTCAAACATTGGACGCTGAACGGTGAGGTGTATACAACAAGCACCAGTTTCTACTATAAGATGGGCACCGATCACGCACATTTTGTGGCGCACTTTGAGTATGACCCCACCCCTCCTTCTGATCCCTCCTATACCGATGTCTACCGCATTTACTTACAGAGCGATCCCGAAGGTGCTTGCTCCTTCAACATCAACAATGGTACGAAGGTGGTATTTGACAACTACCAGACGGTGACGGCATACCCCAACCAAAGTTTTGTGTTTCAAGGATGGTACGACAACGGCAAGTTGGTCAGCACCAACCGCTCCTTCAACTACCTTATGCCAGCACGCGATGTGACCCTCACAGCACGTTTCATCTACAACCCTGCGAATCCCAGTGACCCTGAATGGGACGGCACACAGTCGGATGTGCAAACCACCATGAAGGGGGACGTCAACAAAGATGGAGTCGTGAATGTAAAGGATGTGGTGGCGGTCATCAACCGCAGTCTGGATCATGAAAGCACCCTACTGGGCGTGTATGACATCAATGGCGACGGTAAGGTAGATGTGAAGGACGTAGTCCAAGTTATTAACTTATCATTAAATCAACAGACGCAATGAGAAAAGTATATGTAACTCCTAAAATAAATGCTCTTGAAATCAATTCAGTTGCATTACTGGCAGCCTCGCCCCCCTTGAAGTTTACCGATAAGGAAGCGAACAAGGATTATGAGGTGCTTACCAAGCCCAAAGAAGATTGGGAATATAGTTGGGAGTAAATCAGAAACAAAACATCATTCATAAACACCGGGCAGTCCGCAATGGACTGCCCGGTGTTGCATTTTATTACTTCTATTATATTGGTGTCTGGTAAACAACTCTAACTCTGTGAATATAAATTTGTTTGAATAGTACAAGCCACACAGTAGGTATGATTCCCCTGAAAGGGGATAAAGCCATTAGCCCAGGGCAACGCCCTGGGTGTTGTTGCAGTCGAGACTTGCGCCCTGAAAGGGCAAAAGCAATTATACAACTTCGAACTTCAATGCTTTTGCCCTTCCAGGTCGCAAACCAAAACGTCCATAGACCCAGGGCGTTGCCCTGGGCTGGATGCTTATTGGCCTTTGCCTCCCGTTGGTCAGCGACCTTTGGTTCAGGCCGTTACTTCTCGAATAGTTTACCAGACACCAATATTTTGTATTATGCCTTACGAGGAGGAAAGTAACTGCTATATTATGCCTTCCTATAATCAATACCAGTAGAATTACAACGGAATAAAGTTTTGTACCAAGGGCTGGTATTTTTAGTACCACTACTGGTAGAAAAAATACCAGCCCTTGGTACAAAAAGTACCAGCACTGGTATTTCAAAGGAAACTGCTACGTTGCTCATCAATTTAGGACTTGGTCATGAACGTCAGTATACACCTTTCGTTCCAAATTCAACTACCTTGCATGTTATCGCGCTTACACAACTAAAGAGGGTGTGCTGAAATCTTGCGTTTCGACACACCCTCTTATATTATATAGAAAAACTTTGGGGCACTATTCCCAACGTTTCTGATTCCACATTTCCTCAGACCAAGCACCTGCATCTTTTCTATGGTTTACTCGTCCTGGAGTATTTACCTCTTCATTAGAGATAACAATGCTTGCACAAAGCAAGTTGCATATGTCTATTTCCACAACAGATACTTGGGGACTCTGATATTCAACCTTCTTCTTTCGCATCATTTTACGTATATCTTTTTCTGGTTTTTAATAATCATACCACTGCGAGGCAACTCCTTGATGATTCTGCCGCTCAGGTCATAAATTATTTCTGCACCGTCGCCATGCTGTTGCAGTTTGTCAATGCCTGTAGTAACTCTGCTGTGCACAACGGTAAGCATCGCGGTGTTGAGATGCTCGGGGAGTGTCAAGCAGGCATGATACGGCGCCAGTGACGCGCCACTTCCAGCTTTCTGCATCTTGTCGCCTGTCAAGTTAAGAATATACTTTCCAGCAACTTCATTGCCACTCATCGCCTTGAATGTGCCAGCCCAGCCTTCTTCCTGAATAATCTCATCGCTCAGCTGCTGTACAGAAGCCTCGAATTGCAGTTCTTGTCTGTCGTCCGACGGAGTGCCTGAATAGCGGAAAATGTATGCAACTCCCGCTTTCAGCATTTCGCCCTCTTCAAGTTCTACGAACCTGATGGTGTTGTTGCCAAAACCTTCGAACTTCTCAAAGACAAAACCTTGAGACGTTATTGAAGCGATGTCGGCATCAAAGGGAAGCACAATCGTCTCGTAACCGCCGTCAAGATAGGCATTGCGTGTATAGCAGCACGCTATGCCGTCGGCTGTGATGCTGTACTGTTTTCCCGTAAAGGGCAAATCGGTAGCATCATCTATGGTTAGAGTAGCGCGGTGGGTCGTACTCTCGTTGAAAGCAAGGTTATAGAGTCCTTCGTTGAACGAACCATATTGCTTGTCTGCCACATAAGGCAATACCTCAGGAGGAGTCAATGCGCCTACCTCAACATTGTTTCGGTGGTCGTAAAGGCGGAAACTGAAATTTTCGCCAGCCTCTCCGTTAATGGTCAACACAGAATAGTAACCGAAATATTCGTACATGATTCGTGACGAAGAGGAATAAGGCATTGTCGCACGGCATTCGTCACCGCAGAAGACACCAATCTCGTAAGCACTGTCGCAACGTTCACCGTCAATGGTGCCGATTACGTCCATCGTAAAATTGCTCTCGGTGTTTTTGTCAACGGCGTTAAAAAAGTTTTCCCCCTTTTTAAACCAGTTGGGTTCGTAGTCCTGTGCTTTTAATAATAGAGTAGTGGTGCATAGAAGCACCACTACTGTAAATAGTTTTTTAGTCATTACTTATTGCGTCTAATATACTTTTTATAACATACAATTTGACCGTCAGCGGTGAAGAACTCAAAGATGTAGAGATCATCCTTTAAGTCATTCTCATTGAAATCAGACACAGTTCCTGAATAGAACGTACGTCCGCTCAAGTCGACAATCTTCATTCTGTTATAGTCACCACTTGCCAGGATTTCATCGATGGCAGTAGTCGCGTTTCTTAAGGCAACCTTAAACGGTCTGTCGAAATCACCATACGTTGCATCTTCGCTGAAGAAGAGCGATGTGGAAGCTTCAACAACATTGCCGTCAACAACAGCAACGATGGAGAGTCTGCCTGTCACCGTCTTGTCACCAGGAATTGTCAGGAAGAAGAAACCGTCAGCGTCAGGCTTCGCAACAGCCATACATCTTGCTCCGTCAAACACCGCAAGTTCCTGTACATTTCCTATAAAGTCTTCCTCGTCGCAGACGGCAAGTACAGTCATGTTGCTTTCGAATTCACAAGGATCTATCGGTGCAAACATGCTGACAGAAGTCATTCTGCGTGCCGGAGCCTTCGCAATCATTTCCACATTGCGTTTTTCAGGATATGTAAGCGTCTTTTCATCCGCTGATCTGCTACTGTAGAGATAACCTCTACCAGGTACCAACGATTTTAGTGTACCGCTCCATGCCGTGCCGTTGTACATAGCAAAACCTTCCTGACCCTTAATCTGATCGTTCTTCATCGGTTCAGCACTTGCCAAAGCATCGTCAAGTGACAATGTGAAATTGCGGGTATAAGGAATCCAGTTCCATCCCTTTGCGAGTCCAACCTCAACACCGTTGGCGAGTTCGCCATTTACTACAAGTGTGTCGGCAGCATTCATTTGCAATTTGTACATCGAACTTGTTGTAACGTTTGAAACAGCACCGTTACCTTCGTTCCATATACCAACTTGGTCAATATACAAGCTGTGAGCAGACTTATTCTTGATAAGGTTACCATTAGGATTGATACTTTCAAGAACATAGTTGATTGCATTTTGGCTCTCAACGTTGTTTACATGTACAGAAATCCAGTTCCAGTTCTTCTTCAACGGTGTGCTCTGCTGTATGTAGTTGGTAGCATAGACAAGGTAGGTATTGTCAAAGTCACCCCATGTAGCATTTTCCTCGAAGTGAAGCACAGTTGCCTTTTCGTTTTCAACGTCACAGCCAAGGTTTTCGTATGCCATCACAATCGGGTGAACAACACCTGTACTTGCGTCCCAAACTTTCAGTTCAATTTCCTTACCAATAGCGTCAGAGTTTCCATATATATTAAGGTATATGCGATAACTGTCGCTGAAATCTTCATACTGTACGTTTGTTACACCCGCACACTTGCCGTCGATGAATGCTGCTACAAGGTCGTCTTCATCTTCGCTGAACATTACCTTGTCATCAACATTGATCTTAACCGCACCAAACAGCGTTGCATTCGTTTCATAGTCGGCAGGTTCTACACTCCAATCCGGTGCTTCGCTTCTCAAGTTCATGTTCACCGTAAGCGGAACAAGAATAGCATTGTTACCACTCATGTAAACCGTGAACTCGCTCTTGCCTGTCGGCGCCGAAGCGTCTACGGTGAAGGTGATTTCCTGTGTGCCGAGTGCGGGGAGCGCACCTGATGTGAAGTTCGCGCTCAACCATGAGGGGAGGGCATTCAATGCCCAATACTCCGTCTGTGCGCTTTGGTTGGTCACGGTAGCGGTGAACTTCTTCTCTTCACCGATGCGACCTACCACATCAAGGGTATTATCAAACCACGACAACTGGTTGCGCTGTACGAGCGCCGTCCAGGTAATGGGGAGTGATTTGTTACCATTGAGGTCGAGCACATCCTTCACAGTGATGTTCACCGTTACACCCTCCATGCGGTTGGCATCCTCACCCAATTCGATGACGATACCGCGCTCGCTTGCCACGAAGTTGTAGTTCACATTCGTTTCTCCAGGCACAGGCTTGAGGGCGGGTGCCTCGTCTGTGCAGACAATCGCATAATTGTTATCTCTGAGTCCAGTAGCCTTAAGGCGACGTGTCACCATATCCATTGCTGAACCTTCCGTAACAACCTGCATGTTACCGTCGAGTTTTTCTTCCTCAAACGGATAGTAAGCCGCAAGTCCGGGTTCATCGCCTTTGAGGCGTGTATGCATGCGGTCGCGCAATACATTCGCATTCAAAGTAGCGTTCCATACGCGAATTTCATCGAACTGCACCTTCAACTTGTCGTGCATTTCATAATGAACTTCGTTTTTGTCTTCCTTTTCAGTCACTACCTCAACGAGCTGACCGCCAAGACTCATGTAGACCGTCTGCAAAGCAGGAACATTTGCCGAAGCAATCTGTCCCACTGCCTCACCATCGATATAGACGCTCGTGTTACCATTGCGCAGCACGTTGATGGCCAAGTGGTGCCACTTGTCATCGTTGTATGCCTTGTTGCCCAATGACATGAGCACCTTGTCATCCGCACGGAGTGACAACTTTTTGTTCTCAAGCACTACGCTGAACGCATCAGTATGGAACAGGTAAGCCAACGCATGATCCTGCTCTCTTTCTGCGCAGAACCACATTTCAACGGCAAAGTCATCGCCATTGCGTGCAGCACACTCTGCCAAGTTGATAACCACGCCATCCACACCAGCGTACAACGCATCGTTGGCCAGAGCAAGCGACATGTTCTTATTGTTCAGATACCAACTTGTAGCATCAAGGTTCATGTGGCGGTTGCGCGCCAAGTCTTTCGCTTGTGTGCCCATACCTTCACTGAACTTCCAGTAACCAATGAGATGCTCGGTCGTGGGCATCTTGGTTTCGTACATCTGCGCCTGAAGGTTCGTCACATCAATCGCTTCATCCCAAAGTGTTACCTCGTGGATAGCACCTGTGAATCCGTTACCCAATGCCACTACACCGTTGCCTTCATACCTCTCGATAGGCAATTCATCAGCAAGCCGCACTGTCGTTGCATCACTGGCATACAATGCAGAGAAACGAGAATCTTCACCCTCTTGGTCGAGGCTGAATGCCAAGTAAATCCACTTGTCGGCAGGGAGAGCATGCTCCGTATCACACACCTCGCCATTTACGCAGAAGTAGTAGTTACCCTCTACCTCCTTCACGCCAAGCGTCAACTTGGTCTGTCCGTTGCCGTGACTGAAGATCGTGCCTTCGCCACTGATTCTTGCCCACATGTCAACAGCGAAACTCTTACCGATAAGGTTGATGTTGGCCTCAGTCTTAGCTACAGCGCCTTCGCTGCCCGTAGCCTTGAGCGCCACATCGTGAGCCACTGTCTGACCGTTCAGTGCTGCTGTTACGATGAAGTTACCCGTAGTCGTCAAGCGTCCGTTGTTGATATTTTCATTGAAGGTAATTTCAATGTCGTCGCCCATACCGAGGAATCCCGTTGTGGGTTTCGGAGTGCCGAACGCCATGGGTCGTGACATATCCTTAATAACTTCAATAGCCTCAGTGACCAACGTAGATTCGCCTGTGCCGTAAGTACTTGCCGAGAGCACACGGAAGGTGTATTTACCATCGGCAAACGAGTTCATGTCGAGTGAATAGGTCACATTCGCTGCTTCGGGCAATACCGTCTGCATTGATGAGAGTTGCTGACCTTCCTCAACGTCAACCAAATATTCCTTGAGCGTAGTCCAATCGGTATCGCCCTGCTTCATATACTGAATGCGGAATGCCTTCAAGTTGTAGTAGTTGCGATCAAAACTGTTGAACGTAATGTCAAGGTTCGCACCGCTTGATGAGTTCAAGAGTGTGCGGTTCAATTCCATCTTCACGGGTGAAGAAGAGGGCACGTAGTAGGCAGAAATATATACGGTATCGGCAATCTGCGGGTATGTACCTGTGGGGTCACCCTGCTCTTGTGAAGCGAGTACAATACCGATTCTTTCATAATCGAGAATACCGAGGTTACTCTGCTTCAAGAGCAACGTCTTCTTGACTACCTCACCTGCAGGCACCTTAATCACACGGTTGTCAGAGAGCGCCACACCGTCGATACTCAACTGAGCACCATCGGGATTGGTTTCGTCCATCTGGAGCAACTTGTAATAGAGGTCGCAGTCGATTTCTGACTTGTTGGAGAGCAACAAAGTGTAGCTTGCCGTTGAACCAGAAGTGATGTTGCTTACGGTAGGTACTTCAACTTCAATATCAGGTACCTCAATCTGCATGGTCTTTTCATGGAGTTTGTAATCGCCAGGCCAATAGTACTTGGTGTATTCTTCGTCTTCATACGGAGCACTGGTCTGTCCGCCACGAGTGCGGAACATAGGACTGTAAGAAACGCTTCGATAAGCATCAATCGTCAATGCATCATCACCGCTCTCAGAAAGTGTAAAGCTGAATGATGCTATATCAGACTTACCATCGCTGGTGTATGAGTGACGCTTACCACCAGTTTCAGTTTCAACTTCAGCTGCGAAACCAGTTTCATTAAACTTAGCACCCAATTTATTACCCAAAATGGCAAGTGCACCCGTTTCGTGTTCGTGAGTATCGGTGTCCACGTATTCCGTTTCCAGTGAATAAGTGATGCTTGTTCCTCCATCGAGTGAATAGTTGTTAATCAATCTACCCACTTCTTTTTCTTCACCGAGTTCTGTCACCGTAATATTACCATCACGACCTCCCCAAGCTTCAACCTTTTCTCTTTCGTTTTGTGCAAGGTACTTAATCCAGTTTGAAATCTGCATATTTGCCCATCTTATTTCATCCTGGTCAGCCTGATACTCCTTACCGATTTCATCGTTCAATGCTTCACCGTTCGTAATTCTGTCAGGAAGTACAATCTTGTAACTGGGGCCTTCGATGGCATCAACTGCTGTAGCATCCCCCCCCCAGATTTCCTTATCGTTGTTGTCCGAACCAAATCGTTCGTCGTCAGGACTCAACATGGTGATATAGATTAACTCGTCGGTCGTGTTCTGATAGTTGGCGTATTCTTCAGGTGTAACCGTGATAAGTTTACTGTTACGAATCTGAATCAAGTTAGGAATGAGATAACTCTCAATGTAGTAACCAGTATAACTGAACTTCGTGCTGAATTGTGAACCTACAGAAATAATATCTTCCACACCTAACTCGATATTGCCATTTTCATCGCGCAAGAAGTTTACTTCGCGTGCTTTACCAAAGAGCAAGTTACTTGAGTAACCAATATAAACGTCAGCTATAGAACCCACCATGCTGGGGTCGTCGGATGTAGCGATAGCTTCTGTAATTGTCAACGAGTGAGTAACGGTTTCCCCATTCTCACCTTCAGTAACCACCTTTGCGCCTGCAGTAAATTCGTCTGTGTTCTCCGTTGACACAATAGCTCCGGTTCCAATTCCATGGAATGTCACCGTTTTAATACCAAACTCCCATGTGTCTTTAATGGTCGTTTCCGAGGTCCACTGGTGTCCGGTGACCGTTTCCTTGGTTGTTATGGTACCGCTTGACCATTCAGCACTTGAATTACTTCCTGGGGGATCACGCAAAATCATCAATAGTTTGTCAGGACCTGATGTGACAAAATTACTACCTGTTGGAATAGAACCAAGGATAACACCTTCAATAAAGTTTTTGCCATCAATGGTCCATTCATACACCTTACCGCCAATCTCGTACGTCATTGAGATGTTACGTGAATAGGGAGCCGTAATGTTGGGATAACCCGCCTTCCAGGTATAGTCCGCTTCGCCCTTCTCATCCAAAAGGATTTGGTTTTCTTCGAGGTCATAGACGTCACCAGCTTGATATCCCTCTTCATTTTCCTCAACTTTTGCCAATACTGTTTGACCATCAGAAAGAGCGTTAGAAATTGTTACTACGCAATCCTTCAAAGGTACAATAGATGTGATGGCCTCTGCATCGTCATCATAGTTGACGTACTGTTCATAACCCTTGAGCTTGAAATGATAGGGATTTCCTTGTACGAAGAAAGGTTTGCCATAAGTGTAGTTAGGTTTGCCCTCTTTATTCACGATGTTTACAGTGAAATTACCCCTTCGGTCTGTTATGTCAAGCACGTCACAACCAAACGCGCCATTGTTGAAATCGGCTTGTGTTACAGTGAACGAAGGTTCTGAGTGGTAAATAACTACATATTTCTTGTTGTAGTTAAATTCAGAGGTATACACATTTCCTGTTTCCTCATTAATTACCGAAGTCGTGTCAGTTGCTGTAACGTTAGGATTGCTGAGGTCTACAAGACCTGCATCGCCAACTGTTTCCTGAGTCTTCACCACTACAGGTGCCGAAACGTTATAGATAAGTGGCGGAACCATAGCAGAGAATTCCCCCGTCTCGGCATCGGTGTGGATAAAAATTTTGCCAGACTGCTCACCAGCACCACGCCATGAGGTACTGTTAATATTGCTTGTTGTAGAAGCACACGCCAATGTCTCTGTATTGTTCTCGTAACGTGAGGTAAGACCTTCGGTTACGTTCACCACGTTGAGCGAATAGAGATCATTGGTGGGAGTCAATACCAATTCAGCAACACCGATGTTGTTCTTGCTTTGTCTGAAACCAACAGATTTATTGCCTTCGATGTCGCCACCGACTACGCGACCTACTATGCTTACTAACGTATTGTCATAGAACGTGAGGTTAGAAACCTCTCGGTTGAAGGTAAATAATGAACCCACACCTGCTGGATAACGTCCTTCAGCAACGAAGGTGTGACCATTCTTCGTTATGTTGATATAGTGGTCGCCGATAGGTACACTAATCTCAAAGCGACCCTGCTCGTCAGTTTCAATTAACTGACCGTCCTTTGAACATAAGTTGCCGTCAATAGCGAAGTTACATCCCTGTACAGGATAAGTAGTGTTTTCGTAATAAACCACACCTGTTACCTTGAAGCTGCTGACGTCTTCAAACTCGATATTGTCGTGCGTCAATGTGTTGCTACTTACGTAGCGTGTGTGATAACTGGGGTTAAACTCATGCACACCCAATGTCGGACGTACCAAATAAGTAGTGCCATCGCCACTGAAGGGCACGCCACGGATGACGTAGTTACCGTTCTCGTCGGTATAACCATAGATAGAGAGTTGCTCTTCGGTAGGTACGACCTCGGAGATGAAGGGGGAACCCTGGATGTATGCGTGGTTGCTGTTGGCAACACCATTAGTCTTACTGTAGTCATAGACATTACGCATGCCATTGATACCCTCATCCATGGGCCAGTAAGCGAGCAGGTTTTTCTCGGTGCAGGTAAGGGTGCGGTCGTGGTAGGTATCCACCTCCTTACCAGTGAGTACCTTGGTCCATACGCGTATCTCGTCAATAAAACCTTTGAACCCACTCTTACCGAAGGTTACGGAGCGTGAGCGGTTGGTGTCGTCAAACTTTACGTTGGCCTTTCCGGTCAAGGTCTTGAGGTTTTTACCTTCCGTGAAGACAAGGTTATTCTCGCTCTCATCTGCGGGGCGGATAGCACGCAAGGTATAGGTGCTGGCGCCATCGTAGGAGAACGCAAGGTGGGTATATTCATCGGCAGGGATAACGATGCCCGTAGAGTTGTATGTCGGGGCATTTGAACCCGAAGCGCTCTTCATACGGAGTTCGTAACCTTCCGTTACGGGGGTGACGCCCACACCGGCATAACCATTCACATCAAGGATGTCTGCGGCTCCCGTCATTCCTCCATCGGGACGCACGTAGAACTGGATGCTCCAGGGACGATTGCTACCCGTGAAGTAGTTTTCAATCATCTCTTTAGAGACCTCCCATTGCACACCCGCAGCGCCGTCACCCGGGAGATAAAGTGAATAAAACTGCTGGGCGGTGTTGTCATTATCGCCACTCTTCGTGAGTACCACCTTTACACCAGGCACCGCAGTTCCGGTGCCATACTTGATGCGTCCAGAGAGGATGCCGCGAGTCTGCACAAAACCATCACACTCCATGGAGTTACCTACCTTCCACTTCGCTTCCTCTGTTGCTGTAGCATCGACATAAGCATAAGCGGTCACCCTATATACATAGAATTGTCCAGGCTGCGCTGAGAGGTCTTCGTAGTAGAATGAAGCACCCTTACTCTCCGTTTCGTAAAGTTGGGAGTACACCGCCTGAGGGTCGCCCAAGAGTTTGCGATGTATGGTATAACGGGTGTTACCCTCGCTAAGTATGGTCACATTCCAGTTTAGTTTTACCATATTGCTGTATGTACCCTGCGAAGCGGTAAACTCCTTCACTTGGGTCATCATGGCATAGGTAAACTCCACCTCCTGAGATTCGAAATCCGTGTTCCAGTAATTGGTCTTGATACGATATTTGTACACCTTCCACGACTCTACATCGGTGTCGACAAACGTTGTGTCGGTTTGGGGGATCTCGTTCAAATTCTTCCAGTTTTTTAGATCTTCGTTATAACGCTGGACGTAGAACTTCGCATCCTTATTCGTCGGCTCCTCTGGTTCCCATGAAATCTTGATACCACCACTTGCACCTTTGAAAAGGCTGGGTGTCACTTTGTAGAATGTGAAGGTGTTGTCATGCTTCACGGGATTCTTGGGGGTTGCGGTAAGCTTTGAGTTGATGGGTTCAGAAACTTCACCATAAACAGTAGGCGCAAAGGTCACAGAATAGGTATATTTGGCCCCCGTCTCAATATCTTTGTCTACATACGAACATTTTTCATCGCCCACATTGTTTTTGAATCTTGTCAATATAGAGTATTTAGAATCTCCCTCTTTTTTACGGAACACAATCCACTCACCATCTTGATCGTAGTTGGCATTCTTTTTATTATTATTGACATTCCATTGAAGCGTCACAGTCTTATTCCATTTGTTCTGAGTCGCTGTAACCTCGGTGGGGTATGTGAAACCCTTCACCACGAAAGAGAGTCTGCTCCCCTGGAAATGCTGGTTCGTAGTATGTTGCGTACGCTTATAGAATTCATGGTAATAAATCGTGTAGTTCTGAGTTTCGTCGAAAGTTTCGTTGAATTTGCCGTTAGGTAACTGCTCCTTAAGCGTGTACGAAGCCGCACCCGTAGTGTTGTTCAACTTCACTGTACCATATTCATTCTTGTAGTAACCATAATCGTCGACCGATTTGTCTTTACAGAAACCATAGTATTCATTCCAACTGTCATGGATATTACCTGCTGTTACGGACACCGCAATCTTGCCTCCAGGTTGACGAGTAAAGGTGGCAGCCTTGGTGGCTGGAAGGTTATAGGTCATTTGGCCATATCTCACAATACCCTGACCTTCCCCTCGACTCCAATCGGCACCTAATGAACTTCCACTAAACTTACTACGCGCCATCCCCATCCAATAGCCGTCTTCGCTATCGCTATGCTCATTGTCGTCATCAACGTCCCACCAGCCCGTCCAGCGTACGAAGAAACCACACATCTGTGCAGGTCCCATCTTTTCGCCAGGGTAGAACATGAATTCAGCGATTTGAATATCCCCGCTATTGAATCTGTTTTTGATGTAGCTCACTCCATAGTCGGCGTTCGAATGCTGATCGACAGTAACCTCTCTCCCCATATAGAGAATTTCTTTACCTTGCTCCCATGGATTACTGAAGTAGCTCGAAGGATTGGTATTATACTTCTTCAAACTTGCATCACTTCCGCCCACATAGAAACGCGAGTACTTCACCACGTCATCATATCCATCCTCATCACGGTAAGGATAATTCCAAGAGATCCAAGGGTTGTCCAAGGTCAATTCCGTCCTGCTCCCAAAGTTGAAATGACCGTTGTAACTGTCGGCTGACCAATAGTCAGCATACGCTGCGTGGACTCCGCCGAATACCAGCAGAATCAACAGCAAACTTTTTGCAAAAAACTTTTTCATAAGATTGAAAGTTAATGTTTATGTAGTTAATAATTATATTTCCATTGTGCTCAACTTGTAGGTTATGAGGTTTTTTAGGTTTAAGGTTATAAGGCTTTAAGGTTATAAGGTTCTGCACAGTCCTTAAAACCTATAAGCGTAGCGACCTCACAACCTGATAACCTGATTCAAGTCAAGTGATATTTCTGTTCTTTGGAAGCGGTCATTTGTATCCCATCAAAAAATAAAAAACGGTTGGGGCTACAAACACCGCAATAACATATTCGTTTCGTTCAGACACAAAAAAAGACGTGAAGCCCGTATACTGTTGCTCGCTTCACAATCTGAGGCTCCTGAGAATTGCCCTGTCTGTCAAAACGAGCAACGCCGAAAGCCCCACGCCGATATGTTAAAATACGCCTAACGCGCCTAACGCTTCTTGGCATACGCTGACACCAAGGGCTGTACGGCATAGTTAGGGCATGTATATAACACACCACGGGGCATTCACCGTTGCTTTGTTTTTGACAGACACTATTGAAATTTTCTCAGGATTTCAGATTGTCAAAACCAAAGCGTAGTAAACGCCTTTTATTTATGTCAAACCCCATCCTCCCTTTTTCCTTTCACAAGGAAAACGTTCGGCGCGGGGAGATGCCACAACTGAACTGCTCCAACTCAAGTAAACGAGTGGCTTTACATTTAAACGATTCATTTGCAGCATCGTTGCAAATTTACACATTTATATTATATATATGGAGTAGATAAGTAAAAAAATGAATAATATGGCTGTTTAGTTCTCATCGCCTAAGGCAAATAAAATGTGATGTAATATATGGATTTTATATGTGCATAGTCCCCGTAGGAGGCCCCCAATAACAAGGATAAGTTAAGACTACTTATAGCATATCCATGTGTTGTGGGGCCTCCTACGGGGACATTACGAGAGTGATTTTCTGAGCTGTCGCAGTTGCCGAAAGAGGGGTTACAATTTTATTGCGGTCCGGTAAACGCCTCTAACTCTATGAATATAAAGATGTTTGAATGGTATAAGCCCCACAGCTTGGATGATTCCCCTGAAAGGGGATAAAGCCATTAGCCCAGGGCAACGCCCTGGGTGTTGTTGCAGTCGAGACTTGCGCCCTGAAAGGGCAAAAGCAATTATACAAGTCTGAGCTTCAATGCTTTTGCCCTTTCAGGGC
>JAZORE010000059.1:0-196061 GCA_045656425.1 Alloprevotella sp.
GGAATTGTCGGTAGCAAAAATGAGTTCTATCAGTAAGTAATAGTCGCGCACGGCGGGAAGGTCGAAAAGAGTGCCGATGCGTTGGCAAAATTCTGCGTCGGAGGTGTTGCTTACCGCCTGAATGGCAGCAACAAGAGGTTGCCACTTGGCATTTTTCTTTGCCGAAGGCTCCGGGTATTTGATTTGCCACCCGCTCCATTCCTCTTGGCGCTCGGAGGGAGTGGAAGAACCGTGCCACGAACCCAGAGCGGAAGCAAATTGTGTGGCATGGCTCCACTGATCAGCCTTGTAAAGCATGCCACCAGGGACAATGTCGTTGCCCTTAGCGAGTCCGCACTGCTTGCGGTCGATGCGCTCGCAGAGGTCATAGACACCGTGGTAACTGCCGTTGAGAAACACTTCAACGAGTCTGCCACGCGAAACGCTGGGTGCGTCCTTCACGTAATTAGAATAGTAAGGCGCCTCGGCAAAGTCCGCCCAAAGGTCCATAATTATGCGACCGCGCATGCGGGAAGCGTCAACGGTCATGGCGTTAAGCACCCAGTAGTTGTCCGTGCGCAAACCCAGGATCGAGCGATTGATTTTCTTGCCGTCAGTGCCCTTGAGTTTGATGCCCATTGAGCGCTTGTTGTAACGCGAAGTAAAGTCGCCACGATTTCTTACTTGCAGGGCATAGGCGGAGTCGGTCTTGAGGGTCGCGTCGTGAACGATGATGCTTCCCGTGCCCCACTGCTGTTTGGAAAATCCACTCGCCGTGATTTCCAGGATGGGCATGTAGGTGAATTGAAGGGTTGCGCGGGCGAGGGTGTCCGTCTCCGTGGCGAAAGCAAGGCGATAGGTCTGCGTGCCGTCCACTTTGCCGAGCGCGAGGGTGCCTTTGCTGGAAGTGGGGTTCCCATTGACAAAGATTTGGGCGTTGGGGAAGGTGGCGCAAGCGAATTGTAGCGTCACTTCCTTGCCCATCAGTCGTTCGGGAAGGGGGAAGAGATAGGTGTTGGTGCGCTTGTCGTAAACGGGAGACTTACCGTCGAGCGTGAAACGGAGGGTTTGGACGTTGGAGACGTAATAGCGGTTGCCATTCGTGGTGCGTTGTCGTGTCAGAACGGGATGTTCCACGGGCTTAAACACTACGGGATGTCCGTCAATGGAAGAAACCTGCTCGCCTTTCTTCGTATAAAGCGCAAAGCGTTCGTTGCTCGTGGCGGTCTTTGAGGTGTTGTTGTAAAGGCCTACGATATGCGTGCCAATACGTACGTTAAGCAACTGCTGGCTGTTCCAGTTGGTGATGATGATGTGAGACGAACCGGGGTAAATGCTCCATTCAGAGGCCGTTCCGTTAGGCTTGTCCGTAAGCGTCATATAGCGGCGCGTGGCGGTGCGAATCCCGTCGTAGGTCATGTAGCGCCCCGTCTCGGCGTGCTGAATGGTATAATTACCGTTGTCCAACTTCGTGATGCGCCAAAGGGCAGACTTTTGACCGGGGGTGCCGTTGTGGGACAACTCCAAGGGGGACGACGGGGTGGGAATGACTGCGCTTGTGGGGAGTTCGACGCATCGAATTTCGTAACACTCGCCTGATTTTAACGCTACGCCCTGAGCGGAACCGGAAAGTGAGAGGAGGCAACAAGCAAGCGTGATGCCAAGGGTGCGGAATGAGAGAGTCATAGCAGATTATAGTTTTTTGTTAAGTTTAATAATGTTGCCGATGTCGTCGGTAGTGAGTTCGCCCGTCAGTTGTACGACACGCGAGCAATAATCATCGCGGAAGCGGAAAATGAGCAACTCTTTCAGCTTGCGCCCTTTGCCACGGATGCCAAAGACCATGATTTCGACGTTGTTAGCACTGAGTTGCATGAGCAATTCATAGTCTTTCAACGCAGAGACTGCTTCGTAGTTGCTACGGATTGTGGCTGTCGTAGAACGGCTGTGCGTATGCAACGCCAAGACACTGGTCAAGCGGTCAACAACATGCTTAAACTCCCAACGATCGTTCTTCAGGAGTTGCTCGCGAGCGATAGAAAGCATTTCGCCAGAGACAAACGTGCGCTGCACTTTCTTGTTGCCCGCCAAATGGTCGAAGGAGAAACCTACCTTAGGCTTCGCTTCGGCACGGGCAAGGACTTTCGCTGTTGACACAGAGGGATGCGCCACGGCAACTGAGGAAATAAGGGGACTGCAACAGATCGTGCAGAGGAGGATTTTGAAGAAGGTATTCATATTGGGGGAACGGTGAAGGGTGAAAGGGTAACGGTGAACGGTGAAGGGTGAGAGGTGAACGGTGAAGGGTGAGAGGTGAAGGGGAGAAAGGTGAATGTTTAACGGTTAAAGGGTGAACGTTTAACGGGGAAGGGACGAACGGTGTCGTTCTCCTTTACCCTTTCACCTTTACCCTTTACCCCTTCACCTTTCTCCTTTCCCCTTACTCGCAAGCCTCGCCCAACTCGTCGTTCATATCGTCAAAGGCGAGGGCGCTTGCCACAAAGAGGAGGGCATTTTCGACTTCCGCCTCTGCGGCTTCCGCATTCAGGCAGGTGTCTTCGTAAACGGTGAGGGCGGGACTGGAATAATGGTTCACGGCAAAGAAGATGCCAGCCAAGGATGCCGCAATGGCGGTGGCGAGTCCCAAGTGCTTGACGAGGGGTAGGGAAGCGGTGCGTGAGCGTGGTGCTTGCCAATCGGGCTCTTGCTCCAAGCGCTTTAGGAGATGGCGTTCAAAACCTGCGGGGGGCACAACTTGGGGAGGCGTGCTCATGAGCGCGATGATTTCCCCTTCCTGCTTCCATTCCTCAGGGGCATCGGGGGCGAGGAGCAACTCCTGAAGTTGCTTTTCTTCCGCCAAGGAGGCGTCGCCAGCGTAATATTTATTGCGGAGAGTTGAAATGTCGGGAGAAGTCATAAGAAGAAATTTTTAAATTGTGAAATAATCTTACGTCGTGTGCGTGAAAGGATTTGCCGCACGTTAGAGGGCGTTTCGCCCGTCACTTCGCAAATCTCGTCAATCGAGCATTCGCTTACGTGGCGCAGGGTTACGATTTGCTGCATCTTTGGCGGGAGGTGCTGGAGGATGAAGTTTACCTTTTGTCCGTCGTCTAATTGTGGTGGAGGCTCGGGTTCGGCAAGGCATTCTTCACAAATCAGAAACTCCGTCTCATGCCTGCGCAGGCGCAGTACATCTATACATGCATTACGCAGGGAGCGCATGGCGTAGCCCTCAGCATTGTCGAATGAGGCGAGGCGTTGGCGGTCATGCCAGAGCTTTACGAACGTCTCTTGCACCACATCCTCCGCATCTTGCGGGTTCTGAAGCATGCTGAACGCTACTTGATAGAGGCGCGGAGCAAGAGGCAGGAATTTATCTTCGAAATCTTGGGAGGTCATAATGGATTTGTAGGAAATGGGCAACTGGGTATCAGTATGCAACTGCTGTTGGGGGATGTTGATGCCCCGTTTTTTTCACTTGTGTCAATTTGTTTGTTTGCCATAATAACGAGACAGATGCCCAATTGTGACAAAATTTTTTATAAAATTATGATTTTTCGTGCAAATTTCTTGTTTCAAGCCTTAAATCTCTGTCTAAATATGCTAAAATAGGAGGTGGCGACGCCGAAATCCGATGTAGGGAAAACTACTCGGCACTTAATTTGAACTATCTCCGAGTTAATTTGAATTAAGTCCGAGTTTGTTTTTAGAAATTCCCACTGCCTTTTCTCTGCCTCGGATGGTGGGGACACGGTGTCGGAAGTGGGGGGATATTTAGTGCGGAGATAGAAATAACTTGCTGCAAGTTGGGTGACTTTAGAAAAAAGCGTATCTTTGCACTAAATATTTTTAACACAAACGGGGGAAGGTATGCCTTGCTCCGCCTTAACGACTATTGTTATGAACGTACTCGAACTGAGTGAACAAGAAATTGGACGCCGCCAAGCGCTCCAACAGTTGCGCGACATGGGCATCGATCCTTATCCTGCGGCTGAATATCCCGTGAATGCGTATTCAACAGACATTCGCGACAACTTTAAGGACGACGAAGAACCCCGTCAGGTGTGCATCGCGGGACGTATGATGAGCCGCCGCGTAATGGGTAAGGCTTCTTTCGTAGAATTGCTCGACTCAAAGGGTCGCACACAGGTTTATGTGACACGCGACAGCATTTGTCCCGAAGACAATACCGACCTCTACAACGTCGTGTTTAAGAAGTTGCTTGACTTGGGCGACTTTATCGGTATCAAGGGTTACGTGTTCCGTACACAGACGGGTGAAATCTCGGTGCATGCCCAGGAACTCACGGTGTTGGCAAAGAGCATCAAGCCCCTTCCCATCGTAAAGTATAAGGATGGCGTGGCTTACGATGCTTTTGAAGATCCCGAGTTGCGTTATCGCCAGCGTTGCGTAGACTTGGTGGTGAACGAGGGTGTGAAGGATACCTTCATGAAGCGCTCTATCGTGGTGAAGACGCTCCGTAACGAACTCGACGCTGCGGGTTATACGGAAGTGGAAACGCCCATCCTGCAGAGCATTGCGGGTGGCGCGAGCGCACGTCCCTTTATCACGCATCACAATACGCTTGACATCGACCTCTATTGCCGTATCGCTACGGAGCTTTACTTGAAGCGCTTGATCGTAGGTGGATTTGAGGGTGTGTTCGAAATTGGTAAGAACTTCCGTAACGAAGGTATGGACCGCACACACAATCCTGAGTTTACTTGTATGGAACTCTACGTTCAGTATAAGGACTACAACTGGATGATGGCATTTACGGAACAACTCCTCGAAAAGATTTGCGTAGCCGTAAATGGTTGCACGGAAACCGTGGTTGACGGCAAGACCATCAGCTTTAAGGCGCCCTACCGCCGTCTTCCCATTCTTGATGCGATTAAGGAAAAGACAGGTTATGACCTTAATGGTATGAGCGAAGAAGAGATTCGTGAAGTATGCAAGAAGCTCAACCTCGAAATCGACGAGACGATGGGTAAGGGCAAGCTTATCGATGAAATCTTCGGCGAATTCTGTGAAGGCACTTACATTCAGCCCACATTTATTACGGATTACCCCGTAGAAATGTCGCCCCTCACGAAGATGCACCGCTCAAAGCCCGGTCTTACAGAGCGTTTCGAACTCATGGTGAACGGTAAGGAATTGGCAAATGCTTACTCCGAACTCAACGACCCCCTCGACCAGGAAGAACGCTTCAAGGAACAGATGCGCCTTGCCGATAAGGGTGATGACGAAGCGATGATCATTGACCAAGACTTCCTCCGCGCCCTCCAATATGGTATGCCTCCCACCAGCGGTATCGGTATCGGCATCGACCGTCTCGTGATGTTAATGACAGGTCAGACAACAATTCAGGAAGTGCTCTTCTTCCCCCAAATGCGTCCCGAAAAGAAGGTGGCACGCGACAAGGCAGAGAAGTTTGCTGAGAAGGGCATCCCCGCAGAACTCGTACCCATCCTCCACAAAGTAGGTTATAACCTCGTGAGCGACCTCGAAGGTGGCAACCCTCAGAAGATTAACCAGCAGATTGGCGAAGTCATCAAGAAGTATAAGCTTGAGGTGACGAAGCCCAGTGTGGCGGAAATTGAAAAGTGGGTGTAAGGGAAATGAGAAAGGAGAAATGAGAAAGGAGAAAGAGGCTGGCGCGTTGATAGGTTACATGACCTTTCTTATCTTACCTTTCTTCTGTCAGTTCTTTTTAACAAGTAGATTGGTAAAAGTAGCAAAGTTTATATTGGGGGCAAACGTCCCGCATGGACTTTCTCCTTTCTCCTTTCTCCTTTCTCCTTTCTCCTTTCTTCTTTCTCCTTTCTTCTTTCTCCTTTCTCCTTTCTCTTTTCTTCTTTATTCTCTTTCTTCTTTCCAAAACAATTTGTTTCTTGCTTATGAAGGAAAGCATTGCTCATATTAAAGCGAAAGCCTTTGCCGTTAGAATTGTAAAATTTGTTCGGTATCTTGAAAGAGAAAAACATGAGTTTACTCTTTCTAAGCAGATACTAAGAAGTGGTACAAGCATTGGTGCAAATCTTTTTGAAAGTTGTAATGCCCAAAGTGGTTTAGACTTTGTTCACAAGTTATCTATTGCTTTGAAGGAAGCAAATGAAACTGAATATTGGTTGGAACTTTTCTATGAGAGTGAAATTATAGACCAACAGGAGTTTGAGTCGCTAAAGGCTGACCTTGATGAACTCATTTCCATATTGGTTGTAAGCATAAAGACTGCAAAGAATAATAACTCTAAGAAATGAGAAAAGAGAAATGGGAAATGAGAAAGAGACTGGCGCACTGATGTCATGCATGGTCTTTCTCCTCTCTCCAAACAACTCTTCTTAAATAAGTAGATTGGTGCAAGTAGTAAATGTTGCTATGGCAGATGTCCCGCAAGGTTCTTACTCCTTTCTCCTTTCTCCTTTAATAAGTAGATTGGTGCAAGTAGTGAATGTTGTTGTGGCAGATGTCCCGCAAGGTTCTTTCTCCTTTCTCCTTTCTCCTTTCTCCTTTCTCCTTTAATAATTATGTCTCGTTTCTTCTCCTTCTTCTCCAACGAAAACGGGCAAGCCCTGAATGCGGGCGATGTCGAATGGGGGACAAACATAGCAATCATGGGTGGCGGTAGTTGGGCTACTGCCATTGCAAAGATGTTCTTGGAGCGCACGCCACATATTCACTGGTATATGCGCAATCAAGACACGATTGACAACTTCAAGCGCTTGGGGTATAACCCTTCGTACTTGACCAGTGTGCGCTTCGACCTTTCGCGTATCACCTTCTCCAGTGATATCAACGAAGTGGTGAGTGCGTGCGACACGCTTGTCTTCGTAACGCCTTCGCCTTACTTGAAGAATCACCTGAAGAAGCTCAAGGTGAAACTTCACAACAAGTTTATCGTGACCGCCATCAAGGGTATTGTGCCCGATGAGAACTTGGTCTGCACGGAATACTTCCGTCAGGTGTATAACGTGCCCGAAGATAATTTGGGTGTACTTGGAGGTCCGAGCCATGCCGAAGAAGTGGCGCTCGGTCGCTTGACGTACCTCACCATGGGGTGTGTCGACAATGCCAAAGCGCAGATGTTGGCAGAGAAAATCTCAAGCAGTTATGTCAAGACCAAGACCAGTCAGGATGTCATCGGTATTGAGTATGCTTCGGTGTTGAAGAATGTATATTCTATTGCCGCAGGTATTTGTAACGGGTTGAAGTATGGCGACAACTTCCAGTCGGTGTTGATGTCCAACGCTGTGCAGGAAATGAACCGCTTCCTTCGTGCCGTTTACCCCATTGAGCGCAATGTTTACGACAGTGTATATCTGGGCGACCTCCTTGTGACGGGATATTCCAACTTCTCGCGCAACCGCGTGTTCGGACAAATGATTGGTAAGGGTTACTCCGTGAAGTCGGCACAGATAGAAATGGAAATGATAGCCGAGGGATATTACGGCACGAAGTGCATGAAGGACATCAACCGTCAATATCATGTAAATATGCCCATCCTTGATGCCGTATATAATATATTATATGAGCGCATCTCGCCGAGCATCGAAATTAAGTTGCTGACGGATTCCTTCAGATAGGATTTTTTATACCGAATCATAAGATTTATGCCAACCTATACGCATGTGCATAATATAGGTTGCGTAATATGGAAAATTAACTGGGAGATAAATGAAACAATCTCCCAGTTAATTTTGTTTACCTCCCAATTTGTTTTTGGAATTTGGGATGTGGGGAGCATTTATCCTTTGACGAGGGTTTATAAAGCCTAAGTGCTGTCCCATATTGTCGCAATGGCGGACTCATGACGTGTGAATTTCTTGAAAAATTGCGCACATTGGTGGTGTTTGTGTAATATTGGTTGTTTGTCATGGGTTCAAATGATAAAAAGTTAGCAGTTTTTGAAAAATTCTTGCAAAAAGTGTTTGGTGTAATGCTTTTCTTTATACATTTGCAAGTGAACAATGGCTGCACGATGACTTTTTGATGTGTAACATCGTTCACCTCTATTCACACAACACAAACAAACTAGACAGCTGTAGCGGTTGGTGTCGCTCTCCTCGTGAGGCGCACCCCGCAGAAACAGCACATTTTTCAACACCTCCTAACGCAGCAATTGTAATGAGTGCTTTCTTCTTACATATCGCCACTACAACTTCCGGCGCTGGGACATCCACTACCCATCGAGGGTAGGGACTTCATTTCGTGTTTCTATGTGAAACACATTTTTCGTACACTTGTATTGTTTCCTGTGAACAGACTTCTCCTGCATCCGTAGGACTTTGCTTCACCTCTTGCATTTGTTTATGCAGGGTGGAATTCCCTTATCGTTTTACTTATTTCTATCCCCGCCGTGTGGATTTTTACGTTCCGCAGGCGCTAAAATATTCAATTCTATGAAGCACATTATTATTCTTGGCGACGGTATGGCTGGTTGGCCTATCAAAGCACTCAATGGACAGACCCTTCTTCAGGCTGCTTACACTCCCTTTATGAACGAGTTGGCACGTAAGGGGCGCACGGGGCGCTTGATGACTGTGGCGCCCGGTTTCCATCCCGGTAGCGAGGTGGCGAATATGTCCGTGCTCGGTTATGATTTGGATAAAGTGTATGAAGGTCGCGGTCCGCTCGAAGCTGCAAGCATCGGTGTTGAACTCCAACCTGGCGAACTCGCCCTTCGTTGCAACATCATCTGCATTACAGAAGACTGCATCAAGAACCACTCTGCGGGACACATTTCTACGGAAGAAGCCGACGAACTCATCAAGGCGCTTCAGGAAGCTCTTGGCAACGACCGCGTGCGTTTCCACACGGGTGTCCAATACCGCCATTTGCTCGTCATTAAGGGTGGCGACAAGCGCATTTCCTGCACACCGCCTCACGACGTTCCTGGTCAGCCTTACCGTCCAAGAATGGTGCGTGCCAATGTCCCCGAGGCACAGGAAACAGCAGAACTTATCAACGACCTTATCTTGCGTTCGCAGGAGGTGCTCAAGAATCATCCCATCAATCTTCGCCGTATGGAGCAGGGCAAGGATCCCGCGAACAGCATTTGGCCCTGGGGCGGAGGCTTCCGTCCGCAGATGGAACTCTTGAGTGAGAAATTCCCCGAGGTGAAGTCGGGTACGGTAATCTCAGCTGTCGACCTCATTCGCGGTATTGGTCACTACGCAGGCTTTGAAACGCCCGAAGTTGAGGGAGCTACTGGACTTTTTGATACGAATTATGAAAACAAAGTCAGTGTGGCGCTCGACGCCCTCCGCAAGCAGGACTTCGTTTACTTGCATATCGAAGCCAGCGACGAAGCGGGTCACGAGGGTAACATGGACTTGAAGAAGCGTACGATTGAAGACCTCGACAATCGCGTAGTGCGCCCCATTTATGAGGCAGTGAAGGATTGGGAAGAACCTGTTTCTATCGCCATTCTCCCTGACCATCCCACGCCCTGCAGCTTGCGCACACACACTTCCGAACCCGTACCTTTTCTTATCTGGAATCCTGAAATTCAGCCCGACAACGTGGAAACCTTCGACGAAGTTTCTGCCCTCCACGGCTCGTACGGCCTCTTGCAAAAGGACGAATTTATTCAGGCGTTTATGAGTAAATAATTTTAGGTCTTAGGTTATGAGGTCGCTTCGCTTTTAGGTTTTAAGGGCTATGCAGACCATAATCTTCTTAACGGTTCTGATGCCCCGAAAGACCTTAACGACCTTACAACCTCAAAACCTTATAACCTCACAACCTCACATCCTTATGAACTACTATAGCACCAACAAACAAGTAGCCGACGTCACACTCGAAGAAGCCGTTGTAACGGGGCTTGCTGCCGACCGAGGCTTGTATATGCCCCGAATGTTGAAACCCCTTCCCCAGGAGTTTTATGATCATATTCACGAAATGAGTTTTCAGGAGATTGCCTTCCGCGTGGCTGAAGCATTCTTTGGCGAAGATGTGCCTGCTGATAAGCTCCGTGCCATTGTTGATGACACGCTCAGCTTTGACACGCCCGTCGTTCCCGTCAGTGAAAACATCTATGCCCTTGAATTGTTCCACGGTCCTACGTTAGCCTTCAAGGATGTGGGCGGTCGCTTCATGGCGCGCCTCCTTTCTCACTTCATTCAGGGCAATGCGGAGAAGCAAGTCAATGTGCTTGTCGCTACTTCGGGCGATACGGGTAGCGCCGTGGCAAACGGTTTTCTCGGTGTGCCGGGCATTCACGTTTATGTGTTCTACCCCAAGGGCATGGTAAGTGAAATTCAGGAAAAGCAGTTTACGACGCTCGGTCAGAACATTACGGCGATTGAGGTGGACGGTTGTTTTGACGATTGTCAGGCACTCGTGAAGGCGGCTTTCATGGATGAAGAACTCAACAAGCGCATGAAACTCACCAGTGCGAACTCTATTAACATCGCACGCTTCCTCCCACAGGCGTTCTACTACTTCAATGCCTACGCACAGTTGAAGCGCATGGGCAAGGAGCAGGAAATGGTGGTGGCTGTGCCGAGTGGTAACTTTGGTAACCTCACGGCGGGTCTCTTTGGTAAGCACATGGGACTCCCCATCAAGCGTTTCATCGCTGCCAACAATAGTAATGACATCGTTTACAAGTATTTGCAAACGGGTAAGTACGAACCCCGTGCCTCTGTCTGCACCATTGCCAACGCTATGGACGTGGGCAATCCCAGCAACTTTGCGCGCATCCTCGACTTCTACGGCGAGAGCCACGAAGCCATTTGCAAGGATCTCAGCGGTGCCGCTTATAGCGACGCACAGATTGAAGCGTGCGTGAAGCAGGTTTGGGCGGAAGAAGGCTACTTGCTCGACCCCCACGGCGCCTGTGGTTATCAGGCGTTGAAGGAAGGTTTGAAGGACGGCGAGGTCGGTGTGTTCCTCGAAACGGCACACCCCGCGAAGTTCAAGGACACGATTGAGCGCATTATCGGCGAGCAGATCGAAATCCCCGCAAAACTTCAGGAATTTATGAAGGGCGAAAAGCAGAGCATCCCCATGGCGCCCACGCTTGACGCACTTAAAAAATATTTATTGGGATAAACTTTTTCACGAATCCCTATTAAAGAAAACTAAGTCCGAGATAAATCAAATTATCTCGGACTTAGTTTTAATTATCTCGGACTTAGTTCTCGAAAAATCAGATGTGAATTTGAGGAGTGTGCTTATTTTATCATTTTAAGGTAATCCGGTAATTCGCAACGCTCCCATATTTCCTCACGAAGTTGACCTCGTGCATCTTTGTATTGCAACTTATGAGTGTTTTCGTTGAGCCATACAATGGTGCATGGATTTCCTCCCTCGCGAGTGTTGCCGTCGGGCAAGTAGTCTACGTTATCGATGCGGATTTCAGACGTGTAATTTCCAGGGAAGAAGGGCAGATTTAAAAGAATCTTTTTCCCATGGATAATACCGCGAGACTCGGGGCGGTAAACCTTAACGTAAGGCAGTGCATTGGGATCTAATGTTAAACCTTTGGATTCCGAAACAGCTCTCCAGATGCCAATGAGTTTGTTTTCCGTGCTGCTATTCTCAGCGTGTAAGAATGTGTGTAGTTTTTGAAGCAAGGGCACTTCTGTGTGAGAGACCTTTTTGTAATCAATCTCAACCTCTGCCCCAAACGGTATGGTTCCGCCTTGATTGGGGTTGATCCAGGTGCTGGTAAAACCGCATGAGTCAATACGAGTGGGCAACAAATTGTTTTGATGGATGGAGTAAATCGCACTATTGTTGATTTCGTAGAAGACAATGTTTTGAGAAACGTTATCTTCTCCTAAGTGGATGGTGTTGTAAATCACAGAATCCTTAAATTCTTGCCCCTGCCATCTGATTTTTTCCACATAATAGAATCCGCGGGGGATGCTGTCCAGATTCAGTGGTGAAAAGGTCTTGTAGAAGTCGTTAGATTTTTCAGAGCGAAAGACATTGTAGAATGTAGGAAACACCAAGTTGATCGTGTTCCAGTAATGTTTTGCTCCGGCAAGGTTGTTCTGTTTCACATACGCCAATCCTGACTGATTGCAAGCAGCTCCCATGAGTGTTTGCAGTGAAGAAGTCGTTGCCTGGTTTTGTTCAGCACCAACAAGAAAGGCGAGTGATGATAATCTGTTCATCCCCTTTTCTCCGTAAAAAATGTAATCCTCCCACAATCCTAAGAGCTGGAAGACTTTTATGATGTCTAATTTGTAGGCTTCTATGATAAGAGATTCAATATTTGAAGTCGTGGTAAACTTAAGTTCGTCATACTTTTGCAACATAGTTTTAATAGTAGGACCAACTATAGCACTATCGCCTTTGAGCATTTGGCCTTTGAGGATTTTTTTTGCATACTCAAGATATGCCACTCCTGTTGCATGCGTACGGTCGGTGCTTGCTTCAATCCTGTTTTGAAATTCTTGAGCAAGTTGAATGACGCGATCCCAGTCCTCATTGTTGAAGCAAGTTTCCAATATCTCTTTTTCAGAGTCGGAAATCGTCGTAGCAGTATTTTGTGCGGTTGCTCCCAATGCAGAGATTAGGGCAAACAATAGGACGGTAAAGATGTGTGTTACTTTCATGATGTGAAGTTGTTTGTGCTCTTATATAATCAGCAGGGTTTAGTGGCATCCTTTTTTGTCAATCGTAGCCACGCTCCCCTCAAATTGTTCCGCCAATTCGGGCTTGAGCGTGAGGGCTTGCTTGAGGTCTTCCGCCGCTCCTGCAAGGTCTTTCAAGTGATGCTTCACCGCTCCGCGCGCCATGTAGGCTTCGGCGAAGTCGGGCAGGGTGTCAATAGCGTTAGAGTAGATGGTGAGGGCTTCCTCCCAACGCTTCGCTTGTTGGAGCAGGTTGCCGAGGCGGAGCACTACGTTGCCGGCTTCGGGTTTCTGCGCAAGGATGCTGTGGTAGGCGGCTATGGCATTCTCTGTCTGACCGTCGATAGCCAAAAGGTCGGCGCGTAGCAAGGGGTAGGCGAGTTGTGTGGGTTGAATCGTGATGAGGGTGTCAACATCAGTGAGTGCCTCCTTCGTTTGTCCCATCTGCACCAATGTTACAGCACGCAGCGTGAGCGCCTCCTCGTTTTCAGGATTCGTCGTAAGTAATTGCGTCAGCAAGGCAATGGCAGCAACGGGCTGGTTGTCGTTGAGAAGTTTTTTTGCTTGAGTGAGCATGGGGAATATTATAAAAAGGTCTTTAAGGTCATTAGGGTCTTTAACGTCGTTAGAGACTTTAAAGACTTTAAGGACCTTAAAGACCTTACTATCTTGAGATGTTATCCGTAAATAATCTTACCATTTTCGTCCTCAAAGGCTTCTGTGTCCTTAGAGTACTGGTTCATGGCGCGAAGACTCATACCCATGCTTGAGAAACCGCCGTCGTGGAAGAGGTTTTGCATGGTTACCTTGCGTGTATAGTCAGAGAACATCATCACACAGTAGTCTGCGCAGTCGTCAGCTGAGGCATTGCCAAGGGGAGACATCTTGTGAGCGAACGACATCAAGTCGTGCATACCCTTCACGCCGTTACCTGCAGTAGTGGGAGTGGGCGACTGAGAAATCGTGTTGACACGCACGTGCTTTTCACGACCGTAGATGTAACCGAAGCTACGAGCGATGCTTTCGAGAAGGCTCTTTGCATCCGCCATGTCGTTGTAACCGAAGAATGTGCGCTGCGCCGCTACGTAAGAGAGGGCAATTACTGAACCGTATTCTGCAATTGCGTCCATCTTCTTGGCTACCTGCAACATCTTGTGGAAAGAAATTGCAGAAACGTCGAGTGTCTTATCAAGGAAGTTGTAATCGAGGTCGTCGTAAGTGCGTTGCTTGCGCACGTTGGGACTCATGCCGATAGAGTGGAGCACGAAGTCAATCTTACCACCGAGCAATTCCATAGATTGTTCGAATACCATCTTCAAATCTTCCACACTTGTAGCGTCCGCAGGAATTACGGGAGCGTTGAGCTTCTGAGAAAGACCATCGAGTTCGCCCATGCGCAACGCAATGGGAGTATTGCTGAGTGTGATAATTGCACCTTCTTCAACAGCCTTTTCAGCTACCTTCCAAGCAATAGACTGTTCGTTGAGCGCGCCAAAGATGATACCGCGCTTACCCTTCAAAATATTGTTTGCCATAATCTATATGTAATATATAATATGTTATCTCTGCACAAAAATACTACTTTTGAGCAACCTGTCCAATGAAAAAGCACATTTTCCGCAACCTTGGGTGCGTACACCCCTTATTATATATGTATTTTGCAAAGTGGAGTTGATGTTAAGCATGGAAAATAATGCTTCTGGGCGTTCTGTTTGTTTGGCTTCACAATATATTGACAATGAGGCGATATAATTTGCGTCTATAGCGCTATAAATAATTTCTGTTTGTTTGGTTCAAAAAAGCATTGTACTTTTGCACTGTAAACCTAAGGAACTTGATGCCGGTAGGTTTGATGAACAGAAAAACATAACAACTTAAAATGATAACAACTATGGAAAAGTATCTTTGCACCGTTTGTGACTACGTTTATAACCCCGAACTCGGCGATCCCGAAGCAGGTATCGCTCCCGGAACTTCCTTTGAAGAACTCCCCGAAGATTGGGTGTGCCCCCTCTGCGGTATGGGCAAGGAAGTGTTTGAAGTCACTGAATAAACATATTGCCGATGCGATATCGGTGTACTACTGAAGTCTTTCAGTAACCCATAATGATAATTGAGTTGCTCCCCTGCATTACGGTTGAAGTAGTGTGGGGGAGTTTCATGTTAGGCGATTGTGACGAGTGTATTTGTGGTTGTTTTCCTAACCTCCTTATTGTATAAAACAAAACGGCGTTTAATTCAAATTAACATGGAGTTAATTCAAACTAATCGGTAATTTGTTTTTAAGAAGTCCAATGTAGTCCAATATTAAAGTAGTGTGGTGTGAAGCATAACAGATTTGTAAAACCTCTGTGTGCAGTTTCATCTATAAAATTGGGGAGTTGGTCGAGTGGAGATGTTCAAAATCAAGGGAATGCTTTGTAGAAGCGCATGAAGGTTCTAATTTTGCTCACGAAAACACAGGTTGGCGTGATTTTCCTTACCGCCAAAGTGTTGGAGTATTTACCTTAAATAGTATAAAAGCATGAAGAAATTTATGACCCTCGTGCTACTCATGGTAGTAGGCATGGGAGCAGGTTTTGCTCAGGAATTTGACCGTGAAAAGGCAGAAGAACGCCTCAATAAAATGATTGAGCGTAAGGCGACTGAACTCAAGTTGGACGATGAAACCGCCGCATGGTTTAAGCCCCTCTATAAAGAGTATAACATGGCGCTCTTCGTCGTAGCTCATAAGTACCGTGTGGAAAAGAAAGAACTTGATGATGCTGAGATTTTGGAATCCATCGTCAATAGTTTCTCACGTGCAGAAGAGGAAGTCGCAGTAAAGCGTACTTACTTCCTCAAGTTCCAAGAAAAATTGACTCCTCAACAGTTGCGAAGTTTGTTTATGCCCCGCATGAACCGTCAGGGACAGGGCGGACAGCGCGGTGGTTTTCCCAGAGGTGAACGCTCGTTTGGCGGTCACGGAGGTGGACAATGGGGTGGTGGCGAACCCAATTTTTAAGTTGTTAGTATATAAATGCCTACACCAATCCGAGTAGGTGATTCCGGGTGCCACCCCCACTTTATTTCCGCAAGGGACTTCTTAATGAATCTTAAATTCTTAAGCGTCCCTTGCGGATTATCTATAAAAACGGGGTATTCGTCGAAAGCTACAGAAATACCACCGTTATTGTATCGTAGTTTCCTAATAAAGGCGTATATTTGCAATATCAAAAGTGCAATTCGTGAAAACGTTTGCCTGGCGTATAGTTATTAACACAGTAAACTAATTTATCATGAAGAAGTTCATTCTATCTCTCGTTGTTCTTGCAGTAAGTGCAACAACAACATTTGCTCAGTGCCCCACGCAAGGTAAGAAGTGTGATAATCCCAAGGCATGTGCGGAAAAGTCCGTGAAGTGTGCAGACCGCCTCGTGCAGGAAATGAAGCTCGACGATGCTACAGCGCAGTGGTTCAAACCTCTCTTCGCTGAATATCAGCAGAAGTTGAAGGATACTCGCGCAAAGTATGCATGCAAGAAGGATAAGAAGGATTGCTCACAGTGTACAGATGCTGAAATCCTCCAGCAGTTGGAAAACAAAATTAAGTGTCAGGAAGATATTGCTGGCGTAAAGAGCACTTACCTCAAGAAGTTTAAGGCAAAGCTCAACGCTAAGCAGCTCAAGGTTATCTTCTGCGAAAAGGGTAAAGCACAGCAGGGTAAGCGCCACATGATGGGCAAACCTGGTATGAAGCACGGTAAGATGCACGGCATGAAGGCTGGCAAGTGCGGTAAGATGCAGAAGTGCGACAAGGCACAGAAGTGTGATAAGGCACAGAAGTGTGATGCACCCAAGTGCGACAAGGCAAAGAAATAAGTCTAAATGTTTTCATAAAATTGGGCGGAGATGGACCGGGAGGTTCGTCTCCGTTTTTTTCTTGGAGGAATAAAATACGTGTTATCCACTAAAGTTCATTTTATTTGGCGCCACGAACCGTGCGTCCCTACATGCCAAGTGGATTTCCCGCATGCTACCGAGACGCCATAATATGACGTCTCTTCGTTCGTTATATGTCCCGCATGGTTCACTACTACCTACTACTTACTACCTACTCCTTAGTTTCCCCCCGCTTCTCGTGAATTACGCGACCGCAAATTTCGCTATTCAATGATTTATATTTATCTTTGCCAAATAAATTACCGCTTGGAAGCGCGGAGTATTCTGCTTCCTTGGCGAAACGGAAATCAATAATAACAACTCTAATAAAGTCCAGACACAATGTTTGACGTGAAAGATTGCCTTGCTCAGTGCGAGGAAAAAATGGAAATGAGCGTAATGCACCTTGAAGAAACCCTTTCTCACATCCGTGCAGGTAAGGCAAATGTGCATATCCTTGATGAAATTCGTGTAAACTCTTACGGATCTATGGTGCCCATCAACAATGTGGCTGCCGTAACTACTCCCGATGCGCGCACTATCGCCATCAAGCCTTGGGATAAGTCAATGTTCCACCACATCGAAAAGGCGATTATTGACTCTAACGTGGGTATCATGCCCGAAAACAATGGTGAAGTTATCCGCCTCGGTATTCCTCCCCTCACCGAAGAGCGCCGTCGCGATCTCACAAAGCAGTGTAACGCTCACGGTGAAGAAGCAAAGATTGCCATCCGCAACGTGCGCCGTGACGGTATCGAAAAGATGAAGAAGGCAGTGAAGGACGGACTTTCTGAAGACCTTGAAAAAGACGCTGAAACAACCCTTCAGAAGATCCACGATAAGATGGTCAAGAAGGTTGAAGAATTGCTTGCTGAAAAGAGCAAGGAAATTATGACAGTGTAAGTTTGAAATGAGAAATGAAAAAGGAGAAAGGAGAAAGTTGCTGGCGCGATGAAGTTCCGCATGGTTTTCTCCTTTCTCCTTTCTCCCTTTTTTACTTAATATGATGGTAAGGAGAAGTGAGTTGTAGAATACACCGCATGGTTTTTCTCCTTTCTCCTTTCCCCTTTCCCCTTATGCACGGCATAGTAATTCGAAATACCGGTTCTTGGTATGAAGTGCGCACAGACGATGGGCGCATTCTGGAATGTAAAGTTAAGGGCAATTTCCGCCTGCGTGGCATTCGCTCTACAAACCCCGTTGCCGTTGGTGATGGGGTAACGGTGCGTGAAGGTGCTGCGGGCGAAGCGGCATTTATCACAGAGATTGATGAGCGCCGCAACTACATCATCCGCAAGGCGTCTAACCTTTCAAAGCAAAGTCATATCCTTGCGGCAAACGTAGATTTGGCGGTGTTGGTTATTACCATTGTGCGCCCCGAAACGACTACTACTTTTATCGACCGCTTCTTGGCTTCTGCCGAGGCTTACCGCGTGCCCGTAGTGTTGCTCTTTAATAAGATGGACGACCTTACGGAGGAGGAACGCAGTGTGGCTGATTACCTCATGGCGATGTATCGCTTGGTGGGTTACGACTGCTACGCCGTTTCCGCACTTCGAGAAGAAGGCATTGATGCCCTCCGTGAAATTATGAAGGATAAGACCACCCTGCTCGCGGGGCATTCCGGAGTAGGGAAGAGCACGCTCATGAACGTACTTATTCCTGGTGCGAATGTCAAGACCGCCGCAATCTCCGACGCCCATGGTGCGGGAATGCACACCACTACCTTCAGCGCACTCCGCGACCTTCCCTTTGGCGGCAGCATCATCGACATTCCTGGCATCAAGGGCTTCGGCACCTTCAATATGGAACCCGAAGAAGTCGCCCACTTCTTCCGCGACATCTTCGAAATCTCCCACAACTGCCGCTTCAACAACTGCATGCACATCAACGAACCCGGTTGCGCCGTCCTCGAAGCCCTCGAAAATCACCAACTCGCCCCCAGCCGCTATGCTTCTTATCTTTCTATGTTGGAGGATAAAGAAGAAGGAAAATATCGCGCGGGGATGAAGTGATAAGTTTGTGAGAAAATCTACTCCTTCTTATTAATGCACAACGTGTAAAGAGGAAAATATTGGGCAAAAACTTTGTCACTTATATAAAATATAGTAACTTTGCACACAGAAGTTAGTGAGGGGTCCGACAAGGGTTCCTCACTTTTCTTAATCAAATGATTAGTTCATGCTGTCGTTGCTTGTTACGTAACCTTGGTGTGGACACAAATTCTTAACAATACATGATTGATAAAAGTATCGTTAAAAAGTTGGTGGATGAGTGGCTCGAAGGTAAGGAATATTTCCTTTGCGACCTCTCTATCAGCGCTGATGCACGCATCGTGGTAGAAATTGACCATGAAGAAGGCGTGTGGATTGAAGACTGTGTGGAATTGAGCAAGTTCATTGAGGCTGGTCTCGACCGTGAGCAGGAAGACTTTGAACTTGAAGTGGGCAGTGCCGGTATTGGTCAACCCTTTAAGGTGTTGCGCCAGTATGAAATCCACTTGGGAGAACAAGTGGAGGTGTTGACGCGCGAGGGCAAGAAATTTGTGGGCGAACTTTCAAATGTGACTCCCGAAGAATTCACCGTGACGGTGACACAGAAGGTGAAGAAGGAAGGTCAGAAGCGCCCCGTTATGGAAGAAGTGGACTACACATTCAAGTATGCGGATGTGAAGCACACGAAGTATGTGATTGATTTCAAATAATAAAACAATAAATAATAATGAGGCAGGGGAGAAATGCTCTTGTCTCAACCTCTTTTTATGGCAAAGAAAAAAGAAGTGGCTCCAAGCCTGATCGACACGTTTGGCGAATTTCAGGAA
Source organism: Alloprevotella sp. (assembly GCA_045656425.1). Lineage (GTDB taxonomy): Bacteria > Bacteroidota > Bacteroidia > Bacteroidales > Bacteroidaceae > Alloprevotella. The sequence continues at coordinate 19,311 of JAZORE010000059.1, forward strand.
ATGAAGAACATCAACCTCACTACGATGGTGGGTGTGTTGGAAGAAAGTTTCCGCAGTGTGATTGCAAAGATCTACGGTTCTGACGAAGGTTTTAACGTGATTGTCAACCCCGACAAGGGTGACTTTGAAATCTACCGCGACCGTGTGGTAGTTGCTGACGACGAAGTGACTGACGAGAACAAGGAAATCCCCCTCTCTGAAGCGCAGAAGATTGCTGAGGACTATGAAGTGGGTGAAGAAGTAACTGAGAAGATTGACTTCCTCAAGTTTGGTCGTCGTGCCATCTTGACACTCCGTCAGACATTGGCAAGTAAGATTCTTGAACTCGAACACGATGCACTCTACAACAAGTATGCTGACCGTGTGGGCGAAATGATTTCTGCTGAAGTGTATCAGACTTGGAAAAGCGAAGCCCTCCTCTTGGATGAAGACGGCAACGAACTCCACTTGTTGAAGAACTCACAGGTGCCCCGCGACTTCTTCCATAAGGGCGACCATGTGCGTGCGGTGATTGACCGTGTAGACAATGCCAACGGTAATCCCAAGATTTACTTGAGCCGTACTTCTCCCATGTTCCTCCAGCGCTTGCTCGAGACTGAAATTCCTGAATTTGCGGATGGCGTAATTCGCTTGCAGCGTGTGGCACGTATTCCTGGCGAACGCGCAAAGATTGCTGTGGATAGCACAGACGAACGTATTGACCCCGTAGGCGCTTGTGTCGGTGTGAAGGGCGCTCGTATCACCAGTATCGTTCGTGAGTTGCACAATGAAAGCATTGACGTCATTCAGTATTCACCCAACCCCCGCATTTTGATTGCTCGTGCACTTGCACCTGCTGAAATTTCAAGCATTGAGTTGGACGAAGAAAACAAGAAGGCAGACGTGTTCTTGAAACCCGACCAAGTTTCGTTGGCTATTGGTAAGGGCGGTCAGAACATCAAGTTGGCAAGTTTCTTGACGGAGTACACGATTGACGTGTTCCGTGAAGTGGATGGTAACGAAGAAAACGACTACAAGCTCGATGAGTTTAATGATGAAATTGACCAGTGGGTGCTTGATGCTATTAAGTCTATCGGACTTGAAACAGCAAAGCAGGTGTTGAACGCTCCCCGCGTGATGCTCATCGAAAAGGCTGACCTCGAAGAAGACACTGTTGACGAAGTGCTTCGCGTGCTCCGTGCACAGTTTGAAGAGGCTGCGCAGTAAGTCATGACTTTCAGCGTCTGAGAGAGACGCGCTAACCACATTTCAAAGAGCAGGTGACTCTTCAAAATGAGGAATGAGAAACGAGAAACGTGCTGGCGCGTGAGTGCCACAGTAAGGACTTCCTTCGTTCTCCTCAACGAATTCACCGAATATTTATTTTAAGAATAGAATGAGTATCAGATTAAATAAAGCTATCAAAGAATTTAACGTCGGCTTGCAAAATATTGTTGATTATCTCAATGCCAATGGTGGTTCACTCAAGGGTGACCCCAATGAGAAAATCAATGATGAGCAGTATGCCTTGCTCCAGAAGCAATTTGGTGCCGACAAAGCCCTCCACGACGAAGCTGCCAAGATTTTCAGCAAACCCGAAAAGCCTAAGAAGGAAGAGGTGGTTGCAGAACCTGCGGTAGTAGAAGAAGTGGTGGCGCCTGCTGCCCCTGAAAAGGTAGAAACTCCCGTGAAGGAAGAAGCACCCAAGGCAAAGAAGGAGGCTGTGAAGAAGGAAGAAACTCCCGCTCCCGTAGTGGAAGAAACTCCTGCTCCCGCTCCTGCCCCCGTGGTGGAAGAAAAAAACGAACCCAAACCTGCAAAGAAGGAAAAGCCCTCGGTAGAAGAACGTGCGGCAGCCCTCTTGACAGAAAGCGAAGACGGGGTGTTCAAACTCCGCAATCAGCCCGAAGTGTCAGGTCCCAAGGTGTTGGGTACTATCGACCTTTCTGCGCTTAATCAGAATACGCGTCCTAAGAAGAAGTCGAAGGAAGAGCGCAAGAAGGAGCGTGATGAAAAGAACCGCCAGCAGGGTAAGGACGCTGCCAACAAGCAGGGTGCTAACGGACAGCAGGGCGGTGAAAAGCGCAAGCGTCAGCGCATCGGTAAGGAGCGCGTAGACGTAAATGCTGCGGCTAACCAGCAGGGTGGTCAGAAGAAGAATGGCCAGCAGGGTGGTAACAATGCACAGCAGAACGCACAGAATGCTGGTAAGAAGCAGAAGGATAAGAACCGCAAGCAGGCTGCTCCCGTTAAGCAGGAAGTAACTGCTGAAGACGTAGCAAAGCAAGTAAAGGAAACACTCGCACGCCTCCAGGGTAAGCAGGCTGCACAGCCCAAGGGTGCGAAGTATCGTAAGGAAAAGCGCGATGCTGCGCGTGAACGCCAGGAAGAACTCATGGCACAGGAACACGCAGAAAGCAAGGTGCTTAAGCTTACGGAATTTGTAACGGCTAACGAGTTGGCAACGATGATGAACGTTCCCGTAACACAGGTTATCGGTACGTGTATGAGCATTGGTATTATGGTTTCTATCAACCAGCGTCTTGACTCTGAAACCATCAACCTCGTGGCTGAAGAATTCGGTTTCCAAACAGAATACGTTTCTGCAGAAGTGCAGGAAGCTATCGTTGTGGAAGAAGATAAGGAAGAAGACCTCCTTGAACGCGCTCCCATCGTTACCGTGATGGGTCACGTTGACCACGGTAAGACTTCATTGCTTGACTACATCCGTTCGGCAAACGTGATTGCGGGTGAAGCGGGTGGTATTACGCAGCACATTGGTGCGTACAACGTAACCCTCAGCAGCGGTAAGCATGTAACGTTCCTCGATACTCCCGGTCACGAAGCGTTTACAGCGATGCGTGCTCGCGGTGCTCAGGTAACTGACGTTGCTATCATTATCATCGCTGCCGATGACGACATCATGCCCCAGACGAAGGAAGCAATTAACCACGCTGTAGCAGCTGGTGTGCCCATCGTCTTTGCCATCAATAAGATTGATAAGCCCGCCGCTAATCCCGATAAGATTAAGGAAGGCCTCGCACAGATGAACTTCCTCGTGGAAGAGTGGGGCGGTAAGTACCAGAGCCAGGATATCTCTGCAAAGCAGGGTGTCGGTGTGGACGAACTCCTTGAGAAGGTGCTTCTCGAAGCAGAAATGTTGGAACTCAAGGCGAACCCCAACCGCAAGGCTATCGGTACAGTCATCGAATCTTCTTTGGACAAGGGTCGTGGTTATGTAGCAACCGTGCTCGTAAGCAACGGTACGCTCAAGCAGGGTGACGTTGTCCTCGCAGGTACGAACTACGGTAAGGTAAAGGCGCTCTTCGACGAACGTAACCACCGCATTAAGGAAGTAGGTCCTGCTTGTGCTGCAACACTCCTCGGTTTCAACGGTGCACCCCAGGCAGGTGACCAGTTCCACGTAATGGAATCTGAACAGGAAGCGCGTGAAATAGCCAACAAGCGCGAACAGCTCCAGCGCGAACAGAGCTTGCGTACGCAGAAGATTCTTACGCTCGACGAAATCGGTCGTCGTATCGCCCTCGGTACTTACAAGGAACTCAACATTGTGGTTAAGGGTGACGTGGACGGTTCTGTGGAAGCACTCTCTGACTCGTTCATCAAGCTCTCTACCGAAACGATTGCCGTTAACGTTATCCACAAGGGTGTGGGTCAGATTACCGAAAACGACGTTACCCTTGCTGCTGCTTCACAAGCCGTTATCGTGGGCTTCCAGGTACGTCCCAGTCAGGGCGCTCGTAAGTTAGCAGACAAGGAAGGCGTAGAAATCCGTCAGTACTCTATTATCTACGACGCTATTGAAGAAGCGAAGGAGGCTATGGAAGGTATGCTCGAACCTATCGTGAAGGAAGAAATGACTGCAACGGTAGAAGTTCGCCAGGTGTTCCACATCTCAAAGGTGGGTTACATTGCTGGTGCATACGTCATGGACGGAAAGGTAAAGCGTTCCGACAAGGCACGCTTGATCCGCGATGGTATCGTTATCTTCACAGGAAACATTGCTGCGCTTAAGCGCTTCAAGGACGATGTGAAGGAAGTGACTACAAACTTCGAATGTGGTATCAGCCTCCAGGGTTGCAACGACATTAAGGAAGGCGACATCATCGAAACATTCCAGGAAGTAGAAATTAAGCAGAAGCTTAAGTAAATAAATTAGTTGACAGGTAGACAAGTAAACAAGTAGACGAGTGCCATGCGGGTTGTCGCAAGTCGGTTTGTCTATGGGGTTACTTGTCTATTTGTTTGGAGGGAGCAGGGTGATATGGTCTTTAGGGTCTTTAAGGTCTTTAAGGTCGTAGGATTCCGGGTAACTTTTCACCTTTAATCTCTAACCTCTCAACTCTAATCTCTGAACTCTCATCTCTAACCTCTAACCTCTAACCTCTAACCTCTAACCTCTCCCTTACTTATTTCTCAAAGCGAAGTCGTAAGCCTCGAAATAGTGCTTAATGAAGTTCTTCCATTGTGCCTTGTCGGCGAGTGCGGCCGCCTTTTTGCAGAGTGTTGCTCTGTCCTTGAGGGGCATGCGCATCATGGCTTCGATGGCTTCACACATTTCGCGAGAGACGTCGAAATAGTTATCGTCGTCGCGGTGGATGACCTTTACGCCGTCAGAGAGTTCGCCCTGATAACCGAGTACATCGTTGACCCACTGACCGAAGCCCGAGAGGTCGGTTGTTATACAGGGAGCCTTGAACGCACAACTTTCGAGGGGAGTGTAGCCCCAGGGTTCGTAGTACGAGGGATAGAGGCAGAGGTCGTTGGCGGTGAGGAGGTCGTAGTAGGGCATGTTGAAGATGCCGTCAGCGCCTTCCAAATAGCAGGGCACGAGAATTACCTTTACGGCATCGTTCTTTGTATTCCAAAGTCCGAGTTGCTTAATGAGGCAGAGAATACGGTCTTCGTTGAGATTGTGAAGATCGTGGGTAATCATGGGCGTATGGAGTCCGCCTTCCGACTTGTCGGTGCCGTTTAAGCGTGCGAGGAGGTCCTGACGGGGTTCCTTTGTCCAGCAGGGCACTTCGATGAGCGCCAATACCTTTTGTGACACGAGTTCTTCTTCCGCCTGTGCAAGCGTCTTCATGCGTGCGTTGAGTTGCGCGAGGGCTTCCATATACACGTCAAAACCCTTACAACGGAAGTCGTTGCGACCTGATGTGCTCACGATGAGCGTAGTGTCGTCGAGTTCTTCGCCAATCAATTTGCTCGCTACGTTGAGGATGCACTGGCGTGCTTCCTTACGCTTCTTGGTGAAGGCAGCACCCTTGGGTACGAAGTCGTTTTCAAAGCCGTTGGGGAGCACCACATCGGCGGGCTTATCAAGGAGTTGCTTACATTCGCGGTCGGTAAACATGCTCACCGTTGTGAAGCAGTCGGCACCGTGAGCACTCTGCTTCTCGATGCTGTGCTTGGCTTCCATAGAGAGTTCGGCTGCCATTTGGTCGCCATTGTAACCGTGGAAGTACTTATAGAGCAACTTGTTATTGCCAGCGATAGAGCGGCCGATGCTTGTAGCGTGAGTCGTGAAGATGGTTGCCACCTCGGGGCATTCCTTCTTCAAGAAGAGCATACCCAAACCTGACATCCATTCGTGTGCCTGGTAGATGATGCTTTCGCCCTTGAGAAGTTCAGCCTTTACTACGGCTTCTACAAACTTACCAGCGGCGTATGAGAACATAGAAGCCTCATCGTAGTCGCCATAAGCATGGAGCGAGTCAACCTGGAAGGCATCCCACGCTTCAGCGTAGATGTCGTTCTTCACATCAAAGAAGGGCTGGAAGTCAACGAGGATGGCAATAGGCGCACCAGGTACGTTCCAGCGGCCGATACGCGCGTTTACACCCGCTTCCGCCGCAGCCTTCTTCCACTTTGTGAGGAGGCGCTTGTTTTCTTTGAAAAGGGGATTTTCTTTTCCTTGCCACACATCAGGACCAATGAAGAACACTTTGTCCTCGTGGCTCTGTTGGAGTGTGTTAGCTCGTGAAGAGAGAACGGTGTAAATACCACCGACCTTGTTACACACTTCCCAACTTGTTTCAAATATTACACTTGGGTTTAGTTTAGTTTGTGCCATTTATATATATGTTAAAAAGCGTGGCAAAGGTACTAAAATTTAGTTAAAATGGTGCTAACTTTCTGATATTTTGTGTAGTTATCTGTGCTTTTTCTGTCACTTTGATAGGAATTGTAAAGTAAAATTGCCAAGGGTAGTGGGAATGTGTAGAAGAAAACTACCAACTTTTGTTGCACAGCTTACAATATTTCACTGATGATTGGCATAATAAATGGTTTGTTTTGAGACAATAGCAAATCTATTTTCATATTTCAGGGTAGGGGGGACTATTGGTTGTTGCGAGTCATCCCTTACTCATTATATATATGATGACGGTTATTATAATTGAGGTCGATGAATAATGAGTTTTACGGGTATTTATGTGTGAATTTTGAGCTGTATTTTGGGGCTAAAAAGATTGATTTTTTACTTAATTAAGTTGATTTTTGTAAAAATATTTTGTGACCTTGATATTAAAGCCTATATTCGTAGACGAATACAAAACAATATTACTAATGCTTAAATTTAACGTGTATGAAAAAGTATAATTTTGGTGCTGGTCCCTCTATTCTCCCTGCATGTGTCATGGAAGCTACTGCAGCTGCTTGTGTTGATTTTAATGGCATGGGATTGTCGTTGATGGAAATTTCTCATCGCACAAAGGAATTCCAAGCTGTAATGGACGAAGCTCAAGCTTTGTTCAAGGAATTGTTGGAAATTCCCGAAGGATATAGCGTCGTTTTCTTGGGTGGCGGTGCAAGTCTTGAATTTGCAATGGTGCCTATGAATTTCTTAGAAAAGAAGGCTGCATATCTTAATACAGGTGTATGGGCAAAGAAGGCGATTAAGGAGGCTAAGGCTTTTGGTGAAGTAGAAATTGTGGCTTCGTCTGAAGCAGACAATTTTACGTATGTGCCCAAGGATTTTGCAATTCCCGCAGATGCTGATTACTTGCACATTACAACAAACAATACCATTTACGGTACCGAGTTGCGCTATGACATTGATAGCCCCGTGCCCGTGATTGCTGATATGTCGTCGGACATCTTCTCACGCCCCATTGACGTCTCTAAGTATGGTATGATTTATGGTGGTGCCCAGAAGAACTTGAGTATGTCGGGCGTAACTTTCGTTATTGTCAAGGACGAATTGTTGGGTAAGGTTTCTCGCCATATCCCCACAATGCTTGATTATAAGACGCACGTCTCTAAGGGATCTATGTTTAACACACCTCCCGTTGTGCCTATTTATTGTGCTATGCAGACCCTTCGTTGGATTAAGCAAGAAGGTGGCGTAGCTGAAATGGCGCGCCGAGCAGAAGAACGTGCAGCGTTGTTGTATGCAGAAATTGACCGCAACAAGTTGTTCCATGGCACAGCTCGCGAAGATAGTCGTTCGTTGATGAACATCTGCTTCGTGATGAACGATGAGTACAAAGAATTGGAACAAGAATTCCTCCAATATGCTCAACAACAGGGTATTGTGGGTATTAAGGGACACCGCGATGTAGGTGGCTTCAGAGCAAGTTGTTACAATGCTATGCCCCTTGAAGGTGTGAAGGCACTCATTAAGGTTATGCAGGATTTCGAAGCAGCTCATTAACGGTCAACGGTCTTAAACGGTGAACGGTTAACGAACCGTGCGGGGTGTCAACGGACGACGGTCATAAATGGTGAACGGTTAACGGTGAACGATTAACGAACCGTGCGGGGTGTCAACGGACGACGGTCACGGTTACATTCCCGGATGGTAGTTGTACTCTGTACTCTGTACTCTGTGCTCTGTACTCTGAGTTGTACTCTTTACATAATTATTTGATCTATGAAGATTCTTATTGCAACAGAAAAACCCTTTGCTGAAAAAGCAGCAAAGGGAATTCAAAACATATTGGAAAAAGCTGGACTTGAGGTTGCTAAACTTGAAGGATATACAGAGAAATCTGACTTGCTTCAAGCAGTTAGCGACGCCAATGCATTGATTATGCGCTCTGATAAAATAGATGCTGAGGTGATGGATGCTGCCCCCAACTTGAAGATTGTGGTGCGTGCAGGTGCTGGTTATGACAATGTTGATTTAGCTGCAGCAACGGAGCGCAATATTGTTGTTATGAACACACCTGGACAGAATGCCAATGCCGTGGCAGAATTGGTGGTGGGTATGTTGCTCTTCACCATTCGTATGCGCTTCAGTGGTAAGTCAGGAACCGAATTGAAGGGTAAGAAACTCGGACTTCTTGGTTTCGGACATGTGGCACAACACGTGGGCACCTTGGCAAACGGTTTCGGTATGGAGGTGTATGCCTATGATGCTTTCGGACGTCGTGACAATATTGATGCTGCGGGGTTGCATTACATAGAGTCTAAAGAAGATATGTTTAAGACGTGTGACATCGTATCACTCCATATTCCCCTCAAACCCGATACGCGCGGAAGCATTGATGCTCACTTATTTAACGTAATGCCTAAGGGTGCAATCCTTGTAAATACAGCACGTAAGGAGGTTATTAACGAGGCGGATTTGATTGAGGCTATGAACGTGCGTTCAGACATCAAGTACGTTACGGACGTTCAGCCCGATCGCCATGAAGAGTTTACTGCTTTTGGAGATAGATATTTCGCCACACCCAAGAAGGCTGGTGCACAAACTGCCGAAGCAAATGCGAATGCTGGATATGCTGCTGCACGACAAATCGCAGACTTCTTTGCTACCGGAAATACAAGATTCCAAGTGAATAAGTAGCGTTTACCCTTTTGGGGGAGGTGGGAGGTAGTGAGAAGTGAGTAGTGAGTAGTGAGTAGTGAGTAACGCCATGCGGAATGATATCTTGTAAGTTGACTACTCACTACTACTTACTCACTGATGACGCTCCGCATGGTATCTTTTATCTTTTATCTTTTCTCTTTAGTAGACGAGTTGACAAGGTACGAGTAGACAAGATAGTCACCGAGATAAACGCGTGAGTACGCTCCGCATGGTATCTTTTATCTTTACTCTTTTATCTTTACTCTTTTACCTTTACTCTTTTACCCTTTCTCTTTCTTTTGCCATGAAAATAAAACCTTTTGCTGCATTGCGACCTCCCAAGTCTATCGTTGAGGAGGTGGAGTGTAGAGCGTATGACGTTCTAAATTCAGATGAAGCACGACAGGAAGCCAAGGGCAATCCTAAGTCGATGTATCATAACAATAAACCCGAAATAAATCTCGAAGAAGGAGCTACGGATAGCGACCCCCGTGTGTATGCGGCCGCTTTAGAGCAATTCGAGAAATTCCAACGTGAAGGGTGGTTGGTGCGTGATGACAAACCTATGTATTATCTCTATGCGCAAACCATGAATGGTAAGACGCAATACGGATTTGTAGTTTGTTGTCATTCCACAGATTATAAAGAAGGGCGCATTAAGAAGCACGAACTCACGCGTCGCGATAAGGAAGACGACCGCATGAAGCATATCCTTGCTATTCGTGCGCAAATAGGTCCCGTGTTCTTAGCTTATAAATCAAGTGAGTTGTTGAATAAATTTATTCAGAAGTATTCAGCTCAAACTCCAGAATATGATTTCATTGCGCCTATAGATGGATTCCGTCATCAACTGTGGACGATTGCTTGCGAACGCGATATTTGCGAGATTACAGCAGCCTTTGAGGAAATGCCCGAAATGTACATTGCCGACGGACATCATCGCTCAGCGGCAGCAGCGCGGGTGGCAGATGAGGTGAAACTCACTAATCCGCAGCATACGGGCGAAGAGGAATATAATTATTTCATGGCTGTATGCTTCCCACATGAGCAGTTGACCATACTTGATTACAACCGCGTGTTAAAAGACTTAAATGGGCTTACAGACAACGAATTTTTATCTGCTTTGAGCAACAACTTCACCGTTGAAAAGAAGGGTACTGACAATTACTCCCCCCAGGCGTTGCACGAATTCTCGCTTTATCTGGCAGGGGAGTGGTATGCCCTGAAGGCGAAGGAAGGCACTTACAATCCGCACGACCCCATCGGAGTGCTCGACGTAGATATTTCAAGCAGATTGATCCTCGACGAAATCCTCGGCATTAAAGACCTGCGCACCGATAAGCGCATTGATTTTGTGGGAGGACTCCGAGGTTTAGACGAACTCAAGCGTAGAGTCGATAGTGGAGAAATGAAATGTGCCTTAGCGCTTTACCCCGTAACGATGCAGCAAATCATTGACATTGCCGACGCAGGACAAATAATGCCCCCTAAAGCCACTTGGTTTGAACCGAAACTGAGAAGTGGATTATTTGTTCATACCTTCTAAATTTTTGCGGGTATGAAATAATAAGTAAAAAAGAAGAGTGATGATGTTCAATTACGAACACGTCACTCTTCTTTTTGCTATGTCTACCTTTATTCTTCTTCCTTCATGTGTCTAACAATACCGAGTTTTGAATTTTCGATAAAGTTGACGATTTGATCAATTTCTTCGCTATTAGGAATTTGCTCGCGAATCTTAATGATTGTATCTTCCATACTGAAGTTTCCAGCATATATGAGTCGATACGTATTAACGATGTGGCGAAGAGTTCTTTCGTCAACGTTCACATGCTTAAGCACGAACGTGTTGATGCCATGATACTTTGCGGGGTTTCCACCGATGATAATGTAGGGGGGTACATCCTTCTGTACGCGACAACCACTTTGGATGAGTGAGTAGCGACCGATGCGTACGTGTTGCTGTACTTGCACGTAGGAACTCTGAATAGAGTAGTCGTGGATTTCACATTCGCCGGCGATGTTTACACCAATACCGAGTACACAGTGGTTGTGAATCTTGGTGTCGTGACAGATGTGTACCTTATCCATCAAGAAGTTTCCGTTGCCAATCTCTGTTGCACGGTTGTCGTATGAAGAACCTGCGATAACGACGTTTTCGCGGATACGGTTGTCATCGCCGATGATGACACGATGAGGGTGACCTTCTTGATAGTGGAAGTCCTGAGGTGTAGCACCGATTACGGCATTCTGGTAAATGATGTTGTTCTTACCCATAATTGTGCCTTCAAGGATTGAGGCATGGGGCATGATTACACAATTATCACCAATTTCTACACCCGCTTCAATGTATGCAAAGGGTTTAACCTCTACATTATTGCCCAACTTCGCTGTTGGGTCAACGTATGCTAATGGACTAATCATGATGTGTTAGGTTTTGAGGTTGTTAGGTTTTAATGTTTTGAGAAGTGAGGTTGTTAGGTTTTGTTTGGAGGAGCATTCGATCCGCAACGTTCCTTATAACTTCAAGACCTTAAAACCTTATGACCTTAATTGTTGTTTTTACTCTCTTCCTCCTCCGAGTGCCTTGTAGAGGTTGATGCCGGCATTGAGTTTGTTGTACTTATCCGTGATGAGTGACATCTTTGCCGAAAGGAGACCTTGTTGTGCGGTGAGGGTTTCGAGGTAAGTTGTTGTGTTAGAATGTTGGAAGAGTAGGAGGGTTTCTTCAGTTGCCGTTTCAAGGGCTTGAACTTGCTTCTCGCGCTCCTGTTGTTGGAGGTGCGCCGTTTGGAAGTCAGAAAGCGCATTGCTTACTTCCGCTCCCGCCTTGAGCACAGCATCGTGGAAATCAAGAGCTGCAGCTTCGTAGTCGAGTTTTGACACCTTGAGATTTGCTACGAGTTGACCGTTCATGAAGAGCGGTTGAGCAAGACTTGCAGCGGCATTAAGCAACAATTTGCCAGGATTCACTACGGCGCCCACATTGTTTGTCCATCCTGCCACACCTGAGATGGTGATAGAGGGGTAGAACTTAGAGCGAGCGATGTTGACATTATAGAATGCAGCGGCGAGTTGCGCTTCAGCGATGCGCACGTCGGGGCGGTTGCTGAGCAACTGAACGGGGATGCCTACCTGCATGGATTCGGGGAAATCGTATGTGCCAAACGCGTTGCGGTCAATAGCATGAGGTGCTTCAGCAAGAAGTACGCAAAGAGCGTTTTCTGTCTGACGGATGCTATTCTGAAGGGTAGGGAGCGTAGCGCAGAGGGTGTGGTAGTTTGCACTTGCCTGAGCCACTGCTGCGTTGTTTACCATACCCGCTTCCTTCATGGCCTTCATGGCTTCTACGTTCTTTTCCCAAAGTTTAGAAGTTTCGAAAGCCGTAGTATATTGCTCGTCGAGCATCTGAAGGGTGTAGTACATCTGTGCTACAGCCGCGATGAGCGCCGTCTGTGTGGCCTGCTTGGCAGCTTTCGCCATGAAGAGATTTGTCTTCGCATACTTCTTGGCATTCTGAAGCGAACCAAACGAACCGATGTTCCATGATGCTGAAATGGGCAAAGTGTAAGTCTGTACCGCCTTAGAATTGTCGATAGAGGTAAGTTCGCCCGAAGGTGCAAAAACGAGTGAGGGAATGTATGCCAACTTTGAGATGGTGAGGTATGCCTTCGCCTTCTCAATGTTCATATCTGCCTTTTGCATGTCGTTGCTTACCAACACCTTTTCAATAAGAGCTTGAAGTTTGGGGTCGGTAAAGACTTCGCGCCAGGGAGTATTCCCGAAATTAGCTGTATCAGCAGTTTCGAGAACGGCTGTCATAGAAGTTGTGTCGCGATAGATGTTTTCTGTGACGTTAGCGAAAGCTTCAGGACGCTTGTAGTTCTTGAATAATCCGCAACTGGTAAGAAGAGCGACACTTATAAGGGGAAAAATAATCTTTTTCATTGTTCCTTAAGTACGAGTTTATTTAAGGTACGCGTAAACGAGACCCTTCGACCTGTTTAATTCCGGATGGTAACTTGTTTACTTGTACCTGTAAAACTCGTTAACTATATTTACTTTGAGTACTGTTGTAAGTCGGCTTCAGCCTCAGTCGTATCCATATCTTCCCATCTCATAGGCTTGATGCGTTCCTGAAGTGCCTGGAAGATTACGAAGAGTGCGGGTACGATAAAGATTTGGAACATCATACCGATGAGCATACCGCCGATAGCAGAAGTACCCAACGCACGGTTACCATTAGCACCTACACCGAAGGCAAACATCAAGGGGAGCAAACCTACGATCATGGCAATTGAGGTCATGAGGATAGGACGCAAACGAGCGGCAGCACCGAGCACGGAAGCATTCGTGATGCTCATACCCATCTTACGACGGTCAAGGGCGAACTCTACGATCAAGATCGCATTCTTTGCCAAAAGACCAATCAACATGATCATTGCAATCTGCACATAGATGTTGTTTTCGGCAGCTGAGAAGATGGGGATGAGTCCCATCAAGTGGAGGAAGATGAAACAACCCATCAAACCGAAGGGCACAGAGAGCAATACGGCGAAGGGAAGCATGTAACTTTCATACTGAGCGGCGAGCAAGAGGTAAATGAACACGAAGCAGAGTGCGAATACGATGGCGGTTGTGCTACCACTTGTTTCAGCTTCTTCACGTGTCTGACCAGAGAATTCAAATGAGTATCCATCGGGGAGTACTTCCTCTGCCACTTCTTTAATAGCATTAATAGCCTGACCAGATGTATAACCTTCTGCTTGTGAACCATTCACCGTGATAGAGGTGTACATGTTGAAACGGTTGATGATGTCAGGACCCATGCTGGGAGTCATGGTTACGAATTCAGAGATGGGGGCCATTTCACCCTTGGCATTGCGCACCTTAATCTTATTAAGCGACTCAAGATTTGAGCGGTCAACTTGTTCGCCCTGAATCATGACACGATAGAGTTTACCAAAGCGGTTGAAGTTACTTGAGTAAAGACCACCGTAATAACCCTGAAGGGTGTAGAGGATGTCGGATTGTGAAAGTCCTGCACGCTTACACTTTGCAGCGTCGATATCAATGATATATTCGGGGAACTTCGTATTAAAGTTCGTTTGTGCCGAACCAATTTCGGGACGCTTCAAGAGGGCTGCAAGGTAATCTTCAGTCACCTGCTGGAAGCGGAGCAATTCACCACCCGTACGGTCCTGCATATTAATCACGAAACCGTTAGTCGCACCATAACCTGGAATCATCGGGGGTTGGAAGAAGAGCACTTGAGCGTTCTTAAACACCTTCTGACTTTCGAGGTAGAGGTTTGCAAATACGACCGTCGCACTTTCTGTCAAAGGATTACGTTCTTCCCATGGCTTTAACTTTACGATGAACGAACCGTAAGAAGCACCTTGGCCACCAACGAAAGAGTAACCCGAAATCATCGTAGAACTCTGAACGAGGGGAGAACTCTGTACCAAGTTGTTTACCTGCGTCAAAACTTCTTCAGTCTTGTCTTGGGAAGTACCAGGAGGCATTGCTACGGCACCCATGATAGAACCAGTATCTTCTGAGGGCACCATACCTGAAGGCGTGAGTTGCATTGCTGCAACAAGTCCTACCAAACTCATTACCACAAACACGATAGACAAGATGGGGCGCTTCACGAAGAATACTACACCATTCTTATAGCGCTGAATCATGTTGTCGAAACTATGGTTGAAGTTTTCGTGGAAACCCTTATCTGTGAGGCGCTTCATACCCCAAATAGCAATAAGCACGAAAGGAATCGCTATCAACCAGCCAGATGTGAAACCTCCGAAGATCATGCCTAATACGGCAACGATAACCAAAGTGTAGGTCAAGAAAGAATTATGGCGGTTCATCACGCGGTCGTAACGACCTGCCATTTCATCCTTAGCGGCATTAAATGCAATGCCCAATTTTTCCTTTGTTGAGCGTTCGTGACCTTCTTCATTGTGGCTCTTGAGCATGATGGCACAAAGGGCAGGAGAGAGGGTCAAGGCGTTTAGTGCAGAGAAACCAATGGCAATAGCCATCGTGATACCAAATTGGCGGTAGAAGACACCTGCCGTACCACCCATGAAACTTACGGGGATAAACACGGCCATCATCACCAAGGTGATAGAAACAATCGCACCGCCCAATTCACTCATCGCATCAATTGATGCCTTGCGAGACGAACTATAACCGAGGTCCAACTTCGCATGCACCCCTTCCACCACCACAATGGCGTCGTCGACTACAATGGCGATGGCCAGCACGAGTGCCGAAAGCGTCAGCAAGTTGAGCGAGAAACCAATCACGTTGATGGCAAAGAAGGTACCAATGAGCGCAACGGGAATTGCAATGGCAGGGATAATCGTAGAGCGGAAGTCCTGAAGGAAGATGTACACCACGAGGAACACCAATACAAAGGCTTCAATCAATGTCTTTACCACTTCGTGAATAGAAGCGAAAAGGAATTCGTTGGCATTCTGAGAAATAACGAATTCAAGACCAGGAGGCAACGTTGTGCTTGTTTCGTCAATCAAGGCTTCAATGTCCTTAATAATCTGTGTAGCGTTAGAACCAGCAGCCTGGGAGATAATTGAAGTTACGGCATTGTGACCGTTCACCTTACCCATGAAGCCGTAGGTCATACGTCCGAGTTCGATGCGTGCCACGTCGCCGAGTCGGATTACACCACCATCAGCATTTGAGCGAAGCACGATGTTCTCAAACTGTTCTGCTTCGGTCAAGCGTCCGCGATAGCGAAGGGTGTACTGATACGTGTTGTTATTACGTTCACCAATAGTACCGGGAGCGGCTTCAATATTCTGATCGGCAAGGATGCCTGAAATGTCGGTAGGTACAAATCCATACTCTGCCATCTTTTCGGGATCAAGCCAAATACGCATTGAGTAGTCAGCACCCATCACCATGGCGTCACCCACACCTTGTACACGCTGAATCTGAGGCAATATGTTAATCTTTGCGTAGTTTTCGAGGAAGGCAAAGTCGTAGCGGTCTTCCACGTCAACAAGTGAGAAGACAATAAGCATTGAACTCTGACTCTTCTGTGTGATGACACCCACCTTTGTTACTTCGGCGGGGAGCAAACCTTGCGCTTTTGACACGCGGTTTTGCACGTTCACCGCCGCCATGTCGGGGTCGGTACCTTGCTTAAAGGTAATGGTGATGGTTGCGTTACCTGTATTTGTTGCACTTGACGACATGTAATCCATGTTTTCCACACCATTGATTTGTTCTTCAAGGGGGATAATTACGGAGTTCAACACCGTCTGTGCGTTCGCACCCTGATAAGAGGTTGTTACGCGAATGGTGGGAGGAGCAATTTCGGGATACTGTGTAATCGGAAGAGAAACCAAACCGATTACCCCAAGGATGACAATCACGATTGAGATAACCGTAGAAAGCACCGGGCGATTGATAAATGTATCGAGTCTCATTTGTAGTTTAGATTTTTAGTAGACGAGTAAACGAGGTACGAGTAGACGAGAAGGGCACAGAGATAAACGGTTGTACACCGCACGGTAACTTTACTCTTTACCCTTTTATCTTTCATCTTTACTCTGCTCCAGGAAGTTTCTTTTCAGCCATGTGCTGTTGTGACTTCTCTTCAATAGCCTTGCGTTCTTCGGCGGTGATAGGAGTGATTTCCATGCCGTCCTTAAGGCGTGTAACACCTTCTACAACGATGCGGTCGCCAATCTTAACACCTTCAGTGACGATGTATGACTGACCGTTGTTTTGAGAGAGCACCTTAATTTCTGTGTACTTCACCTTGTTGTCTTCACCGAGTGTGTAGACGAACTTCTTTTCCTGAACGTCAACTACAGCAATCTGGGGCACCATAGCGGCAGCAGTGTCGCGAGTAGGTACTTCAATCGTACCAGTACCGCCGCTACGCAAGATGCGTTCACGGTTGCTAAAGTTAGCACGAACTTGCAATGAACCTGTATTGGCATCAATTACACCGCTGATGGCAGAAACCTTACCCGTTGTATTGTACAACTGACCATTAGCCATACGAAGTTCTACGGCGGGGAAAGATTCCAACGCTGCCTTCTGACCTCCGAGGTTGATTACCTGCTTTTCAGCCATTGAGAAGTAAACATACATCTCGCGCAAGTCTGAAACTACAGTAAGGGGTTTGGGTAATGAGGGAGAGGCGAGGGTACCCTGACGGTAATTGATTTGACCCACTACACCGTCAGTGGGACTTGTAATCGTACAGAATGCCAACTGATCCTTAGCATTTGCCAACTGTGCTTTTGCTGAAGACAATTGTGCTTCAAGTGTTGCCAACTGATTCTTGGCTGCGCGCAAGTCAAAGTCAGAAATGATTCCCTTGGCGTGGAGCATCTCCTTGTTTTCAACGTTGAGGCGCTGAGTTTCAACGCTTGCTTCAGCCATCTTAACGCCTGCCTCTGCGGCATTTGCTGCTGCTTGATAAACGGTAGGGTCGATAAGGAAAAGCGCCTGACCAGCACGAACTTCCTGACCTTCGTTGACGTAAACCTTTAAGATGTGACCACTTACCTTGGCAACGATATTTACGTCCTGACACGAACGGATGGTTGCGGGATAAGAAGTTGTGGTTTCTGCTTGTTGAGGAACTAACGTTTCAACAACATGCTTGTTGTCAGCGGCGGGCATCTCTTGCTTACCGCAAGAAGCGAGCACTAAGCAACCGATTCCAAAGAGAGCGATTTTGCTTTTCATTTTGATTGAGTAACTATTAAGTTATTGTTAATTGATTTCTTGAGTCTTATGGGGTATATAGAGTTGTTAAAAATTAACTCGGACTTGGTTTTAATTAACTCGGAGATAATTGAATTTAACTCGGAGATAGTTTTTCCTATGTCGGATTTAGTTTTAGTTTCCTTGGGCAGAGCTTTGAGACCGTCATTGTTCATTAACATACAAACGCTTTTCTTTGTGCTTAAATCATTGAGAAACTGTTTGTAAAAAGAACTATATGTAATCCTCCCAATTTACCTCTGCAAAGGTACGAAACAAAAACTTAAACACCTATATAACGTTTTGGTTAAAACTGCGGTAAACGTTGCATTTTTAACATTTTATAAGTTTAATCACGATGCTTCTACTAAAAATGCCTACCTAAGTTTACAAAAAGACAAAAAGTTGAGTTGCATACGTTGTTTCATGTAGATAATCAAAAGTTGGGGATAGAAACTACTTTTAACAATGAGAAATTCAGGGGAATTAAATGTATTTTTGCTCCATTGAATGAGTGATTTTATTGGCATGTGAAAATATTTGTTTATCTTTGTCAAGCAAACGTAATGGTGAGGTAGGACGGTTTACTCGCACGTATACCCTAAACTAAGGATTTTATTTCATTCTATAATCTTATAAATTACTTAAAATTAAGTTATTATGAAGAAAAACTTAAAGCAAGTAGGAAAGTGGCTTCTCTGTGCTTGCATGATGTTTGCTTCTGCAAATCTTTATGCAGAAGTCAATCCTAAACCCTTCGTAGTGCCCGAACTCCAGACGTGGGTGGGTGCTGAAGGTGAAGTTGCACTTTCAGGTGTTGTTCGCGTAAGCGGTAGCGACAAGGAACTCATGCGTGTGGCAAAGGCTTTTGCTGCTGATTATGAAACGATGTTTGGTAAGGCACTTACCGTGAAGAAGGGTAGTCCTAAGGCTGGTGATATTCTCTTTACGTTGAAGAAGAAAGATGCAGAACTGGGCAAGGAAGGTTACCGTCTTAATATTGGTAAGCACGTTACCGTAACCGCTGCAACAACTCAGGGTGCTTATTGGGCAACTCGTACATTGCTTCAGCTCTCTGAGCAAAATAAGGCGCTCCCCAAGGGTGAAACCGTTGACGTGCCCGTATATGAATTGCGTGGTTTCATGATTGACGTAGCGCGTAAGTTTATGCCCATTGATTACCTCAACGACTTGGTGAAGGTAATGGCATATTATAAGATGAATGCCCTTCAGGTGCACCTCAATGACAATGGTTTCCGCCAATTCTTTGGCAATGATTGGGATAAGACTCCCTCTGCGTTCCGCCTTGAAAGCACGCAACACCCTGGACTTACCGCGAAGGACGGTCACTACACAAAGCAGGAATTCATCGACCTTCAGATTTTGGGTGAAAACAACTATGTTGAAGTCATTCCCGAAATCGACGTGCCCGCTCACTGCTTGGCATTCGCACACTACAAGCCCGAACTCGGTAGTAAGGACTACGGTATGGACCACCTCGACATGTTCCACCCCGAAACCTATCCCTTCATCGATAGCGTCTTCCGCGAATATCTCGAAGGTGAAAATCCCGTGTTCCGCGGTAAGAAGGTAAACATCGGTACTGACGAATATAGCAACCGCGATAAGAAGGTGGTAGAAAAGTTCCGTGAATTTACAGACCACTACATCAAGTTCGTTGAAAGCTACGGCAAGCAAGCCATGCTTTGGGGTGCGTTGACACACGCTAAGGGCGAAACTCCCGTAAAGAGCGAAAATGTCATCATGAACATTTGGCACAACCCCTACGCACAGCCCAAGGATATGAAGGAACAAGGTTACAAACTCGTTTCTATCCCCGACGGACTTGTTTATATCGTGCCTGCAGCAGGTTATTATTATGACTATCTCAACTGCCACTACCTCTACGACCATTGGACACCCGCAAACATCGGCGGTGTGCAGTTTGAAGAAGGCGACCCCGCCATCCTCGGTGGTATGTTTGCAGTTTGGAACGACCACCACGGTAATGGTATTTCTACTTATGACGTGCACCATCGCACCTTCCCCGCGCTTCAGACACTCGCCGTGAAGTGTTGGTCAGCAAGCAAGACTTCTCTTCCCTATGCTGAATGGTCTGCAAAGAGCACAAGTTTGAGCGAAGCTCCTGGCGTAAACTGGTTGGGACGTTTGGGTGACGCTAAGAATTCACTCGTTGCAGAAATTGCTGAAGTAAAGGCTGGCGATACGCTTCCTTATGAAGAAATCGGTTATGACTATACCGTATCTTTCAAGGTGACGGGTGCTAAGGAGCAGAAGGGCACCAAGCTCTTCTCATCTGCCCACACGAACTTCTACCTTTCTGATCCCAAGGAAGGCAAACTCGGATTCGAACGCGATGGGTACCTCAACACATTCAATTATCGCATTCCCGAAGGTCAAACCGTAGAACTCACCATTCAAGGTAACAACAAGATGACACGCCTCCTCGTTAACGGTCAAGTGAAGGAAGAACTCGGAGTGAAGCCTCTCTACGTGATTAACGACCATCGCAAGGCGAACTACATCTCATGTCCCAACATGAAGAATGTAGAACTCTACAACACGGATGGCGATAAGATCTACTACCAGCGTACCCTCGTGTTCCCCCTCCGCAAGGCAGGCGATTTCAAGAGCGCTGTGAAGGATCTTAAGATTTGGAATTACGTGAAGTAATTAACTGAATGAATACATTTAAGAACACAATAAAGCAACAAACGTTCTCCCTAATGAGATTGGGGAGAACGCTTGTTTATGTTTTAATCCTATTTCTCTTTCATGCTCCGCTTACGGCTCAAACGGCTTATCACAACTACATCTCAAAATATGCTGATTTGGCAGTGGAGCAAATGTATAAGCATAAGATTCCTGCAAGCATCACTTTAGCTCAAGGGTTGCTTGAAAGTGGAGCTGGGCAAAGTAGGTTGGCTGTAAAGGCTAATAATCATTTTGGAATCAAAAAAGGAAGCACTTGGGATGGTCCAACGATTAAGCATGATGATGATAAACGTAATGAACATTTTCGTAAATATCGCACACCTGAGGAATCGTATGAAGACCATTCTCTGTTTCTAACTTCAGGGAAACGTTATGCCTCACTCTTTCAACTTGATATAACAGATTATAAAGGATGGGCTAAAGGATTAAAACGTGCAGGTTATGCAACCAATCCTCGTTATGCAGAGCAATTGATAGATATTATAGAACGCTATAATTTGCAACGTTATGACTATGGAGCTACCAATAAAGTTGTAGAGCTTGAGACGAACAAATTACCACCCACAGTTGAGACACAGGTGCCTCAGTCAGAGGTTCAAAGCCGAGGTATTGTGATTCAAATGTGTAATGAAAATTTCTACGTCATTGCACGTACTGGTGATACCTTTAAGTCCCTTTCCAAAATCCTTGGTATTAGTCAGCGTAAATTGCGTAAATATAATGAGGTAGACAAAAATTACGTGTTACGTCCTGGTTCTATTGTGTATCTTAAAAAGAAACAGAAAAAGGCTCACAAATCTTTTAAGGGGTACCGTCATATAATCAAACCAGGTGAATCTATTTATACAATAGCTCAACTATATGGTATGCGGGTAGAAACGCTTTATCGCATCAATAAACTATCTGAAGATTATATACCAAATGTTGGTGGTGCGCTTTTAATTAGAAAGTAACGAGTTGTTATCGTATTCTTCAAAGAGAGACTGTGGTGTGAATTAAATCACGACACAGTCTCTCTTTTTTCTTTGAGTTTTTTAGGTATGGTGGACAAAAGGAAAAGGTACACCAGGTAGCGGTGAAAAAAATATCCATATCACAAATCGTGATATGGATTATAGTTCTTGTTATTTATTCCAGAAAACAAAACATAACTCGTTGCTACCTATTTCTCTCTAATTAAGTAGCCTTATTGTCTGAATTTGTTTACCTACATAAATGATTTATTCTACAATAAGTCCAAGTTCCTGCCATTGGTTGATAAGGTCTTGAGTGTCTTTTAGTGCTTCAGAATAATCAACCTCATATTCTTCAGTAAGAATTTTGGCAAGTGATTCAGCAGTAAAATCAGCCTCATTAGCTTTTTCCCAAAGGAAAGCCGCTGTAGAATTAAGGTTCACCATTTTTGAGAAATTGATGTTCTCAATGCCTTCTGCAATCAAAACTTTTTCTCCACATACTTCGTGAAGCGCAAATCCTGTTTTAAGTTTCATAAAAATTTGAATATTCGTCTGTGAATAGCTAAAATATATCTTCTGATTGGAGATAATAATAACCAAATTTTAGAATAGGTTTTCCACTTCCAACCATCAACTGAATCTGGTTTTTGTCGTCCTTTCCTATAAAAATGAGTGGCTACACCTATAACATCGTTTGTGGTACAAGTTTCTATGCCTCTAATATTTCCATCCCCTTTAAGGACAAGGTTGTTGTTTGTTCTGGCGATGATACGATGAAGTACGAAATGTCGTGGCTTATCTTCTGCTAAAACTATATCGCCTACTTTCAAGTCTTCTTTGTTGGGAGATTTAAGTGTGACAAGGTCTCGTTCGTGCTCTAAAAAAATACGCATAGAGTACCCTTTTACACGAAAGGTTGCTGTTGCACCTCTATCAAGAATTTCTTTTATCTTGTATATCAAGATGTCATTGGGAACTTCAATTGTTTTCATGAACAAGGCAAAGTGCAGTATGACTCATATGAGCTGCTTCTGCGTTGGGTAAATTTTTTAGATACCAAACAGGTGTACGTTCTATCACTTTACTTGTAGTTGCACATATTCTTTGGTATGAGGTCTTATCCCAAACCATTGTTGAACACGATGAAAGAACTGTTGCAAAAGCATTTATGGGATTAAGTCGTGAAATTTCATTTTTAGGAGCCTGTTCTAAACGCAAGAAACCTCCTATATTCCGACGCAATGGACGATAACATGGAGTTTTCCCACTCCACGGTGTTCCATATACATAGATATTGCCGTCTGGATGAATGCGTATAGCAGGATTATCATCATTTAACAACTCTGCATCTTTGAAATTATTCAACCAAAGTTTACAATGCGTGCTTTTCCCTGTACCGCTTTTTCCTAAGAATAGGTATGCTTCGTTTCCAATCATCGGTACTGAGGCATGAATAAGCAAAATATCGTGGTAAGCACCGCTAAATGCAAAACATATCATTATGGCATTGTTTAGCCCAAACTGCTTGTTTGTCTCATTTCCTATGAGAGTGGCTTTACATTGGGTGAAGTCTCTGTTTGTATGGAGAATGCAAGAAAGGATGCCTTCTGGGGATGATATATGGATTGCGTAGCCACCATCTTTAAGTTGGTATATACCATGATTTGCTCCACCGCAATCAAATTGTCCCAATTCCTCTCCCTCCGGAGTCTGTGGACATAGTTCCTTTCCGACTGTAAGAGTAAAAATTGGTGATTCGGTAGGCTTCTCTTTTAGGTGAAAAGCAGGAAAAGAGGGCAACAGGTGTCTGTCGTCCTCTATATCTGTAAATTCTATGTGGAAGTATGCATCAGCCACACGGAAATCAAGTTTATCCATCTTATGATCTTTGTAGGGTTACTCTATTTTCGCAAATTGGAAATCGCTATACCCGATTTCAACAACGTTTCTTTGAAGTTGAGATTTAGCGATACGTTTGGCTTTTAGATATTTCTTTTCTAATGCCGAGCGATTTTTAGCAAAATAAACGACAGTCGTTACATGTGGAAGGTTGTAAAACTGCTGAATATATTTACTAAATTGTTCTCCATAATCCTCACGATGATTTAGAAACTTTTGTTTTCCAATTTGTGCGTTAGGCAATTGCTGTGGACTTGAGAGATATACAACACTATCTTTCAAATTTATGCAGTAGGCAAAACCGTAAATGGGTTTTTGGGCATAACTTCCAAGTATTGAGAAAATGCTAAGTATAGCGATGCTAAATATTTTTTTGAATTGGAACATGTAATGTGTTTGAATTTTGATTGTCTGTATCAGATAATTGAAGTACAAAATTACATTATTTCTCTTTAATTAAGTAGCAATTTTTATAGAAACTTTACTCAATAAAGTTCTTTGTAATACTTGACTATATGGAAAAGAGAGTAGGTGTTCCAATCAAGATAGTTTTCAATTTCTTCAACAATATGACTGAAATAACAACTATTAAATGTAGCTTCTCAATAGCGTTTTTGTATGGGGCATCTGTAATGTTTTGATAGCCTTTTCTTTAAGTTGGCGTACACGTTCTTTAGACAATCCGATGTATTGGGAAATTTCATCTAATGATCTTTCGGGTTGATTTATTCCAAATGACATTTTGATGATTTGTTGTTCGCGTTCAGGGAGTGTCGAAAGTGCTATGCTGAGTTGTGTGCTTAGTGACTCAACTTCTAATCCGCGATCGGTAGTTACATCATTTGTCGTGATGAGGTCAATGATGGCAGTGTCGTCGTTCTCGCTTACAGGGGCATCCATGCTTACAGGGCGGACGGACGTGTCAAGCGCGATGGCTACTTTATCTTCTTCGATGTCCAGAGCGACAGAAATTTCGTTTGCATTTGGTTCGCGCTGATGTTTCTGCATGAACGCGTTGCGGTATTTTTTTATTTTGCTGATAAGTCCTTCTTGGTTGCTGGGGAGGCGTACAAGGCGACTTTTTTCAGAAATAGCTTGTAAAATGCTTTGGCGAATCCACCAGACTGCATACGAAATGAACTTAAAACCTCGCGTGGGGTCGAATCTTTGTGCAGCTTTGATAAGTCCGACATTCCCTTCATTGATGATGTCAATGAGGCCGAGTCCTTTGCTTTGGTATTGTTTAGCAACGCTCACCACAAACCGCAAATTTGCACGCACCAAGCGTGTGAGTGCATGGTGGTCACCTCGTTGTATCCGTATTGAAAGTTCAACTTCCTCTTCAGGTGATATCATTTCTGCCCTTCCTATATCTTGAAGGTACCTTTCAAGCGCCTCACCTTCGCGATTGGTGATGCTTGGCGCAATTTTAAGTTGATACATCTTTTGGAATTAGATTGTTAGGTTGCGCCAAAGGTAGGTAATATTATGAAACAGACAAAATTTTTTTGTGCTTTTGTTGGGTGAAGAGTGATAAATATATATGATTATATGAATGTTGTAGCTTAAGGTGACACTCTTATGATTGTGTTATTTGAGTTCGTGCTTTTTTAAGCAACTCGCTGGCAAAGACGAAGTCCGTAAGACTTTCGCAATTAGAAGTAGCAACTTCCTTGTTTGTGCCTTCCCATGCGTTGATTCCTTGATTTATATAAATAATGTGCTCACCAATCCCCATCACGGAGTTCATATCGTGGGTGTTTATAATCGTGGTGGTGTTAAATTCTTGAGTGATGTCGCTGATAAGCGCATCAATTACGAGAGACGTTTTAGGGTCAAGTCCTGAATTGGGTTCGTCACAAAAGAGGTAGCGAGGGTTAAGGGCTATGGCACGCGCGATGGCTACGCGCTTTTGCATACCTCCTGAGAGTTCACCTGGGTATTTTCGTTCGGCATCAAGCAAGTTTACGTGGTCAAGGCAGAAGCGCGCACGGCGCATACGCTCTTTTACACTATCGTTTGAGAACATGTCGAGGGGGAACATGACATTCTCCAATACCGAAAGGGAGTCAAACAAGGCGGCACTTTGGAAAATCATGCCCATCTCACGACGTAGCGCTGCTCGCTCTTGCTTGTTCATTTGGAGCAGGTCGCGACCGTCATAAATAACGGTGCCCTCTGTGGGGCGAAGTAATCCTACAAGGCATTTCATCAATACCGTTTTTCCCGAACCACTTTGTCCAATAATCAGGTTGGTCTTACCGTTCTCAAAGGTGGTGTTAATGCCCTGAAGCACTTGCTTGTTGTCAAATGACTTATGGAGGTTGGTTACTTCAATCATCTTGAGTACAGTAGGTTAGGAAAGGAGGTTGGTTAAAAATAAGTCGGAAAAAAGGATGAGCATTGAGCTGGTTACAACCGCCGTGGTAGAGGCTTTACCGACTTCAACGCTGCCGCCTTCTACGGTGTATCCGCAATATGCACTTACGCTGCTGATGATAAAGGCAAAGAAGAAGCTCTTGATGATGCCCATCCAGAAGAACCATTGCGTAAATTCGTATTGCAATCCGGCGGTGAGGTCGGCAGGTGTAAGGATGTGGGCTATGTAAGCTGTGGCGTATGCGCCAATGATACCACTAAACGTGCTGAAGATAACGAGTAGAGGAATCATTGTGAGAAGTCCCATAATCTTGGGGAGTATCAGAAACGAAGCAGAGTTTACGCCCATAATTTCAAGTGCATCAATCTGTTGCGAAGTGCGCATGGTGCCTAATTCTGAAGCAATGTTCGACCCTACTTTACCCGCCAAGATTAAACACATGATTGAGCTGGAGAACTCAAGCAACATGATTTCTCGGGTAGTGTAACCCGAAACCCACACGGGCATCCAGGGAGATTGGATGTTGAGCTTGATTTGTATGCAAATTACTGCACCGATAAAAAATGAGATGAGCAACACGATGCCGATAGAGTCAACGCCGAGTTGTTCCATTTCCTTGACATACTGCTTGAAAAACATGCGCATGCGCTCAGGGCGTGAAAAGGTGCGCCCCATGAGTTGCAGGTATTTTCCGAGTGATGCAAAATATTTGAATATCATGTGTTCGAAATGTTGTTGGTAAAAAGACGCGGCAAAGGTACGACTTTTTTTGCAACTGCTACTCACAAAAGTGGGTAAAAAGGGTGTGGCAGATTCTGCTTAATATGTGGTATATAAAGTTGCTACATGCCGTTAATTTGCGTAGGGTTATACACATTTTGCGAAATCGTTGTTGCAAATTTTTCTGTTTTCATAAATATGAGTATCTTTGCACAGATTATGGAAATTGTGGTTGAGTGAATTGGCGAGAAGTAGTGTCGTGTCAAATACTTTTTCCTATAAAATCTGTCAGTTTTAATTTCATACATTCCCCAAGTGCTTTCTGTAGAATCCCTCTCTGTTGAATTTTCCGCGCGTCCGTTGTTTAGTGACGCGTCATTTGTCGTGAATGCAAAAGACCGCATCGCTCTTGTCGGTAAGAATGGCGCAGGTAAGTCTACGATGCTCAAAATTTTGGCAGGATTGCAACAACCCACCTCGGGTAATGTGGCGATACAGCGAAATATTGCCGTGGGCTATTTGCCACAGGTAATGATTCTGACTGATGAATGTACGGTGTTGGAAGAGACAGAGAAAGCGTTTAGTCATGTGCATGAGTTGCAGGCAGAAATAGAGCAACTTAACAACGAACTCTCGGAGCGCACGGACTATGAGAGTGCGGAATACATGGAGCTCGTGGAAATCTTTACCCATAAGTCTGAGCTTTATCAACTGATTGGCGGTATGAATTATCGTGCAGAGATGGAGCGCACCTTACAAGGGTTGGGATTTTCAACGTCCGATTTTTCTCGCCCCACAAAAGAATTTTCCGGAGGGTGGCGCATGCGCATTGAGTTGGCAAAACTCTTGTTGCAACGCCCAGAAGTGTTGTTGCTTGACGAACCTACCAACCACTTGGATATTGAAAGTATCCGTTGGTTAGAACAATTTTTACAACGCTCATCAAGTGCTGTAATATTGGTGAGTCACGACCGTGCATTTATAAATAATGTGACCAATCGCACGTTAGAAATTTCGTGCGGAAAGATTGTTGATTACAAGGTTTCCTACGACGAGTTTGTTAAATTAAGGGCAGAGCGTCGTGAACAACAACTTCGTGCTTACGAAAATCAGCTAAAGGAAATAGCGGATATTAAAGACTTTATTGAGCGCTTCCGTTATAAGGCAACAAAGGCGGTGCAGGTGCAGAGTCGTATCAAGCAGTTGGAGCGTATAGTTCCGATTGAAGTAGACGAGGTGGATAACTCTTCGCTTCATCTTAAATTTCCACCCTGTATGCGTAGTGGTGATTACCCCGTAATTTGTGAAGATGTGCGCAAGGATTATGGTGAGCACACCGTATTTAGCAAGGTAAACTTAACCATCAAGCGTGGCGAAAAAGTGGCCTTTATAGGAAAGAATGGTGAGGGAAAATCTACGCTCGTAAAGTGTATCATGCAAGAAATTCCTTACGGGGGTACCTTGAAGATTGGTCATAATGTAAGCGTCGGTTACTATGCTCAAAATCAGGCGCAACTTTTGGATGAAAATCTCACCGTTTTTGAAACCATAGACTATGTGGCAAAGGGTGATGTGCGCTTGAAGATACGTGACATCCTTGGTGCCTTTATGTTTGGCGGAGAGGCGGCAGATAAGAAGGTTAAAGTGCTTTCGGGCGGTGAGCGTAGCAGGTTGGCAATGATAAAATTGTTGCTCGAACCTGTGAATTTCCTCATTCTTGACGAACCTACGAACCACCTTGACCTACGCACGAAAGATGTGCTTAAAGAGGCAATTCTTGCCTTTGACGGAACGGTAGTAGTGGTGAGTCACGACCGAGAATTTCTTGATGGTCTTGTTTCCAAAGTGTATGAATTTGCTAATGGTGGTGTTCGCGAATATTTGGGGGGCATCTATGATTTCTTGAAGAAGAAAGACATGGACTCCTTGGAGCAAATTTCAACCGTATTGCCGAAGCAGCAAACGAAGTCTGCTACTCCCGTCGTTGAAAGTGCGTCAGAGGGTAAACTCTCGTATGAGCAACAAAAGGAGCGTGCTAAGTTGACAAAGAAGGCAGAGAAGCGCGTACAGGAGACAGAGACTGCGATTGAGAAAATAGAATCAGATATTGCCGCCGTAGAGCAGCAATTAGCGACACCAGAAGGCGCAACGTCTATGCAACTATTTGAGCAACATGCCGCACTGAAGAAGCAACTTGATAAGGCCGTTGAAGAGTGGGAACTCGCCATGGAGGCTTACTCGGAATTTAGTTGATGCGTCACAGATATTTATAAAATCCATAAAACATTCTATGGTTTACACAAACCTACCACTAACATATCTTCCCTTTGTCTCTAATGAAAAGGCGCCAGAAGATGCGTTGCGCATCCTCTTTCTAAATATCATGCCTATGAAGCAAGTGACAGAGGAAGATTTTTGTCGCTCGCTAAACATTGAGGGCATGAATGTGGAGTTATTGCCAATGAAGATAGCTGGGCAGACGTATAAAACGACGCCTCAAGAATATGTTGATACGTATTACTTAGATTTTGAGCACTATAAGAGTGGCAATTATGATGGTTTTATTCTCACGGGAGCGCCTTTAGAGCACATGGAGTTTGAGGATGTGAGGTATTGGTCGCAACTTACAGAAATCCTCACATGGGCAACGACCCATGTCTCATCCTCGCTTTACATTTGTTGGGGAGCGCAAGCGGCTATGTATCATCATTTTGGTATTCCCAAATATGAGTTGCCCGAAAAGTGTTTTGGGATTTATTCACACCAAACTTTAGTGGAGCATCCTTTGCTTGAAGGTATGCACCCCACATTTATGATGCCCAATAGCCGTCATACGGAAGTGCATCGTGAAGATTTCCCTGACGCTTGTCAAATTATTGCCGATAGCGAAGAGACTGGGGTAGGGATTATGCTCTCAAATGAAGGGCGAGAAATTTATGTGGTAGGTCACTTAGAGTATGAACCCAACACGCTTCATAACGAGTATTTGCGCGACGTAGAGAAAGGGTTGGACATTAAAGCCCCTCAATATTATTACCTCCATAATAACCCCAATGAGGGCGTAGATTACACTTGGGAGCAATCTTGTTCGCAATTCTTCGGTAATTGGTTGAGACTTTGCCGTGCGCGTTCGGCGAATAAGTAAGTGCTAACTTTTGCTCTTGGGAAACACTTGTTAGAAACGATTTTAAGCAGCAATATTCGCTTTTACACTTGTTTTGCGACGGGTGTAAGGGCGTTTTTTGTATTTATTGCCCCAATAAATTGCTTGTGAGGGTGAAAAAATAATAGTAATACTTGTTCAATCAGAAATATAGTTGTAATTTTGCACCGCTTTTTGCGGACATGTGTAATGTTTAGCAGAGCACATTATTAACACATTTAATTATTAACAAACGTATGATGAATCAGTACGAGACCGTTTTCATCCTTACTCCCGTTTTGTCTGACGTACAGGCAAAGGAAGCGGTCGAAAAGTTCAAGGGTATTCTCGCAGAACAAGGTGCAGAGATTATCAATGAAGAAGCTTGGGGCATGAAGAAGCTTGCTTACCCCATCCAGAAGAAGTCTACAGGTTTCTATCAGATGGTAGAATTCAAGGCTGAACCTACAGTTGTAGACAAGTTGGAAGTTGCTTTCCGTCGTGACGAACGCGTAATGCGTTACCTCACAGTTAAGATGGAAAAGTATGCTGCTGAATACGCAGCTAAGCGTCGTAACAAAAATTCAAACTAAAGGAGGACTAAGCAATGGCACAATCAGAAATCAGATATTTGACTCCCCCCACAGTGGATGTTAAGAAGAAGAAGTATTGCCGTTTCAAGAAGAGCGGTATCAAGTATATCGACTACAAGGACCCCGAATTCCTCAAGAAGTTCTTGAACGAACAGGGTAAGATCCTTCCCCGTCGTATCACTGGTACTTCATTGAAGTTCCAGCGTCGTGTAGCTCAGGCAGTGAAGCGTGCTCGTCACTTGGCGTTGCTTCCTTTCGTAACAGATATGATGAAATAAAAAAGGAGGTATAAGATATGGAACTCATTTTGAAAGAAAACGTTATTGGTTTGGGTTACAAGGACGAAATCGTTACTGTAAAGGACGGTTACGGACGCAACTACCTTATCCCCACTGGCAAGGCTGTTATCGCTTCTGCATCTGCTAAGAAGATGCTCGCTGAAGAACTCAAGCAGCGCGCTCACAAGATTGCACAGATCAAGAAGGACGCTGAAGAACTCGGCGCTAAGCTTGCTGCTGTTGAAAACATTGTAATCGCAACTAAGGTTAGCGCAACTGGTGCAACTTATGGTAGCATTACTAACCACCACATTGCGGAAGAACTCGCGAAGCTCGGCTTCAACATCGACCGCAAGGTTATCGTCCTCAAGGACGTTAAGGAAGTAGGTAAATTCACTGCAACTGTAAAGCTTCACAAGGATGTTACTGTTGAACTTCCCTTCGAAGTAGTTGCTGAAGAAGCATAATACTTTCTCTCTCTCAATTTAAAAAGGTTTTTCTCAATACGGATGCCATACTTCGGGAGAAGTGTGGCATTTTTTTTCTTTTGTTTCAAAGGTTAGAAAGCATCTCCTCATCGTCCCTAATGAGGTCAAAGTCCCTGATGCCCTAACCCCTCATAACGAAGCAATATCACCCTCTCATAACTCCAACCCTATGCGCTACCTTATAGCCCTTTCATACGACGGAACAAACTATCACGGTTGGCAAGTGCAGCCCCATTCCATCTCTGTACAGCAAAAGGTAAACGAAGCTTTATCCCTTTTGTTGCGCACACCTATAGAAGTGACAGGAGCAGGACGCACGGATACAGGAGTGTGTGCTGCCAAGATGTATGCGCATTTTGATGCTCCAGAAATCGAAGACGTCGTAAAGTTGGCAGACCGATTAAATAGAGTGCTCCCCCAAGATATTGCCGTGCAATACGTTAAGCAAGTGTCAGAGGATTTTCATGCGCGTTTCAGTGCCACCCACCGCACGTATTATTACTATGTATATACGCGCAAAAATCCCTTCCTGCGCCACTTTGCCACCCAACTGCATTACTCGCCCGATTATCAACTCATGAATGAGGCGGCAAAACTCTTGCTTGAGGTGAGCGACTTTACCAGTTTCTCAAAGCTCCACACCGATGTCAAAACCAATATTTGCAAGGTAACCCGCGCCGAGTGGGTGCAGATAGAGGGAGATTATTGGCGCTTTGAAATTACCGCCGACCGCTTCCTGCGCAATATGGTGCGCGCCGTGGTTGGCACACTCCTCGAAGTAGGGCGGGGGAGAATGACTATCGAAGCGTTTAAGCAAGTGATAGCTTCTAAAAACAGATGTGCCGCAGGCGATAGTGCGCCAGGCAAAGCCCTGCAAATCGTAGATGTTGGCTACGAAGGGTGGGATATATAATACGAAAAAAGAGTAAAGACAGCCCAGCGGTGGAAATCTCCGAAAGGTTATCTTTACTCTTTAATTTTATCTGCGCTTCCGATTACTTATTCTTAAGCAAGTCGCGGATTTCAGTGAGCAACACTTCTTCCTTAGAAGGAGCAGGAGGTGCGGGAGGAGTAGCAGGCTTCGCTTCTTCTTCCTTCTTCTTTGAAAGCTTCATGATAAGGCGTACCAACATGAATACGCAGAAAGCGATGATGATGAAGTCAAGTGTTGTCTGAAGGAAGTTACCATAGTTGATTGTCACGGGAACTGCTTCCACGCCTTCCTTAACGCTCATGGGGTTGATGGGAAGTTCCAACTTCAAATCCTTGAAGTCAACACCGCCGATTACCCAACCGATAGGAGGCATGATAAGGTCATTAACGATAGAAGTGACAATCTTACCGAATGCACCACCAATGATTACACCGACAGCCATGTCAATGGCATTGCCCTTAACCGCAAAGGCCTTGAACTCTTGTAAAAATGTAGATTTTGCCATAATTGAAAAAAATGTGGTTTATTTTCGGTGCAAAAATAAAAAAAAAATAGTAATTTTGCGGAGTACAAGGTGAGGAATTACCTTTTGTACGCTCAGAAACTTGAAAAACAGTTATTAACAACCCTTTTATAACTAATTTAAAACAATGATTAAAGTAGGTATTAACGGTTTCGGTCGTATCGGCCGTTTCGTTTTCCGCGCAGCTCAGACTCGCAACGACATTCAGATCGTAGGTATCAATGACCTCTGCCCCGTAGATTACTTGGCTTACATGCTCAAGTACGACACAATGCACGGTCAGTTTGAAGGCACTATCGAAGCAGACGTAGAAAAGAGCCAGCTCATCGTAAACGGTAACGTAATCCGCGTAACTGCAGAACGTAACCCCGCTGACCTCAAGTGGAACGAAGTAGAAGTTGAATACGTAGTTGAATCTACAGGTCTCTTCCTTTCTAAGGATAAGGCTCAGGCTCACATCGAAGCTGGTGCGAAGTACGTTGTAATGTCAGCTCCCTCAAAGGACGACACTCCCATGTTCGTATGCGGTGTAAACCTCGACAAGTACGTTAAGGGCACTCAGTTCGTTTCTAACGCTTCTTGTACTACAAACTGCTTGGCTCCCATCGCTAAGGTTCTTAACGACAAGTGGGGTATCAAGGACGGTTTGATGACTACAGTCCACTCTACAACTGCTACTCAGAAGACAGTTGACGGTCCCTCTCTCAAGGACTGGCGTGGTGGCCGCGCTGCTGCTGGCAACATCATCCCCTCTTCTACAGGTGCTGCTAAGGCTGTAGGTAAGGTTATCCCCGAACTCAACGGTAAGCTCACTGGTATGGCATTCCGCGTACCCACTCTCGACGTTTCTGTAGTTGACCTCACTGTAAACCTCGCTAAGCCCGCTACATACGCTGAAATTTGCGCAGCTATGGAAGAAGCTTCTAAGGGTGAACTCGCAGGCGTACTCGGTTACACTAACGAAGAAGTAGTTTCTGCTGACTTCCTCGGTGACGTTCGCACTTCTATCTTCGACGCTAAGGCTGGTATCCAGCTCACTGACACATTCGTGAAGGTAGTTTCTTGGTACGATAACGAAATCGGTTACTCTAACAAGGTTCTCGATCTCATCGCACACATGAAGAAGGTTAACGGTTAATCTGTAAACCACATAAACGGAAGAGGATGCAATAGCATCCTCTTTTTTTTATGTAGTTCTATAGTTAAAAACTTTCATCATAATGTACAAATATCAGTTATGAATGTGAATAGGTCTACCATAATGTAAACTATGTGATGTGAGCAAAAAATTAATTGGAGCTGACTTGAAATTAACGGGAACTTACCAGAAACTAATTGGGAGTAATTAGAAACGAACTCGGAGTAATTTGAAATTAACTGGGAGTTAATAAAAACTAATTGGGAGTTAATTTTCATTAACTCAAATACCATTATTTGTTTGTTTGAATGTTTCGATTTGGACATATGAAAAGAAGAAACAATGGTTCTTCACATACTCAATCTAACTTCATAAGATAAAAAAATACTTATTTCTTTTTCTACCTAT
Organism: Alloprevotella sp.; assembly: GCA_045656425.1. Classification (GTDB taxonomy): domain Bacteria; phylum Bacteroidota; class Bacteroidia; order Bacteroidales; family Bacteroidaceae; genus Alloprevotella. Next base: position 53,057 of record JAZORE010000059.1, read on the forward strand.
AAAATTTTCCATAACTTTGCCGGTGATTTACCAACCCTCGGGTTGCTGAATCAAGACATAGATTTCGGCTCCATCACTGCGAATTAAGGTCGTGAACCTTATTGCAAAGGGGCAGAAAGGACGTTTCAAACGTTTCTTCTTATCATCAAACTTCGCAACTTTGACACCATCAGGAGATTCTACAATGAAGCGTTCACGTTAGGAGTATTATGCTTGTATGCTTGTCAGCCATTGTGGCTGACAGCATACCTCCTTTTATAATACTTACAACGTGGGCAAATTTTATTGTTTATCTTGATGGTATGGCAATGCGAAGGCCTGATGATAGAGATAAACGAAAAAGTTTCCCACGTCTTTTTTGTGCTCATAAGTTGGAGTTGTTTACATGTTGGTTCTCTATTTTATTAACAACTTAATAACTTATAACTATGTATAGATTTAAATCAATACTGCTATTAACTACCATTTTATTGTATAGTATCAACATGAGCGCTCAAGCAATCAAAGAGAATAGCATTGATTCGGGAACTTCTACATCAAAAATCATTATAGACATGAAATCTTCTGATGGCTATGGGTGGAGAGGAAGTTACATTCGTATCATAAAAGATGGGGAAGAGATTGGAACCGCGACATATAGCGGTACAGACAGTACCGCTGAATTTGAATATGACCCAAATTGTAAATATGATTTTTACTGGGAAGTAGGTGACCGCTTAATGTCTTATGTTTGTTCTTTTGTTATAATCATAGACGGACGACAAGTATTTAGCGCAGGACGTAGTGATTGTCCTAATTGGAGTGATGGAAAATGCTTTTTTACACAACGGATTTTGGTTGGTACAATACAAATTTGGACTAGTGGTAGTTTTTCATGGAACGATGGAAAAATAATTATTCAACAAGATGGAATTGATATCGGTTCTGTTACTCATTATGACGGCGTTTATACTACTTGTAAAACATTTAATTATACTCCTAATAGTGATTATACTTTCTATTGGAAAGCAGGGAATAAAAACGTAGTTCCAAATTTTAGAATAGACATCAATGGGATTACAGAATTTAGCACAGAGTCCAATACATATTCTGACGGTCAATTAATCTATGCAACCAAGGATGAAAAACCTAAATTTCAAATTAATATGTATGATGGATTTGGGGACGGTTGGACTAATAATACGATTCTTGTGCTACAGGATGGAGTCGAAATCGGGAAAGCAACAATTGAGACGGGTAAAAGCGCAATTGCAGAATTTGAGTATAGTCCCAATAGTGAATATACATTTTGTTGGTTGCAAGGAGAATATGCAAGAGAGTGTTCTTTTGACATTGTTGTTTCAGGAAATACAATTTTTCAAGCTACACTAAGTGACTGCGCTGCATTTGAGAACGGAGAAATTATTTTCACTAAAAGCAAACCACGAATGTACATAAAAATGTGGGACGTCCAAAGAAACGGTTGGAACGGGAACGCAATAATTGTAAAAAAAGACGACATTGAATTAGATACTATCACAATATTGTCTGGCGGACGTGATATAATTGAAATTGAATACTGTCCATCTAGCGTATACACATTCTATTGGAAAAAAGGAATTTATAGTCACCAATGTTCTTTTGATATCATAATAGACGGAGAAAAATATTATATGGCAACGACTTCTGATTGCACGAATTTATCTGATAATCAACTCATATATAGATTCACATCTTCAATAGAGATTTTCGATGGTTCTACCTCTAAATACTATGTAAGTGAAAATAAATCAGCACATACAATTCGTTATATCCGCACACTTCCCAATGCAAAATGGAATTCTCTTTACGTACCATTCAAGATTCCTATAGACATACTAACGGATAAATATGAAATCGCTTACTTTAACAACATGCATGCATATGATAACAATAATGATGGCTTAATTGACATAATGGATATGGAAATTATTCCTATAACAGAGGGCACACTACATGCAAATTATCCATACTTTATCCGTGCGAAAAACGAGGAAGCTCAAACTATGGACATAGAACTTACAGATGCGGTTGTTTATCAAACACAAGAAAATAGTTTAACTTGTTCATCAGTTTATAATAGCTTTGAATTGAAGGGTATTTACACACAGCGTACAGCGGAAGAATTGACTGATTGTTATGCTATCAACACAAGTGGTGCGTGGTCGCCCGTCGCTGTAGATTCTTACCTGAATCCCTTCCGCCTCTATTTGAAGATTACCAGTAAAGATGGGGCACCCGTTGAAGTGGCACCAAGCGCATTGCAATCTATCCGCATTCGATTGAAGGGCGAATACACTACAGACATAGATGAAGTAGAAACTCAACACCTTGGAACTACTATAATCTATGACCTCAGCGGTCGTCGAGTAGAAAATCCTGATAAGGGTGTTTACATTGTGAATGGCAAGAAGATTATGTTGAAATAACTTTTAATAGAATTCACAACTTGTATGAAAAAGAAAACTTATGTCGCGCCTAATATTTGCATCTTTCAGGTAAATTTTGAAGGAGTTTGCGCAACTAGCAATCGTATTCCGATTGATCCTACTCCCAGCATACCTGCCACCAATAAGTACGAAAGTCCTTGGAGTAGTAAACAATGGGAAACATCTTTAGAAGGATAATGTTCTCATAAAATTATAGTAAAAGTATTAAACTCCCCTCTGACACTTTTATTAAGTTGTTGAGAGGGGAGTTTTTATGTGCATTAGGTAAATTCAAAAATACCGGGCAGCCCACATTGATCTGTCCGGTTTCGTATTTATAACTCTATTGCTTAATGATTTGCGAAAACTAATATATATATACGTTAAAGCAGAATTAACTTTCAAACCAATTACTTGCGCATTTCTTCAATAAGCGTTTTCATTCCCTTGATTTTTTCTCCCTTAATGAGTTGAAGCGCTTGCTTGATGGCGGTGCGGGAAATCGCGACGTAGGCATAGTTGGGGGCAACGTCTATGCGTCCGATATCGGTGGCGGTGCACCCTCCCTTTTTACAGAGAAAACCTACGATGTCCATCTTGGAAAGTTTGTCTCGCTTACCCCTGCCGATGTAGAGTGTAGTCCATCCGGATGGAGTCGGTTTAATGGTGAGATGCTCTACTCTGAGTTCCTCAGCCGATTGTGGATAGTAGGATGGAAGCACTTCTTCGGGTCCAAGAATGAGGTGGATTTCGCCGCTTGAAGTCCATCGCGCTGTGCGTCCAGAGCGGTGGGTGAGGGTTTCTTCGTCGGTGGGTAAATGGTAATGAATCACAGCCCCCACCTCGGGTATGTCAAGACCACGTGCTGCAAGGTCGGTGGCAACGAGTACATTGTTGCTGCCTGCTCGGAATTTATAAAGCGCTCGCTCACGGTCTTCCTGTTGCATACCGCCGTGGTAGCAGGAGACTTCGAATTTATGCGTTTTTAAGAAGGTAGCGATGCGCTCAGCACTTTCTCGATGGGCAACAAAGACGATAGAGGGAGTACCGGCAATCTGGGTCAGCAGTTGGGCAAGCGTGTTGAGTTTGTCCTTTTCTGGAGAAGGAGTAACATACCACGCCACGGTGTTTTGAGAAGCCTCCTCATTTGAGGTAGGGAGAAAATTCAATATTTGCGCACGATACCACTTGTTGAAGAGGTATGAATCGTCTGGCTCATTAGTATTGAGGCATGTAGCAGAGGTGAAAATGACTTGCTTAATGAACTTGAGTTGCTTCATGATGGATTCCATTTCTGCTTGGAAACCTAATTCAAGGCATTTGTCGAACTCATCAATGACGAGTGTCGTTACCAGTCCCCCGATGATATTCTCTTTTGTCAAATGGTCGTTCAGTCGACCTGGGGTGGTAAAGACGATGTGCGGTTTGACGGCAGCGAGTTTGCGGTGCTCCTCCATGGTGGGTCGCCCTCCGTGGAGCGCCAATGAACGATAGGGTGTCTTCATACGTTTGAAGACGTCATCCGTTTGTTGCGCAAGTTCACGTGAGGGGACAATAGCGATGATTTGAAGGTTGTCTCCTTGTTTTGCTTTTTCTAATTTCTCAACTAATGGGAGTAGGAAGGCCATTGTCTTACCACTTCCAGTGGGGGAGAGTAGTACGATGTCTTTTCCTGTCGCAACTTCGTTGTACATATTTAGTTGCATGGCCGTGAGTTGCGTAAATCCCATGCGTTTGAGTATCTCTTGATGTTGCATTTGTATTAAAGCATTTAAGGTGAGTGGTCCTAATTTAGAACCGCTCACCTACATTTATTCAATTTGTTTATCTACCTTCAAGAGGCACATAACTCATTTCGTCCACCACGCAACGGTAAGCGGGACGGATGATGCGCTTGCCTTCAAAGTTGAGTTCCTCATTGCGGTGGGCACACCAACCAACGATACGCGCCATAGCAAAGAGGGGCGTGTAGATTTCCTGGGGTATGCCAATCATGTCGTATACAAAACCTGAGTAGAGGTCAATGTTGGCACAGAGTTTCTTCTTATCGCCACGCACTTCGTAGAACGTTTCAATGGCAAGTCGTTCAAGTCGTTCGAGGAAGGCAAATTCGCGGTCGCGCCCCTTTTCGTGTGCCAACTCACGCGCCATTTCCTTGAGGAGGAGGGCACGAGGGTCGGAGAGGGTGTAAACTGCGTGACCGATACCATAAATAAGTCCTGCGCGGTCATAAACTTCCTTGCGAAGCAGGCGAGTGAGGTAACGCTTGATTTCCACTTCGTCTTCCCAGTTGCAGATATTCTTCTTCAAGTGTTCCACCATGTCGGTCACCTTGATATTCGCCCCTCCGTGCTTGGGACCCTTAAGCGAACCAATACCTGCTGCGATAGATGAATATGTGTCGGTACCTGTAGATGAGGTAACACGCACTGTAAAGGTAGAGTTGTTACCACCACCATGTTCGGCATGGAGGATGAGCAAGAGGTCGAGTGTACGCGCTTCAAGGTTGGTAAATCCCTTACCCTTAAGCATGTAGAGGAAGTTTTCGGCTATAGAGTAGTTTGCCTGCGCATGGCGGATGTGGAGCGAGCGACCCAACGACTTGTGGCGCAACATGTTGTAGGCATACGCTATGATGGTGGGGAATTTCGACACAAGTTCCACACTTTGGCGCATGAGGTTGTCGCGAGAGGTATCGTCGGGTGTAGTATCAAAGGTGTATAGTTCTAAAACACTTCGTGAAAGGATGTTCATGATGTTGTTACCCTCAAGTTCGATAATGTGGAGAATAGTCTTCTGCTCCAAGGGCATATTATCGATGAGGAGGGCACGGAAGTCCTGCAATTCTTCTGGATCGGGAAGCTTACCAGAAAGGAGAAGGTAGGCAATTTCTTCGAATCCAAAACGCTTCTCGTTCATAATAGCATGAGCGAGGTCCTGGATTTCGTAACCACGGTAATAGAGTTGTCCGTCAATGGGTTTGAGCCCCTCCGCAGTACGTTCGTACCCCACAACATTACCGATGTTGGTGAGTCCCACGAGAACCCCCGTACCGTCTTCATTGCGGAGGCCACGCTTTACGTCCAATTTCTTAAACAAGTCCGCATCAATCTTGATGCAGCTCTTCATCTCGTCTGAGAGTTTATAAACAATATATTCTTTCTTTTTCATAGGGTGTGTCTTCGTTTAGTGTTTGAGGTTCTGGTGGGGTAGGTTAAGCCTGGATGAGTTCCATAAGCTTGTCCGCAAATTCCTTGGTGCCCAATGGTTTTCCGTTGTTCATGAAGCGTGCCAAGTCATTGGTGGCAAATCCGCTTTCAAAAGATGTCTCCAAAGCCTTGTTGATACATTCCGCAGCTTCCTTCCAACCTAAGAATTCAAGCATCATCACTGCCGAAAGAATGATGGAGCAGGGGTTGGCGATATTTTGTCCCGCAATGTCGGGAGCAGTGCCGTGAGTGGCTTCAAAGATAGCAGTGTTAGTAAGGTAATTGATGTTGGCGCCTGGAGCAATGCCGATGCCCCCTACCTGCGCCGCAAGCATGTCGCTCACATAGTCACCGTTGAGGTTGAGGGTAGCAATAACGCTGTATGCTTCGGGTTTCAGCAATGCATTTTGAAGGAAGGCATCTGCAATGCAATCGTTGATTTTGAGTTTCCCGCTCTTCAACTCTGCAGCAAATTCCCGCTCTGCGAGTTCATACCCCCATTTTTTGAAACCACCTTCCGTGAACTTCATAATGTTACCTTTATGTATTAAAGTTACTGTCGGGAGGTTGTTTTCAAGCGCATAAAGACACGCTGAACGTACGAGTCGCTCAGTACCTTCTTTCGAAACGGGTTTGATGCCAAAAGCAGAAGTTTCGGGAAAGCGCACCTTGCTCACTCCCATCTCTGTGTGGAGAAAGTCATAAACCTTCTGCGCTTCGGGCGTGCCTGCCGCCCATTCTATGCCAGCATAAATATCTTCGGTATTTTCACGGAAGACAACCATATCTACACGCTCGGGGTGCTTCACGGGAGAGTCAACTCCCTTAAACCATCTTACGGGGCGCTGACACACGTAGAGGTCAAGCGTTTGGCGAAGGGTAACATTCAAGGAGCGCATACCTCCACCAACGGGAGTCGTGTGCGGACCTTTGATGCCAATTTTATACGTTTTGAATGCCTCGAGCGTCTCATCAGGTAGATAAGTACCTACGGTGTTGAATGCTTTTTCGCCCGCAAGAACTTCTTTCCAATCAATTTTCTTAGTGCCGCTATAACACTTTTCGACCGCGGCATCAACAACTTTGAGCATGGCAGGCGTGATTTCAACACCAACACCGTCGCCCATGATATAGGGGATTGTTATTGTTTGCATAGTGGTAGAGGGAAAATAGGCCCCTCCTAAATCCTCCCCTAAAGGGTAGGACTTGCCATCCGGATGGTAGCCTCACCCTTTGGGGGAGGTTGGAGGGGGCTTATTGACTACTTATTATTCTTCATATTCAGCGCCGCACCCGCCTTAAACCATTCAATCTGTTGCTGGTTATACGTGTGTTGCACTTCGATAGTGTCAACCGCTCCATCGGCATGATGGAGTGTAACCTTCAATGTGTTTCCAGGTTGAATTTGTGAAACATTGATGCTCAGGCGGTCGCTTTCCTGCACCCTTTCGTAATCAGCGGGGGTCTTAAAGGTAAGTGCGAGTACGCCTTGCTTTTTCAAGTTTGTCTCGTGAATGCGTGCAAAACTCTTGGCTACGATAGCGCGAATGCCAAGGAAGCGCGGTTCCATAGCGGCATGTTCGCGACTACTGCCTTCGCCGTAGTTATCTTCTGCTACGACGATGCTACCGCCCTGCGCTCTGTAGTCGAGTGCCGCCTTATGTACGGTAGTCACTTCGCCCGTCGCTTGATTTTTTACGGCGTTCGTTTCACCCGTAAAGGCATTGACGGCTCCCATGAGGCAGTTTTCAGAAATATTCTCGAGGTGTCCGCGGAAGCGCAACCAGGGACCAGCCATGGAGATGTGGTCGGTAGTACACTTTCCTTTGGTCTTTATCAGCAGTGGGAGACCCGAAAAATCCTTTCCATCCCAAGCGGCGAAGCGTTCAAGACGTTGCAAGCGCTTACTTTCGGGATTGATATAAGGCTCTTTCGCACCCTCCTGGGGGGCTATATAACCATTGTCACAGTCTGCAAAACCCGATGTGGGCAACTCCTCTCCCTGAGGAACGGAGAACTTGAACTCTCCAACAGCATCTGTCAATGGGTTGAAGGTCAACTTTCCAGAGAAGGCAAGGGCCACTGCCATTTCGGGAGATACGATGAAAGCATGCGTGTTGGGGTTGCCATCAGCACGCTTTGCAAAGTTGCGGTTGAAGGTGGTCACAATGGAGTTGCGCTTAGTGGGGTCAGAGGTTTTACGCTTCCATTGCCCGATACACGGTCCGCAAGCATTTGTCATTTCTATGGCACCAGCATTGCGAAGCGTTGGCAACAATCCATCGCGTTCTGCCGTAGCACGAATCAATTCCGAACCCGGATTGATGATGAGTTGCGCTTGGGGGGGGAGTCCTGCTTCAAGCGCCTGTTTTGCTACAGACGCTGCACGCATCAAGTCTTCGTAAGAAGAATTAGTACACGAACCGATAAGCGCCACCTCTACCTGTTCCGGGTATCCCCTCTCTGCTACATACGCCTTCATGTCTTCCACAGAAGTGGCGTCGTCGGGAGTAAAGGGACCGTTAATATAAGGAGTGAGTTCTGAAAGGTTGATCTCAATCAACTCTTCATAATACTTCTCGGGATTCTTCATCACCTCAGGGTCCGCCTGGAGGTCAGCCGCTACGCTGTCTGCCAATGCTGCCACTTCTTCGCGCCCCGTGGCCTTGAGGTATGCCGCCATACGTTCGTCATAGGGGAATAGACTGGTCGTTGCGCCCACCTCTGCACCCATATTACAGATTGTCGCCTTGCCTGTACACGAAAGTGTTTTTGTGCCTTCGCCGAAATATTCGATAATGGCATTCGTGCCGCCCTTAACAGTAAGTATGCCCGCAAGTTTGAGAATGACGTCCTTTGGCGACGCCCATCCGCTCAGTGCTCCCGTGAGGCGCACACCGATACGGCGGGGAATGCGCAATTCCCATTCCATACCTGTCAATACGTCAACGGCATCTGCACCACCCACACCGATGGCTATCATTCCCAACCCGCCCGCATTCGGCGTGTGCGAGTCAGTGCCCACCATCATACCGCCAGGGAAGGCATAATTTTCCAACACTACCTGATGGATAATGCCCGCTCCAGGTGCCCAGAATCCCATGCCGTAGCGTGCCGCAGCACTCTGCAAAAAGTCATACACCTCCGCATTTTCACGCAGCGCACAGGGTAAGTCCGCCTTGCTACCGTCACACGCGCAAATCAAGTGGTCGCAATGAATCGTGGCTGGCACGGCGGCCTTGTCCATACCGGCATTCATAAACTGCAATAACGCCATCTGCGCTGTAGCATCTTGCATGGCCACGCGGTCGGGACGAAAGTTGCCGTATGTGGTATCAATAGAAGAAGTGGGCGTGTAAAGGTGGGCAAAAAGAATTTTCTCTGAAAGTGTTAATGCACCCCCCTTACGGTTACGAATTTCAGCCACACGCTGCGAAAAAGTCGCATAATGGCGGCGTATAAAGTCAATGTCAAAGGTCATAGTTTATGTTTGTGTGTTCAAAAGTTTAGCGCAGCATGACAATTTGTCATAGTGCGCTCGCAAAGTTATAATAAAAATACTAAAATCAAAGGTTTTTACTTGCATTTTTCTCTGCAGAACTAATATTTCTTGCATTTTGTCAATACTATTTACCCGTAACTATGTAATCCCCCAAGAGGTAGGTTACTCCGAGGTATCTTGTCCTGAATACTAATTAGCGGTATAAAACCTTGTGTGAGGTATTTTTCAAAGAAAGTGTAATAACAAAAGACAACAACGAGAGAATTAATGATAAGAAATGTGCGTGTAGTTGGAGAAGTTTTTATCTCGATTTGTGTGAACTATTTCTTGCGGCACTTATTACAAAATCTATGCCCCATCCCAACGATTGCCGTAACGTCACTGCGCAGGTGAAGTTTACCACTGGAGGCGTGTAACAGGTAAACGCATAACCTACTGCGCTCAACATAAAAGGGGTCAACGGATTTTCTGGAAAATCCGTTGACCCCATAAAAGCTACATTGAGTAGGACTATGAGTGGCTTTCCCATATCTTACGCCTAATGCATTCCTGGCAAGCATAAATAAGAACAACGATGCCCCATAAAGTGTGAAACCATAGGGCATCGTATATGTGTGCGTGAGCTATTCCTATTCCAAATATACGCAGTAGTAAATATCATGCGGCACTATAATCGTTTGTCTCGGTGACTTCTTGTATTCTTGTACCTCGATTACTTGTCAACTAAAAAATCAAAATGCTCTAAACACCTTGTTTGCACACTGCTTAATGGCGATACATTCCATCTCGATGAGCCACTCTGGTCGACAGACGGGGGCAAGTGTATAGACAACTGGTGTCTGCAGATAGCGCGCACTGATGATGCGTTTGACGCGGTCGTAGTCGCAGAGGTCGCGGAGGTAGACGATGATTTGCGCAATGTCGCTTTCGCTGAAGTTGCCCTCGGTGAGCAGGGCGTTGACATTCTCCATCATGCGGTAGGTTTGGGCTTCGATATCGCCAATGTGTACCACCTCGCCCTTGTTGTTGATGCTTGCCGTGCCACTGATGTAGGCATGTGCGCGGTCGCCAAATTCAATCACCGTACCACGCTCAAAGGTGACGCCATATTCGTAAGTGGGGTTGAGGTGAGTGGGGGCATAAAGAAAACGCATCTGCGCCTTTTTAAGTCCAGTAATCGCGTATGCTCCTAATTGAATAATAGCATGAGGGTCAGCAGGTAAACCCTGGATGCCTGTGGAAGAGATGTAATGCGTCTGCTCCGTCAGTCCTTGGGCGGTGAAATTCTCTTTTCGTGCCTTCACCATGCCCATATACTGCGTATCCACATCGCGCACAAAAAACCAAGTGCGTATGCAATGGTCGGCAAGTGTGGCGCCGTAACGAGCAAGGTCAGACTCATACTGCTCTAAAAGGCGGGTGGTCTGCGCTGCCGAGTTGCCTTCGCTCACATGCATACCCATGCGCCAAAGGTGGGTGTAATCGTTGTGGCGCACGACGGTGGTGCCCTCCTCGGAAGCGACATCAACACCATCTATCAGGTAGAGCCAAAGGGCGATTTTCGAACCGTCAAGAGGCGGTTGCTGAATGTAAGAGTAAGCACACTGTTCGTCAACCTCCTTCATGAGTCCCACCTGGTTCGTAGCGTCGGAGAGGAAGTAGCGTCGCATGATGGCACTCGACGCCTTAAATTCGGGGAGTGCCAAGAGTCGCGCTTCTCCCTCACACAGACGGCGATATTGCCCCGCAAAGAGTTCGTCGTTGGCAGGTACGTGTAGCATCAAGTGGTGCTCATTCACTCCACTTGTAGCCTTAAAGGTGGAACACTCTATGGTGATGCCTATGTCGCTGAATTTATAAGTTGATTTGGTCATGATGAAGGGAGTTTATGAGGTTATAAGGTCGCTTCGCTTAGAGGTGATGAGGACCATTCGGTCCGCATGGTTCACTTAAAACCATATTACCTCAACCCTTAAAACCTAAAACTCATAAAAAATTTCTCGCAAATATACAACTAATTTCCGTAATTGATGGATATAAGAGGTCTCTATCCACATTGTGAGTGTGAATTTTCTCAAAGATTATTCAAAGAGGGGAGGTAAAAAACTTTTTAGTGGAAAATAATTTGTCTATCCGCTGAAGATTATTTAACTTTGTCGGTGAGTATGTTAATTAGTTACGTTCGTGTGGTTCCACACGTTCTTAATCCTTAAATTTATAAAAACGTTATGCGCGTAATTATCACTCCCGACTATCAGTCGATTTCTAATTGGGCGGCAAACTATGTTGCAAGTCGTATCAATGCAGCAAACCCCACTCCTGAAAAGCCCTTCAAGCTCGGTTGCCCCACTGGTTCAAGTCCCCTTGGCATGTACAAGGCGTTGATTGAACTTTACAAGCAGGGTAAGGTGTCTTTCGAAAATGTTGTTACTTTTAACATGGACGAATATGTAGGTCTTCCTGAAGAGCACCCCGAAAGTTACCACTCTTTCATGTGGAACAACTTCTTCAGCCACATCAACATTAAGAAGGAAAACGTTCACATCCTCGATGGTAACGCTGCTGACCTTGAAGCAGAATGCGCTGCTTACGAAGCTGCTATTGAAGCAGCAGGTGGTATCGACCTCTTTATGGGTGGTATCGGTCCTGATGGTCACGTTGCATTTAACGAACCCTTCTCAAGTCTCACCAGTCGCACTCGTATCAAGACTTTGACTACAGATACAAAGATTGCTAACAGCCGTTTCTTCGGTGGGGACGTGAATGCCGTTCCCTCTACAGCCCTCACAGTTGGTGTAGGTACAGTTATGGCGGCTAAGGAAGTGCTCATCCTCTGTAACGGTCACAACAAGGCACGTGCGCTTCAGGCAGCTGTAGAAGGTCCCGTTTGTCAGGCTTGGACTATCTCTGCACTCCAGCAGCACCCTCACGGCATCATCGTTTGTGATGAAGCGGCTTGTGAAGAAATCAAGGTAAGCACTTATAAGTACTTCAAGGATATTGAAAAGGATAATATCTAAATCACGAACTCATCAAATATAAAAGGGGAGAGATTAACATCTTTCCCCTTTTATATTTGTATTTCTCTGCATCTTGTCGCGTTAATGCAATTGAATTATTGCTTTTTTCAGAGTCTAAATTTTGAATAAGTTTTATATGTGAGGGTATTTACTGACGGTTTACATTCGTATGGTTGTTTCATGCCCATCCTAACTGATATTTGCATAATTTGTAAATTGTTTTTTTAAGGATTTTAGGTGTTGAACCGCCAATTGGTGGTTGGGATCAGTGAGGTTGGGGTCTATATTTAGCAAATTATTAGCATCGTCGCGCGCTGTTTGCATGGTGTCGGCATCTTTGGTGAGGTTGGCCACTTTGAGGTTGAAGGGGAGTCCGCTTTGTGCGGTTCCCTCAAGGTCTCCAGGGCCTCTCATCTTCAGGTCTTCCTCAGCAATGATGAATCCGTCTGTGGTTTCGACCATGATCTGCATGCGTCGGCGGGTGTGTTCAGAGAGTTCGTAGTTGGTGAGCAAGATGCAATAACTCTTTTCTGCTCCTCGCCCTACGCGCCCTCTTAATTGGTGGAGTTGGGCAAGTCCGAAGCGATCGGCATGATGAATGACCATTACGGAGGCATTGGGCACATTTACTCCTACCTCTATGACCGTTGTGGCCACGAGTACGTGAGTTTTGCCCTCGGAGAAGCGCTTCATCACCTCGTCTTTCTCGGCCGGTTTCATCTTTCCGTGGAGTTTGCCTACTTGATAATTGGGTAATTCTTGCGTAAGGAGTTCGTAGCCCTTTTCAAGGTCAAGCAGGTCCATGCGTTCGTTTTCCTTAATGAGGGGGTAAACTACGTATATTTGCCGCCCCACATTGAGTTCAGAACGTATTCCGGAGATGACGCGTTGCAGGTCTTTGTAATAATAGTGGAACGTTTGGATGGGTTTTCTACCGGGTGGCAGTTCGTCAATAATTGACACGTCAAGATCCCCATAAAGCGTCATGGCGAGTGTGCGTGGGATAGGGGTGGCTGTCATAACTAGCACGTGGGGCGGAAGTGTGTTTTTCTCCCAAAGTTGTGCGCGTTGCTTGACGCCGAATCGGTGTTGCTCATCGATGACGCAAAGTCCCAGATTTTTGAAGTTTACATTGGGTTCTATGAGTGCATGTGTACCTACCAGAAGGTGCACCGTGCCTTCTGCAAGACTTTCTTCTATAAGTTTTCGCTTCTTGCCCTTGACGCTTCCCGTCAGCAGGCATACATTGATGTTTAATCCAGAAGCGAGTTGTGAGAGGGTTTGAAAATGCTGTTCGGCAAGGATTTCTGTGGGTGCCATGAGGCAGGTTTGAAAACCGTTGTCAATAGCGATAAGGCATGAAAGGAAAGCAACGAGTGTTTTTCCGGACCCCACATCTCCCTGAACGAGTCGGTTCATTTGTTTTCCAGTTATGAAATCATTACGGATTTCCTTAATGACTCGTTTTTGTGCCTTGGTGAGAGGGAAGGGTAGGTAGTTGGTGTAAAATGTGTTGAATTTTTCGCCTACGCGTGGGAGGTAAAATCCTCGTTCTTCCTTTTTGATTTGGGCATAGCGCAGTATTTCAAGTTGGAGAAAAAATAATTCTTCGTACTTCATTCTGGCACGTGCCGCTGCGATTTCTTCTGAATTTTGAGGGAAGTGAATCTTGTAAAGTGCTTCTTCGAGTGGCATGAACTTATGGCGCATGCAAATTGAGGCAGGCAGGGGGTCTGTAATCTTCCCGCGAAGCAACTGTAGCGCATTGTTCACCCATTCAGCAAGGTTGCGCTGGGTGATGAGGTTGCCCGCTTTGTCGGACATGTGGTAGCGAGGTACCAATTGTTGGCGCTGGGTATTGGTGGGTGATACGGGTTCTATCTCCGGGTGTATGATGCTTATTTGTCCGTTGAAGAAAGAGGGTTTGCCAAAGATGATAATCTCCTTGCCAATCTTGTAGTTTTCAGTAACATACTTCAGACCGTTGAACCACACGAGTTGGAGGTAGCCCGTGCCATCGGTAAAATACGCCTTGATGCGGCGCTTTCTCCCTTCGCCTTCGGGTGCGTCAAAGTCGGTAATGCGTCCGCGCAACTGGATGTAGTCCATACCCTCTGTCAACTCGTTGATGGTGTAAAACTTCGTACGGTCGACATAGCGGTATGGAAAGTTGTAGAGCAGGTCCCTAACCGTTTCAATCTCAAAATACTTCTTGAGTTTTTCGGCACGCTGGGGACCTACTCCCTTCAGGTACATTATGTTTTGATTGAGCAACACCGATGAAAAAGAGTAAAGATAAAAGATGCCATGCGGGACGAGAGAGCAAGTAGTAGGTAGTTAGTGAGTAATACCGTGCGGAACATTACTCGTTTATCTCGCTGCCCATCTTGTCTACTTGTACCTCGTTAACTCGTCTACTATTAGTGAGTAATACCATGCGGAACATTACTCGTTTATCTCGCCGCCCATCTTGTCTACTCGTACCTTGTCAACTTGTTAACTAAAAAAGAGTCTTTTAATCAAGTTTCAGCACAGCGAGGAAGGCCTTTTGAGGCACCTGTACGTTGCCGATTTCCTTCATGCGCTTTTTACCGCGCTTTTGCTTTTCAAGGAGTTTGCGCTTACGTGACACGTCGCCACCGTAACACTTGGCGGTTACGTCCTTTCTCACCTGCTTGACGGTTTCGCGCGCGATGATTTTAGCACCGATAGCCGCCTGGATGGCGATATCAAATTGTTGGCGCGGGAGGAGCTCCTTTAGCTTTTCGCACATGCGGCGTCCGAAGAATACGGAGTTGTCAACATGCGTAAGCGTAGAGAGCGCATCGACGGGTTCGCCATTCAGCAGGATGTCTAATTTCACCAAGCGTGAGGGGCGGAATCCGATGGGGTGGTAGTCAAAAGATGCATACCCCTTTGATATTGATTTGAGTTTATCATAGAAATCAATAACGATTTCCGCCAAGGGCATATCATAATGGAGCTCCACACGATTACCGCTTACATACTCTTGCTTGATGAGTTCGCCGCGCTTTGAGAGGCAGAGGGTCATAATGTTGCCAATATAGTCGGTGCGGGTGATGATAGAAGCACGAATGTAGGGTTCTTCGATATGCTCAATTTCCAAGACGTCGGGCATTCCTGCGGGGTTGTGTACCTCTTTCATGTCACCGTGTTTGTCAAACACACGGTAGGACACGTTGGGGACGGTAGTGATGACATTCATATTGAACTCGCGGTCGAGGCGCTCTTGCACAATTTCCATGTGGAGCATGCCCAAGAACCCACAACGGAACCCGAAACCGAGCGCTACGGACGACTCTGGAGAGAACGTGAGAGAGGCATCATTGAGTTGGAGCTTTTCGAGCGAAGCGCGGAGCATCTCAAAATCTTCCGTTTCAATGGGGTAGATACCCGCGAAGACCATGGGCTTGACTTCTTCAAACCCATCAATCGCTTGGGCGCAGGGATTTGCCACGGAGGTGATGGTGTCACCCACTTTAACTTCAGTGGCAGTCTTAATCCCCGACACGATGTAACCTACGTCTCCGCAAGTGAGTTTCTGACGGGGGGAGAGGTCCATTTTCAACACCCCGATTTCGTCAGCGTCATAGTGCTTTTGGGTATTCACGAAGAGCACATCTTCCCCCTTACTGATGCTACCATTGACGATTTTGAAATAGGCGATGATGCCACGGAAGGAGTTGAACACGGAGTCGAAGATAAGCGCTTGGAGGGGAGCGTTGGGGTCGCCCTTGGGAGCGGGAATACGCTCTACGACGGCACGGAGGATGTCGTCAATGCCTTGCCCCGTCTTACCTGAAGCGTGGATGATGTCTTCCTCCTTACACCCCAGGAGTTCGATGATTTCATCAGACACCTCTTCGGGCATAGAGTTAGGCATGTCACACTTATTCAAGACGGGAATGATCTCCAAATCGTGCTCAATTGCCATATAAAGGTTGGAGATGGTTTGCGCCTGTACGCCCTGGGTAGAGTCAACAATCAAGAGGCACCCTTCACACGCCGCAATACTTCTACTCACCTCGTAAGAGAAGTCAACGTGTCCCGGAGTGTCAATGAGGTTGAGGGTGTATTTCTTGCCATCAATTTCATGTTCCATCTGTATGGCATGACTTTTGATGGTGATGCCTCTTTCCTTTTCAAGGTCCATGTCGTCCAACATTTGACCTTCTGTGATTTGTATTGTTTTTGTGCGTTCCAGCAGACGGTCGGCAAGTGTGCTTTTGCCGTGGTCGATATGCGCAATAATGCAAAAGTTTCTGATGTGTTCCATCAATATGTATAGTGTTTAAAATTCTTCAAAAGGTATCACTTCATCAAGCGAAAGCGCTTTGTTTAAGTCCTTCTCAGAGAGAAGGGGAGGGTTGCTATCCGAAATGGGCCAGTTGATGTTTACTGTGGGGTCGTTGTAGGCTAAAGTGCGTTCGGATTGAGGCGCATAGCGATTATCAACTTTGTAGATAAAAGTAGCTTGTTCGGACAAGACGTAAAATCCATGTGCAAATCCTCGGGGTACGAACAATTGTTGCATATTTTCAGCAGAGAGTTCTACCATTACATACTTACCAAAGGTGGGAGAACCCTTACGTAAATCAACCGCAACATCAAGTACGGTACCTTGAATGACCCTCACCAGTTTAGCTTGCGAATCCTTGCCTTCCTGGTAATGCAATCCTCTTAAAACTCCACGAGATGACATGGATTGGTTGTCTTGAACAAACTCAACAGGGCGACCCACGTTGAGGTCAAAGTCTTCCTTCTTGTAGGTTTCTGTAAAATATCCTCTGGCGTCGTTGAATAATCGAGGTTTCAGGATGTAAACACCTTCGATTTCGGTCTTGATGTATTCCATAAGTTTAGAATAGCGTAGTAGTTTTGACTTTTGTTATTTAGAACCACTATTAAGTGTATCTATAATTTCTACTTTAGTTGATTGTTTGCGATCTTTACTTATTTTGAAAAGCTCCTTAATATTCATGAAATCTATTTGTAGCAAGATACCAAGTCCTTGTGTGGTTAAAGCTGATTTCGTAAAATATCTATCGTTAGTTTCGCTATAAGCTTTCAGATAAAAATTCCCATTAGGGTTAAGTAGATATTTTACATCAAAGTCACCAACAACATTACTTCCTCGCATGGCGTTATATTGATTTTCATGATAGCCTATATTACCATTGAGATGTAAACGGTTGTTAAAAAGTTTTCCACTCACGATACCGTCAACTTCCATATCCGACCACCCTGATGTACCCGTTGATAAGTTTGTACCAAAAGACCAATTCTTAGATCCTATCGCACTTGTTATAACTTCGTTAATTTGTGAACTAATTGTAGAGGATAGAAAAGAGTTTGCTGCTAATGTGGATTGACTCTGTTTGTTGTATGATTCAGTAAGCGAATAATCATAAGTATAGAATCTACCCAATCCAAGAAGGTGAATAACTTGCATATTCAAATCTTCTTCAGTAGCTATCAATTTTCTCACCATTTGTTTTTCGTCATCATTTATATTAGGTAAATCTAAATCAAAACTAACAGTGGGGCTTGAAGCTTTTCCGCCAATGTTAAGAATGCAGTCAGCTTTAATTTTTCTGTCAGAAAAATTATCTCCGATATTTAAATCTGCTAATGAAGCCGTTGGTACAGTGTAGATTGCTTTCAATGAAAGTTGAGCTTCGTCAGGATTCCCACCAAATGCGATGTTACTTCCAGATTGAATTTCAAAATTCTTTTTTAAGACATCTTGAATGCTCATCTGATAATTTCCGCTCTGTATAGCATAATTACCAAAAAGTTGGAAAGTGCCTTTGTTATAGTAATCTGCAGTAAGTGTCCCTGTGCCCCTAAGATTCAAGTGGTCTCCCGTAATTTCATCCATTAAAACTCTTAGGGTTGCAGATGGATTCATTTCAATCCTGAAATTCATGTTCATATCAATTGATGGAGTATGAATTGCTGAAATTGAATTTAATCCAGATGTGTTCTTGGGATGTTTATCTGCATTGCGATAGGTTATAAATCCATCAGATGTTTCTTGGGATGTGAGAACTTCGCTTTCTGTGTATACTATGATTGAATTGTCTGTTGGAGTTGCATTTATATTCAGTGTTAGCAAGTTTGGATTCCCAATCAATTCAACATTACCTGATGCATAAGCTGTAGCATAGAAAGGCATATCAATACTACGTTTTTTATCATACAATAGTAGATGATCTGCTTCTAAGTCTAATTCGTATGAGAATTTTTTGAGATTCTGATGTTTAAGTAGCGCTGTGATAGTACCAGAACCACCCTTGGGTGATAATATTTTTGATTTTTCCATTTGGAATTTTCCTGGTGAAATTAGAACCTTAGCATCATCAATACGATAAGTGGCTCCATTGGCAGGAATGAACATTGTTGCATCAATATTCATAGAACCATCAAAATCTAACTTATTGAACGGTCCGTAAAGATGTACATATCCAGTTGTTCTACCATCTATATCTTGCGTTATATTGTTGACCCAATATCTTAGAAATGCAAGATTCGTATTATTTGAAGTGACTTGTAAATCAAGTCCATTTTCAGCAGGTGAAACATAACCTATTACATTGGTGTTTCCAACACCTTGCTCTATAAACTCTGCACCAATATTTATGCGATCTTTGAGGGAGTTCCAAGTTGCTTTGATGTTGGCATTACCAAAAAGAGTACGATTAAATAAGAACGATTCTACTTGTAAATCTGCACGCAATAGAGGACGATTGGGTGAAAAACTCAGATAAGCATCGCCACTTGCCATTCCATCAAAAAGAACACTTCTGAAATTGACTTTGTCAAGGATATTGCCTACATTGATTTTATCCAAAGCGATATGAAGGGAATCTTGACTTTCAGATGAAACACCACCATTGAAAGTTAGTTTTTGATGGTCGGTATTAATGGTCAAATTCTCAATCCTATACTTATTGTCTTGGAAAATTATTTCTCCCTTTGATACATTCCAAGTAGAATCACCTACATGTATAGATGTTGGCAATATAGATGACACAATATTCGATGATGTAATGAAACTGGTAATGGTATTAAGATTTCCTGAGATTTGGCGATTCTCAATACCTTTCCATTCTATGTTGTTCTCGAGAATATTGTCATGAAGTTGTGCTCCGACAACAAATTGAACGTTGTCGTTTAGTATCTGCTTCCTACCTTGAAGAAGAAGACCAGCGCCAATACTATTAGATTTGAAATGCAATGAAAAATTCTCAATCTCCGTGTTATCGTAATTGATGTTGTCAGAATGTGCTACTATTTCAGCAATTAAATCACCTTTGTTTAATTTACCTTGAATAGTACTTCCATCTGTCAGTTTAAGCGGAATAAGAGTTATCTTTTCTAGTAAGTCGCCTTTGTGGATATTTACATGAAAACTCATAGAGGATTTGTTGCCTATGTTGTTTATTGCATCATTGTTTAATGCATACACTTGAGCATGTTGCGTTATAGCAGCACTCCATGCCTCTAAAATAGTTTCATAATCTAAAACCCCTTCAGCACTTATAGAAATAAAATCGCTTAACACATTGAGTTGTGATGGCTTATTCTTGGCATATTTAAGCACAGCAGAGCATCTGTTGACATCATACGAATTTGAAACTCTTTTCACGGAAAGAGAGTCTATATTCAATACTATATCTAATTTGTTTTGCGTTATATAGGGTATGTGTAGCGAAGCATTACCCATCCAAACTCCATTAAAGATGGAATCTTTGATGCCAATATCCACAAAGTCAGCATGATCCAGTTGGCTTTCTATAAAGATGTTAGAAAATTTTGAGTCCTTATAATTGCAGGAAGCATCTATTTTAAACGTGAGTTCAGGGGTGTTTGATTTGATTTGACAATCGTAGTTATTATCCGAAACAATAGCTTTCGCCTCAATGTCTCTTAAGTGAAAACCATTGTCCTTCGAAATATTCTCAATAGAAACGAATAAAGATTCAGGTAGAATGAGCGAATCTTTCTGCGAAGCAATGGCATTTGCCGAGAATGTAAGTGTGTTGGGTAATTCGTTGTTATCCAACCACGATTGAATATCAAGTTCAGCAGCCGAAATGCTTACGTTAATTTTATCGTTATCTTTCTGTGCGCTTACCTCAATGCCGTTTGTGATGGGTGAGTTTATTTTAAATTGCGCCTCCCCCTCTTTTTTATTGAGGTCAATCTCTGCATATCCCTTAATGGCGCATTGCTTGAGGTTGCTAATAATTTTACCCTCCTGCGTATTCAGTACTCTATGCGACAAACCCGCCAACAGGGTAGAGTCAGCAAAAAGGCGTTCAATGTTAATGCGGTTATAATCTGTAAAGTTCAGGAGCGAATTTACATTTAGTGCAAAATGATTTTTCTTTTCTTTAATGTTTATCTCTACCGCCGTGTGCGAAGCATCACTTTGATAGGCTTGAGCGCTTCCTGAAAAGTTAAGGTTGAGCTGTTTTACTTGCGATAAGAAGGGTTCGATATCTTTCGTGGAGAAGTTTTGAACCCTTATTTTTCCGTTGATGAAGGGACTCTTTTGCTTGAAATTTTCGATGTCAAACGTTACAGGTTCTTCACACGTTAATTCGCTGTGGGTAGTTTTAAATTGGAAGTTATGAAGCAAAAAAGTCTTATTGTTTCCTTCAAGCGAAAAATTCAGTTTCTCAATAGCCAAACCGCAACGCTCTTCACATGAGAAATTGCGTACTCTAACATTAATGCTATCATCAGCAATTTCATTAAGAGCAAAGTTCGTACAGATATTACTTACTTGAATGTGGTCGGTTGAGAACATACCTTCCACCTTGGGCACCCATCTGTTGTTGTAACTAATGTTTGCTCTGGTGATGGTAAATGATCCTATACCAAATTTACTTCCTTCTTCCGCCGAGTTGTCACTCTGGAATAAATCGGTTATGAATTTGTAGTTGGGTGCTGCATCCTGATGCTCTTGATAGAGATTGATTTGCGCATCCATTATGAGCACGGATCTCAAGGTAATTCTGTCTTTGATGAGGTCTCGAAGCAGAATTTTTACCGCAATCTTTTTTGCGTCAAGGAGGTGTTCGCCCGATTGGTCGTAAATAGCGACTCCGTCAAGCACCACTCTGTTGAACAAACCAATTTCAACATCTGCGAGTTCAACCTTTGTGCTCATTGCCTCCGACAAACCCTGCTCTAATTTCTCAACCCAAATGTTCTTCAGTGGTTGAGCGTTTAACACCACCAACAAAACAAGGTAGGAACATAAGATTGTGCCTACCATAATTTTGAGTATTTTTCCGGGGTGTGTAAATTGCAAGGGAGTAGGGGAGGTTTAGACGTTGGTGTTGTTAAAGGTCGGGAGGTGAAACGTCTGGTGGTGATGCCAAATCCATCGCCAGTTGTTTATTTCTCGTTTCTGCGCATGTATATAATCCCTTCTGCTAAATGTCTAAACATCGGGACAAAGTGACATAATCCCTTCAATGTCGCATTAAGCGCGAAGTTGAAACATACAATCCAGGCATAGTTGCCGTGTTTGTAATATTCAAACGCCCCTCTACTGCGTTGCACTCCAGCATCGATATATACCAGCGACTTCTTGAGCATTGTGGACGTTTCCACCAATTTTTTGGGGAAGAAGCGCATCGTTAAGTTTAATCTCAACGCATCGGTAAGCCAGATGTCGTCCTCGCCACAAGTTAAGAATTTCGTGCCCAATCCAAATCTTTCGTCAAAACGCACCACGCTTTGCACTCTGCTTCTTCGGCACACCATTTCTAACGCAGAGATAGAGTAATCAGAAGGAATCTCCTTTACCTCTCTCTCCGTTGTGGGATAGGATTTTAATTGTTTCCCGATGTAGGTTGTGGCGGTAAAGAAGGCAACATCCAGGTCGGGATTTTTTTCAAAAGTCTCACGGGCCAATGTAATGGAGTCTTCCGTGAAGCGTGCGTCGTCTTCTGCAAAGATTACGAGGTCCGACTTTGCCTTGTCCATGGCCATGTTGCGATTTGCCGACAACCCCTCGCCCTTATATTGGAGGAAAACTACATCTTTTCGCTCGGTAAGTTCACTGGGGATTAAGTCCAAATAGCGCTCATCAGTATATTGGTAAGAAACAACATACCTTACCCCTTCAATGGGTTGCAGTAGTACATCAGGAACTTTTACGATTCCCTTGTTTATTGAGCAAATTAGAATGTCTATTGTCATAGTTTGTAGTTTCAATACTTATGATAAGCAAAGTTACATCTTTTTTTTAATATAGTATGCGTGGAGCAAGCATAGACACTATAATTTTGTAGTAAGATGTAAAAAAAGAACAAAAATGTTTGGAGGATAAAATCTTGTTTATAATTTTGTTTTAAGATTGAATGGTAAAGTGTGTCGCTTATTATTCACCCGCATCGTAATTAGCTATGAAAAAGCCTATTGACTTACATACGCCATTAAAACGGTATTTCGGTTTTGACAACTTCAAACAAAATCAAGAAGACATTATTCGTAGTCTTCTTGACAAGCGTGATGTTTTTGTGTTGATGCCGACGGGTGGTGGTAAGTCTATGTGCTACCAACTTCCAGCTCTTTTGATGGAGGGTACTGCCATTGTGATATCGCCTCTTATCGCTTTGATGAAGAATCAGGTTGATGCCTTGAGGCATAATTCAGAAGACGATGGTGTGGCGCATTTTATCAATTCTTCCCTGAATAAGGCTGCTGTAGATAAAGTAAAGAGTGATATCCAGCGTGGAGTCACCAAATTGCTTTATGTCGCTCCAGAAACATTGACGAAAGATGAAAATGTAGCGTTTCTGAAAGGTATAAAAATCTCTTTTTATGCGATTGATGAGGCCCATTGTATTTCAGAATGGGGACATGATTTCCGCCCTGAATACCGAAAGATTCGCCCCATTATTAATGAGATTGGTAATGCTCCCGTAATCGCTCTTACCGCAACTGCTACTGAAAAGGTGCGTAGCGATATCAAGAAGAGTCTTGCCATGACCGACGTCGTAGAGTATAGCAGTTCTTTTAATCGTGCAAACCTTTATTACGAAGTGCGTCCCAAGACGAATCAAATCGATAAGGACATTATTCGTTTTATTAAGCAACATCCAGGAAGAAGTGGCATTGTGTATTGCTTGAGTCGCAAAAAGGTTGAGGAATTAGCTGAAGTTCTTCGCACCAACGACATTAAGGCACAAGCTTACCATGCAGGTATGGATGCCGCTACCCGTAGTCAGACGCAAGATGCCTTCCTCATGGAGGATATTGATGTTATCGTGGCTACGATAGCCTTTGGGATGGGAATCGACAAACCCGATGTGAGATTCGTCATCCATTATGAAATACCCAAGAGTCTTGAAGGATATTATCAAGAAACAGGACGTGCGGGTAGAGACGGCGGAGAAGGTATTTGTATTGCGTTTTATTCGTATAAAGACCTTCAGAAGCTTGAGAAATTTATGATAGATAAACCCGTTGCAGAGCAAGAGATCGGAAAACAATTGCTGAAAGAAACAGCAAGTTATGCGGAAAGCTCACTTTGCAGACGTAAACTTATATTGCATTATTTCGGAGAAAATTACGAACCGGATAATTGCCATAATTGTGACAATTGCCTAAATCCCAAAAAGAAAGTGGAAGCAAAAGATTTTTTATGTAGAGCTATTGAAGCCGTAATAGCTACAAAAGAAAATTTTACAGAAGAGTATATCATCGACATATTACAGGGTAACGAAACTGATGAGGTCTTGGCACATCATCATGAAGATTTGGATGTATTCGCATCGCTTGAGGATGTAGAAGAAAAGACCTTGTCGCCCGTGTTGAAACAAGCCGTTATCAGTGGCTACTTTGAAAAAGACGTAGATAATTTTGGTGTCTTGAAGGTAACGAAAGCTGGTAAGGCATTCTTGAAATCGCCCAAGTCATTTCAGATTGTTGAAGATAATGAATTTGATGAAATGGAAGAGGAAGAACCCCTTCAGAGTGGAGGTTCGTGTGCGGTTGACCCCGTTCTCTACGACATGATCAAAGACTTGCGTAAGCGCATGGCAAAGGACCTTGACGTGCCTCCCTATGTGATTTTCCAGGATGCCTCGCTTGAAGCCATGGCTACGATTTACCCCCAAACGATTAAGGAACTTGAAAATATTCCTGGAGTAGGTGCGGGCAAAGCGAAGCGTTACGGTGAGGAGTTCTGCAAACTCATCAAGCAGCATTGTGAAGACAATGAGATTGAGCGACCCGAGGACCTCCGTATTCGTACGGTTGCCAACAAGTCAAAACTCAAAGTAAGTATCATTCAGGCTATCGACCGCAAGGTGATGCTTGACGACCTTGCCGAAAGTAAGGGGATTGACTTCGAAGAACTGCTTGATGAAATTGAAGCCATCGTATATTCCGGCACTAAAATAAACATTGATTATTTCATCGAAGAAATCCTTGATGATGACCACATTATGGACATCTACGATTACTTCAAGGAATCAGAAACCGACGATATTGAGGATGCTATAGACGAACTTGGAGCCGATTATACGGAAGAAGAAATTCGCCTCGTGCGCATCAAGTTTATATCTGAAATGGCAAACTAATTTTAAAGGAGAGTAGTGGGCAATGAGTAATGAGACGCAACTAAATGTTTAGTTTTTCTCTCATTACTCGCTGCTTATTACTCATTGTTCTTTTTTAGTTGCTAACTTTATTCCCCCTTTTTAAAACGAAAAAAGTAAAAACACAATAACTATGGAAATTATCGAACCTAAAAAGAGTCTCAATTTTATTGAGAAAATCGTTCAGAACGACTTGGCAGAGGGCAAAAACGGTGGACGCCTTCAGACGCGCTTCCCGCCCGAACCTAATGGGTATCTTCATATTGGCCATGCTAAAGCCATTGCTATGGACTTCGGCATTGCTGAAAAGTTTGGTGGCGTTTGCTACCTGCGCATGGATGATACGAACCCCCAAAAGGAAGATCTTGAATACGTACGTGCTATTGAGGAAGATATTCAATGGTTGGGTTATAAGTGGGGAAAAGTATGCTATGCCAGCGATTATTTCCAGGACTTATGGGACTTTGCAGAGTGGTGTATCACCACGGGTAAGGCCTATGTTGACGAACAAACTTCCGAAGAAATTGCCGCACAGAAGGGCAGTCCCACCGAACCCGGTCAAAACAGTCCTTATCGTGACCGACCTGCAGAAGAAAGTTTGCAACTCTTCCGCGAAATGAATACGGGGAATGTGGCACCTGGTAAGATGATTCTTCGTGCCAAAATCGACATGGCGAGTCCCAATATGCACTTCCGCGACCCCATCATGTATCGTGTGCTCAACCTCCCTCACTGGCGCACGGGTAATAAGTGGAATGCATACCCCATGTATGACTTCACACACGGTCAGAGCGACTACCTCGAAGGGGTTACTCACTCTATCTGTACCCTTGAGTTTGTGCCTCACCGCGACCTCTACGATCTCTTTGTGACATGGATTAAGGAGTGGAAGGGCGACGAAGGCGATATCAACGACAATCGTCCCCGTCAGTTTGAATTCAACAAGTTGAACCTCAACTATACCCTCATGTCAAAGCGCAACCTGCTCATCCTGACGAATGAGGGAGTAGTAAATGGTTGGGACGACCCCCGTATGCCGACAATTTGCGGTATTCGCCGCCGTGGTTATAGTCCCCAGGCCATTTTGAACTTTATCGACAAGATTGGCTACACTACTTTTGATGCCCTCAACGACATTAAATTGATGGAAGCAGCTTGCCGTGAAGACCTTAACCAGCGTGCCCTTCGTGTGAGTGCGGTTGTTGACCCTGTCAAGCTCATTATTGATAATTACCCCGAGGGTCTCGTTGAGGAAATGACTGCCATCAATAATCCTGAAGACGAAAATTCAGGTACGCACATTATCCGCTTCTCTCGCGAACTCTACATTGAGCGTGATGACTTCATGGAAGATGGCGGTAAGAAGTTCATGCGCCTTGGTCCTGGCAAGGAAGTACGCTTGAAGAATGGTTATATCATCAAGTGCGACGAAGACCCCGCAAAGTGCATTGAGAAGGATGCTGATGGTCGCATCGTATGTATTCATGCTACTTACGACCCCGAAAGCCGTAGCGGTATGCCTGGCGCTGATCGCAAGATTAAGGGTAAGACGCTTCACTGGGTAAGTTGCAACCATTGTGTGCCCTGTGAGGTGCGCGACTATAGTTGCCTCTGGACCTGCGAAAACCCTCGCGATGCCATCAAGCAGTATGAAAAGGAACATGGCGTGAGAGGTATCGATGCTATGCGCCCCTTCCTCAATCCCGATTCGCTGAAGGTCAATAAGCAGGCGTTTATCGAAGAGTGGGCGGCAACACTCCCCGCACTTTCATACCTCCAGTTCCAGCGCATCGGTTACTACAATGTAGATAAGGATTCTACACCCGAGTGCCCCGTGTTTAACCGCACCGTTGGACTCCGAGATACAAAGTAAAGGTGTATGTATGCGTTTTTTTTCGGGAGTGTCAAAATCTACATTTTGACACTCCCGAAAAGTATTTCCCAGTCATTAAACTGGTTTAATGATATCCGTATCAGATTGTTGGATGTTACCATTAAGTATGTCTAATTCATGTAGGGCAAAAACGTATGCTCCAATTGAAACGGCTTTGTTTGCTCCCATTTTCGATATAGCAATTCCGATGCGCTTTTGTACGTCATAATCTACATAACGCTCTTGTCCGTAAACCTTTATGCGTTTAATTTCCCCTTTTGCGAACTCAATAAAGGAATCTGGATTTTCAAGGTCATATACTTTCATTTGCATTCGTGGTACGGCCTCGCCTGAAATGGTTTGGAGTGATGTATTGAGAGTTTCCATAAGTGCAGGCATAATCCATCTCTTTGCAGCCATTACTCCTCCCCCCAATACTACAAGTCCGTCTACGAGCGTTGCTGATGTGGCGATTGCGGCTCCTAATGTTTGCCCAAGTTTGGCAAAAGCCGTTTTTGCGGCTTCAGGGTTTCCTGCTCTTTTTCCTTCAATAATTTCTAAAATCGCTTTAGCATTCATTTCTGAAATATTCTCCCCAGTGAGTTCTGTATAAACTCGGCATATCGCTCTTGTTGATGCTCCCTCTTCAATAATTACATTAGGTATAGATGGATGTGGTAGACAGAATGTCTCAACGCAAGAATTGTCACCGCGGTTTAGTTGTCCGTTTATAACAATACCGATTCCAAGTCCAGTACCAATGGTATAACCTATGAGATTGTGAAAACGTTTCTGAGCCCCTAAATCTTCGAGACGCTTATTTATTTCAGGAAGTGTTCCACAGAGTGATTCTCCATATGCAAAGAGGTCGCCATCATTGTTGATAAAAACTGGCACTCCAAAATAATCCTCCAACATAGGTCCGAGTGCAACCCCATCTCGGAATGATGGAAAATTAGGAAGGTATCCTCCTATGATACCACGAGGATAATCAGCCGGTCCTGGAAAAGCAAAACTTATCGCGATGGGTTTATGTTGTTGGTCTGAAAATAAAATTTCAAACCCTTTGATAATTTGCTTCAAGCATGCATCTAAATCGTGCGCCATGGCGGGGAACGTGATGGGGCCCTTGATATATTGGTCTCCTTGGATAGCTCCAAATACGAGATTCGTGCCACCAGCGTCAAGAGTGGCGACTATGCGTTTGTCTGATAGGTAGGTCATGATGGATGTACAAGAATAGTTCTACTCAAAAGCTATAGACTGGAAATTTAGTATGTTTGTAGTATGTTTGATAATAGCAATCGTTGAACTATCACTATCAAATACAGAGTACCAACCTTGTGGTTCGTGAGGAGGGTCGCAAATGAAATCGTTACCTTTACTCCACACTTTTGTGTGAGGTCTGCCACTTCCGCCCCAACCCCAGAAATTGCAACCAGCGAGGGGACCCTGAGTTGCGAAACTTTCCGTTAAACGACCAAATACCGTTTTGTAAAGACTATCGCGACTTAATGTGTTGCGTTGTAAGTCGCAGCTATTTCCTTCGCGTGGGAATCCGAATTCTTCAATAACCATAGGTTTTTTAATGCGTTGCCAAATGCGGAAGTGAAGGTCTATGTATTCATTGGTGCGCTTGCAAGCGTTGTTAATTCTCTCATCAGGATTTTCACGTGACGCCCATCCCCAATTGACGGGCCAAATGTGGAGTGTGATGTAATCAATATTGGGGTCTTTATGAACTTTAACAAGAAGGTCTTCATCGCTTTCGCAACCGTAGAATCCTTCGCTACCAAGTGATACCATATGGTTGCAATCTATGGACTTTATGCGTTTTGCGGTTTCTGCGATGAAATTGGCAAAAAGTTCTTTGTTGTCCTTACTAAAGGGTCGAGGCTCATTGCATATTTGCCAAGCAAAAATTGTGGGGTCATCCTTATAGGAAATTCCTGTGATGCTATTAGTACGTGAAACGATTGTTTCTACGTGTTTATAGAACAAGTTTAGCGCCTCTTTACTTCTCACAAAATTAGCGGCATATTTTACGTAGTCGTTATACCCTTCTCCATTGGCATTGGGCGAATCTCCGAATCCACATTCGCGAAGGTAAAATCCATACCCTCCGCTCCAATCCCATGAATTGGTAAGATAAATTACAGCAGTCATATCACGCTTTGCCAATTCGGCAAGTGTGTAATCTAATCCAACGAGGAGTGTATCGTTGAGTATTCCAGGTGAGGGTTGAAGGTATGGTTGCACAGAATTGGCATTGCAACTACCCCCATCAGCGCCAGCTAAGATACGTAAGTTCTCAACGCCCATGGCTTTTAAGTAATCTAATTCCTGATGCAAGCGTTCGCGATTTCCGTTCTCTGCACCAAGAAGGGGAGCATACCATAAATTGGTGCCTACAAAATAATAAGGTTCACCATGGCGAAAAATGTTTACACTATCTGCCGTAATAAATTCGGTAGATTCTATCTCAGTAATAGGAGAATGACAAGCCATACATGCGTAGGTAATTATACCTATTGCGCAAGATTTCAAAAGATTCCTTTTCATGGTAAAAGATAGGCTAAAAGTAAGGGTAATTAGTAGATTTATACACTAAATAGTCGCTATTATATTCAGTCTAATAAATTATTAATTTACAGTTTAATAACTGTATCGCAAAGTTCGTTTATCTTTAAGCGATGTGTAATGAATATGAGCGTGTGATTGGGGTAATTATTTATAATGTTTTCAATTACGCATTTTTCCGTGTACATATCTAAAGCTGAGGTTGCTTCATCTAATAGTAGGATAGGGGCTTTGTGAAGAAGGGTACGAGCTATACAAATGCGTTGTGCTTGTCCTTCAGAAAAACCTCCGCCTTGTTCGGTGCATAATGTGTCAAGACCATTTGGTAAATCAAGAACAAAATTAGCACATGCGATATTGAGTACGAATTTTAGTTCTTCTTCTGTGGCAGTTGGATTTCCTAATAGTAGGTTTTCTCGGATGCTACCACTAAGTAACGTATTACCTTGTGGTAGGTATGCAAAATGACATCTTGTTGCAGGTGTGATTTCTATGGATTTTGATTCATTATACAGGTTTATCTTCCCTTCTGTTGGGGTAATGAGTGCCAGCAACATTCTGATAAGCGTCGTCTTTCCACTCCCTGTTTCTCCCACAATTGCAACTCTACTACCAGGCGAGAGTGTTAGTGAGTATTTATTAAAAATTTGACGCGAATGTTTTTCATAGGCGAAGCTAATATTATTTAGACGTATACCGATCTGCCCTTCCAATGGTTCATTCATGGGGGACGACTCCTTCGGGAGCATGTCTATTTCAATGAGTCGATCGCATGACGTACTAACACTCACGAAGATAGGAATAAAGTGTGTGAGCGTACGAACTGGATCTTGAATTTGTGAAACAAGTTGCACAAACGCAATAAGTGTTCCGTATGTGATTGTGCCCTTTGATAGGCAATACGTTCCCCAGGTAAATGTAAGAAAATATCCTGTAGCAAAACCAATATTGAGTAGGGTAGACGTGAACGTTGAATATTTAGTTCGTTCAATAATTTGCGTCCGTAGTTGATGTTGTAAATTCCCTAACTTCTCTACAACATAACTAACCTGTTGTAGTGTTTTTATAACAGCTGTATGCTGCAAACTTTCTTGCATCAAACTCTGTATGCTACTTTCTGACGTACGCACAGCATGAGTGAGTTTACGCATTTTGTTCACATACAAACGTCCCAAGATTATAAAAACGGGGAGCACTCCAACAATCACTAATGCCAAGGTACTATCCATGACATAAAGGAAGACGAATGCTGCAATAAATTTGATGACGGTTGTAAAAAGTGTGGGCAAACTTTCTGTTACAAAACTGGTGATTTCAGTAGCATCTCGTTGTAAGCGGTTAATTAAGTCGCCACTATGATACTTGCGAAGATTTCTCCAATCGCTAAAAAGCAATTGTGAGAAAAATCTACAATGTGTTTTGTTGATAGACTTCACCCCTAATGTGGCCTTAATCCACCTTGAGGCGATGCCGAGTAGGATTTGTGAGATAATGATGATGCATAATAATATGTAGGCACCGCTGAGTGTGGTCGAGGTGTTTGTTCCTGTGGCTACATCTACCGCTAATTTCGTTGCCCATATAAATAGTAAATCTATCCCAATTATTAACGTACCCAGTAGGAGGTTAAGAATTGCTTGAAGGCGATAGGATCTACTGATGTTCCACAGCCAACGTATGTTTGAAAAGGATATAATCATATATGAATTTTATAGGTTGAAGAGACTTATTACTTAATTTTTTAATAGGAGTAAAGTGTGAAACTCTCATTATTGTTTACCCTCTTCTTCCCCAAGCCATTTTGTCGCGCAATGTATCGTAGAAATTTTTATGATTGATTTTTATCACTGCAATTTTGAAGGGTGCCTTAGTTATTGAGATTTTATCTTTGCTGGGCACACTTTCACTCCTTCCGTCGATAGCGAGTAGAAAATTGTTTGTTCTGCTTTCTACCGCAAGGTCAATGCTTACGTTATCTGTAACTACTACTGGGCGAGTATTCAAACTATGAGAAGCAATGGGACTAATGCAAAGCGTTCCAGACATTGGAGCTAAGATTGGTCCGCCCACGGAGAGCGAATATCCCGTTGATCCCGTCGGAGTTGTTACAATAAGTCCGTCTGCCATGTAATGATTAAGCAAACCTCCATCAATATGAGCCTCTATAGCAATGAGTGACGAATTATCGTGTTTGAGCACCGCCACTTCATTTAATGCGTAGGGATATTTAGTAAATAATTCTCCATTTAGTCGCACTTCAATAACGCTTCTTTGTTCTACGATATATTCCCCGTTCCACAAACTATGAAAAGCCTCTTCAATCAAATTTGGAGGGACATCAGCTAAAAAGCCCAAATGCCCCGTGTTAATCCCAATTATGGGTATGCTTTTGTTGCCTACGTAAGCTGCTGCTTGCAAGAATGTGCCATCACCGCCAATAGAGATACATAAATCGGCTGAAAAGTCTGTTTCATCAAATGCAACCATTCCCGAACATTCAATATTGAGCACCTGAGTGATAAAGTGTAGAAACTTGCGCTCAACAACCACCTCAACGTTGCGCCGACGCAATGCTTCAATGATTGATTCTAAGTATTTGTTCTTTTCTGCCTGATATGTATTGCCTATCAATGCAACCTTCATAATGATTTTATAGTTTTAACTTCTTTCAGAAGCAATAAATTTGTAATTTTGCTCATGTTATTCAGAGTAGCAAATTTAGTATTTTTTTCTTACAATGGCAAAATTGTCTGTAAATATCAATAAGGTTGCAACCGTACGCAACGCTCGTGGTGGTAATAATCCCAATTTGTTGCAAGTTGCAAAGGATTTAGAGCGCTTTGGTGCACAGGGAATCACGGTACATCCTCGTCCTGACGAACGCCATATTCGCTTTGAAGATGTGCGTGCACTTAAGAACCTGCTTACGACAGAGTTCAATATTGAAGGGTATCCATCTGAAGACTTTATCAAACTCGTTTTAGAAGTTCAGCCAGCTCAAGTTACGCTTGTGCCAGATGCTCCTTCTCAACTTACTTCTAATGCTGGATGGAATACGAAGGTTCATTTTGATTTCCTAAAGTGTATCGTTGAACGTCTTCATTCGAAATCTATTCGTGTAAGTATATTTATTGACCCCATTCCTGAAATGGCGGATTATGCCTTAAAATTAGGAGCTGATCGTGTGGAACTTTATACTGAAATGTATGCAACAGCATATCAAAACAATCCAGCCGAAGCTATAGCTCCTTATATTGCTACTGCAGAGCGTTGCCGCGAACTCGGACTTGGATTGAATGCTGGGCATGATTTGAATTTAGACAATCTAAATTATTTTGCAACTCAAATTACATGGTTGGATGAGGTGAGCATCGGTCATGCCTTTGTCTGCGATGCACTTTATCTTGGATTTGAACAAACGGTTCGTGAATATCTTGCAAAATTAGAACTTAAGGAGTGCAATGTGTGAATTTATCTCGTATGAGGTTCTGAAAACGTTAGTTGTAATTTAGATAACTCTCCCAATATTTATGGTACACTTATTTCTTGCCAACGGATTTGAAGAGATTGAAGCCCTTACGACTTTAGACATACTTCGTCGTGCCTCTATTCCTGTACTAACAATATCTATTTCAGGTTCTCGAAATGTTGTTGGTGCACATGGTATTACGGTAAAGGCCGACACCATTTTCCGTCGCTCTCTTGTTTTAGAAAGCGATTGTATAATTCTCCCTGGTGGTATGCCTGGTGCTGAAAATTTGAGAATGCATCCTGGAGTTTGTAGCATTGTGGAATCGCAGGTTGAACGTGGGGGCTTCGTAGCTGCTATTTGTGCTGCTCCCGGCTTAGTCTTGGGTTCTTGTGGGGTGCTACAAGGAAAGAAAGCAACTACTTATCCCGGATTTGAACGTCCTGAACACGGTGCAAATTATACTCAACGGGGGGTAGAGGCTGATGGCAATATCATTACAGCCAAAGCTCCTGGATTTACATTTGAATTTGCTTTTACAATTGTTGAAGCCCTTAAAGGTTCTGATGCTGTAAAAGATGTAAAACGTGGCATGTGTCTGATATAAAGTATCTTAAACTTATAGTGGTGTATTTTGTTTCTATATTATAAAAATAGAGTCTGTATAGCAAAAAGAATCACGCAGCTATGATAAAGAATTGGTTAAGTCTTTTTACACTACTTAGCTAAAAAATTGGTATAGCTGGACAGAAATATTATAATAAGAGCTGTGTCTATGGGGACACAGCTCTTATCTTATTTATTTAGTTGGGTATTTCAGGAGTGGGGTAGCGAGTTACTCCTGTTGACTTATCGTTAAGGTCTTCGCAATACATCATGTCGTAAACCATGCCTTCGGGCATTTCCTTGAGGGTGCCGTCAGCAACGAGGGCATCCATGTCTGCCTTAAACTCGTTGTACATCTCCATGGTCATTACGTAATAACCCCAAGAGTAGTCGTTTACGTGAAGCGCTACGTTGCGGAGGTAACCATGGCGTTCGAAGTAGGGGAAGAGGTTGTAGCCATAGAGGCGTGATGCCTTGCGGATGAAGTTGAGCACTGCGGGAACAATGTTCTCACCATTACCGCGATATTGACCATCTACATATCTGTCAGTAATCCAACATGAAGTGGGGAACTTTTCCTTGAGAAGCTTGTAACCATCGTCGTGTGTGGCATACTGAGCGTGGAAGATGAGTTCGTACTTATCCCATCCGTCTTGCTTTTCAAGGTCAGAACCACCTTCGTAACCCATGCGGCGGAGTGATTCAAAGAGGTCGGGGTAGAAATCAAGATACTTTGTACCTTCAGTAGCACCAGGTTTCTGGAGGTGAATCTTTGCATAGTTGCCCAACATGATGAACGAGTTGAGAATATAACCTACATTGATGCTATTACCATTACCTTGATAAGGCACTACGTCATGAAGTGCTACGGCACGGAGAGGATTTGATGCGTAAGAAGTAACAACTGAGTCCTTCATTGCCAAACAGAGTTCACGCATCTTGGGACTGTAATTAAAGAGACTTGCATTTGCTTTTGCATTGTTATAAGCAAATCCGCGAGAACTACTTACCTTCTTGCCATCCTTTGTTTCTGCATCCTCAAAGAAGAGACGGCGTGCACGGGGCCAGTCGTTAATCTTATCTGATGAGTTGTAACCCATGTGCATGATGTTGTAGTAAGAGAAGATATTGTTAGAAACTTCTCCAAGACCGCTCCAGCAGAGATAGGGTTGCATCTGGTGTTGGTGCCCCCATTCGTGAGAAAGTCCCCAAATAGCGTCGTCATCGCGAGTCATGATAGTCTTACAGTTCAACACGCGCTGTTCTTGGTCACGGTGGAACGATACACCAAGTGCACCTTGGAACATGTAGTAGGTGAAGTTCACGTACGCCATTGTGCGGTTTTCGGGTTCACGACCATACTTTGTGAAACCAATTTCATCGTGTTCCCACTGGATGAGTGAGTCGATAGCTGCGATGTATTGGCGATAACCGCGTGAACCATCAAGTGCCTTACAATAGTCTCTGAGACCTGCAGACGTCCAAACCTGTTGCACCTTTATACCGCTAATGTCCATACAGTAGTTGCGAGCGTTGGCACAGATTTCATACATTTCATCGTTGGTCTTGTCGGGGCTGAGATAACCGTTTACTTGACCGTTTACGAAGTGCACCTTGATGTTGGGGAGGGACTTAGGATCGTCAAATGTGTAGTAACCGATGTAAGCAAGACCATCGTATTCGTAAGTATAATCAATGATGTTGATACCATTTTGGAGAGCGTAGTTTGTGGGGTAGGGGTTACCACCGTCAAAGTTGCCACCTTCCTTACCAACCCACCATGCCATCACCTTGAGGTCAACCGTCTGACCTTCGGGAATACCGCTAACGATTACCGCATGCTTACCCTTGGTGATGTTAATACCCGTAATACCTTCGTATTGGCTATAGCGCTTACCGGGTGTGCAGAAGATTTCGCTCAAACGGTCATAGTGGAGATAGGGTTTGTATTCCGCAACGCGGTATTCCGTGTTATAATTACCGTCAAATACGCGTTGTGCGAGTGTGCGTACAAAGGTGTTTGAAATCTTGTCAATATCTGCTTGAGTAACGCCTTCCTTCAGAGTTGAATATACGTCATCGGCAAAAACAGAGAAGTCATTTGCTAACTCTGTATTCTTAACGTAGAAGCGCATTTCGGCACAGGTAGCAAAATCACCATTACCACTCTTGATGACAAACTTCACGTTGCGAGGATTCTTCAAACCGTCCTTGAAAGTAACACGCTTGATGCTCATCGTCTTCTTCCAGTCGTAAGAAGCATGAAGTTTGTATTCTTCATCACCGAGGCTCTTGATGTAAACATCCACTTCGCCAAACGCACCGTTTTCTACGTCTTGACGGGGAACGTATTCAATGTAGTCAATTTGTTCTGTAGTGTTGGGGAATGTGTAAACGAGTTCGGCGGGATTATCGGCAGAGACAACAAAATGAGTGGGGCTCCATGTAGAGTGCCAAATCGTATTTAAGTTACCGTCAATAGTGAGGTTTGCACCTTGACCATTCTGATAAGTATTTGCCGTAGCAGAAGAAGCACGTACAAGCATATCAGTGGGGATTGTTTCAACCGACTCATCGCGCGTCTGGATGATGGTCATCTTTTCTGAAATGTTGAGGTCTTCGTTTTTGAAGATAACTTCGCCCACGCGACTTTCATTGTCAAGGTTTTGAGAGGCATGAAGATAGATTGTGCCATTTTCTTCTTGACGAATGGTGAGCCAGGGAGTTTCTGTAGAAACTGTATATGCTACGTTTGCAGGGATGTTGTAACAGAGTGTGCGCTCACGATAACTAATTGTTTGCTTGTGAGGAGCGGCAATAGTGGGCGTTGTCGTCTCTTGAGCATATGTGGCTACGGGCATGCTCAATGTGAAGAGAGCGATTGCCGCAGAAAGTAATATTTTCTTCATATAAAATTAGATGCTATATTTCTGACCGTTAATAATGTAAACTCCGGAGGGAAGGTTAATCGTTGTTGTGCCAACAACTGTTCCGCCCCAAACCTTTTTACCCGAGAGGTCGAAGATGGTTACAAGGGTGCGAACGTTTGCATTGAGTGTAACGTAACCCTTCTGTGCTACGACTTCAAGGTTGTTTGTTGTCTGAACGTCATTGATGCCTGTTGCAACTTCTTCACCCACGCAGAACACGTCACTTGTCAAAACGAGGTCCTTATAAGTTGTGTTTGTAAACTTGATGTACACACGCTTTTGAGGTTGATAGAACACGAGTTTACCGCTGGAGTAACTATATTCATTCTTAGGATTGCTTGCGGTTGCCTTGGTGAGTTCGCGTTCAGTGCCATCATCTTCAATAGCAATAGCTGTTACGACAACACCTGAAGAAACGTGTCCAGGACCTTCCTTATAATCAGAAATGTCAAGAATATATTCCGTCTTGTTGCGGTCGCTATAATTGGGGCAAATGTCCATGTAAGCAG
Source organism: Alloprevotella sp. (assembly GCA_045656425.1). Lineage (GTDB taxonomy): Bacteria > Bacteroidota > Bacteroidia > Bacteroidales > Bacteroidaceae > Alloprevotella. The sequence goes on from JAZORE010000059.1 coordinate 89,849, forward strand.
CGCCTGTTGCACTCTTCTTCATTCCGCCCGTAAGAACGATAGTTGCCTGGGGGAGGTAGTTGATGTAGGTAGATTTCTGCGCCGTCTTGGGGAGCGAACCGAAAGTCAATTTGTTGTCGCTACAATCGTAAACCGTAAGTTTCTTGTTGGGCAGAGTTACGCTTGTAAGATTGTTTGACGCAAGGTTAAGTGTGTTCAATTCCGTATTTTCGCTGAAATCTACCGTTGTGAGTTTGTTGTTGTTTGCAACAAAAGTGCGCAAATTAGTGAGTGAGTCAAGAGCAGTGAACTTAGTAATCACATTGTCTTCACAACATACGGTTGTAAGGTTGGGGGCAGTTGTGAAAGTGAGTGTCTTGATGTCATTACCACCACAATAGAGGGCGTCTAATTGAGAGGCATTACTAATTGTAACGGTAACGAATTTATTGTTGCTGATGTTGATGCGCTGAATCTTGTTCGTGCTATACGCAAAGGTAGTTCCTGAACCGTTGTTCTTGATGCTATTGCCAGAAAGGTCAATGTTTTCCATCAAAGCATGCGTTGCGGGTTTCACCCCCGTTCCTGACATGGCGTTATTTGAGGCATTGAGGTCGGTTAGGTTCTTTGCCTTGGAAAGCGCCATGCTCTTAATTTCATTGTCTTGGCAATAAAGCGAGCGAAGTTCTAGTGCTTGCGTTACGTCAATGCTGGTGATTTGTTGTCCAGCACATCCGAGCAAGTCCCACATTTGGTCGCTACCCTTGATGACAATAGTAGTTCCCTTTACTTCGCCTTCAAGATAACGAAAGGCTTCGGTTGTGCCTTCATAATCAACGAAAGTTCCATCGCCCCAATTCACGCTGATGGTTCCTTTAGGGTTAACCATGAGGCGCATTGTTTCGCCTACAGCCTTGCTGGTTGTAAGCGTAACTGTTTGCTCTGCAAATGCCGTTGTTGCCACACATACAGCCATGAGGGAAGCAATTAAGATTTTTTTCTTCTTCATGATTTGATTATTAAAAAGTGATGAAAATAATGTACTTAGATAATGTTTATGAAATGAATACTCTAAGAGTTAATCCATATTCAAACTTTTATGCGCTGTAAAGTTAAGGATTTTAATCCATGTGCATATAAAGTATGTGTATGTTTTTTTGTGTACCATCACATCAAATTATGTTAAAGTTTTTGAATTTCCTCTTTCGTTCATTTTGGAGAGAGTCTCTGGTTTGCTAAAGACTATTCCTTCATTCGCAAAAGGAGTATTTCTTTCGTCAAAAAAACTTTATAATGGCATGGAAATCCCCTAAATTTGAAGTTCTTTATTAAAATTAGCATGAAAAAAGCAAAAAATATGTGTCCGCTATTTGCCAAAATATAAAAAGTTTGTACTTTTGCACGCCGATTATTATCAAGGAGCGGTAAAACGCTTCACTCTGCGTGTTAATAGCTTGCCTGACGGCCAAGGGTAAGTGGTTAGGGAATCGCAGTAATGATAAACCAATTAGTAGTTATAAAAAACATTTAAATTTAATGAACACTTTAAGTTACAAGACCATTTCTGCTAACGCAGCAACAGTAAACAAAGAGTGGGTCATCGTTGACGCAAAGGATCAGGTGCTCGGTCGCCTCGGTTCAAAGGTGGCTAAGTTGCTCCGTGGTAAGTACAAGCCCAACTTCACTCCTCACGTGGATTGTGGTGACAACGTAATCATCATCAATGCTGATAAGATCGTTCTTACTGGTAAGAAGATGACAGATCGTATCTACTACACTTACACTGGTTACCCCGGTGGTCAGCGTGAACACACACCCGCAAGCATTCTTGCTAAGAAGGATGGTGCAGATCGTCTCCTCCGTCGTGTAGTTAAGGGCATGCTTCCCAAGAATCGTCTCGGTGCAAAGCTTCTCACAAACCTCTATGTGTATGAAGGAGCTGAACACAAGCACGAAGCACAGAGCCCCAAGGCAATTGATATTAACTCACTCAAATAAGATTAGCAGCAATGGAAATGATTAACGCACTTGGTCGCCGTAAGAGCGCCGTTGCTCGTATCTTCGTAACAGAAGGTACTGGTAAGATCACTATCAACAAGCGTGACCTTACTGAATATTTCCCTTCATCAATTCTTCAGTTCGTTGTTAAGCAGCCCCTTACTTTGCTCGGCGCAACTGAAAAATATGATATCAAGGTAAACCTTAACGGTGGTGGCTTTACAGGTCAGAGTCAGGCACTCCGTCTTGCTATTGCTCGCGCACTCGTAAAAATCAATGCAGATGACAAGAAGGCACTTCGTGCTGAAGGCTTCATGACTCGCGATGCTCGCGAAGTTGAACGTAAGAAGCCCGGTCAGCCCAAGGCTCGTCGTCGCTTCCAGTTCAGCAAACGTTAATTTTTATCGGCTCGCAGCGTGATGCTGCATAACTTTGCTGAAAAAATTCGTTTAGCATCTAAGCCTCTGAGATTCTCCATTCTTGAAGACTACCCCGAGGCTGGTTGAACAAACAAACTCAACTAAAAAGAACGTAAACAAATTCATTCAAAATGGCTAGAACTAATTTTGAAACTCTTCTCGAGGCTGGCTGTCACTTTGGTCACCTCACACGTAAGTGGAACCCCGCTATGGCTCCCTACATCTTCATGGAGCGCAACGGCATCCACATCCTCGACTTGCACAAGACTGTTGCTAAGGTTGACGAAGCAGCAGAAGCACTCAAGCAGATCGCTAAGAGTGGCAAGCGCATCCTTTTTGTAGCTACTAAGAAGCAAGCAAAGCAGGTTGTTGCTGACAAGGCAGCATCTGTAAATATGCCCTACGTAACTGAGCGTTGGCCGGGTGGTATGCTCACTAACTTCACTACAATCCGCAAGGCTGTGAAGAAGATGGCAACTATCGATAAGCTCACTAACGACGGTACATATTCAAACCTCTCAAAGCGTGAAGTTCTTCAGATTAGCCGTCAGCGCGCTAAGCTCGAAAAGAACCTCGGTTCAATCGCTGACCTCACTCGTCTTCCCGCAGCTCTCTTCGTTGTTGACGTATGCAAGGAACACATCGCAGTGAAGGAAGCACAGCGTCTCGGTATCCCCGTATTCGGTATCGTTGACACTAACAGCGACCCCAACCAGTGTGATTTCGTAATTCCCGCTAACGACGATGCAACAAAGAGCGTAGAAGTAATCCTCGACGCTATCTGTGGCGCTATCGTTGAAGGTGTTGAAGAACGTAAGGCTGAAAAGGTTGATGCAGAAGCAGCTGGCGAAGGCAAGAAGGCTAAGGCTGCTCGCGCAGAAAAGGAAACTCCTGCTGAAGCTTAATCAGGCATAAACAAAGCTAATGCAGCTTCAAAATAAATGGAGCCTGCGTTAGCTTTTTTCTTCTTAAAATTACAACATTTATTCATACTCTAAGTCGCAATGTTTAATACTATTGAATAACAGCGACTTATTACTAAAAGATTTTACTACTATGGCAGTATCAATGGAAGATATCAAGAAGTTGCGCACAATGACTGGCGCAGGTCTTGGCGACTGTAAGAAGGCTCTTGCAGAATCAAACGGTAACCTCGAAGAAGCTATCGAAATCATCCGTAAGAAGGGTCAGGCTGTAGCAGCTAAGCGTTCAGACCGCGAAGCAGCTGAAGGTTGCGTACTCTGTAAGGTTGAAAACGGCTTCGGTGCAATCATCGCTCTTAAGTGTGAAACTGACTTCGTTGCTAAGAACGAAGACTTCATCGCACTCGCTCAGTCAATCATCGACCTCGCTGTTGCTAACAAGTGTGCTACTCTCGACGAAGTTAAGGCACTCCAGCTCGGCAACACTACTGTTGCTGAAGCAGTTGTTGACCGTTCAGGTATCACTGGTGAAAAGATGGAACTCGATGGCTATTGCACAATCGAAGGTGAAAACATCTCTATCTACGACCACCAGGGTAAGCACCAGCTCTGCACAATGGTAGCGCTCAACAAGAACGTTGACGCTGCTTACGGTAAGGCTGTAGCAATGCAGGTAGCTGCAATGAACCCCGTATCACTCTGCGAAGCTGACGTACCCGAAGAAATCAAGGCTACAGAATTCAAGGTTGCTGCTGAAAAGGCACGCGAAGAAGGTAAGCCCGAAAACATGGTTGAAAAGATCGCTATGGGTCGTATGAACAAGTTCTACAAGGAAGCTTGTCTCCTCAACCAGGAATTCATTCAGGACAGCAAGCTCTCAGTTGCTCAGTACCTCCAGCAGGCTGACAAGGAATGCACAGTAACTGCATTCAAGCGCTTCACACTCCGTGCTGAATAATAGCAAAACAAACAATAATAAATAAGGGTTCCTCATCACGAGGGGCCCTTATTTTTTTGTATAGCGCCTGGTTTAACAAACACTCAGTTACGAACCAAGCCTTGCATCATCACTCCTGAACGCGCGTAAGCTTCACATTAGGATTCTCAAGCGAAAGCTCGAAGCGGAGCTTGCTCGAGGGCATAAAGCGCACACGGATACCACGGAGCAGTTCGGGAGAGAACTCCTCCTCCGTAGCAGCACCCGCACTGGAGATACGAGCGTGAAACGAACCAAGGTCGCCCAAGCGCACCGAGTTGCCATTACGAAGGTGCTTAAACGTCACCTCCTCCAGCGCCGACACCACCGCCTTGATGTCATGCACCGTCACGGTACACTTACCGCTGATTTCTTCCGCGATTTCGTCCAACCCAATAGGGTTCACAGGCATAGCATTCGCATGAAAAGCAAATTCCTTAGTCACAGGATTTTTACGAGAAATAAGATTGTACTTGATCATGGTTAATTAGGTTTTAAGGATTAAAATTAGTTAGTAGTGAGGAGAGAGGAGTGAGGAGTCCATGTGGGACATAAGGTGAACGTAGAGACGTCATATTATGGCGTCTTGATAGCAGGCGAGACTTGTTGGAATGTTCACTTGACCTGTAGGGACACACGGCTCGTGCGTCCGTAATTCACGTGCCCTTTTTCAATTGATACGATGCGAAATGTCTGCCAGAGGCGGACGCACGGACCGTGCGTCCCTACAGGTTAATGATGGTCCCGCTTGAACTCCCAATTTTCTCCCTAAACTAATAGGGAGTTAGTTGAAAATAAGTGGGAGATAATTTTAAGTAGTAGGGTGTAAGTAGGTAGTAAGTAGTAGATAGTAAGTAGTAGTTACCTTGCGTGACAACATTCAGGATGGTATTACTCACTACTCACTCCTAACTCCTCACTGATTTACAGGCACGACTGAACCCCAAAAGTAGTGGCGATAGCGGTAAGGACGGTAATAACAATTTGCAGGATTTGCTTCCAGACAGGTGATTTGTTTTGCATAAGGTTTAGATTAGTTAGTAGTTAGTAGTGAGGAGAGAGTAGTCCATGCGGGACATATCATGAACGTAGAGACGCGATTAGTAGGTAGTAACTCATGCCATGCGGTGCGCGCATCCCGCAAGGCCGTTAACCGTTCAACGTTAACCGTTCCCCGTTTCTTTTGCAAAGTTACAACACGCTCGAGGGCACTTGTCATTTATTGTCGTTTAGCATCGCGAAAATCGGCGAAAATAGACACCTAACAAATAGATATTCAGCGTTTTACAAGCACAGAAAAATTTTTCAAAATTTCCCAGCAACTGAACACGCAGAACACTTTTTCGGCACTGATTTTTCACATGCATGGGAGGGTGGGATAGCAGAAAGTGAGGATCATGATCGCATATTTAGGAGATTCTGAAGACTCTGAGCAACTCCGAGCACTCTGAAGACTCTGAAAACTCCGAGAACACCGAAGCCATCCGAGACCCTTGACAGTTTTACAGTTTTACAGTTGTTTTATTTTCACGCTGCCTCCGTGTTAAAACACAAAAAAAATTTTATTATATATATATAATAACCTATTTTCTATACTATTTTCCGGGCATCCACTATCAAAATATATTATTTGTAAAACTGTAAATCTGTAAAGGGTGAGCTAACGAAAAAAAAGATAACCTGCCGATTATCTGTGTTTTACAAAAAAAACCTCCAAAGTTTTAACATCATATTTTGGTGTTTGACACTATATGTCAAATATCTATTTTACCTTTGCGCTATGTAAAAAGACTTCAATTTATGATGCCTTATGGAAGATAGAATTGAAACAATGCTTCGCTATTTTGAGCAGGCGGGTTATGAGGTGGAATGGTGTGACACGCCCATTCCGTGTTTTGAAAATACCGTTCAGGCGGGTGTTCCGACGGAGGTGGGCGACATTACGCAGGATGACTATGTGATGGTTCCGAAGAGCCTGGTGATTGGCGGTTCGTTATTTTGTGTGCGCGTCAAGGGCGACTCGATGGAGGATTGTGGCATTTATGAAAGCGACATGCTTCACGTGCAAATCACGGAGGGGTTGTCGGGCATTCGCGATGGCGATGTTGTTGTGGCAGAGGTGGATGGCGGGATTACGGTGAAGACCTTCTTCCGCGATGAGCAGGGCGAAGTGTGGCTCTTGCCGCGCAATGAGAAGTACCTGCCGATTCACCTCACCGAAGGCATGAACGTGCGCATCCTTGGAAAGGTGAGGGAAATCCGACGCGAGGCGCCTCACACCTCTACCGCCGAGATGCTGAAAATCATGAGGCGTGCGGTGCGCCAGGAGGTGGCGCCACCCTCCGACCGCGCCGTGCGTAGTGCCCTCCTGCGCATTGCCGACCGTGTAAAGAACCGCCGCCAATGGTTTGCCGTCTATCGTGCCCTTGTGGATAAGGGAAGCCTCTCCATGGGCGACTATTCCACCTTCGTAGAACTCGTGGAGCGCACCGTGCCCGAACATCCTCACCTGCCCACCATCGACCAACTCCAGCGCATGAGCATCCTTAGTTTCCGGAAACGCCTCTCCCTCTGGGACCGCAATGATGCCCCCGTACAGGGCGCTCGCTTCGATGAATATTATGCCATTGCGATGGAGGTGATGAGGAGCATTTGAGAAATGAGAAAGGAGAAATGAGAAAGGGGAAATGAGAAAGGAGAAAGGAGAAAGGAGAAAGGGGCTGCGCGGTGGGGGGAGACTCTGAGAACTCCGAGCACTCTGAGAACTCTGAGAACTCCGAGGACTCTGAGAACTCTGAAAACTCTGAGCACTCTGAAAACTCCGAGGACTCTGAGCACTCTGAGCACTCTGAGAAACTCTGAGCCCCTCCAATAACAATAAGAGCGCCCTGCAAAGGGGCGCTCTTATTGTTTAACCATACCTCCTACTCACATACTCATACACCGCCTCGCGGTAATAATTGATGCTTTCGTCGGAGTAGCTTTCGGGGAGTTGTTCCCAAAGGGTGTCGCGGATGGCCACGATGATGTGGTGTTTAGCGGTAGGATTCTCAAAGGGTTGGCTCATGGTGGCTATCATCTCCTTGATTTTCGCCAGCAGGTCTATTGCCACCTTCTTGAGTCGCTTGATGTCATCTTTGCCGAGGTCCTGCTTCATGAGGATGTCAAACATGGAGAGCTGCTCATCGTTGTCAAAGCCCTCGCGGATGTAGCGTTGTTGCTCCTCGCTGAGTTCTTGTGAGAGTTTCATGAGTTCCTCAAAGGTCTCTTCGATGGTCACGCGATTTTGCTCCTCGTTGTAGTGGCGGATAATCTCCTGATAGCGGTCGTAGAAGTTGATGCGCATGGGGTTTTCCGCCATCATGCGTGCGAGTCGCTCTTGCAGGAGGTCTTCAATGTCCTTCAGCACGAGGTGTTTATCCCTGCGCTTCGCAAACTCACGGCGGAGCACCTCGAAGTTGATACCGCTGATGTCGAAGCGTCGGCCCTCGGCATGCTCGGCCACTTGCATGGCGTTGTCCACCTCCAGGTGGTCGTTGACAATGCGGTTTATCGCCACGCTCAGGTCGGTAATGTCGGCGTGCTTGCGCTTCTTCTGTAGTTCCTTGTAAATCGCCTCAATAGCGTCCTTCTTACGCTTCATTTCGGGCGTAATATCCTCGCGGTTAAGGTATTTCCAAAGCTTGAGGAGCGTAGCGGCATAGGTGCAATACGTCTTGCGCACCTCCACCGTCTTACACATCGCATTCGCCCCCATTTTCAGCAATTCGAGTTTGTCGAAATGGTAACTCTCGATGAGTTTTTCGAGGTCGTAATCGTGGGTTTTCAAGAAACCTTCGGCACTGGCGATGGCCTGCATCACCTTGTCAATGAGTTCCCGCTTGTCAATCGTGGGGTCGTTTGTCAGCTCCCCCTCGGGGTTGGCGGTATAGTCCGCCAGGGCTTGACGCAGGGCCTTCACGATGCCGATATAGTCAATCACGAGGCCGTTCGTCTTCCCCTCCGCCACACGGTTGGCACGCGCGATGGTTTGCATCAGCGTGTGCGCCTTCATGGGCTTGTCGATGTAGAGACACGAGAGCGTCTTGACGTCAAATCCCGTGAGCCACATGGCACAAACAAACACCACGCGCAGGCGACCCTCGCGGTCCTTAAATTCCTTGTCGAGTTCGCGTTGCTCCATCTTCGTGCGGTGCGTGAGGATGTCCAAGCCCCATTTCTCGAAGGTCTGCACCTCGTTCTGCTCTTGCGAAACGACCACCGCCATCTCCGTATCCTCCATCCAGCGCAGCTTGCGCGTCAGTTCCTGCACCTCCTGCTGATTGGGGCAACGGGCTATTTCATCCTCCAGGGCCTTGATTTCCTCCTGCCAATACTCCTGCACATAGTCATACATGCGCACGCAGGTCACCTTGTTGTAACTCACCACCATAGCCTTGCCCGATGTCCACAGGTCGGAATAGTGGCGCACGAAGTCGCGTGCCACGATGCGCAAGCGCTTCTCGGCGGTCAGCAGGTGCACCTCCTTGGCAAATTCGCGCTCGAGTTTCGCCTGTTGTGAGGGGGCCATCTCGCCCGCCTCTTCAAGTGCGGCGGCTATTTCGGTGTTGATTTCAGGGTTTTTGAGGTCATGGAGGCGCTCCCCGCGGTTTTCGTAATAGAGGGGCACGGTGGCCTTGTCCTCCACGGCACGCTTGAAGTCGTAGATGCTGACGTATTCGCCAAAGGTGCGCACCGTGATGTTATCGTTCGTGAGCAGGGGCGTACCCGTAAATCCGATGCGGTTGGCGGTGGGGAGCAGGTGCATGAGGTTTTCGGCAAACACGCCGTTTTGCGTGCGGTGGGCCTCGTCGCTGATGACGATGATATCGTGGTCGGGGCGGATGGGCTCCGCGTCGGGGCGGTTAAACTTCTGAATCAGCGAGAAGATAAACGAGGGGTTGCCCCGCAACTTGCCGAGCAGGTCCTCACCGCTTTGTGCCACAAACTCGCTGGCCTTCACCTTGCCCAGCAGGCCACAATGCTCAAACGTGTCGCTAATCTGCTTGTTGAGTTCCTCACGGTCGGTCAGCACTACGATGGTGGGCGAACCCTCAAACTTGCGGCGAATCTTTTGCGCCAGGAAGAGCATGGAGTAACTCTTGCCCGAGCCCTGTGTGTGCCAAAACACACCCAACTTACCGCCCACATAGGCGCGATTGCGATACATCTCCACCGCCTGATTCACACCCAGGTATTGGTGGTTGCGCGCCAGGATTTTCACCGTGCGCCCGTCGGAGTGGTCGTAGAGGATGAAGTTTTCAAGCAGGTCAAGGAAATTCTCCTTACGGCAAATCCCGCGCAACATGGTGGGCAATTCCACACTTCCCGCCTCCGTCTCGCGCAGGCGCTTCCATTCGTGGAAGAACTCCCACTTCGAGTCAATCGTGCCCACACGCGCCTCCAGCCCGTTGCTAAACATGATGAAGGCATTCGTGTGAAAGAGTTGCGGAATCGTGTCGAGATAGTCGCGATAGTTCTGATTGAAGGCGTCCACCACCTCCACATCATGGTTCTTGAGTTCCATGAAGAGCAGGGGTAGCCCATTAACGAAGCCCACCACATCGGCGCGGCGTCGGTGGAGCGCACCATGCACCCATAGTTCACGCACACATAGGAAGTCATTGCGCTCCGCCTGTCGGAAGTCCACCACCTTGGCGCGTCGCTCCTCCGTTTCGCCCGAGGGCTTCACGCAAGTCACGGGGATACCGTCGCGGATGTACTGATACTTCTGCTCATTGATTTGCATCAGCGTCTGACTGCTCATGTATGCCGTCATGCGCTCCGTAGCTTCGGCCAGTTGCTTGTCCGTCATCCAGGGGTTCAGGTTGCGCAGGGCGCGGTGCAGGCGTCCCGTCAACACCACCTCGCGATAGGAGCGTCGGCCCAGCGTGCCGTTTTCGCCCAGCACTTCATTGTCCCAAGCCACCACGCTCTGCCAGCCCAATTCGCTTTCCAGCAAATGGGCCACACTCTCCTGTATCAACAAATCTTCGCTATAATCTTTTGACATATCTCGGTGGATAAATTTTATTCGTCGGTTTATACCTCCAACTCACCACTCATCAACTTGGGAAGCAAGCGGTCGCGGGATTCGGTGAGGAGGCGGATTTGGGTTGTAAGTAATCTCAAATCATCAAAATACGGTTTTGTCAAATTTGACCATTTTTTGATTAATTCTAATGTAGGTATAACTATACGCTTTTCAGATAATCTACCTTGACTAATCTTTGGTTGTGCGGCCCCTGTAACTACATCAGATATGGGCATATCCTTAAACATCATGTAAAGAAATTCTGTGCTAATATTATCAGCGCCTCTCAACACATGAGCATGATTATTTACCCAAAATTTTCCCCAAACATATTGCAATACGGGTTTATTATCAGGGGTAATTACTGTCCCATCTTCGCCTAACAACAAATAGATACCATCAAATAAGTAATTATCAACATAGTCCATCAATGATGCGGCACCATAATAGGGATATATTTTATCCATATTTGCTCTTTGCATTGATGAAAGTGGTTTACGTTGTTTATCGAAATAAACAACCACCTCTCCAATCTTCTTCTTCTCCCACCCCTCGGGTACTCCATCAACAATAGTAGTATTTTGGTATCCCGGGAATTTGAGTTCCACGAACCATTGTTTGTAGAGTCGTGCCGCCGCCTCTTCCAACAACTTAATCTGCTTCTGATAGTTCTCAATAAGCGCATCGTAACGAGAAAGTATCGACGCTATACGGTGTTGCGTGGGGAGAGGGGGGAGAAGGAGTTTGAGATTCCTAATTGTTGGTAAATTTACGTGCGCAACGGTAGCACCATTGCTGTACTCAAAAGATTGTATTGCTGTATTGGTGCTAATAGAAAATAAGTCAAAAAACTTGATGAAACGATAGACTGATTTGGTCTTATTAATACCGTTCTTTGACCTAAACAAACTTTCTCATTTTTTCTTATTAATGCCACATTTCCTGCAGGGGCTTCACGAGCAAAAATTAAATCTCCTTCTTGGGGTATCGCGCGGAGATTTCTTTTATTATAAACCTCTTCACTAACTCGATGCATTCCATCATATATCAATCTCCCCTTACCAACGTTAGGAGTGCGAACTAAAGGATATCCCTTACCTTCATTAATAGCAGTTGAATGAGGGCAATCTACAATCAATTCACAAATTTCATTTAGCAAACACTCCTTCATCTCTCGCCCTCCTTTTCGATATGATTATGTTGTTCGTTTCTGTACTCTGTGCGTGCTTTGAACATGCGTTCTTTGATGCCCCCTTCGGTGACGAAGCGGTGTTGCATGGTTTCGAGCAGGCGTTGGAGCATGACGCTGGCTTGATGGAGGAGGGTGATGCAGAGGTTGGCAATCTCCTCATCGTTCATGTAGCGGATGTGTTGGGCATAGGTGCTCTTGATGCTCTCGGAGCGGGCGTAGGTGCGCATGGCTTCGTAGCGCGGGTGGAGCGCTCCCCATTGCTCAAGATGGCGCACGCGGAGGTAGTCCTCATAATCGTCAAGGAGCTCTTCGAGGCTCGCCTTTGCCACATTGGTGAGCTTGATTTCCGTCTCGCTCGAAGTGGTAGCCGCCTGATTGCCCTCGGCAATGTTTTGCTTGCCCGAGCGCGCGGCTTGAATCATCTGATCAACGGTGCGGTCGCCCTTGGCGAGGTAGCGGTGGGCGAAGTAATAGGTGATGTCGTAGATGATTTCCGTCACTTGATAGACGCGCAGGTTGCGGTAATGGCCGTGGTGGGGGAGAAAGGTGAGTTTTTGAGAGCGAGGGCTCTGATTGCTCTGAGGACTCTGATTACTCTGAGGACTCTGATTACTCTGACTATTATTCAAGTTATTCTGATGATTCATGCTAATTCCTCCCAATTCTTTAAGATTTCCGCCATGAGGGCGTTGGCTTCGGCATTGAGGGTTTGGAGCTCGGTGTGGATTTCGGCCATGCGCTCGTGGAAGTTGACGCCATCGTCCTCGGCTTCTGCCACTCCGACGTAGGCGCCGGGCGTGAGGGAGTAGTTCTTTTCCGCAATTTCGGGGATGGTGGCCATCTTACAGAGTCCGAGGATGTCGCGGTATTCGCCTTCGCCAAACTTCTCGGTGAGCCACTCGTATTGGCGGGCGGTTTCGAGCGTCTGCTCCAGGGCGTCTTGTAGGGCCGTTTGCTCCGCTTCTATGCGCTTCTTGTCCTTGCGTGGGGCTTCGGCAATGAGCGCCTTTGCGGCGGCCTTATGCGCCTCAAGGGCGGCTTGTGCTGACGCTACGGTGGTGGTGCCTAACTCCGCGCGATAGTCCGCCAAGAGAGCCTGATACTTGTCCGTCTCGCCACGATAGAGGTGGACGATGGCTTGCAGGTTGCGGAGTTGCCACTCGGTCCATTCGTTGAGTGTGCGGTCTACCACGGTGTAGTAATTGCGGGCATCGATGAAGAGCACCTTGTTGCGATTTTCGGGGCGCTTGGCGCGGTCGAAAAACCACAAGGAGCAGGGCAGGGAGAGGGTGTAGAAGAAGTTATTGCCCACACTGACCATAACGTCAACATCGCCCGTATTGACGAGTTGCTCGCGGATGTCGCGGTCCTTATTGGCACTATCCGTTGCCGAACTCGCCATGACGAATCCCGCACGGCCACGCTCGTTGAGGTAGGCATAGAAATAACTTATCCATAGATAGTTGGCATTGCCAATCTCCTTGGTCTTGGCATTCACACCCGGCAAACCAAAGGGAAGGCGCCCTGCCGCCCAAGCGGATTCCGACTTCACCTTGTCAACGTTGAAGGGAGGGTTCGCCATGATGTAGTCACACTTGCCCTCAAGGTTATAGGCATCGTGGTAGAAGGAGTTGGCTTCGTCGCCCGAGATGACACGCCCATTCAGTCCGTGGACCGCCATGTTCATCATACAGAGTTGGGCGTTGTACTCCACCTTCTCCTGACCGTAGAAGGTCATCTGCGTGTTGGCATTCAGTCCGGCATGGTTGACAAAGTCGCCCGTCTGCACAAACATACCGCCCGAACCGCAGGCGGGGTCGAGCATCGTGCCGTGAGTGGGTTCGAGCACATTCACGAGCATCTTTACCAATGACTTGGGGGTGAAGAACACACCGTCATCGCTGGCTATCGCCTTGGCAAATTTGGAGAGGAAATATTCGTAGATGCGCCCAATGACATCGCCCCCCACTTGGTCGATGGTCTTATTGTTGAAGATGCGCAGGAGTTCCGCCAAGAGGTCGTCGGCAAACATGGTGTAGGTCTTGGGCAGCACACCTGTGAGTTGGGCACTCTGCGCCTCCACGAGTTCCATGGCATAGTTGACCGCCTCGCCCAGCGAATTGATGGGCGTGCCGTCGGCCTTGGAGAGGGCGGCGTCGGTGATGTTTTCAGGCAGGTTGACCAGATAGTCGTACTGCGCCTGCTTGGGGATGTATAAGGCACTCTTCGCCACAAAGTCGCTGGCTTCAACGGGCATGACGCGCCCGCCACGCGAAGGGCGATTCTGCAAAATCTCGCTTTCAACCATCTTGAATCGACTATACGCATAGCGCAGGAAAAGGAGCGCCAACACCGGCATGCAATACTGACTACTGGTCAGCTTGCTACCCTGACGGAGCAAGTCCGCCGATTCCCAAAGTTCGGATTCCAGTTTTTTGATGGTGGTCATAGGGGGAAAGGTTAAGGGGAAATGAGAAATGAGAAAGGAGAAATGAGAAAGGAGCTGCGCGGTGAGGGCTCTGAGCACTCTGAACACTCTGAGCACTCTGAGAACTCTGATTACTCTGAGGACTCTGATTACTCCGAGGACTCTGATTACTCCGATAACTCCGAGGACTTCGAGCACTCCGAAAACTCCTCCGATTACAAAATTACTAAAACTTTACAAAACTTTACAGATTACTCCTCCAAAACTTTACGAAACGCCACAACTTTACGAACTCTTTTACTATAGTTTACGCTGGGGGATTTTAATATCCCTCGGCCTTTTTTGTGACTTAACTTTGCATTGTTGATCAACAAATGGGGGATTTCAGAGTTCTCGGAATCCTCAGAGTTCTCAGAGTCCTCAGAGTTCTTCAGAGTATTCAGAGCCTCAGACTCCTCAGAATCCCTCCGCCGCGCAGCCCTTTCTCATTTCTCATTTCTCATTTCTCATTTCCCAACTATGATTATCCAACTTCAAATCTCCGATGCTATTTACGCATCTCTCCTGAAAGACAATACACGTGTGCAAGGCACTATTGCCTTGGTAAACCCTAACGAAGGTAACTTCAATGCACATCAGCGCCACACGCAAAGCGCCACGCGCAAGTACATCAAATTGCCCCACGGACGTGCGTCGGTAAACAATGACTCCGTGCGCCTCTCGCTCCACATTGGGCTTGACGAGGCGAATGTTCATCCTGGGCTTGCCATCCTTGATGAGAGTTTGAAAGCCAGCGATTTCGTGAATCGTATGATGACGGAAGGAGGTGTGGCATGAGTCTCGGAATCTCTCAAAGTATAAAGAGTAGGGCGGTGCAAGTGTGCACCCCCGAACTCCTCAACAGGGCGTTGGACAATGCTAACGTGGCGCGCATTTGTGCCGAAATCCGCGATGCCTGGGAGCAAAAGATGCGGGGCGAAATGAGTGGCGAGGACTTTGAAACGCTCAAGGGGAACCTCAAGAAGCAACTCCCCATTCTCACGCCTCACGCCACTTTCAAGAACGGGCGTCGCCTCAATGCCGAAGCGATTCCCTCAGGACTCTCCATCTACGACCTCGACCACATCACCAATCCCGAAGGGCGTTGGGCGGAGATTGCGCCCCGTAAGGAGCAACTGGGCATCGTCATGGCGCACATTACGCCCAGTTATGAGGGGCTGCGCCTTATCTTCATCATCCCCCGAGGCATGGACCTCGCACGTGCGCAAGCGTGGATGGCAGAGCAATTGGGCGACAAGGCTTACGACGCTTGCGTGAAGGATTATGCAAGGAGCTCGTTTGTAGTGCCTAGGGAGTATGTGCTTTGGTTGGATCGTGAGGGGCTATTTTCTGAGTACTCTGAGAATTCTGAGGTCTCTGAGTGCTCTGAGAACTCTGAGAACTCCGACTCCCCACTCCTCACTACTCACTCCTCACTACTCTCAGCCCCCTTTCCCCCGCTCGAATACCCCAACCTCGTTAGCGTCCTTGAGGAACAGATGGGCGGGAGGCCTGCACACGGTTCTCGCAACAACTTTATCTTTTCTATGGCGTGCCACCTGCGCTACGTGTGTAATGATGATCCTCATTGGATAGCCAGTGTGTTGCCTACTTATGGGGAGCATCGGGAGAAGTGGATGGCTACAATTAAAAGTGCATGTAATCGCTCGCAAACGCCTTATATGCCGAGGATTATGCAACGTGTGTTAGACCTTTGCAAGAGGCAACAAGAGGAGGCGCAAGAGGCGGAAGAAGTGAACAACCAACCGCCCGAAATGCCCCGCACATTGCCGCCCCTTATCCGTCTGCTCATCAGCAAAACGCCCACGCTTTACAAACCCGCCGTGGCGCATGCCGTATTCCCCGCTCTTGGGGCGCACCTGTGGCAAACGCGCTTTAGGTATATCGACAATGTGGAGCACGAAGCAACGCTCATGAACGTACTCATGGCGGGGACGGGAGCGGGGAAGAATTGCATTACCGAACCCATCAATCGCATCATGGCGGACATCCGCCGACGCGACCTTGAGAACCTGCGCCGTGAGCGCGAATGGAAGCGCGAGATGCAAACGAAGGGGGCGAACAAGGATAAGCGAAGCCGACCCGAAGGGCTTGTCATCCAGGAGATTGATCCCGACATGACGAATGCTGCCTTCGTGCAACGCCTTGCCGACGCCGAGGAGCGCTTTCTTTACACTCGCATGAACGAGATTGACCAATTTGACGCCCTCAAAACGTCCGCCCGAAGCAAGGCGCAATTCCAAATCATGTGCTTGGCGTTCGACCCTGGCAACTCCTACGGACAAACGCGTGTGGGCACGGGAAGTGTGAGCGAGCGTGTGTGCATCCGCTTCAACTGGAACGCCTCGACCACCGTGCAAAAGGGGCAACGCTACTTCTCCAGCGTACTTACCGACGGACCTATCTCACGCATCAACTTCTGCACCATCCCCGAGCGTGAAATCGGAGCAGAAATGCCCGTCTATGGCACCTACGACGAGGGTTTTGACGAGGCGCTTCGCCCCTACATCGAGCGCCTGAACAATGCCCGAGGGCTCATAGATTGTCCGCAAGCACGCACCTTGGCAAAAAAGTTGATGGAGGAGTGTGCCGACTTCTCACGCCTCTCGCAAAGCCGTGTGTATGAAAACCTTTCGTATCGTGCCAACGTGATTGCTTACCTCAAAGCGATGGTGCTCTACGTGGCGCAGGGTGAGAAGTGGGACAAGACGATTGAGCACTTCGTGCGCTGGTCGTTAAAGTACGACCTGTGGTGTAAAATGCACTTCTTCGGTGAAAGTATTCTCAATCAAGAAACGGCTGAACAAGGGCGTGAGCGCCGAGGTCCTCAAAACCTGCTCGACCTGCTCCCCAATGAGTTTACCCGTCAAGAAGCCCACCAACTCCGCCAGCGCCTCGGCATCCGTACAGGGTCGCTATGTAGCATGCTCGGCACATGGAAACACCGAGGGTATATCGAAAATTGTAACGACCCGCTTACAACGCCACCCGAAAAGAGAATCTATCGCAAGACGGACATTTATGTCGGAAAAGAAAAAGCAGGCACCTAACCCCTTTACAGTTTTACGGTTTTACAGAATTAAAATTGAATACAATTGTATTGAGGAATCTGAAGACTCTGATAACTCCGAGTCCTCTGAAAACTCTGAGACCTCCGATACCTCCGAGTCCTCTGAAAAATCTAACAACCATGACAAAAACTAAACAACCTCGCGGTCTCCGCAACAACAATCCGCTCAATATTCGCCACTCTGCCTCGCGTTGGCAGGGTGCGCGGGTGGAGCAGACGGACAAGGCGTTCGTGCAATTTACTTCTATGGCGATGGGCTATCGCGCCGCTTGGCGCATCCTCGAAACGTATTACAAGCATTTTGAGGCGCAACACAAGCCCTTTACGCCACGCAACATTATTTATCGCTGGGCACCGCCCGAGGAGAACGATTCGGAGGCGTATTTAAGACGGGTGTGCCAACTTACTAATCTTGCGGGTAATGAGGCGCTCGTGCGACCTTCACGAGTTAGTGCTCAGAGTTCTCAGAGTCCTCAGAGTTCTCAGAACACTCAGAATTCTCAGAATCCTTAACCACTCCTCAACGATGCCTACACCGCTCCCGACCCTCAAGCGAAAACTAAACTCATTGACCTCCTTGCCGCCATGGCCTGCGTGGAGAATGGTATCACGATGAAGGAGGTGGATAGGGGGGCGATTGAGGAAGGATTACTATTAGTGAGTTGTTAGGAGGGAGGAGTGAGTAGTCCTTGCAGGGGGAGTAATTTAGTGAGTAGTCCTTGCGGGGTGACATCTCACAAGTTGATTACTGCCTCCTATCTACGACTTACGAAGTTTGTCTCACCTGTTATCGAGACGCCATAATATGACGTCTCTACGTACACTTTATGTCCCGCAAGGACTCCTCACTCCTCACTCCTCACTCCTCACTCCTAACTACTCACTAACCATCATGCCTCTCCTAAACTTCGGCACTCTCGCCCAGCGTTATTATCCTGATAAGACATATCGCACCGCCACGCGCCTTTTCCGCCGTGAATTGGAAGTCACCAAGGGACTCCTCCGTGACCTCAAGAAGGCGGGATATACTCCCACCAGCCGCTTACTTACACGTACACAAGTGAGGATTATTGAGAAGTTTATTGGGGAGGCGGGAGTTTAGAGTACAGATAAACAGAGTACAGAGTACAACCGCCATCCAGACTTTCACATCCGCACGGAAGTTGTACTCTGTACTCTGTACTCTGTCAGTTGTACTCTATATCATTCCACCCTCATTTCGCCATCTGCCTTAAAGCCGCGGAGGAAGTCGGTGATGGCCATGCGCTTCTTGCCTGCCAATTGGATTTGGCGCAGGTGGAGGTAACCGTCGGCGAGGGCGACTTTGAGGAAGGTTTTTCCGTCGGTGTGGAGGGTGCCGAGGGGATGTTGGTGGGAGGTGAATTCCTTTTCGGTTTCATATACCTTGAGTACCTGCGTTTTGCCCGCCGTGGTGAGTTCTGTCCATGCGGCGGGGTAGGGTGAGAGACCGCGTACAAAGTCGTAGCAGCGCTTTACGCCCGCCTGCCAATCGATTCGACAGGTTTCCTTAAAGATTTTGGGGGCAGGGCGGAGTTCGTCGCAGGGTGCCATTTCCTCTTGCGGAATGGGGCGAACGGTGCCCGCCAGGATGTTGTCCACGGTTTCCGTTACGAGCGCTCCACCGAGGTGCATGAGTTTGTCGTAAACGATTTCTACGTTGTCCGTGTCGGCAATGGGCACGCGCACCTGTTGGATGACGTTGCCCGTGTCAATCTCGTGTTGGAGGAAGAAGGTCGTAATACCCGTTTCGGTGTCGCCATTGATGACCGCCCAGTTGATGGGTGCCGCTCCGCGATATTGGGGCAGGAGTGAGGCGTGGAGGTTGAAGGTGCCGAGGGGAGGCATGCTCCACACCACTTCGGGAAGCATACGGAACGCCACTACGATTTGGAGGTCGGCACGGAGTTCACGGAGTTCGTTTACGAAGGCCTCGTCCTTCAAGCGTTCGGGTTGGAGCACGCGCAAACCTTGCGACACGGCATATTGCTTCACGGGCGAGGCTTGGAGTTCCGTTTGGTGGCGCCCAATGGGTTTGTCGGGCATGGTGACAACAGCCACGACGTTATAACCGCCCTCAACGAGGGCACGAAGGCTCTCCACGGCAAATTCGGGAGTGCCCATATAGATGATGCGTAGGTCTTGTTTGGTCATTGTTGTTTTACTCTTGCGAAAAATCCTTCATCACCTGTCGGTAGTGGGCATAGAATTTCGTGCGCGACACGAAGCCAGCGAAGGTGTTGTCGGTGTTAAGTACGGGGAGGGTGGAGTAAGGCGTTTGTTCGAGTTTGTCCATCACCACTTGCATGGGGTCTGCCGTAGAAAGGAGGATGGTGGGGGTGTGCATGATTTGCTCCACCGTGTAGAGGCGGTAGAGTTCGCTTCGGAAAATGATTTTGCGGATGCTACGGAGTCCGACAACGCCCACGAGCATGTTCTTCTTATCCACCACGGCAAACACGTCGGAGCGCTCGTTGGAGATGATGCGCACGAGTTGACCGAGATTCATGTCGGCAGAAAGGGTGGGGGTGTCTTTAATAATCACTTCGTCGAGCGACATGAGCGTGAGCACGGAACTGTCCTTATCGTGCGTGAGGAGTTGCCCACGGCGCGCAAGACGCATGGCGTAGATGCTATGAGGTTCGAAGGAATGAATCACCAAGTAAGAGCATCCCGACACAATCATGAGGGGGAGGAAGAGGTCGTAGCCTCCCGTGAGTTCGGCAATGAGAAAGACGCCCGTGAGCGGTGCGTGGAACACACCCGCCATGACTCCCGCCATACCCAGCAGGGCATAGTTTTCCTCGGGCGTAGCAACGTCCCAAAGGCCGTAATTATTCCACAATTGGGCGAAGATAAACCCGCCAATGCAACCGAGGAAAAGACTGGGCGCGAAGGTACCCCCGCAACCGCCACCACCGTTTGTGGCCGATGTGGCAAACACCTTGGTGAGGAGGATCAAACCGAGGTAGAGCAAGAGGTATTCCGAATGGCCGTAGAAGAAAGAGTTGTTGAGCACGTCGGCGGCATTCTCCTGTCCCGAACTGTTGAGCAGCATCGTGATGGTGGAGTAACCTTCTCCGTAAAGCGGGGGAAAGAGGTAGATGAGCAATGCCAACACCGTACCCCCAAGCGCCAAGCGAGAGAACATGCCCTTGCCGAAGCGTGAGAACACCTTTTCAAAGGCATTCATCGCCTTCGTGAAATAAAGGGAAATGAGTCCGCAGAAGATGCCGAGCAGAATCACCGTGGGCACATCCTCAACGGTGAAGGGCGTCTTGAGCGAGAAGGGGAAGAGCGCCTGCATGTCGCCCGAAAGGAAGTAGGTGAGGCAGGTGGCGGTGATGCAACTGATGAGAAGGGGAAGGAGCGACGCCATGGTGAGGTCGATCATCAACACTTCAAGTGTGAAGACCAATCCCGCAATGGGAGCCTTGAAGATTCCAGCTACGGCACCCGAGGCGCCACATCCGATGAGTAACATCAACGTTTTATGGTCCAACTTAAAGGCCTTGCCGAGCGAAGAACCGATGGCAGAACCCGTCAAGACGATGGGCGATTCTGCCCCTACCGAACCCCCGAAACCGATGGTGATGGCCGAGGCAACAACGCTCGTGAAGCAATTGTGATTGCGGATGCGACCTTGCTTGCGCGAGAGGGCGTAGAGAATCTTTGTCACCCCATGACCAATGTCATCGCGCACGATGTACTTGATAAAGAGGGCGGTGAGGAAAATCCCCACGACGGGATAAACGAGGTAGAGCCAGTTGGATTGCGTCGTGTCAAAACTATGGGTGAGCAATCCTTCGATTTCGTGAATAAGCCATTTCAGCGCTTGAGCCGCAAGGGCTGCGCCAATACCCACAAAAAGGCTGAGTACGAGGATGAACTGCCTTTGTGTGAGGTGCTTATTACACCATATTCTTAAAAACTGAAACATAAGTCAAGTGAGTTTCTCAACACTTTTTAGCGTATGATAGTAACTTCTCCGCCTGCACCCAATTTGATGATGCTTGACGCCGTTTGTGTGGGAGGTTCGTCTTGGCGAGACGTGCAAATGTAATCTACCGCCCCCTTGATTTCTTCGGAAATCTCGGCGAAGCAACGGGGAGCAGGTTGTCCGCTAATGTTTGCCGAGGTGGACACAACGGCGCGCTTCATGCGCATGCAGAGTTCCTTGCTAAACGCCTCCTTGGTGATGCGAATGGCCACGGAACCGTCCTCCGCCAAAAGGTTGGGCGCAAGGTTTCTGCCTCCGTCAAACACGACGGTCATGGGGCGCTCGGAGAGTTCCATAACGTCCCACGCTACCTCGGGCACTTCCTTCACGTAGAATTGCACCTTCGTTTCAGAGTCAACGAGCGAGATGAGCGCCTTGGCGTCCGTGCGTTGCTTGATTTCGTAAATGCGACGTACGGCATCGGCATTCGTGGCGTCGCAACCAAGTCCCCAAATCGTGTCGGTGGGGTAGAGGATAATGCCCCCCTTGTTCATCACTTCAACGGCGCGACGGATGTCTTCCTTACTCTCGGGCGAGAGGCTCGGGGTGAGATGTGCTTCTTTCTTTGCCATAACTTTGTGGAAACGTGAGGGTTAATCTTCTCCCTTCAACGTGGGAAGGTGGAGGTGGAAGCGCACGGCAAGCAAGCGCATGATGATGACCGCTCCCGCACAAACAATACCCGACCATACGTAGTTGAAACCCAAGAATTCGTGGCACACCCAATAGAAGATACCACCAATTACGCACGCAAGGGCATAGATTTCCTTGCGGAAAATGAGGGGTTCGACGTTGATGAAAATATCACGGAGCACACCACCGCCAGCCCCCGTGAGGGTACCCATAAGGATGGCTGTCCAGTAGGGGAAACCGTTATCGAGGGTCTTCTCAATCCCCGTAATGGCGAAGACGGCAAGACCGATGGTGTCGAAGATGAACCATGTGTTGTCCTGCTTCACCAAGTGTTTGCGGAACACGATTACCCAGAATACGGCAAAGGCGCAGATGAGCAGATAAGTGGGGTCCTTCAACCAGAAGATAGGCACGTTGAGCATAATATCACGCGTAGTACCACCACCAATAGCCGTGGCGATACCTACAATGTAAGCACCGAAAAGGTCAAAGCGCTTTGCCGAAGCCAGGCGCACACCAGAGATGGCGAATGCAAGCGTACCGATGTAGTCGCATGCGGAGTAGAAGCTGATGTCGAATAACATATTTGGAGGATGTGAGGTTAAAAGGAGGTTTATATTGAATATTGTGGATTAAAACCTTATTAAGAATTGTCTTCTTCGTCAGAATCTTGAGTGGGTAGAAGGTAATCACTTGCCTTTGTGCTTGATATTACACTACGTCCAAGTTTTCGTTCTAATTGTTTGCGGGCGGCTTTCGCAACACTTCCACCCTCTTGAGCAATACTTTTGTTTTGCAGAAAACCTTTGGGATTTTTCTGCTTTGAAAGTTCTGTGGCAGATGCTTCGGCAAGAGTGTTAAGAGCAAGTTCTATGTTAGTCATATTATCTCTTAAACTTTCTTTTTTCAAACCTTTCAACTTTTTATATTCTTTAGTTTTAAGGTTACTCCACTCATGAGTGATAATGTCTGTAAGAGTTGCAAATTGCACACCTTCTTGTACACCCGTTCGTTTCCATTCATCTGTGAGTTCTTTACGAACCTCTATGCTCTTGATGCGTTGATTGATCCATGGTTCAGAATAACCTAATCTTCGGTAATCAGCAATGGCTTGGTCAATGGACAACTCAGGATCTTGCATTTGGTTGATGCGGGTACTTGCCACTTGTGCCATCCATTGTTTAAATGGTTCTGCTTTAGGTGAAGGTATTGATTGGATAAGTCGGAAAAGTTGTTCGGTATCAGCAACATCTGTTAAACGCATTTTCCCATCCATAGCCCGCATTTTGAAAGCGTGACAATTTGTCACGGTTTCGTTCCCCTCAACTTTTAGACGTTGCTTAAGTTTTCTCCAATAAGCTGTTGGATCTTTACTTTCCGTTAGTATTCCAATTGTGTCAATAATAGAAAAATACCATTTTTCTTGTTCGTCATCCCAAATGGTTCGAACTTTCTTGTCTTCGAATATTTGTAACGCTTGTTGTTGTGTCATGGAGTTGAAGATTGAGTTTCTTCAAATTTTAGTGAGATCATTTTACACCCCTAATTCACCACATTCGTAGGAGCGTCCGCAATAAATGCCTTGAGGTTGCCTACGAGGATGTCGATGATGCGTCCGCGGGCTTCGCGTGTGGCCCATGCAATGTGTGGCGTGATGAAGGCGCGGGGCGCGGAGAGTAGGGGATTGTCAAGCGCGGGAGGTTCAGTGGAAAGCACGTCGGCGCAGAAGGCCTTTATGCGATTCTCACGCAATGCTTCCGCCATGGCGGGTTCGTCAATGAGTTTTCCGCGCGCCGTGTTGACGATGATAAGGTTGGGATTGGCGTTGTCAAGGAGCGCCGCGTTAATCATGCGCTCATTGTCCTTCGTGAGGGGGCAACAGAGGCTGATGACGTCACACGTTGCCACGGCATCTTCAAGACTTATCTTCGTGACTCCCTCGGGGAGTTCGGTTTGAGGTTTTGAACTTACGGCATAGACCTCCATGTAGAAGGCTTTTGCCAGGCGTTCTACCTCGCGCCCAATGTTTCCATACCCCACAATCGCCAAGCGCTTTCCGCAAAGTTCGGTCAAGGGATTGTGCCAACAACAAAAGTCGCGACTCTTTGCCCACATCTTTTCTTCGGCATTGAGGCGTGCGTAATGCCCCACGGAGGAGCACACTTCAAGCAGGTGGGCAAACACCATTTGCGCTACGGCACGCGAACTATAGCCCGCACAATTACACACGCAAACGCCGTGATTGCGCGCCGCCGCGGTGTCGATAACGTCATATCCAGTTGCCGCCACGAGCACTAATTTCAACTTCGGAAGCATGGCATATTCTGCTTCTCCGAGGCGCACTTTATTCGTGATAATCACTTCGGCATCCTTGGCGCGCTCAATGACTTCGGAGGGCAAGGTGCGGTCGTAGGTCACGAATGTGCCAAAGGATTGAAACACATCCCAACTCAAATCGCCAGGGTTGAGCGTGTAACTATCGAGAAAGACAATATTCATTTGAGGTTATGAGGTTTTAAGGTTATGAAGTTCTGAGGTTTGAAGTTCAGAAGTTTGAGGTTTATAAGTAAGTCGGATGTTGTGAAAATTAAGTCCGACATATTTTAATTTATGTCCGAGATAATTTTAATTAAGTCCGACATAGTTTTTGATTCTACACAAGGATTTATACAGAGGTATATTAACGCAACACTTTCCACCCTACGAGACTATCGTAACGCTCGCCAATGGGGCGGGCATAAACGAGGATGAGGTATTCGTTTGGGGTTTGATAGAAGTTACCCTCCACGCTATCATCGGGGGTGTCGTAATAGTAGTTGTAATAGCCCTGCTTGAGCATGACGCTTGCTTCGTACAGGCGGGTCTCTTCGTTATAGTGAAGGCGATAGGTTTCGCGGTCGGCATTCGTTGCCCAAGTGCCATACACATATATGGGGCAATCCAGGCGCAAGGGGGCATTGAGGCGGAAGTGCACGTCGATGTAATCGCTCTCCGTGTCGTTGTCGTAATTGTCCGTATTGCGGATGATGAACCCGCCCGTCAAGTCCTCATCGTAGAGGTAGTTCTTGCGCACTTCGTCGGTGTAGAGCGTCGCCACATAACTATCGCGCTCTGCTTCCCATGCCATGCGGTCAACATGAAGGGCGGGATACTCCGTTGAGAGCGTTTCAAACTTGCGGAACTCATTGCCCGCGTTGAAGATGAGGTCGCGACAATGTTGCCACTTCATCTTACCCATTGTGAGGTAATTCGGAGCGGGACACTTGCGCATCTTATCCCAACGGCGATTTTGAACGACGTACACGCTCAATTCCTCTTCGGGGCGACTCAAGCGTAGGGCGCCGAAATCCACTTCAACGGTCAGTTGTTGGTGGCGGTTGTTGTAATCGGCATCCGTCATCGTGGTCATCGAAGCATTGATGCTCACGCGTTGTTCGCCCACCATGAAGAAGGCTTCTGTCACGGTCTCAAATTCCTCCTCCGCCTCCTCCGCCTCACGCAAGATGCTCACGCGATAATTCCCCGGAAGGAGCATGAGCATATCGGCATTTGGGAGTAGGAGAGAGTAGTGGTTATAATTCACCGTCGTGTTGCGCGAAGGTTCGTAGAGGTCGATGGGCAGGGTATTCTCCGTGGCTTGCAAATAACTGCTTTCCAGGAGTTGCTCCGTGGGACGGAAGCGTTGGTCGCAATGCTCTACGCGGTAGTAATAACGCTCGTGGTTCGTGTCTAAATCATCAAAACTAAACTCCAATTGCTCCCCTCCGCGGAGTGGCAAAATGGGCAAACCGTTCACCTCGCTAACGTGGAGCAGGCGAGGCGTCACGATGTTGGGCACGAAAGTCCGTATCTGCTGGGCTTCGGCGCTCATGCATCCTAATATCACGGCTATTTTGAGGAAAAGACACTTCATCTTGCAAAAGTAATGATATTTTTTTATAACTTCGCACTTGATTTTAGAAATGTGGGACACGAAGTGTTAGTAGACGAGTTGATAGTAAACAAGTAGACGAGAGGTCAGCGTGTAAAACAATGCCTGATTGAAAACTTACTACTTGTTTTTACCATTTGCAACTTGTAACTTTCTTGTTTACTCGTCTACTTGTTCACTTGTCTACTAAAAAATAAACAGAAGAGCAGCTTATCGCGTGTACCCCGTTGCCTTTCGTGCAATGTAAGTGGTGCAGGAGGAAAGTCCGGGCAGCACAGGGCGCTCCGCTTCTTAATGGGAAGTAGTCCGTGAGGGTTAAGTCGTGCAGAAGAAAACAACCGCCTTGGCGCGTCTTGTATTCAAGATGACAGCTTCATAGGTAAGGGTGAGAAGGTGGGGTAAGAGCCCACCAGTCGTGTGGTGACATACGAGCTGTGCACATCGGAGGCTGAAAGTTCATGTATACCGGCGAATGAGGATTGCCCGTTCGAGATTTTGTTCCTCGTGAACAAAGCGCGCCGGAGGGTAGAACGATAGAGCGCATCAGTGATGGTGCGTGCGGATAAATGATAAGCACCCTCTTAAGGGAAGTTACACCTGTAATTTCTTGAGGGCACAGAACCCGGCTTATCGCTCTTCTGTTTTTTTATAAAATGAGGCGAACCGACAATAGCACAACACTATTGCTGGTTCGCCTCACTCATATAATTGATATAAAGGGCTTTTTGTTACTTTTCTCGTGAACGCAAAAGGGATAAAACGTTTGTAGCTTTATAATATGCCTCCCTCATATTTATATGCAATAGTTTTGAACTTGTAAGTGTAAGGCAATATAAACTACACAATATATTAATTATTAGGGATAAGATATTTGTCTCCCGTTTGTTCGATGATGAATTGTCGATATTTGTTAGGGAAACCATCTCGTTGTGGAGGTACGGCGATGCCGTCAGGAGTGAGGTCGTATGAACCGTTCGTTTCCTTTTTTACTACGAGGTCATTGTATTTTACGATAATGTATTCACCGAGTTTTTTCCATTCTTCAAGCATGGTTTTTCCTGCGAGTGATGAGTAGGCGGTGAGGAGTTCTATGCCCTTTTGTTTGTCTTGAGTCAACTGGTGGATAGCTATTTGCTCAAAGCTTGCTTGTTTCTGTAAGAATTCGTTCTCAATTTGCTCACGCTTCAGTTCTACAGCTGGGAATACTTGAGTGTAGCGGGGGTAGGTCATGTTGGCCACCCAGTTGCACACCCAAAATGCTGAGTTCCATGAAAAATTAACGTCGCTTGCTGTGGGGTCGGCAAAGCATGCCGGAGCTTGAGTGGCACAACAATATACGGGGACGTAGGCTATCATGTTTGCCTCGTCATTTCCCCACCAAAGTACTCCACCCACTTCGTTGGGCATATCAGCGCGGAGCTGTGCAATCATTGTGGCGCATGCCTGTTGAGTAGAGATGGGGCGCTCGTTGAAGTACTTCTTGCCTTTATATTCCCATGTAAGCGGAGAGGGGCGGTAGGGCATGTCGTAAATGCCAGCGGAGAGGTCATTTTGTGTATCAAAGAAGGTACCTTCATAGTGATCGCGCATGGAGGTCATAACGTCCTTTAGCGATAATTGTTGCTTGGGCTTGAAATAGAGGGGCATGGGAGTTTCGGTGTCTATAGCATAACCCTTGGCGTATTCAAGGTACTTTTCCATGCCGTCTACCCACTTGTTGTAAAAGCTCCACACGCGCGCTTCACAGAAACGGATGGCGCTAAAATCTGCGGGGGCATAGGCGTTGGCAAACGAGAAGTCCTTGTCTTTTCCTTTGTAGTATCCCATCTTACGAGCGAACGAAATTACGTCCTTGCTGGCAATGACATTCTCCTTGTCATTGAGGTCAAACTGGTGGATGCGACTTTGATTGGCATGGCAAGCAATGGCATCATCAGGGATGCGCACTGCCACCCATACGGCACCTTTTTCTTTTCCTCCCTTACCAATCATTTCAAGAATCCAAGCTTCATTGGGGTCGGCTATAGAAAAACTCTCACCACTGCTTGCATACCCATATTCTTCAACAAGTTGTGTCATTACATTAATCGCTTCTCTTGCCGTTTTTGCACGCTGAAGTCCGAGCGTCATCAAACTTACGTAGTCGATGATACCTGTAGTGTCAACGAGTTCCTCGCGCCCACCAAAGGTGGTTTCCATAATTGCCAATTGATGTTCATTGATGTTTCCCATTACGGCATAGGTGTGGGATGCTTCAAGGATTTCTCCCATATAATGGTTGGTGTCACCATCCACGATTCGACGCATTGCTCCAGCGGGGTGGTCGGCGGCAGGGAAGTGATTCAGATGGGTGAACATGCCAAAACTATCCATGCTGTAGGTAATCATTACAGAACCATCGCGAGATGCCTTTTTGCCAATCAAGAAGCTTGTGCATGCATCAGCCGAGAGTACACCCATTAGGGCTGAAACGACAAAACAATAAATTTTCTTCATATTATTTTCGGAGTTAAAGATTATTTCGTTGCAAAGTAAATAATAATATCGCATTTTTTCATTAAGTTTGCAAAATAAATGGATATTTACTCACTCTAATTTAGATTTCATGATACAATCTATGACCGGCTACGGTAAGGCCGATATTGTTTACAATGGTAAAAAGATACATGTAGAAATAAAATCGCTGAATTCAAAGTCGCTTGACTTAAGCACACGATTAGCTCCGCTTTACCGTGAGAAGGAAATGGAATTGCGTAAACTTATCCAGGATCGTTTGGAGAGAGGTAAGGTGGAATTTACGCTTTGGATTGAAAAGGATGCAACAACGGCGGGCGGTGTGATTAATGCAGATGCTGTGGCAAATTATGTGTCGCAGATGGAGAAAATCAGCTTAGACGTTCCTGCGTTACAACTTTCAGCAGAGCGTATCTGGGAAACGCTTGTGAGACTTCCTGAAGTGGTACAAACCTCAAGTATTGAAGTGTTGGAAGACGAAGAGTGGAGCGTAGTCTACAAGGGTATTGAAGAGGCAATAGCGAACCTTGTTGAATTCAGAAAGCAAGAGGGAGAAGCGCTCTACGAAAAATTCTGTGGCAATCTTGAAAAAATAGAGAAACTCATGCTCTCTCTTGAACCCTATGAGCAATCAAGGGTTGAAAAAGTACGCCAGCGTCTCACCGAACGACTGGCAGAACTGAAAGGAGTAGATTATGACAAGGGAAGACTTGAACAAGAACTCATCTATTATATTGAGAAACTTGATATAAATGAAGAAAAGCAACGTTTGACGAATCACTTGGAGTATTTCAAGCAAACGATGCTCGATGGTTGTGGACAAGGCAAAAAACTTGGATTTATTGCTCAAGAAATGGGGCGTGAAATCAATACTACTGGTTCGAAAAGCAACCAGGCAGAAATGCAGAATATTGTGGTGATGATGAAGGACGAACTAGAACAGATTAAAGAACAGGTGTTGAATGTGATGTAGAGCGAGAGGTGAATGCGTTCATCTTCAAAGGGAAATGTTGGTGTGACGATTAACCCTTGGTAATAAAAAAGTTGGCTGGTAGCATATTGTTAATTTTGTGACAGATGTGATACCACCCGTTTTATAACATTCTTCTTCACTGAACATCCACTTATTTTTTTACGCTAAAAAAAGATGGCAAAAATAATCATATTCTCCGCCCCATCAGGAAGCGGTAAGAGCACAATTATCAATTATTTGATGGAACAAGATTTGAATCTTCATTTCTCCGTTAGTGCTACTTCTCGACCTCCTCGTGGAAATGAACAACATGGAGTAGAATATTTTTTTCTTACTCCTGAAGATTTTCGTAAACATATTACTCAAGGCGATTTCCTTGAGTATGAAGAAGTTTACAAAGACCGTTATTATGGCACACTGAAAAGTCAGGTTGATGCTCAACTTGAAAAGGGTGATAACGTGGTGTGTGATGTTGATGTGCTTGGAGGTCTTAATATTAAGAAACATTATGGTGAACGTGCTTTGAGCGTTTTCATCCAACCGCCATCAATTGAAGAACTTCGTAAGCGTTTGATTTCAAGAGGTACGGATGCGCCTAATGTGATTGAGGACCGCATTGCGCGTGCAGAGTTTGAACTATCGCATGCCGCTCAGTTTGATGTGGTGGTCGTAAATGACGACCTGGAACATGCGTTGGCAGATGCCTTACAGCAAGTGCGTGCTTTTTTGAAGGAATAAAGCATTTAGAACACCACAACCGAGAAAAAAAGCAGTATATTTGCACCAAAATATAGAAGTAACACCTTATGGAGTCCCTACTGACATATCAAGAATTTGACGCTGTAATGCAGCATTGCCGTAGTTTATATCTACAAAAGATGCACGATTATGGTTGTGCGTGGCGCATCATGCGTCCCAGTTCTATCACCGATCAAATATACATCAAAGCCAACCGCATTCACACCCTTCATGATAAAGAAGCGATGGTGGATGAAGGTATTGTCTCTGAGTTTATTGCTATTGTAAACTATAGTGTGATGGGGTTGATTCAGTTAGAACTTGGATATGCTGATCGTGCAGACCTTGATGAAGATACAGCCACCTCGCTCTACGATCGTTATGCTGGTGAATCCTTAGACTTGATGAAGCGTAAGAATCACGATTATGGTGAAGCATGGAGGGGAATGCGTGTATCAAGTATGGCTGATATGATACTCATGAAGGTGTATCGTACGAAGCAGATTGAAGATTTGGAAGGAGAAACACTCGTTAGCGAAGGCGTATCGGCGAACTATATGGACATGATGAACTATGCCGTGTTTGCCCTCATCAAATTAGGAGTTGCAAGCGAAAGTGATTCCATCCAGGCATGATGAATTTTAGATTAAAATTGCGTCTGTACCTCGTAAATGTGTTTCGAGTAATTATTGCCTTAACGATGATTGCGTCGGGGTTGGTGAAACTACTCGATCCGCTGGGGATGGTCTATAAATTGCAAGTTTATACTAATTATTTAGATATTGACGTTGATGCACTGTGGATGAAGGTCATAGTTGTAGCGTTGAGTGTCGTAGAATTACAATTAGGTGTTTACCTATTTCTTGGCATCAGGCGCCGAACTTCTGCTTGGATTACCTTCTTGATTATGCTTGGATTTCTCGGCATTACAACGTATTTCTATTTCAATGGTGGTGTAAATGATTGTGGATGTTTCGGTGCTGCATTAGAATTGTCGCAAGACCACACGGTGGTTAAAAACATCATTCTTGTGGCGATGCTTGCCTACATCGTGAGATTCCCCCATAAGATGCGCAGATTGGTGACGGAGCGAAATCAAGTTATTGCAACGGTTTATGTATTTTGCTACGCTATCGTGATTGCGCTGTATAGTCTTCATTATCTACCCCTCGTGACGTTTACCGATTATCGAGTAGGAGAGGATTGGGGACGACAATATCAGTTTGGTGAAGAGCCTGCGAGGGATGGCATATTGAAACTATCTTTTTATACGGAGGAAGGAACAGATGTTGCTTCTTCGATACTTAATGATCATTCAACGACCCTGCTCCTCACATTGCCCGACGCAAAAACTGCTGATGATAGTTCCGCAGACAGAATAAATGATATTTATGATTGGGCAATAGATAACGATTGTGGCATTTATGCCCTTGTTGGCACTCTAGCAGATTATCAAAATTGGAAGGACCGTACTGGAGCTAGTTACACGTGCCTCTCTGCGGATGCTGATGTTATTAAAAACATGGTACGCTCGTCGCCAGGCATGCTGTTGATAGATAAAGGCATATTGAAAGGAAAGTGGGGTACTAATAACTTGCCAACGAAGGCGGAAGTAGCATCTTTAGTAAGTGATAAAACCTCCCCAGATGCTTCCGAAAATATGACCTGGGCGAGAATCTTACTCCTCCTTATTGCCCCGTTAGTTATACTCGTAATTCTTGATGGGCTTTGGTTAGGAAGAATATACCATGGTCACAGAATTAGAATGTTAAAAATTTTGAATCAGCGAGAAGAAGAGAAACTCATGAAGAGTGAGTAAATTATCCGCAAGGCATTCTCACTACTCACTACTATTTAATACATTACCTATAATAATATTAACTCTTAAAAAATCAAATTGTTATGAGAAAGAAAATTGTAGCAGGTAACTGGAAGATGAATAAGAATCTTCAAGAAGGTGTAGCACTTGCAAAGGAACTCAACGGTTTGCTCGTTGCTGACAAGCCCAATTGCGAAGTTGTAATCTGCACACCCTTCATTCATTTGGCAACAGTTGCTGGTTTGATCGACAACGAAGTGCTCCAGCTCGGTGCTGAAAACTGCGCAGATAAGGCAAGCGGTGCTTACACTGGTGAAGTTTCTGCTGAAATGGTAAAGTCAACAGGTGCACAGTACGTTATCCTCGGCCACTCAGAACGTCGTGAGTATTACAACGAAACTCCCGAAATCCTCAAGGAAAAGGTTGATTTGGCGTTGGCAAACGGTTTGAAGATTCTCTTCTGCATCGGTGAAAGCCTTGAGCAGCGTGAAGCCAATCAGCAGAATGAAGTGTGCAAGGCAGAACTCGAAGGTTCTGTATTCCACCTTACTGCCGAACAGTGGGCAAACGTAGTAATCGCTTACGAACCCATCTGGGCAATCGGTACGGGTAAGACTGCTACTTCTGACCAGGCTGAAGAAATCCACGCATTCATCCGTTCATGCGTTGCTGAAAAGTACGGTCAGGAAGTTGCTGACAACACTTCAATCCTCTATGGTGGTTCTTGCAAGGGTTCAAATGCCCCCGAACTCTTCGCTAAGCCCAATATCGATGGTGGCTTGATCGGTGGTGCTTCTTTGAAGGCTGCCGACTTCAAGGAAATCATTGATGCGTTCTAATTGATATTTCAAGGAAAACTTTTGGGTATAACCCCTATACTATTGAGAGTTAGTTCAATATGGAGTTATCACCTCCGTGAACTAACTCTCCTTTTAGTCAATAAGTAGACTCTTGAACGGTCAAAGGAAAACGGTTAAAGGTTAAAGTGAATCGGTTAAAGATTAAAGGTTAAAGGGGCTGGCGCGTCTACCCTTCTCCTCTCACCGTTTACCGTTGTCTCTTGATTGTTGTCTATTGTCCGTTAATCCCCTCCGTGGACTTTTCCTCCTCATTCGCTAACGCTCATCAAGCTTCGCAAGTCGCACCTCGGCAATTCAGCAAACTTAAGCGAGTTTTCTTCCTTGTCACTCGGCAAAGATTAAGTAAACTTATCTTTTCACTCGCTCCTACGTCAGTTGATTGCGCTTTGTTTGGCGTTGGTTGTCCGTTGACCGTTGTCCGTTGTTATTGACCGTTAACTTTTAACCTCTCCCCGTTACCTCATGCGTTATTTACTAACTTCCCTTTTTATGTTATTTTTGACCTCCGTAAACGCACAGCGATTTACTGAGGTGCTCGGTGCACCCAATAGTCGTGGTGGGGTAGTGCTGTTAAAGCAATCCGCAAAGGTGGATAGTTTGATAAATGGACTCAAGCCCGCCTCAGTGGGTAAATCACTTCCAGCTCCAGTTATCAAACCATCAACCGATACCATACAATTGGATAGTTTAGGAAATCCAATTATCAAAGGGTATCAACAAAAGGAAGGATTCCGCATTCAAATTTTTACCGGTGGCAACTCCCGTGCGGATAAAGACAAAGCCCTACGTCTGCAAACCAAATGTAATAATCTTTTCCCCGATATGAAAAGTTATTGCAATTTCATGTCTCCACGATGGGTCGTAAGAGTAGGAGACTTTGAAACCAAAGAAGAAGCTATGCTCAAAATGACAGAAGTCAGAGAGGCTGGTCTTTCACATGAAGTAAGATTAGTAAGATGCAAAGTTCAAATCCCCATCTATTGACCCCGTATTTGAACAGTTAAAGGGCAATGGTTAAAGGAGGGACGGTTAAAGGTTAAAGGGATTGGTGCGTTTACTGTTGACCTCACACCGTTTATCGTTCACCATTGACTGTTGTCTGTTGTTCGTTAACCTCTCCTCGTTCGTCTTTCCCCGTTAAACGTTCACCTTCCCCCGTTCACCTTTCTTCGTTAACCTCATGGATAAATTATCTCAACTTCAATATCACTATCAAGAAATACTCAAGCTCGTCGGTGAAGATATCCATCGTGAGGGATTATTGAAAACTCCTGAACGAGCGGCAAAGGCTATAACCGCTTTAACACAGGGATATGAGCTCGACCCCTTGTCGATTTTGAAATCCGCAGTCTTTTCTGAAGATATCGACCACATGGTGGTGGTAAAAGACATTGAGTTTTATAGTCTTTGCGAGCATCATATTTTGCCCTTCTTCGGAAAAGCGCACATTGCGTATATTCCTGATGGTAAGATTGTCGGACTTTCTAAAATCCCCCGCGTCGTAAACGCCTTCAGTCGTCGCCTTCAGGTTCACGAACGCCTAACGCGTCAAATATGTCGAGCTATCAGCGAGGCCATTAACCCCAAGGGAGTTATGGTCGTCGTGGAGGCACAACACCTTTGTATGCAGATGAGAGGTGTTGAAAAGGCGGGTAGCGTAACCGTTGCTTATGACTATTGCGGCGTGTTTGAAGACGACAAATTGAGAGCAGAATTTTTGAGCATGTTAACTAAGTAAATAGTGGTCTCAATGGTTCTTGAGGGTTCAACGATTTGTTTGTAACGCGTGTTTATCTTAGATGTGATTAATTTTTACAGAACAAATCATCGTAAAGAGATTATAAAGACAAGGAGGAGTACTTGAGTACCCCTCCTTTGTGTTATTTAAAGGGATTTCCGATCGCCAACAAAAGTCCGGCGCTATACTTTTAAGTTTTGTATTATTTCATCAATCCCAATTTGCTTAAAAAACTATCAAAAACGCGTGATTGGGGAAAATCTTTCAAGTTTGTAATTTGGGAATATCAAAAAAAGAGGTATTTTTGCATTCGTAATTTTGCGGCAGTAGCTCAGTTGGTAGAGCATTGGCTTCCCAAGCCAAGAGTCGCGGGTTCGAGTCCCGTTTGCCGCTCTGATTTTAATCTCGTTTTCCCCTCTCTCCCTTCTATTTATGACAGCCGTAATCCTTTGCGTAATCCTTGCAGGATTCTTGCTTATCGCCACTGAGAGTTTTCACCGCATCAATAAGGCAGCTGTTGCCATGTTGGTAGGGGTGCTCTGTTGGATGCTGTATATAGGTTATGGCACCGACTATGTGTTGCAACAATATGCGACGCAGTTTGCTGATTTCCTCTCTGAGACTCCCGATCGCA
Organism: Alloprevotella sp.; assembly: GCA_045656425.1. GTDB lineage: Bacteria > Bacteroidota > Bacteroidia > Bacteroidales > Bacteroidaceae > Alloprevotella. The sequence continues at coordinate 124,825 of JAZORE010000059.1, forward strand.
AGGTGCATGCTGCAAAGTTGTTCATTGCTGAGAATGTTTTTGTAAATTACATTCAGCAGGGTGCGCAAATCGTATTTTACCTGCTGTCGACGATGAGCATAGTTGAGGTATTGACGAACAACGGTTGTTTTGACTTCTTAAAGGTGTGGTTGCGCACGCGTTCAACCCGTCGTTTTTTCTGGATACTTTGCTTGTTTACCTTCCTTCTTTCGATGAATCTTGACAACCTCACGACGGTGGTGTTGATGCTGGGGATTGTTCGAGTGATGATCAAGGAGGAGCGGTTGCGATGGGTGTTTGGGTGCGCCATTGTGATTACGGCAAATGTGGCAGGCGCAATGACCGTTGTGGGAGACTCCACGACGCTGATGCTATGGATTAAGGGCATGGTCACTCCCGCAGGGTTGTGGATGAAATTGGTGATTCCCACGATTGTGGGGTTGGGCGTCGTTTTGTTTCTCATCGCCAAGAAATTGCCTCGTACGCTACAATTTCAAGATGCCACGCCACGGTATCGTGGTGACGATTCCCTCCTGAAGCGATGGCAAACGCTGTTGATGCTCGTGGTGGGCATTGGAGGTCTTTGGTTTGTGCCTACTTTTCACCGCCTCACGCTGATGCCGCCCTTTGTGGGTTCACTTTGCGTATTGTCCGTCTTGTGGATATTGAACGAATTATTTAACCGCACGCTGCTTTCATCGGGTCGCATGACGAGCACCACGGGGAAACCGCTGGCGTTGCAATATGACACGATACAGAACCTGCTCTTCTTTATGGGAATCTTCTTGGCGCTCAGCGCCATGCAAGAAACGGGTAAGTTGGAGCGTTTCTTCATTGACATAGCTCAGGCCATGAGCAATGTGTATGGTTTGACGGGTGTTATTGGTTTGGTGTCGGCATGCTTTGGAAATGTGACCACCACCTTGACAAGTTTGTCCCTTTTTGCACACCCCGAAGTCATCCACAACGCCGAATTAGCACAAGCATTTGCTGTGGATGGTAATTTTTGGGTGTTGTTGAGTTATACAACCGCCTTTGGAGCCTCTATGCTTACCATCGGTTCGGTGCCTGGGTTCTCGCTGATGAAGATGGAAAATGTCACCTTTATGTGGTACGTCCGCCACATGACGCTCAAGGTTGTTGCCGGATGGTTGGCTGGATTTATCGTTTTCGGCATTATAGACATGGGATTTTAAGTTGATTCAATACAGAAATACAAGTAAAATTATATATGAAAATAGGTTATATCTCACAGATTATTGGTCCCGTTGTCGACGTCTGCTTTAAGGCAGAGGGTAAGCACGGTGCCGACTTCCTTCCTCGCATTCACGATGCGCTTGAATTGGTTCACCCCGACGGACGCAAGATTGTCATTGAAGTGCAACAACATATTGGTGAAGACACCGTGCGTTGCGTTGCAATGGACAACACTGATGGGTTGAAGCGTGGACTTGAAGTAACGTCGCTCGATGCTCCGATTTCTATGCCCATCGGTGAGCAGATTAAGGGGCGTATGATGAACGTGATTGGCGAAAGCATCGATGGACTCAAGGCGCTGGATAAGGGTGAGAATGCTTACCCCATTCACCGTGAGGCTCCTAAGTTTGAAGATCTCAAGACGAGTCAGGAAGTGCTTTACACGGGCATTAAGGTGATTGACCTCTTGGAACCCTACGTGAAGGGTGGTAAGATTGGTCTCTTTGGCGGTGCTGGTGTAGGTAAAACGGTGCTCATCATGGAGCTCATCAATAACATTGCCAAGGGACACGATGGCTTCTCGGTGTTTGCTGGTGTGGGTGAACGTACGCGTGAAGGTAATGACTTGCTGCGCGAAATGATCGAATCAGGCGTAGTGAAGTATGGTAAGGATTTTACCGAAGCTATGGAGCGTGGCGAATGGGATTTGTCGAAGGTGGACTATGAAGAAATGGCAAAGAGTCAGGCGACACTCGTTTACGGACAGATGAACGAACCTCCTGGAGCGCGTGCTAGTGTGGCGCTCTCAGGTTTGTCTATTGCCGAATCGTTCCGTGATAGCGGTGCGAGTGAAGGTAAGCAAACCGATATCCTCTTCTTTATTGACAATATTTTCCGTTTCACTCAGGCTGGTTCAGAAGTGTCTGCGCTTCTCGGACGTATGCCTTCGGCGGTAGGTTATCAACCCACTTTGGCAAGCGAAATGGGTGCGATGCAGGAACGTATTACATCAACAAAGAATGGTTCTATCACCTCAATTCAGGCGGTTTATGTGCCTGCCGATGACTTGACCGACCCTGCTCCTGCAACGACATTTACGCACTTGGATGCGACCACCGTGCTTTCACGTAAGATTACGGAGTTGGGCATCTATCCTGCTGTTGACCCCCTTGATTCTACATCGCGCATCCTTGATCCTAATGTGATTGGTAATGAGCATTATAATTGTGCGCAGCGCGTGAAACAGATTCTTCAGAAGTACAAGGAGTTGCAGGACATTATCGCCATCTTGGGTATGGATGAACTTTCCGATGAAGACCGTCTTATTGTGAATCGTGCACGTCGCGTGCAGCGTTTCCTTTCTCAACCCTTTACTGTGGCAGAAAAGTTTACCGGGGTTCCCGGTGTGATGGTGCCTATCGAGGAAGTGATTCGCGGTTTCAACATGATTATTGATGGTGAAGTGGATTACTTGCCCGAACAGGCTTTCCTCAATGTAGGTACGATTGACGACGCTATTAAGAAGGGTGAGAACTTGCTCAATCAGGCAGTATAGTTAAACTATGAAGATCAAGATTTTATCACCTGAGAAGCAACTCTATGCAGCGGAAGTGAGTAGGGTAGTAGTGCCTGGAGAAATGGGACAATTTGAGGTGCTTGAGCATCATGCTCCCATTATTTCCACGTTAGTGAAGGGTACAATCTATTGCTATGGTGCAGAGGATTATACCCTAGACATTCACTCGGGATTTATTGAGGTTGCGAACAATGTGCTGAACATTTGTGTAGAACTCTAACGTTGGCGTACATGAAATCAGCATTAAAGTCAATTTGGAAATTGGGACTTATTTACGCATTGCTAACGCCTGTAATGTGCTACCTTGAGGTGGCGTACGTGGCAGGCGGAATGAGTATGGTGAAGCCCTTAATCGTGCTCCCCATCATCTTTTTCGTAATGACACTTGTCTCGCTTTCTGTATATCATTACGTTCAGGAGAATCAACCGAAATACATCACGCTGTTTCACATGGCTAACAACGTAGTGCGCTTGCTCATAACCCTTGTGTTGGCGTTGGTGTATTTATTCCTTATCCTTCAGGAATGTAGGGGACTATTTACAATTAACTTATTGATATTCTACCTTGTAGCGTTATTCTTCACCTCCCTACATTTCATTGTGTGTGAGCGTAAACAGAAACATAGTAGTTCAAATTAGCGATTGAATATACATGATTAGATACTTAAAATGGATACTTGTCGTTGGTCTTGTCGCAATGACTTCCCTTTCTGCAAAAGCATCAGGAAGTAGTCATGAAGATGGTAAGATTGATGTAAAAAGTATCGTATTAGGTCACATGAGTGATGGCTATGATTGGCACATTACTACTTATGAAGGGCATCACATTTCTATTCCACTTCTTGTGATTGTGAAAGGAGAAAATTCTGGTTGGAATGTGTTTAGTAGTAGTAAAGTAACTCATGGTGACACCTACAATGGTTTCTATATCAATGAAACCAATGGTAAGATTTATGAGAAATTAGCCGACGGAAGTTCTGTTCGTCCCTTGGATATTTCGATTACTAAGAATGTGGTGCAGCTTTGGATTGTGGTGGCATTGATGCTCACGATTTTCTTGAGTGCCGCTCGTTGGTATAAGAAGAACGGAGCAACACAGCAAGCGCCCAAGGGATTCTTCGGGGTGGTAGAAATGATGGTGATGATGGTTCACGACGACATCATCCGTCCGAGCGTAGGTGAAAAGCAGTATAAAAAGTTTGCACCTTACTTGCTTACTTGTTTCTTCTTCATTTTCATCAGCAACCTTTTGGGGTTGATTCCCATCTTCCCTGGTGGGGCGAACCTTACAGGTAACATTACCATTACGTTCTTCCTCGCATTCTGCACTTTGCTTGCGATCAACTTGTTTGGCAACAAAGAGTATTGGAAGGAAATATTCTGGCCTCCCGTTCCCGTGTTCCTCAAGTGTCCACTTCCCATTATGCCCTTGGTAGAAATGCTTGGTATCATTTCACGTCCATTCTCATTGATGGTGCGTCTCTTTGCCAACATTATGGGAGGTCATGCGGCGATACTTTCGTTCACTTGTGTAATATTCATTGCCTTCACAATTGGCATAGGTATAGGTTCCGCTTTAACTCCCGTGAGTCTTGTGCTGATGATTTTTATGAATTGCTTGGAGTGCTTGGTGGCATTCATTCAGGCGTATGTGTTCACGATGTTGTCGGCTGTATTCATCGGAATGGCACATTCAGAACCCCATCATCACTAACTCCCTTTTGGTTTGAATTAACTAACTAATAATTTAATATAAATTACTAATAAATAAAACTTTACAACTATGTTATTACTCGCAGTAGGTCTTACAAAATTAGGCGCCGCTCTTGGTGCAGGTCTTGCAACTGTAGGCGCAGGTCTTGGTATTGGTAAAATCGGTTCTTCAGCAATGGAAGCAATTGCTCGTCAACCTGAAGCATCTGGTGACATCCGTACTTCAATGATTATTGCTGCTGCTTTGGTAGAAGGTGTTGCCCTCTTCTCTGTAGTAGTTTGTGCGCTTTGTTTGTTTATCTAATTTCAGCGTATTTAAGAGTAAAGAGTAAAGTCAAGTGAGTCATGTCACTTAGTGACAATGCACTGTCTCTTTCCTCTTTTCTCTTATATCTGAATTCCGTCTTATGGATTCTTTGAACCTCCCATCTATTCTTAGTCCTGATTTAGGACTATTGTTTTGGATGTTGATAGCTTTCCTTGTGGTGTTCGGCCTATTAGCAAAGTTCGGTTTTCCCGTTATTACTTCAATGGTCGAGGAGCGCAAGAAATTCATTGACGAGAGTCTGACGAACGCTCGTCTTACGAATGAGAAGTTAGCAACATTGAAAGCAGAGAGTGAGAAGATTTTGAAGGAAGCCCACGAGCAACAAGCAGTGATATTGCGTGAAGCAAAAACTACCGGTGATAAGATTATTGCTGACGCACAACGTAAGGCTCACGAAGAAGGTGCAAAGATTTTGGAAGATGCAAAACTCCAAATTCAAGCAGAGCGTGAGCGTGCCCTTCAGGATATCAGAGGTGTAGTTTCGCAACTTTCTATTGCTATTTCTGAAAAGGTGATGAGACAAAATCTTGCCACTACAGAAGCACATGAAAACTACATCAATACATTGCTTGATGAAATCCAACCTTCTAAAGACTAATTGAAGCGTATGGACATTGGGATTATTTCTTCGCGTTATGCGCGCGCCCTTCTGTCTTTTGCTATTGAGAACGAGGAAGAGCAACGCGTCTATGCCGAAATGCAGCACCTCAGTGATTCTTTCATGAAGTTGCCTATGCTTCAGCAGACGTTGCAAAACCCCGTAGTCTCCAACGATAACAAATTGAAGTTGCTCTTGGCTGCAGTGGCGGTTGAGGGTAAAGTCTCTGCCTCCACCTCACGATTTTGTCAGTTAATCCTTGATCAAAATCGTTGCGACATCATGCAATTTGTGGCAAGTTCATACATTGCGCAATATCGCAAGTATTGTGGCATCACGAAGTCACGTTTCATAGTTCCCGCATCTGTCTCTGATGCAACTTTAGCACGTATGAAGACTATCGTTCAGCAAGCGGTTAACGGACAAGTGGAATTTGAAACAGTTGTTGATGCATCAATTGGCGGTGGCTTCATTTTAGAGTACGATACGTATCGTGTGGATGCTTCTCTAAAGACTCAGTTACAAAAAATTAGTAAGGGAATGTAGAAAAATAGTACACAAGTTATTTTGGTACAAGTAGACGAGGTTGTTACCGATGTCCATGGAATTACCAAGAATGCTTGTCTACTAAATTATTATTACTATGGATAAAATTAAACCAAATGAGGTTTCAGACATATTGCTCCAACAATTAAAGGAAGTAAACATTGATGTCCAACTTGAGGAAGTCGGTGTTGTGCTTACTGTTGGTGATGGTGTGGTACGCATTTATGGCTTGAACAACGTTACAGAAAACGAATTGATCGAATTCGAGAATGGTGTAATGGCTGTAGCGATGAACCTTGAAGAAGATAACGTCGGTGCAGTGCTTCTTGGTCCTTCAGTCGGGATTAAGGAAGGGCAGTCAGTAAAGCGTACGGGCAAAGTGGCTTCTATTGAAGTGAGCGAAGAAATGCTCGGTCGCGTCATCAATCCGCTTGGCGCCCCCCTTGATGGAGGCGTTGCGATTGGTGGTGAAAAGTTCCTTATGCCACTTGACCGCAAGGCACCCGGTGTTATCTACCGTCAGCCCGTGTGTGAAGCCATGCAGACAGGACTTAAGGCTGTCGACTCAATGATCCCCATCGGTCGTGGTCAGCGTGAGTTGATTATTGGTGACCGCCAAACGGGTAAGACGGCTATTGCTATTGACACGATTATCAATCAGCGTGGTGCCTATGAAGCAGGCAACCCAGTTTATTGCATCTATGTCGCTATCGGTCAGAAGGCTTCAACCGTGGCTAATATTGTGAACACTTTGCGTTCGGCTGGCGCTATGCCTTACACTATTATTGTGAGTGCTACGGCGGCCGATCCTGCAGCGTTGCAGTATTTTGCACCTATGGCAGGTGCCGCTATCGGTGAGTATTTCCGCGACCAAGGTAAGCACGCTCTAGTGGTGTATGATGACCTCTCAAAGCAAGCCGTTGCTTATCGTGAGGTGTCACTCATCCTCCGTCGCCCTTCTGGTCGTGAGGCATACCCTGGTGACGTCTTCTACCTCCACTCACGTCTCCTTGAACGTGCAGCAAAGATTAACAATCAGCAGGAAGTGGCTGCTCAGATGAACGACCTCCCCGAATGCCTTAAGGGCAAGGTGAAGGGTGGGGGATCACTCACGGCATTGCCCATCATTGAAACTCAAGCGGGAGACGTTTCTGCCTACATCCCCACCAACGTAATTTCAATTACCGACGGTCAGATCTACCTTGATACAAACCTCTTTAACCAGGGTTTCCGTCCTGCTATTGACGTAGGTATCTCCGTGAGTCGTGTGGGTGGTGCTGCGCAAATTAAATCGATGAAGAAGATTGCTGGTACGCTTAAGATTGATCAAGCGCAGTATCGTGAACTCGAAGCCTTTGCGAAGTTCTCAAGTGATATGGATGCTGTAACGGCAATGACTATCGACCGCGGACGTAAGAACAATCAACTCCTCATTCAGAAGCAATATAGTCCCATGCCTGTTGAAGAACAGGTTGCCATTCTTTATTGTGGCACACGAGGTTTGCTTAAAAATGTCCCCCTCGATAAGGTCAACGAGTTTCAGGAACAATACCTCCAGATATTGCGCACCAACCATCAAGACACCATCCTTCGCCCCCTTGCGGAAGGAAAACTTGATGATGAAATTTCAAAGCGCATTGAGAAGGTAGCGGCAGATTTGACGGCACAATTTAGTTAAGGTTGCAGGTTTTAGGTTATAAGGCAGAGCGAGAGTACAACTGACAGAGTACAACTACCGCCTGGATGGATTTAAGAACTTTAGAATCTCATAACCTTATAACCTCCTAACCTCATAATCTCCTAACCTCAACAACCTTATATTATGCCCAGTCTTAAAGAAGTAAAAAATAGAATTGCCTCTGTACAGAGTACGCGTAAGATTACGAGTGCCATGAAGATGGTGGCGAGTTCAAAACTCCACCATGCTCAGCAGCGCATTGAGCAGATGCGTCCCTATGAGCAGCAACTCGGGCGTATCTTTCGTGCTTTTGTCAGCGACGCTTCTGAGTATGTGCCCTACGTTACGCCCCGCCCCGTGAGTCGAGTGGCATTACTGTTATTCACCTCCAACTCAAGTCTATGCGGAGGATTTAACAACAACGCCATTAAGCACTTTTCTGCAAAGGTCGCTGAATTGCGTCGCCAAGGTGTAGAGATTTCACAGGTGTATGCTATTGGTCGTAAGGGACTTGATGCCGTTCGCCGTATGGGATTTACCGTCGAAGATACCTATTGTGATTATCTCGATCATCCCAATTACGACGGAGCAAGACAACTCGCAGAGCACCTTATGGCAAGTTATGATGCCAAGGAAATAGACGCATGCTACATGATTTATCATCATGCACAAAGCTCTGCCCATCAAGTGTTGCGCTATGAGCAGTACCTTCCCCTCAACCTTCCTCAAGAAGCAGAGCAAGGTGACAGCAATTACATCGTAGAACCCTCTTCAGAAGTCATCTTCTCACGCCTTCTTCCTCGTGTCATCACGCTCTCGCTCTTTGTAGCACTGCTTGATTCATTGGCTTCCGAACACGCTGCTCGAGTAGTTGCCATGCAAATTGCCACCGACAATGCCGACGAACTCCTTCGTTCGCTCCAGTTGCAATACAACAAGTCACGCCAATCAGCTATTACCGCTGAACTTCTTGACATCGTTGGAGGAAGTATGCAGTAAAAAGTCTGTTTGATTAGTTGTTTTTACAGTCAAGCAAACATACAAGCTATTTGTAAATGCCTTATATTGATTAAGAGGGGTACCCATTAGGTTCCCCTCTTTTTTTTACCTTGTAGGTATTATCTACCTTTATTGATAATGTAAATACCTGATGCAGCTAATCCGACAGCAATGATATATTTGAAGTAGAAGGGCTCGTTTAAGAATAGGCAAGAGGTAAGAGCTCCGACAACGGGAATGAGTGAGTTATAGATGGCAACTTTTCCGATGGGGTTGCAGATGATAAGTTTGTTGTAAAGGGCAAATCCAAGTGATGAGATGATGATAAGTAACAGCAGGTAGATGATGCCCAATAACGTTACTTGAGGTAGGGTGCCACCGAAGATAATTCCTTGAAGTACAAGTGTTAAACCACCGAACCCCAAACTATAACCCGTGCCCACAAAAATATCAATTCGTTTGCCTAAACCGCGTGTCATCAGACTCGCCCCAGCCGAACAAAGTGCGTTTAGGATAATCATGCCATCTCCCCAAAATGAAATATCCTCAGTGTTGAAACCTCCATTCAAGATAAGAATCCCGAGAAATCCGCTGGTACAACCCAGTATCTTGCGGGCATTGAGTTGTTCACTTGGAAAGAAAGCGCATGCCAAGAGTACAAGAACGAACACACTCATGGAGTTAAGAATGGCAGCGCGAGCACCATCACTATGGGAGAGTCCGATATAGAAAAATGCGTAGTGGAGGGCTGTGTTGATGAGGGTAAAGACAAGGATAAATGCCCAACTACTTTTCTTTTTTACACTGAAATTTCTTTTTGTGAGACGAGCGATAATGAGCAGAATGAGTCCTGAGCAAGCGAAACGTACACCAGCAAATAGCATCTTGCTGCTGGTCATTTCAGGGGTAATCTGAAACTCCTCAAAACCTAATTTTATGAGCGGATATGCCCATCCCCAAGCTATGGCTGCCGTTAGGGCAAATAGGCTCACCCATAATGGGCGGGTAAAAATGGATGACATTGTTTATTTTTGGTGCAAGTGAATAGTTGACGTGTTGAGGAACGTATTATTCCCCTTCAGCCACACCCCACTCGAATGCAAGTGTTCCTCCTTTGATGATATCTTCGTAATGGAGGTAGGGTAGTGTGTATGCAGAGTTGTTGAGCAAAATGCGTTTGATGGTGTGTTGAGGAGAAGGGCGTTGGGGGCATTCAATAATGAAGGTACCCCCTTCAACTTGTAGCGTAGCCCGCTGAAAAAGTGGTTGTGAAATCCAATAGCGTGCACTTGCGGGTTCTACTTGATAAAGTCCCAAAGAGGCAAGAATATACCATGCCGACATTTGTCCTACGTCTTCATTACCACAGATACCTTCTGGTGTGTCGTTATAGAGTGTTTGGAGTACTTGATGCACCAACTCGTTTGTACGTTCAGGTTTTCCCAGCATGGCATATAAGTATAAAATGTGGTGAGAAGGCTCATTGCCATGGGCATATTGTCCAATCATTCCCGAAATGTCGGGTGATGCTTCTTCCCCAAGTGTTGAAGGTAGTAAGAAAAGCGAATCCAGTTTTGCTAACATACGTTCCTTTCCTCCGAAACATTCTGCGAGTCCCTCAACATCATGGGGCACCAGCCACGTGTATTGCCAAGCGTTGCCCTCGCAATAGTCATCGTTACGATGGCTGGCATGAAGCGGATCAAAGGGTTCACGGAAATTCCCTTTGCTGTCTTTTCCCCTCATAAATCCACTGATGCTGTCAAAGACGTGGCGGTACGAGCGGCTGGAGGTCAGATAACAACTCATAGCGTCGTGTTTTCCCAAAGCTGCAGCTGCACGAGCTGCAGCACCGTCTGCAAGCGCATATTCCAATTCATAGGCAACCGCCTCTTTGTAGAGATCGCAAGGAATATATCCATATTGGCGTCGCAGGGCACGTCCAAACGCCTCGTTTGCCGTCGTCAGTTCAATAGCCTTGAAGGCGCGCTCATAATCGATACCTTTAATATTCTTCACGATAGCGTCCGCCACAACTGGAATCGCGGGATTCCCCACCATGCAATTCGTCTCACACCCCCAAAGGTGCCACACCGGGAGTTTCTGTTGCTCGTCACAGATGTTGAGCATCGTATTGACGAAATCCCTCATGCGTTCGGGAGCGATAAGTGTGAGCAAAGGCATCTTTGCACGATAGGTGTCCCAAAGCGAGAAGATGGTGTAACTGGGAGCCTCGCTATGGTACACCTTTCGGTCAGCTCCTCGGTAATCGCCATTTACGTCGCTGAAGAGCGCTGGCGCCATCATGGTGTGGTAAAGTGCGGTGTAGAAGGTGCGTTGTTGTTCGGGTGTGCCGCCTTCCACCGTAATACGTTGCAATTCCTTATTCCAAGCCTCTTCCGCTTGGTTTGAAATGGCATTAAAGTCCCATGTGGGGTTCTCCGTTTGCAATGCCATTTTTGCCCCTTCAATGCTCACTGCCGAGAGCGCAACTTTAAGAAGCACCTCCTCCTTATCATCGGTGGCAAAGTGTAGGTGGGCATAGAGGCTGTCCTGCCCGTGATAACTGATGGAGTCAATAGCTTTTGACGATTCCGCCACGAAGAATACGCGTTGTTGACGCGCCCAACCGCGAGAGTGGCGCCACCCCGAAATGTGGTGAGCATCATGAAGCGCTACATGGGCTTCCGTAGTTTTATCCCAGCAACCGCCGTTTTCTAAATCGATTACCACCCCCGAGTGTGTGCTTTCGGGGAAGGTATAACGATGAAACGCTGTGCGTGGTGTCGCGGTGAGTTCGGCACGGATGTTGTAGCGTTCTAAGGGTATGGAGTAATAACCGGGCTTTACGATTTCCTTGTTGCGATTCCCCAGCGACCACAGTCCGCTTTGCGCATCGTCTCCCGTTCCGCGGGCATAGGTTACCGCTCCCGTAACGGGCATAATCGTTACGTCAAACAGGTCTCCAATTCCCGTTCCGCTCAAATGCGTATGCGAAAAACCGATTATAGTGGAGTCGGAGGCGTGATAACCCGAACACCAATCCCAGTCTTGAGGAATTGACGTCGGTCCCACCTGAACCATTCCAAACGGCACATTCGCCCCGACGAATACATGGCCATGCCCAGCCGTCCCAACGTGGGGCACAACCAAATCGGAAGGCGTATGGGGCGTGTGGGTGCAACTAACGATGGCAAGTAAAATGCTACAACTTAAAATACTGCGTTTCATGATGCTATGTTTATAATTATTGGTGTCCGGCAAACTTTATCTCTTAAATTCACCGTTGACTATCATCCGTTAACCATTGTCCGTTTGCCCTCAAAAAAAACGTGTCCGTGGCTTCAATGATGTTCTTTAAGTGTAAAGTTCAATTCGCCACCCTGGAGCAGTTCCTGATGCGTGATGCGGAGTGATTTTAGCGAACGTTGGTTCAGCTTAACCTCTTTGATGAAGGGAGCCTCTTGAGGATCGCGATTGGTGCGGATGGTAATATCCCCATGAGGCGTATCAATGCGAATGCAGGGGAATTGTGGGGTCGTCAGGGTGAAAGTGGGAGCTCCTGGAGTGTCGGGGTAAATCCCCATCATGGAGAACAGCGCCCATGCCGAAAGTGTGCCGGCATCGTCATTTCCCGGCAATCCATTGGGGGCGTTGTGGTAGCAACTGTCTAAGAGGTGCTTGACGATTTTTTGTGTGCGCCACTCTTCGCCCTTAAACCTGCTGAATATATAGGGGTAGGCAATGTCGGGCTCGTTCGCAGGGTCGTAATGCCCCGCGTCGAATACCTCCTGCAGGCTGTTAATATAGTTGCGCTTACCGCCCATCAGCCGCACTAATCCCTCCACATCGTGCGTGGCTGAGAAGGTGTAGGCATAAGCCGACCCTTCGTGGAACCCCGGGACGTTCTCAAAGTGCTTCCCCACCGAGGCGTCAAAGTGAGTCAGGAAGGCACCTTCCGACGTGCGTGGACACAAAGCCCCGATGTCCTTATTGAAGTAATGGCGGTAATTTTTCGAACGCGCTTCAAATTCGCTTGCCAACTCCTGCTGGTGCAAGGCTTTCGCCAATTGTGCAATGGCAAAATCCGCCTGACAATATTCCAGCGTGTGGGATACGGAATTATCGCCCGAAAGGTCGGTGGGTAGGTAGTAGAGGGGGATGTACCCGCGCTCTATGTAGGGGGTGATGTCGGGGCGTATGGGATTCTCATGCCCCGGCGTGTTGGCAGATTTCAGCATGCCCTCTAAGGCTGTCGTTACGTCAAAATCTCGCAATCCGCGCAACCAGCTGTCGGCAATGACCACCGCTGCGGGGTCGCCCGCCATCGTGTAGGTCTCCCTGCCAAAAAGCTCCCACCGTGGCAACCACCCGCTCTCTGCATACATCCCCACGAGGGAGCGCACCATGTCCGTTTGGCGCTCGGGATATACCAACGTGAGCAGTTGGTGCAGGTTGCGGTAGGTGTCCCAAAGCGAAAAGACGCTGTACCGCTGCCCCTCAGTCTTCCCTACGCCGCCTTGCCCCATTAAGCGATACTCGCCGTTGATGTCGCTAAACAAGCTGGGGTGAATCAGAGCGTGATACAGGGCGGTGTAGAAGGTCTTACGCCGCTCCGCAGTTCCCCCCTCAATGCGGATGCGTGAAAGGTCGTCGCTCCATAACTGGCGCGCCTTCGCGTGGACTTCGGCAAAGCCGTCCGTCGCCTGCTCCGCCTCTAAGTTCATGCGCGCATTCTCGCAGGACACGAACGAAACGCCCATGCGCACTACGACGGTATCGCCCGCCTGCAGATCGTTGTAGGTGAAGTAACAACCGATGTCGTCGCCCCCCAATGCCTCAATGCTGTGGGCGTACAGCTTGTATGCCTCCGTCCCGCGCCAAGCCTTTTCTACTCCCTCCATCTCGGGCTCGCGTTTCCAAAAACCACTTTCCGAGGGGGTGCCACTCACGCGCATGACGAAGTACAGCGGAAATACGGCGTCGCGGGTGTAGCAGAAGGTGCCCAACATCTTGCAACCCTCCACCTCGGTATCGCTCACCCTCCTTACCCACGCTCCGCTTTCGTTCGTGAGCCCCTCGCCAAGGTTCAGCAGGAGGTGACCCTCGCTCTGGGGAAACGTGTAGCGCTCACACGAAGAGCGCGGAGTGGCAGTGACCTCACATTTTATGTCATACTTCGTGAGTCGGTTGCTGTAATACCCTGGTGTAGCGATTTCCGAAGCGTAGGTAGAGCCGTAGTGCGCATAATCCACGTTGAGCGCTCCCGTCGTGGGCATCACGAGCAACGCGCCCGCCTCGGGGCAACCCACACCGCTCAGCGAGACGTGGGCAAACCCCGTGAAATACGTGTTGCTGTATTCATAGGGGGTAGACCACCAACGGCTGTCCTTATCATACCGGTTGAGGTCGGAACCCATAACGTTGAAGGGCACTACCGACATCATACCGTTGGGAGTAACAGCTCCGGGGAAGGTCGTGCCGTAATTCGTGGTTCCTACAAACGGATTGACCTCGTCGATTGGGTTTTGTCCGTAAATCGAAACGGTCGCTGCGAGCAGCGGGAGAAGCATGTTGCGCATTACTTTTTTTTGTGGGGGAGTGAAGGTGAAACATGAAAGCGGCTTTTATCGCTTGTGCCGCAAAGTTACGACATTTTGAAAATAGCGTAAAGATAAAACGAACAATTTTATCTTTCCCTTTGCCTGCTCTTTATTGAGGGAGGTTGCAAACCTCTTTGTTACAAACTGGATTATATAAGCTTATCTTAACTTCATGTGACAGAATATTGACGGGGAAAGGTAAAAAAGGTTAAGGACTTTTTTAACTATAAATGCCCCTATTTATATATGTTTTTTCTCTTTGCATTCGGCTTATTTCTTGAAAAAGATGTAATTTTGCACTTTCGAAGTATAGAATATTTATCATTAACCCCTAAGGATATATGTCTTTAATAGCAGTTAGTCCCATAGACGGACGTTATGCCTCTAAAACGAGCGAGTTGCAAAATTACTTTTCGGAGTATGCTCTGATGAAGTATCGTGTGCGTGTAGAAATTGAGTATTACATTGCGCTTTGCGAATTGCCCTTGCCCCAGTTGGTGGGTGTCGATCATGCGCTTTTCCCCCAATTTAGAGAAATCTACCAGAACTTCTCATTGGAGGACGCTCAGCGCGTAAAGGATATTGAAAGCGTGACGAACCACGACGTGAAGGCGATTGAATATTTCATCAAGGAGAAGTTTGACGCCCTCGGCGGTTTGGAGCAGTATAAGGAGTTTGTGCACTTCGGACTGACTTCTCAGGACATCAACAACACGTCGTTTCCCCTGATGATTAAGGACGCTACAGAGGAGGTGTACATCCCCTTGTTGCAACAAGTGATTGACCAGCTCAATGAGTTTGCCGAAGCGTGGAAGGACATTGCCATGCTTGCCAAGACGCATGGTCAGCCCGCTTCGCCCACGCGTTTAGGTAAGGAGGTGAGGGTATTTGCCTATCGCCTTGAAGAGCAGTTGGAGCAGTTGAAGGCTGTGCCCTGCAGCGGTAAGTTTGGTGGCGCAACGGGTAATTTGAATGCCCACCGTGTGGCGTATCCCGCCTACGACTGGAAGGCGTTTGCCGAAAAGTTCCTTGCCGAAAAGCTCGGCATCAAGCGCGAGGAATATACGACGCAGATTTCCAACTACGACAATCTTGCTGCGGCGTTTGACGCCATGAAGCGCATTCACACGATTCTTATTGACCTGAACCGCGACTTCTGGCAGTACATCTCGATGGAGTATTTCAAGCAGAAGATTAAGGCGGGCGAAGTGGGTTCGTCGGCAATGCCCCATAAGGTGAACCCCATCGACTTTGAAAACTCTGAGGGTAACCTCGGTGTGGCGAATGCCTTGCTGGACCACTTGGCCATGAAGCTCCCCATCAGCCGCTTGCAGCGCGACTTGACGGACTCAACCGTGTTGCGCAACATCGGTGTGCCCATGGGGCATGCGCTTATAGCCTTCAGCTCTACGCTCAAGGGTTTCAGCAAATTGCTTCTGAATGAAGATGCCCTCCGTCGCGACCTTGAAAACTGCTGGGCGGTATGTGCAGAGGCTATTCAGACGGTGCTCCGCCGTGAAGCATATCCCAACCCCTATGAAGCGCTCAAGGCATTAACGCGCACCAATGCTGCAATCACAGAAGAAAGCATTCGTACGTTTATCGAAGGACTTGATGTGAGCGAAGATATCAAGGCTGAACTTCGTGTGATTACCCCCTGGAATTACACGGGTATCTAAGTCAACGGTCAACGGACAATAGACAATTTATTTTATTATGTCAGATTTTTACAACAAGGAGAAGGGTGGCCGAGATGGCAACCGCTTCTCAAAAGGAACTTTTGGACGCAATACAAACCGCACGGGTGCACGTCCTGGTGCTAATGGTGGTTATCGCCGTGAAGGTGATGCGCAGCGTCCGCGTTTTAACAACTCTAACACGGGTTTTGGTGAACGCCCCGAGGGCGGTTTTCAGCGACCCAATCGTGATGGACAGAGTCGCTTCAACAAGCGTCCTGCTTTCAACGGCGGTTATGCCGGTGGCGAAGGTGCACCCCGTCAGCGCTTTAGCGCCAGTGGCGAAGGTCAACGCGGCGGTTACAGTCGTGGGGAAGAAGGTCAGAACCGCGGTTTTGCTCCCCGCAAGCGCACGGGCAACTACGACCCCCATGCGAAGTACAGCGCCAAGAAGCGCCTGGAGTATAAGGAGGAACACTTTGACCCCAATGCGCCCATCCGCTTGAACAAGTATTTGGCGAATGCGGGCGTGTGCAGTCGTCGCGATGCCGACAAGTACATCGAAGCGGGTGTCGTAACTGTAAATGGTGAGGTCGTTACCGAACTCGGCGCACGCGTTATGCGCACCGACCTCGTTTGCTTCCATGGTGAAGCCGTGAAGTTGGAGAAGAAGGTGTACGTGTTGCTCAACAAGCCCAAGGGGTATGTAACAACAAGCGAAGACCCACAGAACCGTAAGACGGTGATGGACCTTGTACAAGGTGCTTGCCCCGAAAGAATCTATCCCGTAGGTCGTCTTGACCGTAATACGACTGGGGTGCTTCTGCTGACGAACGATGGGGAGTTGGCTTCAAAGTTGACGCACCCAAAGTTCTTGAAGAAGAAGATCTACCACGTGCATACGGACCAAAACGTGTCGCTTGCCGACCTCCGTCAGATTGCTGAGGGCATCACGCTGGAGGATGGCATCATCAAGGCGGACGCCGTAGAGTATGCTTCGCCCACAGATAAGAAGCAGGTGGGGATTGAAATCCACTCGGGTAAGAACCGCATTGTGCGTCGTATCTTCGAATCCTTGGGTTATCATGTGGTAAAGCTTGACCGCGTGTATTTCGCTGGTCTTACGAAAAAGAACGTGCGCCGTGGTGACTGGCGTTACCTCACAGAAAAGGAAGTTTCAATGTTGCGCATGGGCGCTTTTGAATAAACATTTGGAAAACGTAATATGAGAACAAAAGTAATAGATATACTTCGTTCTACCGACTTCGGCGCAGCCGTAACTGTAAAGGGGTGGGTGAGAACAAAGCGCGGTAGTAAGTCGGTAAACTTTATTGCGCTTAACGACGGGTCGACCATTCACAATGTGCAGATTGTTGCTGACGTTGACAAGTTTGACGAAGAGTTGTTGAAGAAAGTTACAACTGGTGCGTGCCTTGCTGTAACGGGTACACTCGTAGAAAGTCAGGGCGCAGGTCAGGCAGCAGAAATTCAAGCAACAGAAATCGTAGTTTACGGTACTTGCGACGCAGAATACCCCATGCAGAAGAAGGGGCAAACATTTGAATTCATGCGTCAGCACGCTCATATGCGCTTGCGCACCAATACTTTCGGTGCCGTGTTCCGCATTCGCCACAATATGGCAATGGCCATCCACCAGTATTTCCACGAACGTGGATTCTTCTACTTCCACACCCCCATCATCACTGCTTCGGACTGCGAGGGTGCTGGGCAGATGTTCCAAGTGACGACTAAGAACCTCTACGACCTGAAGAAAGATGCCGATGGCAAGATTGACTACTCAGACGACTTCTTCGGCAAGACCACTTCACTCACCGTATCCGGTCAGTTGGAGGGCGAACTCGCAGCAACGGCACTCGGTGCGATTTACACCTTTGGTCCCACCTTCCGTGCTGAAAATTCTAACACGCCCCGCCACCTCGCTGAGTTTTGGATGATTGAACCCGAAGTGGCGTTCAACGACATCAACGATAATATGGACCTCGCAGAGGACTTTATTAAATATTGCGTGCGTTGGGCTTTGGACAACTGTAAGGACGACCTCGAGTTCCTCAACAAGATGGTAGACAAGACGCTACTCGAACGTCTTAACTTCGTGGTAAATAACGACTTCGTTCGTCTTACTTACACAGAAGGTGTAGCAATCCTTGAAGAAGCAGCAAAGGCAGGGAAGAAGGCATTTGAATTCCCCGTATATTGGGGTGTAGACCTCGCCAGCGAGCATGAGCGCTACCTCGTAGAAGAACACTTCCAGAAGCCCGTAATCCTCACTGACTACCCCAAGGAAATCAAGGCGTTCTACATGAAGCAGAACGAAGATGGCAAGACTGTTCGTGCTATGGACGTACTTTTCCCCCAGATTGGCGAAATCATCGGTGGTTCAGAGCGTGAAGAAAGTTACGAAAAGCTCACTGCCCGCATCAACGAATTGGGCATTCCCATGAAGGATATGTGGTGGTACTTGGACACTCGCCGTTTCGGCACTTGTCCGCACAGTGGTTTTGGCCTCGGCTTCGAGCGCTTGATCCTCTTTGTGACAGGTATGCAAAACATCCGCGACGTCATTCCCTTCCCCCGCACACCCAAGTCAGCAGAATTCTAATCGTAAAAATACAAGTGGGAAGTTAGAAGCATCTCATGTGTCTTCTGACTTCCCCTTTTGGAATCTTTTCTCATGAAAAAGTTTAAGTCTTTAAGTATCGTTGCCACCATAGTAGTTTTAGGACTTGCTGCAGTTATCGGTGGATATATCTACACCACTACAGACGGTTATCAAGCAAAGGCGCTTTACGATGCGTTGGGCAATGACTATACAGCGGCACAATGTGACAGCATTACAAAGCGTTTCCCCGCAACCGATTATGCCGAATTGGCACGGGAAAAGAAACGCGTACTACTTCGTCAGCAGGCGGAGTGGAAAGCGATAACTAAAAATCCCACTCTTCAGGCTGTACAAACTTTTAAGAATAAGCACCAGCTTATCGATAAGTATTTTGTTGCCGTAGAAGAAAAGTTGGACTCATTGCTTTGGGTAGATGCTATAAAGTTGAAGGCAAAGCAAAATTACGAAGCGTATGCCCAGTTAGGACAAATGGCGCGCAATTATAATGAGGCAATGTTTGTGCTTCAGAAGATGAATGAACTTCTAGATGTAGAGTCGGTAGCTCCGAATCTTAAAGAGCAGATCACCAAGTTTTTTGATGCCTTGGGTAACGGTAAGGCTGCAGACGTTTCTGCCCTTTGTGCCGATACGGTGTCATTCTTTCTCTTCCGTCAGAATCTTACGACAGAAAAGGTGGCTGAGTATGTGAACAAAACGTACTGCAAGAGAATCAAGAAGCGTACATTCTCAGAACCCTCAGAGATGAAGTTTGATAAATCACGTATTGGTGAAGAAAAAGTGGGGTATGTGGCTCAATTTTCTATCGACCTCACTGCTCCCGCTAAGGTTGCACGTAAGCAAAAGGCACTTTTTATGTTTACTCCCGAAGGTAAAATTATTTATGCTTCTCTGCGCCCCACTTATCGGAAATAGTGGAGTGGGGTGTTAATAATTCAAATCCGCTAACAATTTAATACAGTTTCATACATGGAAAAATTGGTCATTAACAGTTACGATGAGTTTGCCGCTCATCTCGGACAAGAACTTGGAACTTCTGAATGGTTGGAAGTGACACAGGAGCGTATTCATCTTTTTGCTGACGCTACTTTAGACCACCAATGGATACACGTAGATACCGAGCGCTGCAAGACGGAAAGTCCGTTTGGGCAGACGATAGCACACGGCTACCTCACGCTCTCACTGCTTCCCTATATGTGGGATCAGATTATTGAGGTCAACAATATCAAGATGCTTGTCAACTACGGTATGGACAAAATGAAGTTTGGTCAAGCCGTGCTCTCAGGGCAGTCTGTACGTTTGGTAACTAAGTTGGAAAGCATCGCCAACCTCAGAGGCATCGCAAAGGTGGAAATCAAATTTTATATCGAAATTCAGGGTGAAAAGAAGCATGCAGTAGACGGCGTAGCAACTTTCCTCTATCATTTCAATTAACCTTTTGCTTAGAAAAAAAGTAACAGAGTGCAGCGTACATGTCTATGCAGGATACCATCCTCAAAATATTCCGTACTCTGCATTCTGTTTTTTTTTCAGAAATTTCTTTACCTGCTTTATTTATAGAGATAGATGGACGACAAATATTTAACCATCACAGATAATGGCGCGGAAGGTTTTTATTCGGAGAAGCGCAGTCGCTTTCTTGCCTTTGCCCATCATGTTGATACCGAAGAAGATGTAAAGCGGCTGGTGGCTGAATACCGCAAAAAATATTTCGATGCACGCCACGTTTGTTATGCTTACGTCTTGGGGTATCAGGGGGAGCGTACGCGTGCCAATGATGATGGAGAGCCTGCAGGTTCCTCTGGTCAACCCATCTTAAGGCAGTTGCGCTCTTTTGGAGTAACCTTCACGCTTGTCGTCGTTGTGAGGTATTATGGTGGAGTAAATTTAGGCACAGGCGGATTGGTCGTGGCTTATAAAACGGCAGCCGGTGACGCCCTTGCAAATGCTGAAATAGCGGAACGATATATTGAATGTGAATTTCAGGCGCAAATCCCCTATGCAGATATTGACAAGGCGATGCGCACCATCAGATCATTACAAGCCGAAATACTTGCACGAGAATATACAGCAACGGATACACTCTTAACAATAAGATGCAGAAGCTCGCATGAACAGAATCTGAAAACACAGTTAGGCGTTCATCCCTCTAATTCTTAGTTAAAAATTTGATACTACTATAACTATAGGAGAATAAGCAAAACGTTTGTACGGTTACTAATAATACGGTCCGCTATACATGAAAATTTTCAAGTATAGCGGACTGTAATTTTAATATTTATGCTCTGTAGTAGTTATTTCAGTTTCTGTCAATTTAGTGTGGTTAATTTTTCTCCACGCATAGTAGATAAGTGTTAGGAATGATGCTTTTCGCTTTGCACTCACACACTTCTTCTTCATATTTCGTTACGTATGTTAGTGTAGATTCTTTAAAATTCGCTTGTGAAGTGGAAGCGAATATTCTTGAAGTCGTTTTGCGCCATTTGGAGGACGTAGCCAGAATCGGCGAGGAAGACGTCGCGCCCCTCACGGTCTTTTGCCATGTATTGGTACTTGCGCTTCTTGAAGTTTTCGAGTTCGGCGGCATCGTCGCTTTCGATCCAGCAGGCCTTGTAGAGGGAGATGGGTTCCCAACGACACTTGGCATTGTATTCGTTCTCCAATCGGTATTGGATGACTTCAAACTGGAGTTGGCCCACGGTGCCAATGATTTTACGGCCGTTAAATTGGTTTACAAAGAGCTGGGCTACGCCTTCGTCCATGAGTTGCTCAATGCCCTTTTGGAGTTGCTTGGTCTTCATGGGGTCGGCATTCTCGATGTACTTAAACATTTCGGGCGAGAAGGAGGGGAGTCCGCGGTAATGGAGGAGTTCGCCCTCGGTGAGAGTGTCGCCAATCTTGAAGGTTCCATTATCGGGAAGACCGATGATATCGCCCGCCCATGCTTCGTCTACGGTTGTCTTGCGTTGCGCCATAAACTGGGTGGGTGAGGAGAAGCGGAGCGTCTTGCCGTGGCGCACGTGGAGGTAGGGGGCATTGCGCACGAATTTGCCTGAACATACCTTACAGAAGGCTACGCACGAGCGGTGGTTAGGGTCGATGTTGGCGGTGATTTTGAAGATGAAGCCCGTGAACTTCGCTTCGTCGGGTTGTACATCGCGCTCTTCCGCCTTAACGGGGCGAGGAGAGGGGGCGATTTCTACAAAGGTGTTGAGCAATTCTTCTACACCGAAGTTATTGAGCGCCGAACCGAAGAATACGGGTGCGAGGTGGCCCTCAAGGTAATCAGCCACCTGAAAATCGGGGTAAACGCCATCGATGAGTTCGAGTTCGCCACGGAGTTTGTCGGCAAGGTCTGCGCCGATGTGTTCGTCGAGTTGGGGCGTGTTGATGTCTACTTCCACCTTTTCCGCCACCACTTGCTTTGACGCCTGGAAGAGGTTGAGGTTGCGCTCGTAGATGTTGTAAACGCCCTTAAAGCGTATGCCGCTCTCAATAGGCCATGTGAGGGGTCGCACCTTGATTTGGAGTTCTTCCTCGAGTTCATCCATAAGGTCGAAGGGATCCTTGGCTTCGCGGTCCATCTTATTGACGAAGATGATTACGGGCGTGTTACGCATGCGGCAAACGTCCATGAGTTTGCGCGTCTGGGTTTCTACCCCCTTTGCCCCGTCTACAACGATGATAACGCTATCTACGGCGGTAAGAGTGCGGTAGGTATCTTCGGCAAAGTCCTGGTGACCCGGGGTGTCGAGAATGTTAATCTTATAGTCGCGGTAGTCAAACTCCATAACAGAGGTGGTTACGGAGATACCACGTTGCTTTTCGATTTCCATCCAGTCGGATGTGGCGGTCTTCTTAATCTTATTGCTCTTTACGGCACCAGCCACTTGGATTTGTCCACCGAAGAGGAGGAGTTTTTCGGTGAGTGAGGTTTTACCCGCGTCAGGGTGTGCGATGATGGCAAAGGTGCGGCGGCGGCTTATTTCGGGATTCATTTTGTGAGGTTTGAAGTTATGAGGTTGGCGTTGCGATGGTATTGCAACGGAGTGAACGTGGAGGTTTGAGGTTGTTAATCAAATTCCTTCATAGCATCCTTCAAGCTATCTTCCCACCAGGGGATGGAGATTTTGAAGGTATTTTTAATCTTCGTCTTGTCAAGCACGGAATAATGAGGGCGCTTTGCTGGAGTGGGGTAGTCTTCGGTGTGTAGAGGTTTAACCTGACAGGTCGTAATTCCGGCGATGCGGTGGATGGCTTTCGTGAAATCGTACCAAGAGGTTGTGCCCTCGTTAGAGTAATGATATACCCCGGGGACGATGCCCTGCTTGATGATTTCGAGAATCGCTCCAGCAAGGTCGCGTGCATAGGTAGGCGTACCCGTTTGGTCGGCAACGACTCCGAGCGTGTCGCGCTCTTTACCAAGGCGAATCATGGTCTTAACAAAGTTGTTGCCAAAAGAGGAGTAGAGCCATGCCGTGCGGATAACCATTGCTCCGACACACGAACGGATTACGGCCTCTTCGCCCGCCAACTTCGTGCTTCCGTAGACGCCTTGCGGGTTGGTGATGTCGTCTTCGCTATAGGGGCGGCAAGCGGTGCCGTCAAAGACATAGTCGGTAGAAATCTGAATCATGCTTCCTCCGACGCTATCAATGGCTTCCGCTAAATACATGGGAGCAACATGATTGAGGAGTTCGCAAAGTTCGGCATCCGTCTCTGCCTTGTCTACCGCCGTATATGCCGCACAATTCACGATGATGCTCACATTGTTTTGTTCTACAAAGTCGTAAACGGCTTGGCGGTCGGTTATGTCGAGTTCCTCCTTATCGGTAAAGATAAATTGGTATTCCTCTTTATCCATATCTTCGGCCAAGTGTTGGATTTCGCTTCCGAGTTGGCCTTTCGAACCGGTAATAAGAATTGTCATAGGTTGAGGTTATGAGGTTTTGAGGGTGTAAGGTGGTGAGCGTTGCGACCTGTCACCCTTATAAATTAAAATTCAAGTGGTTCTTGTTTGTCTTTCAAATAGTAATCTGAAAGTTGTCCGAGAAGGGTTGAAATGTGCTTAACGGCGGTTTGTGTCTCCTCGGAAATTTCTTGTTGCTTGAGGCGGAGCATCATATAGCCGTAGAGGGCGTTGAAGCACACTTGAAGTTCCGTGTCTTCCTGATTTACTCCCTTCTTGCGAAGTTCGACGATAAAGGGGAGCACGCGGTAATACATCTCCTTGTAATAAGGAAACTTAGAGGAGTTGAGGAGTTGCCCGTGAAGGTCTTCAAGGCTGATAAGCACGTTCTTGCAAATTTGTAAGTGCCCTTGCTCTTTCACGCCCTCTTCCCGCATCATTGTGCAAAGGTCGGCATACCACTTGATGAGTTCCCCTTTTTGCGCTTCTTCCAGTTCA
Source organism: Alloprevotella sp. (assembly GCA_045656425.1). GTDB lineage: Bacteria > Bacteroidota > Bacteroidia > Bacteroidales > Bacteroidaceae > Alloprevotella. The sequence goes on from JAZORE010000059.1 coordinate 148,784, forward strand.
AAGCGGGTGAGGTAACCCTCTTTCAAGCGGTCAATATCGCAATCGTAGGCACGAATGATGTCCTCAATTTGCCAAAGGTAGAGGAGCAATTCCGCACGATTGGTCGTTTTAAGTTGGTTGGCTATAAACATTTTTTTTGAACTATTTATCGATAGCTTCCCACCATTCGGGTTGTCCCTTCAGATACTTTGCAAACCAAGCGAAGATGGCATTTTGCCATTCATGGCGCTTTTTCCAATCGGTGATGACGTGGTTTTCGCCGTTCACCTGAATGTATTCAACTTCTTTGCCCAAGATGCGGAGCGCTGTGTAGAGTTGCTGGCTTTCAAAGGGCGGTACATTGGTATCAACCGTGCCGTGAATGAGGAGAAGCGGGGTGTTAATCTTGTCGGCATTGAAGAGCGGAGAGTGCTTCACGTAAAGGTCGGGATTGTTCCAGGGGAAGCTTCCGTATTGCGCCACTTCGCCATAGGTGTATCCCCAATAACCACCGCCCCAATATGAGGCAATGTTGGAAATACCCGCGTGTGAGATGGCCGCCGCAAAGAGGTTGGTCTTCGTTTGCAAGTATTGCGTCATAAATCCGCCGTATGAAGCGCCGATACATCCAATCTTCTTGGTGTCAATAAACGTGTGCTCCTTGCAAAATTGTTGTGTGCCCTCAATAATGTCATCGCTCGACATATCGCCCCATGTACCCGTGTGGCGTGCGGCAAATTCTTGTCCAAAACCGAGCGCACCGCTGGGTTGAACCACGTAAACGACGTATCCGAGCGAAGCAAATACCTGGTAGGGGTAGTTGATTTCAAGCAACTTGTTTGAGGGGGTGCAACCTCCGTAATAGTAGACAATCAAGGGGTACTTCTTCGTAGCATCAAAATTGGCGGGAAGGTAGTAGAACCCTTGAATGCTATCGCCACGCGAACTTTGGAACTTCCAATCGTGACACGTTCCGATAGCTACATCCTTATAGAGTTCGTCAAAATTAACCTCACCAATACGCTCCGCACGCATCTTCTTGGGGTTGAGCGTTACGCGATACATTTCGCGCGCTCTTTCGCCCCCGTCCTGACCTAAAACAATGGCCGTAGGCACCTTTTGCATCGTGGCGTAAGAGAACGTCGATACGTACGAAAGGGGCATCTCAAACTTCACCACCTCGAGCGTCTTGGGGTTTAATTGCCATACGCTACGATTGCCTCCGTCGGCCGTGGTGATGTAGATCAATCCATTGGTGGGGTGCCAAGAGTAATTATCTACCGAGGGCTTAAAATTGGGGAGCAATGCCGTAGTCTTTTTGCTCGCAAGGTCGTAGAGGTAGAGGCGATGGTCAAAGATATTGGGGTGCTGACCGGGTTTTACCTCAAGTCCGATATTGTTGAATGCCGTAGTTGAAGCGTTAATAAGTAATTGAGAAGCGTCGGGCGAGAACTTCGCGCTTGAGAGCCATGCCGTGTCGGCCAAAATGGTATCAACCTTTGCCGTTAGAGCGTCCATGATATAAACGGAATAACGGTCGTATGGTGCGCGTGAAGGTTCCATCGTAGAGGACATCAAGAGCAACTTCTTGCCGTCGCGCGAAATGTCGGAGAGTCTCAAATTTGTTTTGCCGAAGGTCAAGCGTTGCATACGGCGCTCCTTAAGGTCGTAACGCCAAAGTGAATAGCAATTACGATAACCCGGCATGCGGTCGTCAGGGTGTTGTAATTGCTTGAGTGAACCGCCAGGCTTCTTGCCCTCTTGCGATTTGGAGATAATCAAATAATCCAGCGTTGGAGCGAGCGTAATACCTCCCTCGGGAAGCGCGTCGGCCATGATTGTCTCTTGCATCGTCTCGGGGTGGAGCAACACGAGTTCCTTCCCGTTAATGCCGTTTCGTGTGAAGTAGAGCGCATCTTGATTTTCTACCCACTTATAATCCATGTAAGAGTCATAGTGTGCTAACGTGCGCTGACTTTCCGTTTCGCTAATGATGGTGCGGTAGAAGTTCTTTCCGTCCTCCAACGTATGCTGATAGTAGGTCACGAGATACTTGCCCGATGGCGAAATACGCGCGTTATATGTGCGCTTACCTTGCATCATCTCCGCCATAAGGTAGGGGCGCTTCGTCATGGGGTTTACCTCAATACCCTCCAAGGATTCCCCGATAACACTAATATTTACACTATCTTTAGTATCCTTTTCGGTAAGGCAGACAAGTCTTACGTCATAATGTCCCGGCGTCATCGTGAGTGAGGTGTTGGCGGTTTTTCCATTCACGAAAAGTCGGTAGTTCTTAATGTTTTTAATGTCGAGAAGAACCTTAGCGTATCGGTCGGATCGCACTCCAAACTGAAGCACGCGTAATGTTGCCAAACTATCAATAGACGTCAGTGGCATGCCTTTTTCAAGCGTTTCACTTGTGGGCATTTTTGCAAAAGCGGGAGTGGCATGGTCGTCAAGCTGAGTTGCTCGGTATCTATTCCCCTTATTATCAATAGAGTCAGTGGCGTAGGGGGCTTCAACGCTTAATGCAATGGGGGATGTGACGTTAACGCGTTCTACACGAATGGTGTCTTTCGCTTGCGCTGTTACAACTACAGAGCAAAGGAAAGGAATAATAAATTTCTTCATATCTTGAGATATCTTTATGTTTTTCAAAACCTGTGCAAAATTACATTAAAAAGGTGGAGTAGACAACTGAAATATGCGATAATCCATTTGTTCTCAATATCCCCCTTTACGTTTACACAGATTTAATACATCAAACATTAGTCATCAAGTATGATGTCTTTGGAAAATATTGAAAGAACTATAGGTTGTCACAAATACACATTCGTTGTGATGTTTGATTTCACTATTTAAATTTTTAATTTAATGTTAATATAGAGTCCAAAACATTTTATAAATTTGCAAAATGGAGTAGTCTCATCTCTGTGAGATGCAAATTCTATAGAATAACAACCTTTTAATTATAATTTATGAAAAAAATTTTAACAATTGCTCTAATGCTCTGCTCTTTTTGTGGTGTAATGGCACAAGACAAGAAGGTGGCTATAGCATCAGCAACAGCATCTGCTTCTCAACCAGGAGAAGAAGCTAAGTATGCCATTGATGGCAACTACAGCACCATGTGGCATAGTCCTTATAGTGGTACAAATTTCAACACTTTGACATTCACGGTGAAACTGAAAGAAGTTTCAAAAGTTGACTATGTAAAGTATGTACCTCGTTGTGACAATAGCGACAATGGTAACTGGATTAAGGTGGAAGTGTTGTACTCAGAAAAGACTTCTGGAAGCACGTTTACATCTATTGGCACGTATCAACCTAATGGCGCTTCAACACCTACTGAATTTGATTTAGGTGGTGTAGAATGTGGACAGATTCGCTTTAAGATTAAGGGTGGCTATTTCAATGTAGCATCAGCGGCTGAAATTGAAGTGTATCAAATTGACAACACTAAGCGCGAAGCTTTTGCTACTTATTTCTCTGATGAGCTCTATTCAGAATTGAAACCTGAAGTTACTTCAAGTGAAGGCATTGAAGATGCCGACGTAAAGCAACTTGTTGACAATCTTCTTACCAATGCTGACAAGTACAAGAAGTTCCGCGTTGGAGAATATGAAGCGTATATGCCCACAAGCACACTTCGCAATATGTTGCAGGTAAGTAGCCAGTATAACAACTATGAAAACCCCACAGGTGTTTATCTCAAGGCTGGCGAATCTTGTCTTGTTGTTGCAAGTGGCATCGGTAGTGCTTCTGTTGGTTTGAAGATTAAGAACTGGTATGAAAATGAAAATTCAAGTTCGTACGGTTTGAAGAATGGTTTGAACTATATTACAGCCACTTCTGAAGGTAACGTATTTGTTGACTACTATACTGCAAATTTTGAAACTGCTCCCAACGTGAAGCTCCACTTCATCAATGCCCCCGTTCAGGGTTATTGGGATCAGGAAACGATGACAAATGCCGATTGGATTGAAATGCTTAAAGACAAGAAGGCTGACGACCATTCCATTATCATCACGCGCTCTAAGCATGCACAGACTGCTTACCCCGTAAGTGCATGGAAGCAACACTGTCCCACAGACGTAGACTCAACAATGACGCTCTACCAACAAGTGCAGTGGGCTGAACGCGATATTCTTGGTTTGGAGCGTTACGGAAAGCAAGTGAAGAACCGCCAACTCTTTTATGCAACAAACTATGGCTTCATGGCTGCTGGTGGCGATGGTTCATATTGTAATTACACAAGTCTTGGTGGCATCATGTGCCCCGACTCTAAGCGTTTCGATTTTTGGGGTGTAGGTCACGAATGGGGTCACAACAATCAGGTTACTCCTGGTTTCAAGTGGTCTGGTTGTGGTGAGACTACCAATAATATCTATGCAGCTTGGGCACAGCTCAACTTTACAGGCAATCGTCATAGCCTCCGTCTTGAAGACGAAGTTTCTGGGGTGAATGATTACTCTGGCATGCGTGGTGGACGCTTCCAAACATACTTTGAAGAAGGTTTGCGTAAGGGCATTGCATGGCAGTTGCAGGATGGTCCCGACTATCACGGTGCTACTCCTAATGAAATTACCGTTCAAGGACAAGATGCTAACGGTAAGAACACAGGAACTGTTAAAACAACAAGCCGTAACTACGACCACTTCGTAAAACTCGCTCCCTTCTGGCAACTCACACTTTGGGGAACACTTGCTGGTAAATGTCCAGACATAGTTCCTATGGTTATTGAGTCTATTCGCACTACAGACAATTACGGTTCTACTTACAATACCAATGGTAAGCAACAAATTAATTGGATGAAAATTGCTTGTGATAGCACGAAGATTAACCTTCTTCCCTTCTTTGAAAAGGCAGGTATGCTCCGTCCCATCAACGCGTATATTGAAGACTATGGAGCTGGTTGGAATATCATCAACGAAAAGATGATTAACGACCTCAAGGCTCATGTGGCAAAGCAAGGATATGCTGATTTCACGGAAGAAATTAACTATATAAACGCTCACAACTTCCACATCTACCGCGACAATCTTAAACTTGAAGTTCCCTCAACACTTGGTACAGGTTGTTCATACAGTTCAGGTAAGGTAAAGGTACAACACGCTCAGGTGAAGAATGCCGTAGCATTTGAAACCTACAACGCAAACGACGAATTGGTACGTATCACTATGTACGGTCTGGGCAGTGATGACGCACACTCATTCACTCAAGTGCTTTACCCAGGTAGCACAGAAGATACCGAAGCATCAGCATACATCATGGCTGTAGGTTATGATGGTACACGCACAAAAATCTACGAAAACTTGAACAAGGTGGTTTCACTCGAACCCAATCACTATTACAGAATCACCAGCAATGGTAAGGGAAATACGCTTACTTGCGGTGCAGGTTCTGAAATCGCTACGGATGGTACAATTACGTGGAAGTTAGAACGTACAGCAAATAGTACCAGCAAGATTGATCAAATTTGGTGTTGGGAAAAGCGCGATGGTGAAACATATCTCTACAGTCCTCAAAGTAAGAGTTACCTCGGAGGTCAAGGCAGTTCTCAGATTACAGAGCTACTTTCTCAGGCTTCTGCCCCCAAATGGAATGCAGTTTGTATAGATACAGAGAAAAACCTTTACGTGTTAGAAATGCAGGGAACAGGTCAGTATCTCAATGCATATAGCGATAAAAACACAGGTTTTTGGAGTGGTGGTGAAAGCGATGCCAATAACATTTGGAAGATTCAAGAAGTGAAATTCGTCAGCATTAGTGTACCAGAGTCGGGTCTTGTAAACTATTGCATGCCTTTCGCTGTGTCACTTGAAGAAGGGCTTACTGCATACACCATTTCAGGTCATGAAACTCTCAATTACGAAGGAGTAGCATACGACTACGCACTTCTAGAACCCATTCAAGGCAACGTCGTACCAGCTTACGAGGCTGTAATCTTTGGTGCAGAAAAGGGTTCTTATCGCCTTACGTTGGTGCCTGGTGATGAAACAACAATTTCACAAAAAAACATTCTTCATGGTGTAGGCATTAAGCAACGTTTTGACAGATCTAAGATTTTGTCTACATTCAAGAATGCAGAGGAAGCTGGTACAACCTCTTATATTGGAGCGGCAACAACGACAACTGTGAACGTCAACAAGTGTTACATTCTTAAGGAAGATGTTAATGACTTGACAAAACTTTATCTTGCAGAAAAGTCGGATATTACAGCTATTAGTTTGCCCAATATTGAGTCTGCACGCGAGCAGAAGCTCTATACGATAGATGGCAAAAAAGTAGATAAACTTCAGTCTGGTAAAATTTATATTACAGCAGAAGGCAAGAAGATTTTGGTTAAGTAGATTGCCTTAAACGCTTAGATTATGTATAAAATGAAAACATCTGGGATTGTACCAATCCCAGATGTTTTTTTCATATATCTATCACGTTGTTAGCACAGTCATTTCACACTTTTTGCAATTGAATGAGAGTTCGAATTGTTTGCCATCTGAACTTTCAAGAATAAAGGGTTCTAAATAATCTGAGCCTTTACGTTCACTTTCCTTTTTACACAATCCCAATTCGTAGCGAATACAATATTTGCAAAACATAATTGTTTTTCTACCTGAAGGCTGAAATATTTCAAATGCAGGTTCTTGAGATTCAACTCCCACTTCTTGGTAAAATTCTTTTGCGAGATGATTAGCGATATTTGCTGTATAATCTAAATGTTTATCTGCGACGATTGGAATGTGTTTATCGTAGGGTAAACTTTGAGGAATAGATTGCTGTAATTCAGTTTCTAAAAGTTTGACAAACAGATTTCTTCTGGCATTAGCTAACAGTGAAGATGGAATAAACCAATCCTGCGTGAGTTTTATTTCTATATCTTCTATGTTGTATGGACTATCACCAACTTTTAGGAGTTGTCTTAAAATGTTTTCTCGTTGTGGAGTTTTAGAAATTTGATGCTCAAATACAAGTTCTTCAAATGCCTGTCTCCCCATTTCGTCATTACCGGAAAGTAGGAAGCCGTTGTCTTTTTCTGTTAGTTCTAATTTGAGAAGCAATTTGCGGCTTGCAGACTCTTTATTTAATTCTTTGTCAAACTGGAGATCTAAATTCCTATATAACTTTAGTTGGTGTTTACCAATAAATTTGAAAGAAGGTTTTCCGAAAATTGAAACTTGAAATTTGTTTTTCTGTGCAGTGTGATTTACTGTATTTGCTCTAAATCCATGCAGCTTCCCTTCGTAATCAATGAAACACAATCCATCACCAGCTTGTAATTTCTTTTCTGACTCAACGATAACTTCGAGTTTATTACCTAATATTTGGGTAATGTTCCCGATGTATTCTCCAGTAGATTTAGGTGTATCAATGGATGCTTCCTGTGAACGTTTACCATCTATAAAGTAGCTCGTAAATTGACGGTTAAAACTTTTGTCTAACTGAGGAATAAAATTGAGTGAGGTTTGTCCATACGAACTTCTTCGTAGTTCCCCCTTGCGTTTATGGATGATCTTATCAATTTCTTTTCGATAGAATGCTGTTACATTTTTGACATAGCTAAGGTCTTTTAATCTACCTTCAATCTTAAACGAAGTAATACCTGCATCTATCATATCTTCCAAATATTTAGAACGATTCATATCACGCAATGAAAGAAGGTGTTTATCTTTGCGAATGATACGTCCATTTGCGTCCTTTAGTGTAAATGGAAGCCTACAGAATTGCGCACATTGTCCTCTATTAGCTGATCGTTGAAAACAATACTCAGAAGCGTAGCATCGCCCACTATAACTTACACAGAGTGCACCGTGTACAAATGCTTCTAGGGAAACATTAGTTGCTTCTTTAATAGATTTAATTTGTGGTAATGATAATTCACGTGCTAAAACTATCTGCTTAAAACCCGCGTGCTCCAGTAGTTGGGCTTTCTCTACATTAGTTATATCTAATTGTGTAGATGCGTGAAGTTCTATCGGAGGAAGTTGAAGGCGACAGAGTGCTAAGTCTTGAACTATTAGTGCATCAACATTTATTGTGTAAAGTTGATTGATGAGTTGTTGTACTTCTGTGATTTCCTCATCGTATACAATGGTGTTGATTGTTACATATACCTTAGCACCGTAGAAATGAGCAAAATCACATAGTTTCTTTATATCTGAGATAGAATTTCCAGCAGACGCTCGTGCTCCAAATTTGGGACCTCCTATATATACAGCATCTGCTCCATGTTTGATAGCTTCTATACCAATTTGAAGATTTTTAGCTGGTGCTAATAATTCTATTGTTCTCATTGATTTATATTAAAATAATACTTCTGCAAGTCTCTTTTCATTATCCAATTTTGAAGAATAACGTTAGGGATTTTGCTTATTTAATTGAATTAGAATCTACTAATATATGTAGCAGTGGAAAAACTATTTTGTGTATGTCCTCAAAAAAATATCTGGGAGTTATTTTGAAATATCTCCCAGATAATATTAATTAAGTCGGAGATAATTTTTTATATATCCGAAGTTATGTGTAGTTCTACATTGAAGATATTAAAGATTGGTGAATTTCATCAATCTTTGTTCATCGTAAGCAACATTTCTTCATTATTCAACGTATTATCCATTTGCTTAATGACCTCTTGCATCGCTTCAACAGTGTTTAGCTGAGAGAGATAATTTCTAAATACCCACATTCTATTACAAGTTGTAGGTGACAATAATAAGTCGTCTCTTCTGGTACTTGACGCCATAACATTTACAGCAGGGAATATGCGCTTATTTGCAAGCTGACGATCAAGTTGAAGTTCCATGTTACCCGTACCCTTAAATTCTTCAAAAATCACTTCATCCATACGCGACCCAGTATCAATGAGGGCTGTAGCAATAATAGTTAAAGATCCTCCATTTTCAATGTTTCGTGCGGCACCAAAGAAACGCTTGGGACGTTGGAGCGAATTGGCGTCAACACCACCTGATAGGATTTTTCCAGATGCAGGTGCTTCCGTATTATATGCACGTGCAAGGCGAGTTATGGAGTCAAGGAAGATGACCACATCGTGCCCACATTCAACCATACGTTTTGCTTTTTCTAACACAATACCAGCTATCTTAACATGATTTGATGCTGGTGCGTCAAATGTCGATGCGATTACCTCTGCTTTAACCGTGCGCTTGATGTCTGTTACTTCTTCGGGACGCTCATCAATAAGCAACATGATGAGGTAGGTCTCAGGATGATTTTCTGCGATTGCGTTTGCAATCTCCTTCATAAGCATCGTCTTACCCGTCTTAGGTTGTGCAACAATCAAGGCACGTTGTCCCTTACCAATAGGGGCAAAAATGTCTACAACACGACGTGATAAGCTATCTTTGGTTCCTGTGCACAAACTGAATTTTTCGTCAGGGAAAAGTGGTACAAGATGTTCAAATGCAATACGATTTCTTACTTCTAATGGTCGCTTTCCATTGATTGTTTCAACACTATTTAGGACAAAAAACTTATCATCATCTCGGGGAACTTTTATCTTACCCGTAATCACGTCGCCAGGTTTTAATCCATATTGGCGTAATTGCATCGGAGACACATAGATGTCATCAGGTGAGGTTAGATAATTATAATCAGCAGAGCGTAAAAAACCATATCCTTCCTTTGTAAGTTCAAGTACTCCGCCACCATCTAAATATATTGTATCTGGAATTGAAGGTTCGGTTAATGAAGGTGGAGTCGGGGATAAGGTAACTTCTTCTGTCTGAGATTCTGGAATCACAGTTTCAGCAATCTCTTCAGTCTGATCAAAATCTTCTATTGCACTATAAAATTCTTCTTCAACAGCTTCAAATTCAGGTAGATTTTCTACAATAACAAAGTTTTCATCTATTTGAATGGAATCCTCATTGCAAATAGTAACAAATTCCTTTTCTAATGTGTCTACAGTTTCATCTTCATTACTTTCTGTTGATATCTCTTTTTTTATTGAATCTTCACCTTCAACTAAATTTGTATTCTTCTCAACAAATATCGTTCCCTGTATGTCATCACTATTTTTTTTCTCCTCTTCACATTTAATAGCTTTTGCGACTGCTTCTGCTGCCTCTCGAGCAGCAATTTCAGCCTTAGAAGGGCGACCACGTTTTTTCTTTACAGGTACAATTTCTTCTGTGTCAAGAGTTGCCATTTGCTTTTGCGCTTCTAATATATCGTTGACTAATATTTCAACATCGTCAGCATCTTTATGCGGAGTATTAAACTGCTGTGCAAGTATTTTAAGTACCTCATTACTAACAAGCATCAACTGCTCCTTGGTGTAAGTTGTCATAGTGTTTATTTATTTCATCAGCAGATCGTTGAAAAGACAATGTATGTAGAAGTTCTGTTGATGAAGGTGAGACAAAAATATAAACTTATTTCTGCAAAATTAGTGATTATTTTCTAAATACTATATAAAAAAATAAAGTATTTGCAATCTTCATCAAATAGCAAATACTTTCATGTGGAACATTCGAGTTTGTTTATGAACATCATAGCTTTAGCACTCTGAATTTCCATCAGAAGTGTCTTTTTAAGTTCTCCGTAGAAACTTGTGGAGAGGTTGGTTTCTTTAATGTGTTTTCTCGATTGGGATTACGCTTGCTTTTACTTGCTTTTGTTCTTGTAGTATGACTAATGCGTGAACTTGCATCAGTTTTATTTTGGGGGGTGTTAATGCGATTTATGCTGCTTGGGCGAGTTTTGCCTCTTCTAACTTCTGTACATTGATATGAAGACTTGTTTTTGTTATTTTCATAATCGCTCTTATAGTGTGTGTGACGCATGCCCTTGTGGTGCTCAAACTTGTGTTCTCGGTAGATGCTTGGGGTGTGCGTGTGGCGGTGTTTCCATTTACCTCCGTGGTAGGTTGTGTAACATGAAGGTTTATGAAAATAATAATGCGCCTTTTTATAGTGCCTATATATATCAAAATGCCATGAAGCGTTCAACCACTTGATGGGAGTGAAGAAATAAGAAATGCTTCTATACAGCGAGTACTGCCAGTCGGTAAGGATGTACGACAAATCGGTGTTTCGATACTCGTAATAACTGCCGAAGCAATCCCTGTAAGTGGAGACATTGAGGAAATATTCAAGGTTGACTCTGTATACATGCTCATATTGGTAGGGGGAGAGATTGAGCTCGTATGCCATTTTGTCTGTCAAAAACAAAGCTTCTCTGCGCGCCTCCGAAAGGGGTAAAGCGGTGAGATGTATGGCGCTAAATAGACTCATGATGAGTAATAACTTGATGCGTTTCATAATCTTAATATTTTTGGTGTGATTCCATTTTTTATAGGTGCTCCTGCTCGACGATTATACATGGATTCCGATGGCTTTCCTGATGCTAATATGAAAAACTTTTGTGAGTTAGAATAGTTTTCGTTTGAAAAAGTTTTTGCGTTAAACATTATTTCACTCTTTGAGCACTTAAATTAACATTTTGTTACTAAAACTGCATCTTCATGAACATTTTTTTACTTTTCTAAATTGGTGGTTTGTGGGTTCGGAATAATAATGTATTTTTGTCGCGAAATTTAGCATAACAAATATATAATATGAGTAAGATTGTTAGCAAAGAGCAATTTTCGGAAAAGGTCTTCAAGTTGGAAGTTGAAGCGCCCTTAATTGCTCGTTCTCGCCGTGCGGGACATTTTGTAATTATCCGTTTGAGTGAAAAGGGTGAGCGCATCCCCCTCACTATAGCAGACTCTGATCCCGCAAAGGGTACGATTACCTTGGTAATTCAAACCGTAGGTAAGACATCCACCGAACTTTGCAAGTTGAATGTCGGTGACGAGATTTTGGACGTAGTCGGTCCGTTGGGAAAGGCCACTCATATTGACAACTTCGGCACTGTAGTGTGCGCCGGAGGTGGAGTAGGTGTTGCGCCCATGTTGCCCATCATTGTTGCTTTGAAGAAGGCGGGCAACCGTGTGATTTCCGTGCTCGCAGGTCGCTCTAAGGAACTCATCATTCTCGAAGAGGAAGTGCGCAAGCATAGTGATGAGGTTATCATTATGACCGATGATGGTTCGTATGGTCAACAGGGTTTGGTCACCCAAGGTATCGAAAGTGTTATTCAGCGTGAGCAGGTGGACAAGTGTTTCGCCATTGGTCCTGCTATCATGATGAAGTTCGTGTGCTTGCTCACGAAGAAGTATGAAATACCAACCGATGTTTCGCTCAACACGATTATGGTAGACGGCACAGGTATGTGTGGCGCTTGCCGTATTACGGTAGGTGGTAAGACGAAGTTCGTGTGCGTGGACGGTCCTGAGTTTGACGGTCATCAAGTAGACTTCGACGAAATGCTCAAGCGCATGGCGGCCTTTAAGCGTGAAGAAATTGAGGCGATGCAACCCATTACTCCGACTCAAGAAGATGATTGTAAGGCTGAAAAGAAGCAGGATTGCGGTTGTCCCGAAGGTGTGGATTGTGCGGAAGTTTATGCCGACGTAGAGGGTCGTAATGACGCTTGGCGCACCGCGCTCCGCCAGCAAATGAAGCCCAAGGAGCGCATGCAGATCGAGCGTTGCGTCATGCCCGAACTTGATCCCGAATACCGTGCACGCCAGTTGAAGGAAGAGGTAAACCAAGGGTTGAGCATCGCTCAGGCACAACAGGAAGCAAAGCGTTGCCTTGATTGTCCAAATCCTGGTTGTGTAGAGGGATGTCCCGTAAGCATCAATATCCCCACGTTCGTCAAGCACATTGAGGTAGGCGACTTTGCCGGTGCCGCACGTGTGATTAAGAAGACGAGCGCCCTTCCCGCCGTATGCGGACGTGTATGTCCCCAGGAAAAGCAATGTGAAAGCAAGTGTATCCACGTGAAGACCGGTGGTAAGCCCGTAGCGATTGGTTATCTCGAACGCTTTGCCGCCGACTATGAGCGCGAGCATCATTTGGCACAACCCATCGTACCCACCGAGAAGAAGGGCAAGAAGATTGCCGTCGTGGGTTCGGGTCCTGCCGGACTTTCCTTCGCGGGAAGCATGATTGCGCGCGGTTATGACGTGACGGTGTTTGAAGCGCTCCACGAAATTGGTGGTGTATTGAAATACGGTATTCCCGAATTCCGCCTTCCCAACGCTATTGTTGAGTTTGAAATTAAGAACCTCGAAAAGAGTGGTGTGAAGTTCGTGAAGGACTGCGTGGTAGGTAAGACCATTTCCATTGCCGAACTCCAGGCGGAAGGTTACGAAGGCATCTTCGTAGCTTCGGGTGCCGGTCTTCCTAACTTCATGGGCATTAAGGGTGAAAATAGCACGGGCGTGATGTCAAGTAACGAATACCTCACCCGCGTGAACCTCATGGACGCTTCCAACAAGAAGGCTGATACGCCTATCCTCTTTGGTAAGCGCGTAGCCGTTGTGGGAGGTGGTAACACGGCGATGGACTCTGTGCGCACCGCCCTTCGCCTGGGTGCTGAGCGCGCGATGATTATCTACCGCCGTTCAGAAGAAGAAATGCCCGCACGCCTTGAAGAGGTGCACCACGCGAAGCAGGAGGGTGTAGAGTTCCTCACGCTCCACAACCCCATTGAGTACGTTGCCGACGAGCAGGGTGCCGTGAAGCAAGTAGTCTTGCAACGCATGGAGCTTGGCGAACCCGATGCTTCAGGTCGTCGCTCTCCCGTTCCCGTTGAGGGTGGTATCGAAACGCTGGACGTAGACCTCGTAGTTGTAGCCATCGGCGTATCACCCAACCCCATTGTTCCCGCTTCCGTTGAGGGACTTGAAACGGGGCGTAAGGGCGTTATCGTCGTAGGCGATGATATGCAATCATCCATCCCCATGCTCTATGCCGGTGGCGACATCGTTCGTGGTGGGGCAACCGTAATCCTCGCTATGGGCGACGGTAAGCGTGCGGCCGAAGAAATGGATAAGAAACTTTCTAATTGAAATGAGAAATGAGAAAGACCGTGCGGAGTGTAAAACCGCCCGCATGGCGCTTTCTCCTTTTTCCTCTTTCTCCTTTATAAGAGTCTTATGTCAGGAATCTACTCCGTCCTTTTGCTCGTGTTGAGCAATATATTTATGACCTTTGCTTGGTACGGCCACTTGAAGTTGAGCGAAACGGGCATTAGTAAAAACTGGCCCTTGATTGCCATTATCGCCTTTTCTTGGGGGATTGCCTTCTTTGAATACGTGTGCCAAGTGCCCGCCAATCGCATTGGTTTTATCGATAATGGAGGTCCCTTTACGCTCATCCAGTTGAAGGTGATTCAGGAGGTCGTCTCCTTGCTCGTCTTCACCGTCGTGGTCACGATGTTGTTTAAGGGCGAAACCTTCCATTGGAACCACATTGCCGCCTTCGCCTGCTTGGTGGCCGCCGTTTATTTCGTGTTTATGAAGTAAGGGGAGGAGGTATGTCCAAACAATTACGTAGCAAACTATTACGCGCTTTTAGAGAGGGAGTTAAGGAGTTTCAGCTCATAACTCCCTCTGATGTTATCCTCATCGGCCTGTCGGGCGGAAAGGACTCCCTCGCCTTGCTCGATCTCATGGGCGACATGTTGCGCAGAAGCAATAAGGGCTTCACGCTTCATGCCCTGCATGTGAGAATGGCGGGGGTAGATTACCAGTCGGACACGAACTACCTTCGCGAGCAATGCGCGCGCAACGGCATCACCTATCACGAGCGCCTCATAGGGTTTGAGGCCGACCGTAATGAGAAGCGCACACCCTGTTTCCTCTGTTCGTGGAACCGCCGAAAGACGCTCTTCGAGGTGGCGCAGGAGTTGGGGTGTAACAAGATAGCCCTCGGGCACCATCAAGACGACATCCTCCACACGGCGCTCATGAACCTCTCCTATGCCGGTAGCTTCTCCACCATGCCCTGCCTCCTCCGGATGCAGAAGATGCCCCTCACCATTATCCGCCCCCTCTGCAAAGTGAAGGAGGATTTGCTAAAAGAGTGGGCAATTGCTTCTGAATATCAACCTTTAATTAAACATTGTCCGCATGAACGTGAGTCTAAGCGTTCGGAAATAGCCCTGCTTTTTAATATATTGGAATCGCAAAACCCTGAATTCCGAAACAACTTGTGGCATGCTCTTTTGATAGAGGAAAAATTGGTGGAGAAATAACGTTGTATATGCTAAATCAATGAATTAAATACAAACAAGTCTAAGCTCTCTCAATATAGTAAATCTCACTTGAGATTCTATTAATTGAAACGAACATCTTATTGAAGTATCCAAGAATATGTATATAAAAGAATAAATCTTTCCTAATTCTTACATCTAACTTACGTTTTATTAACATTATTTATGTATATTTGCCCAAAATATTCTTTTATAAGACCTTGTTGATTTTGAGTTCGAAGCATTTTGAAAATTAAAAATCAAGAAAACTAATCTAATATTTATATAAATAACTTACTATGGAACAAACTTTGGAAAAGCCCTATGTAATTGGATTAGATATGGGCGGAACTAATTCAGTATTTGGTATTGTTGATGCTCGTGGCAATATTAAAGCACAAACTGTTATTAAAACCCGAGGGTATAAGAATGTAGAAGAATACGTAAAAACAGCTGTAGAGGCGCTTCAACCCGCTATAGATCTTGTTGGTGGTATTGAAATGATTAAGGGTATGGGGATTGGTGCACCTAATGCTAATTACTATACAGGAACAATCGATAATGCTGCAAATCTTGAATGGAAGGGTATTGTTCCTATTGCAAAACTATTTAGCGAAGCTCTTGGAGTTCCTGTTCGTGTGACGAATGATGCGAATGCCGCAGCTATGGGTGAAATGACCTATGGTGCAGCTCGTGGCATGAAGAACTTCATCATGATAACATTGGGTACTGGTGTTGGTTCTGGTATTGTATGTGACGGTCGTGTTGTTTACGGTTCAGATGGTTTTGCTGGTGAATTGGGACACGTAATTGTTGATCGTTCGGAAAATGCACGTCCTTGTGGTTGCGGACGTAAAGGATGTTTGGAAACATATTGCTCTGCAACAGGTGTGGCACGTACAGCACGACATTTGTTGGAAACAAGAAACGAAGCGAGTTTGCTCCGTAAACTTAATGTTGATGAAATAACATCATTTGATGTATTCCAAGCTGCTGAAGCCGGGGATAAGTTAGCTTTAGAAATTTTTGAAGAAACAGGTAGTCGACTCGGTGCGGCATGTGCTGATTTTGCAGCATTTAGTTCACCAGAAGCGTTTGTATTCTTTGGTGGCTTAACCAAGGCGGGTGACTATATTATGGATCCAATTAAGAGAGCTTACGATGAAAATGTCCTCTTTGTATATAAGGATAAAGCAAAACTTTTAATTTCGACATTAAATGGTAGCGAAGCTGCAGTACTTGGAGCTAGTGCCTTAGGTTGGGAATAAGAAATACAATCGGCAGCATTATTAGAATGTTGCCGATTATTAGTATACACATACATTTTGTAGCCTATGTCACATTTTGATTTTAAGCAATTTAGAATCTATCATGATAAATGCGCAATGAAAGTTGGAACTGATGCCGTACTTTTGGGAGCATGGTGTCCAATTATGAATGCCCGAAGAATCCTTGATATTGGAACTGGAAGCGGAGTCATAGCTTTAATGTTGGCTCAACGCACTGACGCAAATATCGTTGGAGTAGAACTAGATAAAGATGCTGCCGTTCAGGCGCATGAGAATGCTCAACGATCTAAATTTTCTTCACGGGTTCAGGTTGTGCATTCTGACATAGTACATTACAAGCCTGAAGAAAAATTCGATCTAATAGTAAGTAATCCTCCTTTTTTTTCATCTTCATTAATATCACCCAATAAACAACGTAGTTTAGCTAGGCATGCAGACACGTTACCATTAGAATCATTAGCTAAGGCTGCCTATCAATTATTGGAACTAGATGGATTATTTTGTGTTATTCTTCCCAATGATGTCGCTGATAAATTTGTATACATTTGTATTGTTAATCATTTCACTCCTATAAAAATCGTATCAGTTTTAACCACGATAACAAAACCATGTAAAAGAAAACTACTTTGCTTTAAGAAAGGAGTTCATCCTGACCATTTGCTTTGCGAAACTTTAGTTTTAACTACAAATAATGGTCAACGCTCCGATGCTTATAACAAATTAACTGAGGATTTTTATTTGTAGTTATAAAGTAAAAAATCCGTCAACTCCTAAAATAGTAATGTTGGAGCAATGACGGATTTTTTCAATTATGCAATTTTGTTATAAATCTAAAGTTCGTTTCTCACGACCTTACCCATAGCCATTACAAAGGTGAGTTCTTGATTTTTGTCAAACATGATGATATCGGCATCCTTACCTTGCTCTAACGAACCCTTTCTGTCATAGATACCCATAATCTTGGCTGGGGTTTCGCTAATCATGCGGCATGCATCGTCCATGGGGATACCTGCTTGTTGAACACAAGTGCGAACAAGGCGGTCCATTGTTGCAATACTACCCGCCAAAGCTGAACGGTCAGCAAGCTTGCACACACCGTCTTCGAGCACCACGCGGGGGTCGAATGCTACATCAGAATCAGCAGCGGCACATGCTAACGAGTCGGTTACAAGTGCTGTGCGCTCAACGCCCTTAATTTGGTAAATCATGCGGAGCATTACGGGAGGTACGTGGATGCCGTCGGCAATCATTTCTACGGTCATGTTTTCTTCAGCAAAGATGCCTTCCACCGTACCAGCTTCCTTGAATTCACGATTCTTATACACGACGGGCATTGCATTGTAGAAGTGTGTAGCATGTGTCATACCAGCTTCATTTGCGGCCTTTACATCGGCATAAGTTGCTTTTGTGTGACCAATGCTGGGCAATACACCGTGTGCACGACATGCCTTGATGAAATCAACTGAACCTTCGAGTTCAGGTGCAGCATCCCAGCGCTTAACGCACTTTGTGAGACCAAGGATGTGTTCATATTCTTCCTTCACGGGCGCCTTAATCCATTCGGGGATTTGCGCACCAGCCATTTTCATGTTGAAGTAAGGACCTTCGAGGTGCAAGCCCATGATGGGACTGTCGGGTTCTGCCATCAACTTCTCTGTAGTCTTCAACGCTGCTTCAATCATGGGCACCGTAGATGATGAAAGGGTGGGGTAGATGGCAGTTGTTCCGTAATGAAGGTGTGCATCAACTGCTACACGGAATGCCTCTTCTGTACCTTCCATAAAGTCACGTCCACCGCCGCCGTGTACGTGCAATTCAATACCGCCAGGAACAATGTCGCATCCCTTTGCGTCAATTATTTCAGCACCATTGATGGGGAGGGAAGTGTTAATAACGTTTACAATTTTATTGCCTTCAACGAGTACGCTACCATTTTCAAGCCAACCTTGAGGAGTAAGAATTCTTCCGTTTACAATTTGTTTCATGATCTAAAGTATAATGTTTGGTTAGAATTTGCTTTATTAGATGCAACAAAATTAGGAATTTTTCCCGAATCTACATATTTTTCTTTTTAATTTTGCATAGTTATGACAATAATATGCCTATTTATAGGTTCTATAAAGGTATGAAACAATTACTAAATTTACTCTATATATCGTTGCTTTGCGCGATAGTTGCATGTGGGAGTGCTTCTAAAAGCATTAAGAAAGGTAAGGACGCACAACGACTTGGAGAACATGAACTTGCGGCATCTTACTTTAAGAAAGCCTATAAGCGAACTCCTCCCAAAGAACGTGCCCAACGAGGGGAGATTTCCTTTTGGATGGGAGAGTGTTATAGGCAGTATGGCAATGTGGCACGAGCTATCGGTGCGTATAAAACGGCGGAGCGCTATAAGTACAACGACACGCTTACCTTTCTACAATTAGGCAGACTTTCTTCTCAAATGGGAGACTATAAAGGTGCTGCGACCTATTTGTCGAAATACATGGAACTTGTGGGTGATTCTTTAGAAGTCAAAAGCGAGTTTTATTGGGCAAAGCGTGCCGTTGATTTCAGAAATGCAGGTTCTGCTTATAGCGTCAAACTTGAGCGTTTGTTTTCATCAAGCCGTTCTGATTACTCGCCTTCATTAGCGGATGCGGAAGGGAAAGAGTTGTATTTCACCTCTACCCGCAATCAAGCTACAGGTGAAGAGTTGAGTGATATAACGGGGATGAAGAACGGCGACATTTTTCGTGTGCGTAAAGACGAAAAAGGGAAGTGGAAAGCTCCCGAACTTGTAGAGGGTGGACTTAACACCGCATTAGATGAAGGTGCTTGTAGTTTTACGCAAGACGGTGGTAAAATGTTTCTCACCCTTTGCCCCACTGATCCTGAATACCCCAGAATGGCTGAAATATGGGTGTCTAATCGTAGCGATGCGTCGTGGAGTAAACCATCAAAATTAAAAATAACGGAAGACTCGTTGAGTTCGTACGCACATCCGTGTCCATCACCCGATGGTACATGGATTTACTTTGTGTCCGACCAACCTGGAGGACTTGGTGGGTTAGATCTATGGCGTGCTCCATTAGAGGGATCGGAAGTTGGTCCTATTGAAAATTTAGGTCCCACAATTAACACGACGGGTAATGAAATGTTCCCATCATTCCGACCTTCGGGTGAACTTTATTTCTCGTCTGATGGTAGGGGAGGACTTGGTGGTTTGGATCTCTTCTATGCAGTAGAAGACACGGTTTCCAAGGAATGGAGTGTAACTCATTTACCCGCACCGATGAACTCTTCGGGTAATGATTTCGGCATTACTTTCGAGGGATTTCACAACCGCGGTTACTTTACCTCTTCACGCTCTACCGGAGGCAGAGGTTGGGATAAGATTTACAGCTTTAGCTATCCCGAAACCACGCAAACGGTAAAGGGATGGATTTATGAGGTTGATGGTTATGAATTGCCTCAAGCTGAAGTGTATATTGTAGGGAGCGACGGTACCAACCTACGTCTTGGTGTGCTTCCTGATGGCTCGTTCGAAGCAAAGGTGAAACCTGCCGTTGATTACGTCTTTCTCGCCTCGTGTAAGGGCTATTTGAATGCGAACAACCAACTCACAACAGATACCATAACAACCGATCACGAGTACGTACTGCAGTTCCCATTAGCAAGCATTTCTGTGCCAATTTTAGTGCGAAATGTATTCTTTGAGTTTGACAAAGCCGACCTTACACCTGAAAGCACGCAGGCGCTTTTGCGTCTTGTCACGATGCTCAATGATAATCCTACAATAACTATTGAACTTTCTGCGCATACGGATAGTCGCGGTAGGGATGAATATAATCAACGTTTATCGCAACGCCGTGCAGAAGCAGTAGTCAAATTCCTCATAGATAATGGTATAGATGCAGAACGCCTGACACCTGTAGGTTATGGCGAAGAGCTACCCAAAGTTGTGAATAAAAAATTGACGGAGACGCACAATTTCCTCAAGGAAGGTGATATCTTGACCGACGTGTTTATCTCAAAGTTAACACCACAGCAACAAGATAGTTGTCATGCTTTAAACCGACGCACACAATTCAGAGTATTACGAACGACATACCAAAAGACAAATGATAAACCGTAGAAGTAGAGAATTTTTATCATCGAAAACAAACGCATAAATATATACATTTTCAACTATCTTCTTAATAACCTTCACAACTAAGAATGATGTGAACGAGTTAGGGAGATAGTTGAAAATATTTGGGAGATAATTTGTTTTATTTGGGAGTTAGTTCCGATGTTATTTGCGTTATTTATATTCAGTTCTTGTTGTAAAGTAGAATCAGGATTATGTTTAATAAATATCTGTCATATTTATCATAATTTATCGTCATTGGATGAAATAAAAATTATTAAATATCAAGACTAGAAAGAAAATAGTATCTTTGCATGAATATTATAATTGAATGCAACGAAGAATATTACTATATTGAAATATCTTATGAGTAAAATATCGTTTCTGCTTACTATTATTGCCTTACTACTATCTCAAAGTGTGGTATTTGGTCAGATTTCAAAAGGAAATTTTGACCGACTCAAGCGTGGAAATTTTAATCCTGGATATGAACAGAATGGGCATAGATGGAACGAAATAGATGAAGATACAGTCCCTGTCTCTTCTAAAACCAATGTACCTGAAGGTATTTACGTTTGGAATATTGACCCTCAGTTTGGCGATATAACACCTATTAATCTAGATACTTTGATGCATGGTTTTCAAAATGAGGGTTCTACACGAGGTAAACGTGGAGGTTATTTAATGACGGGTAATTTAGGAAGTCCTCGACATTCTTTAAGACTTGAAAACGGCAAGAATGTACATTGGCATGAACAATTTGTATTCATGAAACCGTATGATTTTTTTGCTCAACGCTCTTCTGTGCAACTATTTACAAATACTAAATCTCCTTTTACTAATATAACCTATCATGAATGTGGCGACAAAGAGCATGGTGAAGATAGAATAACAGCGCTCTTTGCTGTTAATGCGGGCAAGAAATTAGGTTTGGGCTTTAATGTAGACTATCTATATGGGCGCGGTTACTATCAATCTCAAAACACCGCTCATTTTATGGGCAATATATACGCGTCATATTTGGGAGAACGTTATAAATCTCATTTAGCGTATCGCTTGCATCATTTGAAAACATCTGAGAATGGAGGTATTGAGGATGATAGATATGTTACAGAACCAGAGGCATTCACAAATTCTTATGAAACATGGGATATGCCAACGTCTTTATCCAAAACCTGGAATAAACTGAATGTAAATTCACTATTGTTCACTCAAAGAATAGACCTCGGCTCTAATCGCCAATATGGGGATTCCTTAAAAACTGATACCTTGGGTAGTAGAACTACAGGAAGAGAAAATTCAATGACTGTCCCAATGTCGATAACTCACTCCCTTCAGTTTGATCATGATGACCGTTTGTTCTTGAGTAACTTTAGAACTAATGAATATAATGCACACTATTTCAAGGATTTCTTTTTTGCTGGTGATTCTGCAAAAGATGAGATGAAACATATTGCAGTGCGTAACACTGTTGCTTTGGAACTAAATGAGAAATGGAAAACATGGTTGAAAGCAGGTGCAAGACTTTATTTCTCCCATAAATATGAGAGGTTTACATTGCCTAAATCTGCTACAACTTTTGATACCTATGCATACAATTACTTTAACGTCGGACTCCAACTTATGCATAGAAAAGGCAAAGTTCTTGACTATGATATGTTGGGAGAATTACGCACACGCGATGGTAAACGCTGGGGAGAATTCATGTTGTTGGCCAATGGTGACCTACACACTGAAGTTGGTAATGATACATTAACTGTGGGAGTTTTTGCTAAACTCAGTTCAGAAGAACCAACCTTCTATTACAGACATTATCACTCCAGAAACGCCTGGTGGGATAATGAAGGGATGAGTAACACGCTTACCACTCAATTAGGTGTAACTTTGCGCTATAAGACAACAAGATTGTCTGTACGTTTTGAGCAACAGAACAAGGGCGCCTATTTACAAGAGACTCTATTTGATCAGCCAAAAGCTGATGCCGAGAACTTAAAATTACATCGTGTTAATGCCATTCAAAACGGTAAACCTGTTCAGCGTCTTGAAGTTGCATTGTATCATTTACAAACATGGGGTATATTCAATTGGGAGAATGAATTTACTTATCAAATGACCTCTGATAAAACACTTTCACCTGCACCTACATTCCTGGCATATAGCAATCTTTTTCTCAAATTTCAAATTGCTAAAGTGTTGAACACAGAAATTGGTTCGGATGTAAGATTCTTCACGCGATTCGCCCCTCAAGTGTACTCTCCTATCATCGGTCAGTATGTACTTCAAGATGCTAATAGAACGGAGAATATTGGTGGGTATCCCATTGTTAATGTTTATGCCAATATGCACTTGAAACGCACACGATTCTACATTATGGCTTCACACATAAACGCTTCTGATCGACAGAAAAAAGCTTTTGAACTCCCCCACTACCCTATGAATGGATTTACATTGCATTTAGGAATTAGTTGGAATTTTATAAATTAGCCTGAAAAACACTTAAGCCCTTTTATTATTTATGAAAGACTTTGTACACTTACATGTACACTCTCAATATTCTATTCTTGACGGACAAGCTTCCATCTCAAAAATGGTAGACAAAGCCATTGCAGACGGCATGAAAGGTATGGCTTTGACTGACCATGGCAACATGATGGGCGTGAAAGACTTTTTCAATTATACCGAAAAAGTCATGTCAAAGGCAAAAAAGAACCTTAAGGAACTTAAAGGTAAATTAGATCAAATACAAGAAGGTATTTATGTTCCTACAAATGAGGAAGAGGGAATTTCACTCGACAAAATAAAAGCACAACTTCTACCTCAAATAGCAAAACAAGAGCGTATAGCCAATTTTAAAAGAATGATTGGTTGCGAAATGTATGTGGCGAGACGCGGCATGCTTCGCAAAGAAGGAAAACCCGATGCCTCGGGATGGCACTTAGTGGTTATTGCTAAAAATTTAACAGGATATAAAAATCTAATTAAATTAGTAAGTAATTCATGGGTCGATGGTTTCTATATGCGTCCGCGTACCGATCATGAACAATTGGAAAAATATTGTGAGGGATTGATGGTTAGTTCTGCTTGCTTAGGGGGAGAAATCCCTAAAAAAATTCAAGCGGGAGATATCCCTGCGGCAGAAGAAGCAATTGAATGGTTTAAGAGAGTTTTTAAGGATGATTTCTATCTTGAACTGATGCGCCATAAAGTGACTGATCCTGCACAAAATGCGAATAGAGAGGTCTATCCCCTTCAAGAGGAAGTAAATCAAGTTATCATTAAATTGGCTGAAAAACATCAAGTGAAATTGGTGTGTACGAATGACTCACACTTCGTTAACGAAGAAAATGCCGAAGCACACGATCGTTTGATATGTCTTTCTACAGGGGCAGATTTATATTCTTCTAACCGTATGCTCTACACCAAGCAGGAATGGTTTAAAACAAAGGCGGAGATGAATCAAGTCTTTGCTGATATTCCTGAAGCGATTGAAAATACGTGCGAACTTGTAGACAAGACAGAAAACTATTCTATCGACCACGGGCCCATCATGCCCAACTTTGAAATCCCGGAAGATTTCGGAACCGAAGACGACTACCGAAAGAAATTTACTGAAGAAGATCTTTACAAGGAATTCACAGAGGACGAAAATGGTAATGTTGTCATGTCTCAAGAAGATGGTGAGGCAAAAATTAAGAAACTTGGAGGGTATGATAAACTCTATCGCATCAAGTTGGAAGCTGATTATCTTGCAAAACTTGCTTACGAAGGTGCTAAATGGCGTTATGGTGACCCTTTGGATGAAGAAACTGAAGCACGTATAAAGTTTGAACTGCATATCATGAAGACCATGGGTTTCCCTGGTTACTTCTTGATTGTACAAGACTATATTAAGGTTGCTCGACAAGAGTTAGGTGTAAGTGTGGGACCAGGACGTGGTTCTGCGGCAGGTAGTGCAGTTGCTTATTGTTTACGTATAACAGATATTGACCCTATTAAGTATGACCTACTTTTTGAGCGCTTTCTAAATCCCGACCGTATTTCACTCCCAGATATTGACGTTGACTTTGACGATGATGGGCGTGGGAAAGTACTACAATGGGTGACTGACAAATATGGGGCAGAGAAGGTAGCACACATCATTACCTACTCTACCATGGCCACAAAATCTGCAATTAAGGATGTTGCACGTGTGCAAAACTTGCCCCTTTCACAAAGCAATTATCTTTGCAAACTCATCCCTGACAAACTTCCTGAAGATGAAAATGGAAAAACTCCTAAGATGAGTCTTGAAAATGCCATTGCGTGTATTCCAGAACTTAAAGAAGCCGAATCGTCCTCAGATCCCCTACTCTATGAAACCATCCGCTACGCTAAAATGTTGGAGGGTAACGTGCGAAACACTGGGGTGCATGCCTGCGGGGTCATTATCTGTCGCGATGCTATTTCCGATTGGGTGCCTGTATCAACAGCTGAGGATAAGGAAACGAAAGAAAAACTGCTTTGCACACAGTACGAAGGCAAGGTCATTGAAGAAACTGGCTTGATTAAGATGGACTTCTTGGGATTAAAAACATTGTCCATCATCAAGGAAGCCGTCATCAATATAGAGGATAGTTTAGGAATTGTACTTGATGTAGATCAAATACCCATCGATGATCCAGCAACATTCCAACTCTATTGTGATGGCAATACCATATGTACATTTCAGTTTGAATCACCAGGGATGCAAAAATATTTGCGCGAATTAGAGCCAACTGTATTTGAAGACCTCATTGCGATGAATGCGCTCTATCGCCCAGGGCCGATGCAATACATTCCTGAATTTATCAATCGTAAGAAAGGTATTAGTCCTATTACTTACGACCTTCCGTGCATGGAGAAGTACCTAAAGGATACCTATGGGATAACGGTCTATCAAGAGCAAGTCATGCTTCTCTCAAGAGAAATTGCTGACTTTACACGTGGTGAAAGTGACAACCTTCGAAAGGCGATGGGTAAAAAACTCATTGACAAGTTGAATCATATGTATCCGAAGTTCCTCAATGGAGGTGTTTCACACGGATATGACCCTAAGGTGTTGGAGAAAATTTGGGACGACTGGCGAGCTTTTGCTTCCTACGCATTCAACAAGAGTCATGCTACCTGTTACTCATGGGTGGCTTACCAGACTGCATATATCAAGGCAAACTTTCCCTCGCAATATATGGCAGGGTATATGAGTCGAAGTCTTGATAACATTACTGAAATTACAAAGGCTATGAACGAGTGCAAGACTTTAGGCATAAATGTCTTCGGTCCTGACGTCAATGAGTCAAAATTAAAATTCAGTGTGAATGCCACAGGTGATGTTAGATTTGGTCTTGGAGCTATTAAAGGTGTCGGGGAAGGCGCTGTAGAGAACATTCTACAAGAGCGAAATGCCAACGGACCTTTCACCTCAATCTACAATTTCGTTGAACGCATCAACCTTACAACATGTAATAAGAAGTGTATTGAAAGTTTGGTTCTTGCTGGTGCCTTCGATAGTTTTGAATTCAAACGTGAACAGTATTTTGAAATTGCTCAAGACGGAGAACTCTTTATTGATACTCTCTTGAGATATGGAGTGAGATATCAAGTTGATCAACAACAGCAACAAAACTCACTTTTCGGTGATTTTGAAGAACTTGCAGTAGTTAAACCTCAACCAGCAAAAGTGTTCAATAAATGGAGTGACATTGAGCGCCTCAATAAAGAGCGTGACCTCATTGGGATCTACATCTCTGCACATCCTCTTGATAGTTATCATATTGTTCTCAACAATCTTTGTACTGCAACTATGGAACAGTTACAGGATCGTGCTGCCTATGCTAATCAAGACATTACATTTGGAGGTATTGTAAACGGAATTGCTAAAGAGGGACAAACTAAAAATGGTTCACCCTTCGGCATAGCGGTGTTGGAAGACTACTCTGGTACACTTGAAATCCCCATGTTTGGAGAAGAATGGGCAAGATGGAAAGGATACTTTACTGTTGGAAATCCACTCTTTATTACGGCAAAAATAGAACCTCATCGCTTCCGCCCGAATGAGTATGATTTAAGGATTGGGAAAATAGAGTTTCTCTCTGATATTAAAGATAAGAAGGTTGAGAAACTAACCGTAGACATTAGTTTAGAAAAACTAACCGAAGATATTATGGAAGAGTTTATTGCATTAGTAGATTCGTCCCCAGGAACAACCTCTCTCTTTATAAGCATCAAAGATAACGAGACTAAGACTAACATCCATCTTTTATCACATACGCATACTATAAATGTAAACAAGAAAGTTCTTGACTTCTTGTCAGAGAAACAAATGTTTAGTTATACAATCAACTAAAACGTTTCAAAGAATATCATAGTTATCGCAAAAAAATGCTTATTTTTGCATATCATAAGATAATAAGTAATAGATCTTCAATCAAGACAAATAAAAATTAAGTTTATGGTACACATTACAGATCAGAACTATCAAGAAATCGTAGCAAAGGGACTTCCCCTCGTATTAGACTTCTCAGCAACATGGTGCGGTCCTTGCAAAAAGGTTGCACCTATCATGGACGAAATTGCAGAAGAATATGAAGGAAAAGTTATTATTGGTAAATGCGATGTTGACGAATGCGAAGACCTTGCTATGCAATACGGAATTCGCAATGTTCCCACCGTACTCTATGTCAAAGATGGCAATGTGGTAACGAAGCAGGTTGGAGCTGCGAACAAGAGCGTGTTTATTGAGAAATTACAGGAAATACTATAATAATTCCTCTTATAATTATCTGTATGGCAAATTTTGAAGACGAACTCCTTGCAGATGCGCAACACGATGCGGAGGCAGTTGCATACATTCATGCACACCTACCCCAAGACGCACAAGAACGCATTACCGAGGAAAATCTCTACTACTGCATAGACCTCATCGAAACTTATCTCACGGAAAAGGTAGACTTTACAAATGAGGAAGTTGAAATCGACCTTGAAGAAATCACGAAGTACATTCTTCAAGTTGCCAGCAAGGACAACTATGAAACATTGGACCAGGAAGATTTGTACCTTGCAGTAAATGCATACTTTGATTTTGAGGAAGAACAAGGTAATATGTAGTTTCAATTATTATTTAAGGATTATAAAGAACCGCATCGTAAAACTCTTTTACGATGCGGTTCTTTACATTCATGGTCATCAGTTGTTTGTGATATAATGACCACTTCATCTAAAACTACGTTGAAGTGAATGTTTTACCTAAATTATTGCTTCTATATAACAAATACCTCTGCAAGCACGTTACGGCACGGTATTATTTGTATTTAGGCAACGTAGAAAATTTTGCAAATCACTTTCGTAATGCCCCCGTAGGAGGGCACACTTGCTTAACCGCGGGTGAGCAAGGCGAACCTGCGGATTAGGGATAACAACTGTGAGTTCTATCGGTCCCCGTAGGAGGACCCACAGCACTTAGATTTGCTATAAGATTGTTTTACTTATCTTCTTGCTTTGCCCCTCACATGTCTAGTCAGACAGCTATCATTGGTTGTTGTAGGTCCTCCAACGGGGACCGATACATTCATTCGCTTGTAGTCAACCACCACAGGTTCACTGCGTTCACCAGCAGGATGATGTTTCTGTTGTATAGAAAATAGTTTTATGTTTCTCACGCAGACTCCGCAGAAATCGCAGAGACCATGCAGATAGGAATAGTCTTATGTAGAAAATAACGCAGAGGCCACACTACGCTTGCGTTACCATCCAGATGGCAAGCACAAACAAAGTGTGTGCGCTTTTGGGAAAGTCTGCGCAGTCTGCGTGAGACAAATTATCAATCAATAGAGTTTTCTCCCCTGAAACAAGCGTTTGTTATATAGAAGCAATAATAACAAATATTGCAACCTGTAAAATAACATATCATAAAAACTCCCGCATCATCTTAATTGACGTTGCGGGAGTTTTTAATAGTTAGTGTACAAGTAACTATGCTACAATATTGGGCTTTTCAAGTCCGTAGTTCTTGCGCTTGTCTTCAGCCTTTAACCAAAGTGCAAGACCAAGAGCAATTACTCCAAAACTTGCAAAAATAAGCATAGGGATGGTGTAGTCGAAGAGGGACACTTCATTTCCATCACGTACGACAGTACCCACGATACAATAATTATCAAGAACACTTCCTATTAACTTTGGAACAGCTCCTAAACCAATATTTTGAACCCAGAAAATTAGAGCATAAGCAGAACCAAGAAGATGAAGAGGAATAATCTTAGGTACAGAGGGCCACATGGCGCTAGGCACTAATGAGAACGCAACTCCAAGGAGAACCATGATAAGGGCTGCAAACCACCAGTAATTAAACAATGGCATTGCAAAGAACAAATGTACGATAATCAGCAAAACTGAACCAATCACCATAATCGTTGCGCCCTTACCATGCCTATCGTATATATTACCGAAGAAAGGAGTCATAATTAAGTTTCCAAATGGAAGTATTGCGGGAAGTAAACCAGCTAAAGTGGGATCCACATTATACTTGTTAATCATCAGTGAAGTGGCGTACTTCAAGAAGGGGAATACGGCGGAGTAGAAACAGAGGCAAAGCAAAGCGATGAGCCAGAATCCCTTACTGCGGAGGATGATAGAGAGGTCGCTGAGTTTGAAGGTTTCATCGTCATCAGATGACACTGCAACCGCGCCTTCCTGCTTATCCAAACGACTGTCCATCACGCAGAACACGAGGTAGGCCATCAAACCTACGAGCAATAATACCCATGCAAGGAGCAAAGGGGTAGACACCTCAAAGTTCTTAGCAAGAATTGGGCTAACGGCAAGTGCGAGAGCTGTACCCAGGCGCGCTACAGCCACCTGGATACCCATGGCGAGGGCTGTTTCATAACCCTGAAACCAACGGGCGATGACTTTTGTAACGGTAATACCGCAGTTTTCGGTACCTACAGCAAAGATAGCATAACCTATACAAGCCGTAAGCACTTGTTGGTTATACAACTGTATATCGAAACCGAAGAGGTCAAGCACGATTGGCGCACCTCCAGGAGCTATGAATTCTACAGCATAGAACTTAATACCTGCACCAACTACCATGAACAAGCAAGAAACCACACCTGTAAGGCGTACGCCAAACTTGTCCAAAATGATGCCACCGAAGAGTAGCATGCAGAAGAATACGTTGAGCCACATGTATGCCCAGTTGAAGTTGCCAAAGTCGCTGGCACTCCATCCCATGCCTCCTTGTTCAATAGAAATGCCGAGCATATCCATCAAGGGCGACATAGCATCGGTGAGGAAGTATCCCCACATCATAGTGAAGCTAACGATAATCAAGGCCGTCCATCGAGCTGCCTTGGAATCGCGAAGCGTTTGTTTAAGTTGTTCAGTCATTTGTTGAGTTTTTAAGGTTTGAGGTTATAACGTTTTGAGGTTATAAGGTTGTAAGGAAGTGCTTATTTTTCATCCTTCAACCACTTATCCAACCAGCGGAAGAAGGTGCGTTGCCAGAGGATGCCGTTCTGGGGTTTGAGCACCCAGTGGTTTTCGTCGGGGAAAAGAAGGAGTTGCGCGGGAATGCCACGGAGGCGAGCAGCGGTAAAGGCGCTTTCAGCCTGGGTGTATTCAATGCGGAAGTCCTTCTGACCATGAATGCAGAGGATGGGCGTGTCCCAACGATCAACATAGAGGTGCGGAGAAGTTTCGAACACCTTTGCACGTTTGCCCTGAGCATCCTTATACCAAGGCGCTTGTCCCATATCCCAGTTGGGGAACCACATTTCTTCGGTTTCAACATACTGTTGTTGCGTGTTGAAGATTCCATCGTGGGCAATGAATGCCTTGAAGCGCTTGTCGTGATTGCCCGCTAACCAATAGACGCTATAACCACCAAAGCTTGCACCTACCGCACCGAGGCGGTCGGTATCCACCCAGGTTTCCTTGCAAAGGTCATCGATGGCAGAGAGGTAATCCTTCATGCACTGACCAGAGTAGTCGCCACTGATTTGCTCCAACCACTCCATGCCGAAACCAGGAAGGCCACGTCGGTTAGGAGCGATAACTACGTAACCCTGATTAGCCATTACCTGGAAATTCCAACGGAAGCTCCAGAACTGACTTACGGGAGATTGGGGACCACCCTCGCAGAAGAGTAATGTGGGGTACTTCTTCGCAGGGTCGAAGTTGGGCGGAACGATTACCCAAGCGTGCATCTGCTTTTTATCCGTTGTTTCAATCCAACGCTCCTTGACTTCACCAAACTCAAAGTGAGCGTAGAAAGGTTCGTTTTCCTGAGTGAGTTGCGCAGTCTTACCATCGGCAATGTTCACAAAGTACACTTCATCAGCACGACTCATGGAGTGGCGCTTCACGAGGAGTTGCTCGCCATTGGGGTGCACACCGAGGAGCGCATAGTCGGCAACATCATCCGTGATTTGCTTTACCTCGCCCGTAAGATTGGTTTGATAAAGATTGGTGCGACCATGCCAAACGCCACTAAAGTAAAGCGTGTTGTTATCTGTCGCCCAAGCAAATTCGTTAACGCCACTCTCAAAAGTTTCTGTCACGTAGATCTTCTTACCAGTAGCAAATTCATAAATGCAAAGTCGTGTGCGGTCGCTTTCATATCCATCGCGCTCCATGCTGCTCCAAGCAATGTACTTGCCATCAGGCGAGAATTGCGGATTTTGGTCATAGCCCGCATTTACATCTTCCTTAAACTGATTAACCGCCTGATGCTTGAGCGAACGTGTGGGGTCGCAAGCGGGGCGCACATAACCTTCGGGTTTGCAAAGATTCTTGACGCTGCCAGATTCGAGGTCGTAGAGGTAAATGTCGCTATCCGTACTGATGGCATAGTCAAGACCGGAGAGTTTACGGCAAGTGTAAGCAATCTGCTTGCTATCAGGACTCCAAGCCAACTGTTCTACACCACCGAAAGGAAGCATAGGGCATTCGTAGGGTTCGCCCTCAAGAAGGTCCTTGCTCTCGCTCACCTTATTGCCGTCAAAATCTGCCACGAAGGGGTGAGGCGCAGAAGTCGTATAGTGATCCCAATGTTTATAAATGAGGTCGTTGGCTACGATACCTGTCGTGAGTTGTAAATCAGCATCATTCTGCTGTACGCTCTTTTCATGGGTAATAGTCTTGACGAGAATCACCTTTTTACCGCAGGGTGAGAAAAGGTAATCGTTGACATCGGTTGACTCGAATGAGATTTGCTTGCGGGCTGTGCCGTCAGCATTCATCATCCACAGTTGCATCGCGCCATCAGCATCAGGAGCAAGGTAAGCCACCTTTTCTGTGCCGGGGATGAACGAGGGTGCGTATTCAGCACTTCCGTCGGCAGTAAGCGCCACGGGCGCAGCATCCGTCGTAGGAGTAGAAGCATAGATTACGGCACGGCTCTTGTTTTTCTCAACACTATAATAAGTAACACCGTAAACAGCCTTCTGGGCATCTGCAGAAAGATGATAACCACCAAGGCGACCCATTTGCCACATTACTTCGGGAGTGAATTGGCGCGAAGAGTCGGAAAATTCCGTAGTTCTGCTGATGCCGTCAGTTTCAACCGAAGTTGAGGGACTACATGCGGCAAGTGCCATAGTCAGCATAGTTGTAGTAAGGATTTTGTTCATATTGATATTGAATAGTTTACTTGAATTTGTAAGGTTAAGAAGATGGCAGAAAAATATCTTGGACTTATTTGAAATTAAGTCGGATATATTTTTATTTATCTCCCAGCTAATTTTTATTATGTCGGAGATAATTTACAACACCTCTTTAGTAAATTTAGAAAATTAGGAATTAAGAAGTATCAACTCCACCCCACTCCATCGTGTGACCATGAAGGAACTGTCTTAATTCCTAACTTTCAAAAATCTATTTAGAGTCCGCGCTTCTGCTTGATTTCCTGCTGACGCTTCAAGAGTTCTTCTTGTTGCTTCTGCATGGCTTCAAGGCGTGCTGCGAGACCTGAAGTCTTCTTCTGCGGATTCTTCTTATTTTCTTCGTAGCGCTTTTCCAACTGCTCGAGCAACTTCTTATCATCAGTCGTCTTGCGCAACCACCACATCGTGATGGCACTGAAGAGGAGTGAGATGAAGTAGTAATAGTTCAAACCACTTGAATACTTGTTGAACATGAAGAAGAACATCAAGGGCATGAGGTACATCATCCAGTTCATCATCTTCATCTGCTCAGCCTGTTCGGGTGTCATGGTGTCCTTCTGCTGGCGCATAGTCATCCAACTGTACAAAATCTGTGCGGCACAGAAGAGCAAGCAGAACAATGAGAGGTGGTTACCAAGTCCCCAAATTTCAGTGCCCCAACTGATTACGTCGTCGTAAGCCGAGAGGTCATCTGCCCAAAGGAAACTCTGCTGACGCAATTCGATAGCGTTAGGAATGAAGTTGAACATCGCAATCCAAATAGGCATCTGAATCAACATAGGCAAGCAACCGCCCATAGGACTTACGCCATACTGGCTATAGAGTTGCATCGTCTCTTGCTGGCGCTTGAGCGCATCTTCCTTGTTGGGGTACTTCGCATTGATTACGTCAAGTTTCGGACGAAGCACACGCATTCTTGCACCACTCAAGAAACTCTTCTTCGTAGGAGGATATACAATGATGCGCAACAAGAGCGTGATGAGCAAGAGCACTACCCACATGGGGAGGTTCAACGCCGTGAGATAGTCAAATACATAGATGGTAAAGAAGCGGTTGATCCAACGGAAGAGGGGCCAACCGAGGTCTACGAGTTCTTGCAAATCATTTTCACGTTCGGAAAGGCGGAAGTTATCCATCTTCTGAAGTGTGCGGTAGTGGTTTGGACCGAAGTAGAATTGAAGGTTTGCAACTTCCTCTGCAGAAGCATCGAAGGGCAAGTTCATCTTTGCGGTATATCCCTTGAGGTATCCAGAATACTCCGCCATTTGTTCGCTCTTCAAGTCAACGTTTGTGAAAGACTTCTTTGCAATCATTACAGCACTGAAATACTGATTCTTAAAGGCAATCCAGTCAACAGGTTGCTGCAATTTTTCTTGCTCATTTTCCATTTCAGCAAGATTCTCCGCTCCATCTTCTGTAAGCTTATAGGTAAGGGTTGAGTACATGTTTTCAAAGTAATAACCCTTTTCTTGCTGCTTCACGCAATCTTTCCAATCCACCTGAATTGCACTATTACGTGCAAAATGCTTTTGCATATTCTTAGCACGGATAGAGAAATTTACGAGGTAATTATCAGGCAGAAGCTTGTAATCAAGCATAATGGTTTCACCTGTGGGATGAGACAGAACCATTGTCACACTTGTGTCAGTCTGATTCTCAGCGGTAAAATAGTAATCTTTCAATGAAATCACATCGTCCTTTGTATCGAAAGTGAAATTCATTTCTGAGTTATACTCATCAAAAAGGTAAAGAGGAGCATCTTCCCCCATCTTATAATGCTCATAACTACGATATTCAGGAAGATTGGCACGTGCAATCATACCGCCTTTGGGGTTAATAACAACCTCTACTTTATCGTTGTAAAGAATCACGCCCTCCTGCATATTTTGCTTACGAGAAGCAAAGAAAAGCGTTGATGAATCGGGTTTTGCAATAATCTCTTCAATGGGAGTTTGTTCAGCAACAACCTCTTTTTTCTCATTATTTACCTCCTCAACGGGTTGAGGTTCAGGTTCTCCTCCAATCATACTGATATAGGGGAAAGCCAGTGCTACACAGAGCATTAACACGAATCCAGTAATTGTGTTTTTATCCATTTGATATAGTTTAATATATTGATTTTTACTTGTTTATAGTGCAGAATAAGAGACAAGTCAACCGAAAAGAATCAGTGGCTTGCCTTATCTAAACGGAACTACAAGAACCGTTCACGCATAATTTTGGTGTAAAATTACAAAAATATAATGATGTTAGAGATACTTTTTCACATTATTTAATTTACAAATAAAATAAGAACGCAACACACCCTCTATTCATTAAAAAACTATTAACTTTGTAACTTAAATTGGCGAATAGTGTTTTCACCATAACAATAGAATTAAAACTTAACAAAAAAGCGTCTTCCATCCCTTACTTGTTTAGGATTCCAAGAACGCTAACTTGAGTATACACCAACAAATGAAAATGATTTCACACCGTTTTTTATACACCATCTTGTGTGCAACTTTCTTAAATATCGGTACGTCATTCGCACAAGACGAGGTTTCGAGTGTTGATAGCACGTATACATTTTTGAAAACAATACAGGAGTACCAAGATTCACTGATCAAAGTTAAAAATCAGTATAACACGTGGAAATATCAAGGTGAAGATATTCTCGCCAACCCTTATTACTATCGTTTGTTTTTTCAAAATGGTTTGAGCGAAGATATCTTTAAAGAATCACTCGGTACGTTAAACCAAGAGACGTCAATTTCAGAATCAAGAAGGAAGTACAATTATATCAACAACTTAATAGCGGAAACATACACAAAGACCCCCACCACTATAAAGAATTATCTTTCAGCAAATACCCCAAAAGATTTGCCTAAGGAAGATTTAATGCAAGCACACGAAGAAGTGCAAAAACCGAAGAAGGTAGACAAAGCGTTGTTGCCTGTTGAAACCGATGAGTATGATACGTCTACAAATCTTGTAGTGAAGAAACCAAATTTCTGGACCATCAAGGGAAATGCTTCTTTGCAGTTCATGCAAGCTTACTTCTCGGGAAATTGGTACAAGGGCGGAGATGACAATAATACACTATTGGCCACTTGCAACATAGACGCCAATTACGACAATAAACAAGGCTTTATTTGGACAAACAAACTGGAAATGAAGATTGGATTCCAGAATTCTAAAGGTGATGATGTTCATGATTTCAAAACGCATGCCGACCAAATTCGTTTGACCAATAAAATTGGTTTGCAAGCAGCCAAAAGATGGTATTATACAGCAACGTTGCAGAGTTGGACTCAGTTCTATAAGGGCTATCATGCGAATGACACCAAGGTCTACTCAGACTTCATGTCCCCCTTCGAAAGTCTGCTTACACTTGGTATGGATTACAAGTTAAATACCAATAAATTTACGGTAAACGTTTCTCTATCCCCCTTTGCCGGAAAGTTCAAGTATTGTGACCGACGTAGTTTAGTAAATAATTTTGGTTTGAAAGATAAACATAGTAATTTAGAATTCGGTTCGAACATTACGACAACTTTTGAGTGGAAGATTTGGAAAGACATACGTTGGAATGGACGCATCTACTACTTCACCGACTATGACAAAGCCCAAATAGAATGGGAAAATACTATCAATCTTCGAATTAACAAATACCTCACAACCAAATTATTCCTTTATCCCAGATTTGACGATAGCGCTGCCAAGAAGGAAGGATATTCATATTTCCAATTCCACGAAACACTCACGCTTGGTGTAGATATCTCGTTCTAAGCAAGGTTTAATTAATTATACCCTCTCATCATTAACCCTAATAACACTTTGCAATCGTGTCTTGCATATTAACTATAGAATCATCCACCGAAACGTGCTCTGTAGCAGTTTGCCAAGATGGTAGTGTGATTTTTGAGAAACACAATAAAGAAGCAAACTCACACACTAAATACCTCGCAACATTTGTTGAAGAAGCCATTTCATTTTCTGATAGTCATGCCATACCCCTTGATGCAGTTGCGGTAAGTTCCGGTCCTGGTTCCTACACAGGACTCCGTATAGGTGTGTCAACAGCAAAAGGAGTATGTTATGGACGAAACATACCTCTCATAGCCATCCCTACGTTGAAGATTTTGTGCGTCGGTCCCTTGCTCTCTGATGAAATAGACGACGAAGACTCACTCTTGTGCCCAATGATTGATGCGCGAAGAATGGAGGCATATACCACCATTTATAACCGAGCATTAAAGGAAGCACGAAAGGTGCAGGCTGATATTATTGATGAACACACCTATGATGAATGGTTAAACAAGGGAATTGTCTATTTCTTTGGAAATGGCGCCGAAAAATGTAAAGAAATCATCAAGCATCATAACGCAAAATTCATTGAGAACATACACCCCTCTGCCAGGATGATGCTTCCCCTTGCAGAGTTAGCTATTGCAAAAAACGATTATGTCGATGTTGCTTATTTTGAGCCATTTTATCTAAAAGAATTTGTTGCTATTAAATCTAAATCGCTATTAGAACCATAATGAACGAGTATATTTGAATTTAGAGGATTAGTTACTCTCAACCATTAACTCGTTGTCATTTTCTCTTCTCATTGCACTTGTCCTATGAATAACGAAATTCAACAATTACGCCTTCCTGAATACGGTAGGAATATTCTAAAAATGATAGAGTTTGCTTTAACAATTCCAGACCGCAATAGTCGTTTGGAATACGCTAAGCGTATTATAGAGGTTATGGCTACAGTAGATATGAACACCGAGGATTTTGGCGAGGGTTATCGTAAATATTCGTTGGATTATAATTCAAAACTTTGGGACCATCTTGCTTATTTATCTGATTACAAGCTGGATATAGACTATCCTGTAGAAATCAACAAGGTGTCAAGCAATCCTTCACGACCCGATAAAATCCCCTACCCTCAACACAAAATGAGATATAGACATTATGGGGTTATTGTAGAGCAGTTGATTGATAAAATGCAGCACCTACCTGAAGGTAATACAAAGAAGAGTACCTTAAAGGCAGTAGCTAATCGTATGAAGAGAAATTTAGCAGACTGGAAGGGTGATGGCATAACAAATGACAAAGTGGCGCAAGATATTGCTGAATATACTAATGGCGAAGTGGCACCTCACTTTGAAAAAAACGACTTGATAAAAATTGATACTTTTCATAAGGTAAAAAACAGATAATCTGTTATAAGGATTTAGTAGCGTTAGGTTCCAATTTACACGGAGGCAATAGGCTCACCAATCTCCCCTAAGAGATTTAAGATTAGGTCTATTACGCTACGACTGAATCCGTAAAAAACAATAAACTCCTAACTACCACTAACACTCTAACGATGTCTGCATTTATCATAGAAGGAGGACACCTTTTAAAAGGCGAAATTATTCCTCAAGGAGCTAAGAATGAAGCACTTCAAGTAATTTGCGCAACCCTGCTCACGCCAGAGAAAGTTAGAATAGCCAACATACCTAATATTCTTGATGTCAATAATCTCATTCAATTGTTGATTGATATAGGTGTCCGTGTTGAAGAGCATTCCAAAGGTGATTTCACCTTTCAAGCTGATGACATTAATCTCGACTTTCTAAGTTCAGAACAATTTCTTCAGCGTTGTTCTCAACTTCGAGGTAGCGTCCTTCTTGTTGGTCCGCTCTTAGCACGATTTGGGTGTGCAACGTTATCAAAGCCTGGGGGCGACAAGATTGGACGCAGAAGATTGGACACCCACTTTATCGGTTTTCAAAAATTAGGTGCACAATTTACCTTCAATGAGGAAAACGACACCTTCCAGATTCATTGCAACGAACGCCTCAAAGGCATAAATATGTTGCTTGACGAAGCCTCTGTTACAGGTACTGCCAATATTATTATGGCTGCTGTGCTTGCAGAAGGTAAGACTACGATATATAATGCTGCTTGCGAACCCTATATTCAGCAACTGTGTAAAATGCTGAAGCAAATGGGAGCTAAAATATCTGGCATCGGATCAAACCTCTTGTATATTGAAGGTGTTGAAAACCTCAATGGAGCAGTCCACCGCATACTCCCCGATATGATTGAAATCGGAAGTTTTATTGGGATGGCAGCCATGGTAGGAGATGGCGTAACGATTAAAGATGTTGCTTATGACGAATTAGGCATTATCCCCGAAGCTTTTTCGCGCCTCGGCATCAAGATTGAGCGCATTGGAGATGACCTCTATATTCCCCATCAGGAACATTATGTTATTGAAAGTTTCCTCGATGGTTCTTTTATGACCCTTGCTGATGCTCCATGGCCAGGACTTACTCCGGACCTTTTGAGTGTATTGCTTGTTGTTGCCACACAAGCAAAGGGCAGTGTGCTGATTCATCAAAAAATGTTTGAAAGTCGCCTCTTCTTCGTCGACAAACTCATTGATATGGGTGCACAAATCATTTTGTGTGACCCACACCGCGCTGTTGTAATTGGACACGACAGACAAGTGCAACTGAAAGCACGCAAAATGTCATCACCAGATATTAGAGCGGGTATAGCATTGCTTATTGCTGCATTAACAGCTGATGGCACCAGTCGCATAGATAACATCCATCAGATTGATAGAGGATACGAAAATATCGAACACAGACTCAGTGCACTCGGCGCTGTAATTCATAGAGAAAAATAATGATACACTACGACGAAGTTTATCACATTGGCTACATACAAAAATTTCGCGGTCTCCAGGGAGAAGTGGAATTGCAATTTACCGACGATCCTTTCGACCGCGGTACTGCTGATTATTTGGTGTTAAAGATTGACGAAATCCTTGTTCCGTTCTTCCTTGAGGAGTATCGCTTTAAGAATAACGAAACAGCAATTCTCAAATTTGAGGATATCAACAACGACAGTCAAGCTAAGAAATTGGTTGGTCTCCAAGTCTATTATCCCTTGTCGCATCTTAATGACGAAGAGAATCAAGAACTTTCTTCCCTCAAAGCATTAACGGGATATACTCTATACGATGAAGTTCACGGAGAAATCGGAACTATCAACACGGTTGACGATTCTTCATACAACACCCTCTTTTACGTAGATACCCCCACAAAGGGCGAACTCATCCTTCCCTACCACGATGATTTTCTCGTTGATTACAACATTGCCGATCGTACCATCACCCTTGCCCTTCCGCAAGGCATCATTGATTTGAACGCATGAAGAAAATTTGCATTTTAGGGTCTACCGGATCTATCGGAACCCAGGCACTTGATGTGATTCGCCAACATCAAGTGTTGTTTGAAGTTCACACACTAACGGCCTATAACAACGCACAACTGCTCATACAACAAGCGCGTGAATTTCAACCCGACAGCGTGGTCATCGTGCGTGAAGACTTGTATCAAGAAGTATCCGAAGCACTTGCTTCACTCCCTATAAAGGTCTACACAGGCAGTCAGGCTTTGTGTGAAGTCGTTACGCATTCCGAAATCGACATCGTGCTCACCGCAATGGTGGGATTTGCTGGACTGCGCCCCACAATTGCGGCAATCAACGCAAAGAAGACCATTGCGTTAGCCAATAAAGAAACATTGGTTGTCGCAGGCGAACTGATTTGCAATCTTGCGCTTCAAAATAAGGTGCCCATTCTGCCCGTCGATAGCGAGCATTCTGCAATTCTTCAATCTCTTACGGGTGAAGGTGACAATAAGATTGAGAAAATCCTCCTTACCGCCTCTGGAGGTCCTTTCCGCACCTTTACCCGTGAGCAGATGAAAAATGTCACTCCCTCACAAGCCCTACGCCACCCGAACTGGGAAATGGGAGCGAAAATCACCATTGACTCTGCCACACTCATGAATAAGGGATTTGAAATGATTGAAGCTAAGTGGCTTTTTGACATTTCTCCGGAAAAAATTGAGGTGGTGGTTCACCCCGAAAGCATCATTCATAGTGCAGTGCAATTCGAGGATGGTAGCGTAAAGGCACAGTTGGGCGTTCCCGACATGCGCCTTCCTATTCAGTATGCCTTCACCTACCCTGCTCGTTTACATCTTAATGGCGATAGGTTAGACCTCTTCAAATTAGGAGCAATGCATTTCGAACCCGCCGATATGGAGCGTTTCCCCTGCTTGCGCCTCTCCTATGAAGCTATCAGTATGGGCGGCACAGCCCCTTGCGTGCTCAATGCGGCAAATGAGATCGTGAACCTTGCCTTCAGAGAAGGCAAAATCAGTTATCCGATGATTGCAGAAATTATTGAGAAAACGATGCAAGCTATTGCTGTTATTCACAATCCCACACTCGAACAACTGATTGAGACAGATGAACAAGCAAGAGCATTTGCGCTTAACCTTGTGGTAGAATACGGAATTTAATTCCACACACTTATTACACTAAAACTAAACCCACTATGACAATTGGACTTTTACAAATACTCCAACTCATCCTCTGCTTCGCCCTACTTATTACGCTTCACGAAGGAGGGCACTTCCTTTTCGCACGCCTTTTTAAGATTCGTGTAGAGAAATTCTGCTTGTTCTTTGACCCTTGGTTCTCTCTCAAACTTTTCTCCTATAAGGGCACCGATTACCACCTCGGATGGCTTCCTCTCGGCGGTTATGTTAAGATTGCAGGGATGATTGACGAATCCATGGACACCGAGCAAATGAAGCAACCCATGAAGCCCGACGAGT
This sequence comes from Alloprevotella sp., assembly GCA_045656425.1. Taxonomy (GTDB): domain Bacteria; phylum Bacteroidota; class Bacteroidia; order Bacteroidales; family Bacteroidaceae; genus Alloprevotella. Next base: position 189,621 of record JAZORE010000059.1, read on the forward strand.
TTCGTGCAAAACCTGCTTGGCAACGCCTCCTCGTTATGATTGGCGGTGTGCTCGTCAACTTCATTACAGCCCTGATTATCTACGCAGGCATTCTTTTTACATGGGGAGAAAAATATACCCCCATAGCGAACATGACTCACGGATTTATGTTCAACGCCGAAGCTGAGGCACACGGATTCCAGGATGGTGATATCCCCCTTCGCACAAACCTTGGTCAACTTGACCGACTCGGAAGCGATTTCTACCGCGCTCTTGCTGATGCTGAAACTATCGTTGTGCTCCGCAATGGAACTGAACACACCATTCGTCCTGGAGTAGAAAGGAGCTTGCTTACTATCGCAGACAATAAAACGGCAACGCCCTACATTGCGCAGCGCATCCCCTCAATTATCGGCGCCATTGCTCCTAACTCCGTAGCAGAAACGGTGGGACTAAAGGCGGGTGACCAAATCATTGGTGTAGACACCACCGCGATAACCACCTGGAATGAGTACCAACTCTTAATGAGCAATAAGCGCAACATCCTTGCCACCATCTTGCCCGAGGAAGGATTGATTAACAGACAGGTAAAACTTACCGTACTTCGTGATCAACGAATCGACACGATCAATGCTCAACTCCCCGAAAATCTTATGCTCGGTGTGGTTTACCAAATGCCCGAGTATAAGACGGTAGTGCAAAGCTACACTTTATTGCAAAGCATCCCCGCAGGTATCGCTCACGGATGGAACGTACTCACAGGTTATGTAAGCGACCTCAAATACATCTTCACCAAGGAAGGCGCCCAAAGCATCGGTTCTTTTGGCACCATCGCAGCACTCTTCCCCCCTACATGGGATTGGCAAATCTTCTGGAAGCTCACCGCATTCATCTCTCTCATGCTTGCCTTTATGAACATTCTCCCAATCCCCGCGCTTGATGGTGGTCACGTACTCTTTTTGCTCTACGAAGTAATTACGCGCCGCAAACCATCTGACAGATTCCTTGAAATCACACAAACCATAGGCATGTACCTCCTATTAGCACTTATGGCATTTGCGATCTTTAATGATTGTTCTAATAATGGAATTTTTTAATTAATGAAGTAGGAAGAAACACCATAGTTTTCTTCCTACTTTTACGATAACTCCCACCCAATTGTGCACATCATTTGCATTAGACGAAACAAAAACTTTTAGTTTACAAGTTTTTAATAGCTGTAAGTTTAACCATGTAACCATATAAATTCAAAAACAAGATTTATATGGTTACTTTTTTGTATTTTTGCAGAAATTACCGTTAATGAGTTAAATCATCAATTAACAAAATCAGGAAATGCCACTTACATTTAATCTTTTACATACAGACCCCAATAGCCAGGCACGTGCAGGTATCATAACTACCGATCATGGACAAATAGAAACGCCCATATTTATGCCCGTAGGAACCGTAGGGAGTGTTAAGGGCGTTCATCTTCACGAAATAAAGGATGACATCCAGGCGCAAATTATTTTGGGCAACACGTATCACCTCTACTTGCGCCCAGGTTTAGAAATACTTGAGAAGGCTGGAGGTCTCCACAAATTCAACGGATTTGACCGTCCCATGCTCACCGACTCTGGCGGTTTTCAGGTTTTCTCATTGACGGGTATCCGCAAACTCTCTGCTGAGGGTTGTGAATTCCGTTCTCACATCGATGGCAGCAAACATTTCTTCACCCCTGAAAAGGTAATGGACATTGAGCGCACAATCGGTGCCGACATTATGATGGCATTTGACGAATGCCCTCCTGGAACAGCCGACTACGCTTATGCGCGCAAGAGTTTGGACCTCACTCATGATTGGCTGAAGCGATGCTTCAAGAGATTTAACGAGACGCAACCAAAGTATGGATACCACCAATCGCTTTTCCCCATCGTGCAAGGGTGTGTATACCCTGACTTACGCCGTGAAAGCGCACGCTTCATGCGAGATTTTGACGCCGAGGGGTATGCCATCGGAGGACTTGCCGTAGGTGAACCCGCGGAACAGATGTATGAAATGATTGAGGTGGTCAACGAAGAACTCCCCACCGATCGCCCGCGCTACCTTATGGGCGTTGGCACACCCATCAATATCCTTGAAGCCATCGAACGCGGAGTGGATATGTTTGACTGCGTAATGCCTACCCGTAATGGGCGCAACGCATGCCTCTTCACTTCTGAAGGTATCATTAACATGAGAAATGCGAAATGGGCAGATGACTTCTCACCCATTGACCCTATGGGGCATTGCTTCGTAGATACCCACTACACAAAGGCATATCTGCACCACCTCTACAAAGCCAAGGAACTCCTTGCACTTCAAATTGGATCCATCCACAACCTTTCATTCTACCTCTGGTTGGTAAAAGAAGCACGAAAACACATCCTTGACGGTACGTTTGCTTACTGGAAGAAAGAAATGGTTGAAAAATTGGGAAGAAGATTGTAGGGATACTTAGACGAGAAGTCCCCTCCAACCTCCCCCTAAAGGGTGAAGCTTTACTCGGACGGGCTTATCAGTAGACAAGGTACGAGTTGACAAGTAGACGAGATACGAGTAGACAAGAATATCACAGAGATAAACGATTGTACACTCCGCAAGGCAACTTTTATCTTTACTCTTTTAACTTTACTCTTCTATCTTTATTCTTTATCTTATATCAGCACGTTATTTCTCTTTTATCATTTCACTATATCACCAAATGCTTGATCTCAAAAAGATTGGAATATACAAGATTGACCTTTACATAATAAAGAAGTTTTTAACCACATACTTCTTCCTTATAGCAATCATTATTACTATTGGAATCATCTTCGATTTCAATACCAATATCGATAGGTTAACTCAAAGTAATGCAACGACTAAGCAGATTATATTCGACTACTACTTAAACTTTATCCCCTACTTCTCCAATCTCTTTAGTCCGCTTTTTGTGTTTATCTCCGTCATCTTCTTCACAACGAAGTTAGCGGACAATTCAGAGATTATCGCCATGAAAAGTTCGGGAATGAGTTTTAAGCGCCTTCTACGCCCCTATATGATATCTGCGGGACTCATTGCCGTATCTACCTTTTTGCTCGGAGCATTCATCATCCCCAAGGGTAATATTGCGAAGAATGACTTCTACAACCTATACATTAAAAAGCGTAACATTACCGTTGCCGAGAACATACAAATGCAGGTAGACACTGGCGTCGTTGCCTACATTACACGTTTCGACAACATACGAAAAAGCGGTTATGGTTTTTCTTTAGATAAATTTGAGAACAAAAAGTTAATCAGCCACTTAACCGCTCAAACATTACAATACGACACGCTCGCCGAACGTCCCTTCTCGTGGACATTGCGCAACTATCAAATTCGCACCTTAGTAAACGGTAGAGAGGAAATTAAAAAGGGCGCAATTATTGATACCGTCATCCTTATGGAACCCAAGGACTTTTTCTATGTTAAGGGACAACAAGAAACGCTCACGCTACCCGAACTGGATGAATTTATAGACAAGCAAAAACTAAGAGGTGCCGCTGGTATTAGTACGTTTGAAGTAGAATACCACAAACGATTTGCCTCACCCTTTGCGGCATTTATCCTCACACTGATTGGTGTGTCACTCTCATCGGAAAAGCGCAAGGGAGGCATGGGATTCTCTATCGGCACAGGCATCGCCCTGAGTTTTACCTATATCATGTTCCAAACCATCTTTGCTACTTTCGCCATCAACGCAGGGTGGTCGGCAATGATTTCCTGCTGGATTCCAAACATCATATTCGCAGGCATAGCATTCTGGCTATACAAGCGAGCACCGCAATAGTAGGACGACAACCTTCTAACGGAAGCAAACAATACAATTTATACCCCCATTAGCAAACACAAACACAAAACAAACTACCCTATCCCATGTATTTCGAAGACCTACCACTTTCCGAAGATATTTTAGATGCACTTTATGACATGCATTTTGAAATATGCAGTCCCATTCAGGAAAAGTGCATTCCTCACCTTTTGGAAAATAAAGACCTCGTGGGCATTGCACAAACAGGGACGGGGAAAACCGCAGCTTACCTTTTACCCATTCTCACCCTTTTACAACAAGAGGAGCACCCCAAAGATGCCGTGAATTGCTTAATTATGGCACCTACACGAGAATTGGCACGCCAAATTGATCAGGCGCTTCAAGGGTTTGCTTTCTACATGAATGTCTCATATGCCGCCATTTACGGGGGTAACGACGGCATTCGTTATGAACAAGAGCGCAAAAGTCTACAACAGGGGGCGGATATCATCATCGCGACACCCGGTCGACTCATTTCTCACATCCAACTGGGCACACTTGACTTAAGCCGAACCACCCACTTCATTCTTGACGAAGCAGACAGAATGCTCGACATGGGATTTGCGGAAGACATTGAAACCATCATCAAACAATTGCCTCAAGAACGACAGACCATACTCTTCTCGGCGACAATGCCCGACAAGATACGCCAATTGGTGAAAAACATCACACGCAATCCCGTAGAGGTGAATATCGCCATAAGCAAACCTGCCGACACGATTCAACAATCAGTATACATCTGCCACGAAGCCGACAAAGTCAAAATATTTGAGTCATTATTTGCGGAAAGTAAACCAGAGCGTGTCATCGCCTTTGCCTCATCAAAGCAAAAGGTCAAAGAGCTCTACCACACATTGGTGCGCTTAAAGTTGAATGTCGCACAAATGCACTCGGATTTGACACAGGTAGAGCGAGACAAAACAATGCAACAATTCAAAGCACGCCAAATTGATATGCTCGTAGCTACCGACATCGTTGCACGCGGTATTGACATCGATGACATCACTATGGTCATCAATTTTGACACTCCAAGAGATGCCGAAGAATACATCCACCGCATTGGAAGAGCAGGAAGAGCAGGAAAGGCAGGAAAGGCTGTAACGCTCGTGAGCAAAGAGGATTACCAGCGTCTCAAATCCATTGAAAAGTTATTAGAGAAAGAAATCCCACGCGAAGCTCTTCCAGAGGGCATCATTCCTCCTAATCCAGAGAGTTTGTATTATAAGCAAAATTATAAAGGGAACAAACTCAAGAATGACCGTAAACGATTTCCCAAGAATAAGAGTAAAGTAAAACATAAGAACGTTAAAGTTAATCAGAATAAACACTAATGCAAAGAAGAAACATAGTAGCAAGTCAATTTATACGATTCACCGTTAAGGATTCATGTGATTTGCTAACCTTTATTCAAAAAGCACTCGATGGGATAAGTCGTAATCGAGCAAAAGCGATACTAACAGGAGGAGGTATCAAAGTAAACAAAAAAAATGTCAAACAATATGACTTAATACTTCAATCTGGTGACCTCGTAGAAATATCAAAGAAGAAACCCAAAGAGAATCTCAACAATAAGTTTGTCAAAATCATTTATGAAGATCATGCCATAGTTGTTGTTGAGAAAAATATTGGTATCTTATCAATGGCAAGTTCTCATCATGCCTTTAGTGTTAAAACGGTATTAGATGAATATTTTAGACGCACTCATCAAAAATGTACTGCGCATGTGGTACATCGCCTTGACCGTGATACATCAGGTTTAATGGTGTATGCCAAGACTATTGAGGCAGAACAAATATTAGAGCATAATTGGCACCAAATTGTTACCGACAGACGCTATGTAGCTCTTTGTTCGGGAGAACCTGAGAATAAAGAGGGACGAGTTGAGAGTTGGTTAAAGGACAATAAAGCCTATTTTACCTTCTCTTCTCCTACAGACAATGGGGGGAAATTTGCAGTAACGCATTATAAGACATTAAAGGGAAATGGTAAATATACGCTAATTGAATTTAAGCTTGAAACAGGTAGAAAGAATCAGATTCGCGTACATACACAAGATCTCAAATGCCCCATTTGTGGAGATATAAAATATGGTAATGGCGACAATCCAATAGGAAGACTTGCTCTTCACGCATATCGTCTTAACTTTTATCATCCCATTACAGGTGAACAATTATGCTTTGAAACATCAGTACCTAAGTTGTTTATGAAGGTATTTAGTTGAGTTTGAAGTGCCATAACAATTACGGTTTTGCATCATCTTCGTCTATAGAGATTGCGAATTGTTTATTATTAAATATTTACATTTATTCCTAATGCGTTTACTCATTTTATTGAGTTGCCTTATATTAGTTGGATGTTCCTCTCAACGCATATTAGAGAAGAACGAGAAATTGCTTTCTAATGTAAAGATAGAATGCAATGATAAGCATATATCTAAACATGCCATCCAATCAATAATTTTACAGAAATCAAATAGCAAATGGTTGGGAATATCAAAAGTGCCTTTAGGTATATATTGTTTAGCTGATAAGAATGATTCTAACTCTATAAGCAAATTTGTCCGTAAAATCGGTGAACCGCCAGTTATTTACAATGATTTATTGACT
>JAZORE010000060.1:0-60400 GCA_045656425.1 Alloprevotella sp.
GAAACATTTTCTCATTCAAATAAATAGTTGTAATTTTGCACCCGAATTGCGAATTCACCTTTCGAGGTGGAGGAGCAAGTAAGAAACATAATGTCTAACTTGTTTAATTTCAAAACAAAACAAACAAATGGAAAATTTAAAGAATGTAGCTCCCTTGGCTGATTTCGATTGGGAATCTTTCGAAAGCGGCAACGTAGCAGGTGAAAAGAGCGTTGAAGAGCTCACAGCTGCCTACGAAACAACCCTCGGTCGCGTTAGCGAAAACGAAGTGGTTGACGGCGTTGTTAAGGCTATTAACAAGCGCGAAGTTGTAGTTAATATCGGTTACAAGAGCGATGGTATCATCAACGCTTCTGAATTCCGTTACAACCCCGAACTCGCTGTAGGTGATACAGTTGAAGTTTATGTTGAAAGCCTCGAAGGTGTAAAGGGTCAGCTCATTCTTTCTCACAATAAGGCTCGTGCTTCTAAGTCTTGGGATCGTGTTAATGCAGCTCTCGAATCTAAGGAAATCGTTAAGGGTTACATCAAGTGCCGCACTAAGGGTGGTATGATTGTTGACGTATTCGGTATCGAAGCGTTCCTTCCCGGTTCACAGATCGACGTTAAGCCCATCCGCGACTACGATGTATTCGTTGGTAAGACAATGGAATTCCAGATCGTTAAGATCAACCAGGAATTCAAGAATGTAGTTGTTTCTCACAAGGCTCTTATCGAAGCTGAACTCGAAGCTCAGAAGCAGGAAATCATTTCTAAGCTCCAGAAGGGTCAGGTGCTCGAAGGTACTGTTAAGAACATCACTTCTTACGGTGTATTCATCGACCTCGGCGGTGTTGACGGTCTCGTACACATCACAGACCTCTCTTGGGGCCGCGTAAACGATCCTAAGGAAATCGTTGAACTCGATCAGAAACTCAATGTTGTTATCCTCGACTTCGATGAAGCTAAGAAGCGCATCGCTCTCGGTCTCAAGCAGCTCACACCCCACCCCTGGGATGCTCTCAGCGAAGAACTCAAGGTTGGTGACAAGGTAACTGGTAAGGTTGTTGTTATGGCTGACTACGGCGCATTCGTAGAAATCGCTACTGGCGTTGAAGGTCTCATCCACGTTTCTGAAATGTCTTGGAGCCAGCACCTCCGTTCAGCTCAGGACTTCTTGAAGGTTGGTGACGATGTTGAAGCTGTAATCCTTACACTCGACCGCAACGAACGCAAGATGTCTCTCGGTATCAAGCAGCTCAAGGCTGATCCCTGGATGGAAATCGAAGCTAAGTACCCCGTAGGTAGCCAGCACAATGCTAAGGTTCGCAACTTCACTAACTTCGGTGTATTTGTAGAACTCGAAGAAGGCGTTGATGGTCTCATCCACATTTCTGACCTCTCATGGACTAAGAAGGTTAAGCACCCCTCTGAATTCACTCAGATTGGCGCTCAGATGGACGTTGTAGTTCTTGACATCGACAAGGAAAACCGTCGTCTCAGCCTCGGTCACAAGCAGCTCGAAAACAATCCTTGGGAAGCTCTTCAGGCTCAGTTCGCTGATGGCACTGAACACGAAGGTACTATCGTAGAAATCCACGAAAAGGGTGCTGTTATCAAGCTCGCTAACGACATCGAAGGTTTCGCTACTCCCAAGCACCTCGTTAAGGAAGATGGTTCACAGGCTCAGGTTGGTGAAACATTGACATTCAAGGTTCTCGAATTCAACAAGGACAGCAAGCGCGTATTCCTCTCTCACAGCCGCACTTTCGAAGATGTAGCTAAGGCTGAAGCTCGTGAAGCTAAGAAGGCTCAGGCTGCTGCTAAGCGCACTAAGAAGGAAGAAGCTCCCGCTATCCAGAACCAAGCTGCTTCTACAAGCCTCGGTGACAACGACGCTCTCGCTGCTCTCAAGGCTATGATGGAAAACAAGTAATTCCTAACATACTCAAAGGCTTCTGCAACTCATACTTGCGGAAGCCTTTTTTATGGGATAAGGTTGTAAGGTCGCTTCACTCTGAGGTTATGAGGTTATTAAGGGAACACAGCGTCCTTAAAGACACTAAAGACCTTAAAGACACTAAAGACCTTAAAGACACTAAAGACCTCAAAGATTACTTCCCCTTGCAAAAAAATCCCTCTGCAACGTCACTATATTATTTTTTTTTAGTTTCTTTGCATATTGAATAAGTCCGGATTTACGGATTCACTATTCACACTGATTTTATTCTACAATTAAACCATATTCAGCGATGAACAAAAAAGACATCAAAAAGGTTCTTGTCCTCGGTTCTGGCGCACTCAAGATTGGCCAGGCAGGTGAGTTCGACTATTCAGGTTCTCAAGCCTTGAAGGCACTTCGCGAAGAAGGCATCAGTTCTGTTCTCATCAATCCTAACATTGCTACGATTCAGACTTCTGAAGGCATTGCGGACAAGGTATATTTCTTGCCTGTTACGGCACACTTCGTTACTGAAATCATCAAGAAGGAGCGCCCCGACGGCATCCTCTTGGCATTCGGTGGACAGACGGCCCTCAACTGCGGTACGGAACTCTACCTCAACGGCACGCTCAAGGAATATGGTGTAGAAGTGCTCGGTACTTCTGTTGATTGCATCATGTACACGGAAGACCGCGACCTCTTCGTAAAGAAGTTGGACGAAATCGAAATGAAGACTCCCGTGAGCCAGGCATGCGAAAGTTTGGACGAAGCTCTCAAGGCGGCTCACAAGATTGGCTTCCCCGTCATGATTCGCTCGGCATACGCGCTTGGCGGTCTCGGTTCGGGTATTTGTAAGGACGAAGCGCAGTTCTTGGAACTCGCTGAAAGCGCCTTCACCTTCGCACCCCAGGTGCTCGTAGAAGAAAGCCTCAAGGGTTGGAAGGAAGTAGAATTTGAAGTTATCCGCGATGCTAACGACCACTGCTTCACCGTGGCAAGCATGGAAAACTTCGACCCCCTCGGCATCCACACGGGTGAATCAATCGTTGTTGCGCCCACTTGCTCACTCACTGAAGAGCAGGTTGAAATGCTCAAGGCACTCTCTGTGAAGGCCATCCGCCACCTCGGCATCGTGGGTGAATGTAACATCCAGTATGCCTTCAATGCAGAAACCAACGACTACCGCGTTATCGAAGTAAACGCTCGCTTGAGCCGCTCTTCAGCCCTCGCTTCCAAGGCTACGGGTTATCCCCTCGCCTTCGTAGCTGCCAAGATTGCACTCGGCTATACGCTCGACCAAATCGGCGAAATGGGCACACCCAACTCAGCATACAAGGCGCCCGAACTCGACTACATGATCTGTAAGATTCCTCGTTGGGACTTGACCAAGTTTGCTGGCGTAAGCCGCCTCATTGGTTCAAGCATGAAGTCTGTAGGTGAAATCATGTCTATCGGCCGTAGCTTCGAAGAAATCATTCAGAAGGGCCTCCGCATGATTGGCCAGGGCATGCACGGATTTGTGGGCAACAACCACACATCATTCGAAAACCTCGATGAAGAACTCGCTAACCCCACCGACCTCCGCGTATTTGCCATCGCTCAGGCACTTGAAGAAGGTTACACCGTAGAGCGCATCGAAGAACTCACAAAGATTGACAAGTGGTTCCTCAGCCGCCTCAAGAATATCGTTGACCTCAAGCACAAGCTCGAGTCATACAACAAGCTCGAAGATGTTCCCGCTGAACTCATCCGCGAAGTTAAGGCAGCTGGTTTCTCTGACTTCCAGATTGCACGCTTCGTATTGAAGGTTGACGAAAGCATGGAAAAGGCATTGCTCGAAGTGCGCGACTACCGTAAGAAGCTCGGCATCACTCCCGCCGTGAAGCGCATCAACACCGTGGCTTCAGAGCATCCCGAACTCACCAACTACCTCTACATGACATACGCCGTAGAAGGTTACGATGTGAACTATTATAAGAACGAAAAGTCAGTCGTAGTGCTCGGTTCTGGTGCTTACCGCATCGGTTCGTCGGTAGAATTCGACTGGTGCTCGGTAAATGCCGTACAGACGGCGCGCAACCTCGGGTATAAGTCTATCATGATCAACTACAACCCCGAGACCGTGTCTACCGACTATGACATGTGCGACCGCCTCTACTTCGACGAACTCTCCTTCGAACGCGTGCTCGACGTCATCGACCTCGAACAGCCCCGCGGTACTATCGTTTCTGTAGGTGGTCAGATTCCCAACAACTTGGCCATGAAGCTCCACCGCCAGGGAGTGCCCGTGCTCGGTACGTCACCCGTGAATATCGACCGCGCTGAAAACCGCGACAAGTTCTCTGCTATGCTCGATAAGCTCGGCATCGACCAACCCGCTTGGCGTGCCCTCACTTCGCTCGAAGACATTCAGGAATTCGTGAAGGAAGTAGGTTTCCCCGTGCTCGTACGTCCCTCTTACGTGCTCTCAGGTGCGGCGATGAACGTGTGCCACAACGAAGAAGAACTCGAACGTTTCCTCCAGATGGCTACCGAAGTCAGCAAGGAATTCCCCGTAGTCGTTTCTCAGTTTATGCAGGAAACGAAGGAAATCGAATTCGACGCCGTAGCTCAGAATGGTGAAGTCGTAGAATACGCGATTTCTGAACACGTAGAATTTGCCGGTGTACACTCAGGCGACGCAACGCTCGTATTCCCCGCTCAGCAGATTTACTTCGCAACAGCACGTCAGATCAAGAAGATTGCACGCCAAATCGCTAAGGAACTCAACATCTCAGGTCCCTTCAACATGCAATTCCTTGCTAAGGGCAACCAGGTGAAGGTAATCGAATGTAACCTCCGTGCCAGCCGCTCATTCCCCTTCGTAAGTAAGATTCTCAAGCGCAACTTCATCGAAACCGCAACGCGCATCATGCTCGACGCTCCCTATAGCCGTCCCGACAAGAGCGCCTTTGACATCGACCGCATCGGCGTAAAGGCCAGCCAATTCTCATTCGCACGCCTTCAGAATGCCGACCCCGTGCTCGGTGTAGATATGAGCTCAACGGGTGAAGTAGGTTGCCTTGGCGACGACTACCACGAAGCGCTCCTCAACGCCCTCATCGCTACGGGTTACTCAATTCCCAAGAAGAACATCCTCATCTCTTCAGGCGAAGCTCACGGCAAGGTGGACCTTCTCGAACCCTCACAGATGCTCGCCGCAAACGGCTACACGCTTTATGCTACGAAGGGCACTGCTAAGTTCCTCAAGGAAAACGGCGTAGAAGCCATCGAAGTGTCATGGCCCGACGAAGAAGGCGACAACAAGATCATGGACATGATTTCCGCTCACGCCTTCGACCTCATCGTCAACGTGCCCAAGAACCACACGAAGCGCGAACTCACCAACGGCTACAAGATCCGCCGCGGAGCAATCGACCACAACATCCCCTTGCTCACCAACGCGCGCCTCGCAAAGGCCTTCATCGAATCGTTCTGCGCAATGAAGCTCGAAGACATTCAGATTAAGAGCTGGCAGGAATATTAATCGAGAGTACAGAGTACAGAGTACAGAGTACAGAGTACAGAGTACAGAGTTCAGAGTACAACTGCCATGCGGAGTGGAAAAGCCCTGGGCAGAGGACAACTGCCATCCGGCATAAAATACACTTGAAAAGTAGGGACGCACGGTTCGTGCGTCCTTATTTGTGTTCAGACCATCCAACAGAAGAACAGAAATTCTCAGACAGAAGAACAAAAGAATAAAGTCTCATGCGAAGAATCACCCCGCAAGGCAGTTGTACTCTGTACTCTGTTATCTGTACTCTATAAACAGCTGTTCTCTAAAACATTTCCCCCCTCTCCTTTCTCATATCTCCCCAAAAACTCATACCTTTGCTCAAACAATACTGAATACACCAAAATCTGAATACCTTATGAAAAGCATTAAACTCCTTCTTCTCGGCATACTGATGCCGATGGTGTGCGCTTGGGGGCAAAGTAGCCAGCAAGGTGAAGAACACGCCCCAAGAGTGATTATAGCCGTAAATACCACTCATGGCGAGGGATATTTTGTAGATAGCGAGGGGAACCGCCTGTTTAACAAGCAATTTGAAGGCGTGGGACCTTTTTCCGAAGGACTTGCCCGTATAAAGCAAAACGGCAAATGGGGGTACATCAACACCAAAGGCGAGGTAGTTATCCCCTGCGTGTATGATTGGAGCAGGTATGATTCTGGAGAATTCTCCGAAGGTCTTGCCTGCGTAAAGCAAAATGGGAGATATGGGTTTATCAACACAGAGGGCGAAAAGGTCGTTCCCTGCATTTACGATGAAGGCGACGCATTCGCAGAAGGACATGCCCTTGTCAAGCAGCATCGGAAATATGGTTTTGTCAATGCCAAGGGCAAAGAGGTTATTCCCTGCATCTACACGTATGCCTATCCCTTCTCCGAAGGTCTCGCCCTTGTGTGGCTAAATGGGAGATATAGTTTCATCAACACCAAGCAAGAAGAAGTCATTTGCTGCACGTATGAGAATGCAAGGACGTTCTCCGAAGGCCTCGCCTGCGTAAAGCTAAACGGGAAATGGGGATACATCAACACCAAGGGAGAAGCAATCATACCTCGCACATTTGAAGAGGCAGAAAATTTCTCCGAAGGCCTTGCCCGAGTCAAGCAAAACGGCAAATGGGGATACATCAACACCAAAGGAGAAGTAGCAATCCCCTGCACATACCGCGAAGTTGGTGACTTCAATGGAGGTCTTGCCCGTGTAAAGCAAAACGGAAAATACGGAACTATCAACCGCAAGGGCGAAGTCGTCGTCCCCTGCATCTACGATTGGATTACCGATTTCTCCGAAGGACTCACAAAGATAGAAAAGGGCAAATCATGGTCCATCATCAACCAAGAAGGAAAGGTCATTGTAGCAGACTGCGACCGCTCAACACAATGGTCGAAAGTGGAAGAATAGAGTACAGAGTACAGAGTACAACTGCCTTGCGGAATGAAAACGCCCTGTAAGGGCATAATCTACATAGCGAAGGGCAACGCCCTGGACAGAGTACAACTGCCATCCGGCATGTAAATACACTTGTCAAGTAGGGACGCACGGCTCGTGCGTCCTTATTTTGATTTAAGACAGAAGCACAAAAGAACAGAAAATCATGACGAATTTCCACTTGATAGGTACGGACACACAGTTCGTGCGTTCTTATTCTTTTTTCAGACAGAAGAAAAAAAGAGCACATCGTATTCACCCACACAATGCTATTTCCCCTACCCTCATTTGTAAAGATTTTTCGCAAATCTCAACGAGCCCGCCTAAAAACGCGATTTGCATTTCGCTTAAAATTGTATTATCTTTGTAGTACAGAAAAGGAGGTCTTCCCCAAGCGGGGTTGACCTCCTTTTTAACTATCTGATAATCAGCATGCTTTTTTCTTATCTCTCGAATATCAACAAGTATTATCGGAAAAATTATTCGGCACATACGAAAAATTAGGTGCCGAATAAAAAAAATTAGGTGCCGAATAATTTTTTGTAGGTCCAACGTGATGTTAATAATTCTTAATCTTTCTTAAATAATCTTAATAGAGAGGCTACAAAAAGAGACAAAAAAGTAAATGTCTACTTCGTGAGAATTTAAAATTTCTAATCAAACCACAACGCACTCTCAAATAACGCACTCACACCCCAGTATATGATTTTTTTGTATCAATTTTGATGTTGCTTAAGATGATAGGAGTCTATTTTCCAATAAATTACGAAATATTTCACATCTTTTTCAAAAAGAGTATTACAGAAAATACGAACTTAAATTCCTCACCGCCCAGCGTTACTATCCCGACAAGACATACCGCACCGTCACGCGCCTCTTCCGCCGTGAATTGGAAGTCACCAAGGGACTCCTCCGTGACCTCAAGAAGGCGGGATATACGCCCACCAGCCGCTTACTTACACGCACACAAGTGAGGATTATTGAGAAGTTTATTGGGGAGGCGGGGTGAGTGGTACGAAATCATAATAAAATGATACATGCCATGTGAAATGAAAATTCATAACACATGGCATGTGTCGCTTTTAATAATTACTTCTTGTCTTGATAAGGTGAATCGCTAAAACCTTTGTTTCGTAATTTAGAAACTAATTTATTTAACATTGGGGTGAAAGTTCTCTTAAATATCAAAGAACTACCAAACCATTTTACCAAAGAGGGACTTATTGTATAGTATGTTTTTATAAAACATTTTCCTAATAAGTAGTTGTTCAAGGTGTTATCTCGGAAACGGCGGAGAATCCACACTTCGGGGCAATCGTATGAACCATAGATAGACGTGGCAATATAACACCCCCCATCTTCGACATTAGTTTGAATTTCTGGTTCTCGGTATGTTGGATCATACTTCTGAATTTTTTGAACATATGTTTCAATGTCTTTAATGTTTCCTTCTTTATCTTGTAAGAATTTTACATACTCCTTGTGTATATCGATTGCTGTTTGCCAAGAAAGCGCTGCTGTGCTACCACATTCTTCCCCAAACTTAACAACAACCAAATTACCAAAAGAATACATAATTTCAGCAGCCGCAGCAGCATTATATATATATTCTTGTAAATAATCAGCTCGTATTTGAAAGTCAATGTCATAGTAGTGTTGTTTTGCTGCGTTAAAAAGCATTGTTGATATAGTCATTAAATCAACATAAATCCCTATAAGAGTGTTATTTTGGTTATCTTTATCAACATTACTTTTTATTAATTCAAGCACAGCTTCTTCACAATTAACAATTGAGTATGCTGCAGAATGTATCTCTCCAATTTTACACTGCATTGCTTGATAATATGTCACATAAAATGTTGCCTCCCAACTATTAGGGTCTTTCACAAGTATCATATCATAATACTTGTAAGCACTTTCACTATTATTAACGTCTTTTGCTCGTCTCGCGATTTGATAAAGATTCGCAAGTTCGTCTGAAGTATCAACCTTAACGGTTCCTTGAATCAACAACTTTTGCGCCTCTTCAACCTTAACTTTGCTACCGCAATAAGAACAGAAACCTTCAGTTCTTTCGTTGTCTAATTGAATTGATGCACCACAATTGGGGCACTTTGCATTTACTACACTCATGATGAATAATATATTTTGTAAGGGTTATTTGATTAAATGTTAGGAATTGGAGAAGGACAATTAGTGCGCAAACTAAATTCGGGGAATGTATTTAGGGGCATCCAATTGCTCATGCCTGCCTTCCATGCTAATAAGGATAATTTGCTTGCGTCGTTAGTGATAAAAGCCGTGATTTGCTCCTTTGTGTAAGGACCATTTTGCTGTCCGTTAATCGCCAAATAGTAGAGTTCGCATTGCGGGATGGGAGGTATGTTATTGTTGGATAACACTTGGTCACCAATTTGCTTACCCATATTTAATGATGCCCCCAATCCTAATCCGGCATTGATAAAGGCAGCACCTGCACCGCTTTCATTCTCAGCTGCTTTATCCATAACATCAAATGAACGCTCCAAGGAGTAATTATCACGTCCAACAATTTGAAGTCTCGCTGAAAGATTCTTAGCTTTCTTTAATTCGTTGATGCTAGCGTCATTTTCAGGAACATTAATAGAAATGATATTAAAGAGTAGGATTTCTAAACCATAGTCCGCAAAGACAGGTGCCAATTCCTTTTGACTATAAGAGGATATTTCTTGAAGGTGAGTTGATATATCTAAGATTGAAATCTTGTCGTTGATAATCTTCTTCGCAATGATATCCGTGAGTTTAGTAAGCAACATACCTCTGAAATAAGACTGTAAGGATATCTCATCAAAGAAGGGCATATTGCCCACCAATTGCTTAAGAAATTTGTCGGAATCGCTCACGCGGAAACCATATTGTCCGTACGCTCTAACCGGAACAATGATTCCGTATTTAGGGTCTTCAAGTTGAATGGGCGTTTCTGTACCCCATTTTAGATTTAGTCGGGTTATTGTTGAAACGAACCAAACATCTGCTTGAAAGGGCGAATCCCCTCCGAATGGTAGGTTGACAAGCTTATTTAATAATGGGATATTATTGGTCTTAAGGGTGAATGTACCTTCTGTAAACTTGTCACAGATTTGCCCACCCTTTGCAAAATATGCGACCTGTCCAGGATAGACCACTAATTGAGATCCCCAACGCAAATCACACGATGGGAATTTATGAACAATAACACCTTCTTGTTGTTCATACTTTACGACATCAATAATCGCCATAGTTTATTCTATAAAATTGTAACAGAATGAATGAACTATTGAGAGATTTTGACAACACCTCTTTCGCATAAAGACACAAAAAAGCGTGAAGCTCAGCACATTTGCTCGCTCCACATTCTGAGGCTCCTGAGAATTGCCCACCTTGTCGGAAACGAGCAACGCCAAAAACCCCACGCAGATATGTATCACAAATACTCAATACCTATATTTTGTTGGCATAAATATACACCAACTACCATACGGTTAATCAAGCATGTAGAAACACACCATGGGGCATTCACGTTGCTTAGTTTTTAACAAGGTATATGAAATTTTCTCAGGATTTCAGAATGTCAAAACCTAAGCGTAGTAAACGCCATTATTTATGTATCATACCACAATCCCACTCTTCTCTCTTACGAAAAGCATTGGGCATGAGATGTTGCAAATTTACAATTTTTCAATTTAACATCTACAAATTGACAAGAAAAACTGATAGGAAACGAATTACAGGGAGATTACACCAAGCGCATACGTACCCGCCAAGTAAATTTCGCATTGCACGACAAGTGAATTACCACTCTGCAAGGTATTTCTCCTTTCTCCTCTCTCCTTTCTCCTTTAATTTTCGTACCTTTGTCCAATCAAACAAAAATCCCCTTTTAATATGAAAAACACGACACTTGGAATATTAACACTGGCGGCGCTTGCGGAACCGATGGTGGCGCAGGAGCGTGCGGATGTGGAACCGTACTTGAAGATGCGCCCGAATGTGGTGATGATTTATGCGGATGACTTGGGCTTCGGCGACTTGGAATGTTATGGCGCCAAGGGCGTGAGGACACCGAATGTGAACCGCTTGTCAGAAAATGGTGTGCGCTTCACGAATGCTCATGCCGTGGCGGCTACGAGTACGCCTTCGCGCTATTCCTTGCTCACGGGTCAGTATCCTTGGCGCAAGGCGGGTACGGACGTGGCGGCGGGTGATGCGGGCATGATTATTGCGCCCGAGCAGACGACCGTTGCTGACGTGTTCAAGGAGGCGGGCTACAGGACGGCGGCCTTTGGTAAGTGGCACCTCGGACTTGGCGCGGAAACGGGTAAGCAGAATTGGAATGCGCCCATCACGCCTGCGTTGGCGGACATTGGTTTTGACTATTCTTACATCATGGCGGCTACGGCGGACCGTGTGCCCTGTGTGTTTATCGAGAATGGGGCGGTGGCGAATTATGACCCCTCGGCACCCATCTACGTAAACTATAATAAGAACTTTGACGGCGAACCTACGGGAGCTGCTAACCCTGAATTGTGCTACAACCTCCGCTCGAGCCACGGGCACGACAATTCTATCGTCAACGGCATTGGGCGCATTGGCTACATGAAGGGTGGCGGTAAGGCGCTTTGGAAGGATGAGGATATTGCGGACAGCATTACGGTGCATGCCGTGGACTTCATCAAGGAGCAGGGTGAGGCACCCTTCTTCATGTACTTCGCTACGAACGACGTTCACGTGCCTCGCTTCCCCCACCCTCGTTTTCGCGGACAGAGCGAGATGGGTTTGCGTGGCGATGCCATCGTTCAGTTTGACTGGAGCGTGGGCGAGATTGTGCGTGCGCTTGAAGAGCAGGGTTTGCTTGAGAATACGGTAATTATCCTCACGAGCGATAATGGTCCCGTGCTTGACGACGGTTATGTCGATCAGGCAGAGGAACTCGTGGGCGAACATAGTCCTACGGGCGGTTTGCGTGGCGGTAAGTATAGCGCCTATGAGGGTGGCACACGCGTGCCGTTCATCGTGCATTGGCCCGCCGTTATTAAGGAGCAGGCGGTGAAGAGTGCGCTCGTTTCGCAAATTGACTTCCTCGACGTGATGGCACGCATTGCGGGCGTGGGCAATGGTGAAGCACGCTCCGCGGACGGTATGCCTGGCGAAGTGGCTACTTGGTTTGGCAACGACGAAAAGGGACGTGCGTTTGCCATGGGCATGGCGCAGAACCACACCCTCACGCTTCGCACGGAGAGTTGGAAGTTTATCGAACCTAAGGGCGGTGCGGCAATGATTCCTTGGGGACCAAAGATTGAGACGGGTTATTCTACGAATCCGCAGATTTTTGCTTCCGTTGATGGTGAGTTTGACGAAACCGTGAATCAGGCTTCTGCGCATCCCGAGGTGGTGAACAACCTTACGAGCCAGTTGGAGATGATTCGCAACCGCAAATACGATGCTATCACCATCATTGCCGAAGCGGGCGAAACGATTGACTTGACACCCTATTTCGGCGCTTTGGAAGGTGCGGTAGTGAGTGGCGACTTTATGAAGGAGGATGCTACGGACCTCCGAAACGTGAGCGTCAAGGCGGACGTGAGTGAGGGGTCGCACATGGGCGTTGTGGCGCTTGCTGACGGCACAATACGCCTCTTCTCCGTCATCATCAATCCCGAATTTCACGGGGCGTACCACATCAATTACAACGGCAATCCCCTGTTTATCGGTTACAACACGACGCACGACAATAGCGGGAGTGAGGGGTTTAAACTCATCTCGCCCGACCACTATTCCACCACCGCCGCGGGCGATGAAATCTGCATCGTGCAGCCCTCGGGAGTGGGGTTTACGCTCTCGATGCAGGGCAAGGTGCTTCAGGAGCCCAAACTCACCAAGTGGGGGCACATCCTCTTTTCCGACAATGAGACGGAGGCGGGCATCTACCTTTTTGAAGAGACTTCTACCGCCGACGTGTATAAAATCAGAAGCAGTAGCGAGGGTATCAATTACATGAACGTGTATCGCGAACATGGCGTGGCGGGCAACGACAAGGCGACCAAGGCGGGACTTGCCACCTACACCATTGAGGAGGTCGAGACCTTTCCCCTAACCCTCTCCGAAGGGGGCGTGGCGGCATTGTGCTTGCCTTTCAACGTGGTAATTCCCGAGGGTGTCATTGCCTACGACGCCACGTTGAGCGACATCAAGGCGGGCGAAGCGGGTAATTACACATGCACCATGCAAGCCCTTGCCCACCCTGGCGAAACGCTCAAGAGCGGCACTCCCGCCATCGTTAATGGGAGTGTGGGTACGTATCAGTTCGTCATCACCATGTCGGATAGCGAAGTAGTGAGTGCACTCCCCGCCTCCTTACTGAAAGGCAACTACGTGGCGAGCACCCTCTCGCAAAGCGGTGAATCAAAGAAATTCATCCTTGCGGAAAAGGCATTCCAATCCTTCGACGGCACCACCAACCTCCCCGCCAACCAATGCTGGTTAGAGTGTGACCTTGCGCAAGCCTCAACGCTCGCCATCAACTTCTCCACACCTACCCACATCGAAGGCATCACCGCCCATCCCAACGCCACACCTCCCACCATCTTCAACACCGCTGGCCAACGCCTCACCACTCCACAAAGAGGCATCAACATTATAGACCAAAAGAAGGTGATGGTGAAGTAAAGTTGTAGAGTACAGAGTACAGAGAACAGAGTACAACTACCATGCGGAGTAAAAACGCCCTGTAAGGGCATAATCTACATAGCGAAGGGCAACGCCCTGGACAGAGTACAGAGAGATTTTCTCATTAATTAAATAACACAATTTAGACATCCACATTGCCGAAAAACATGGTGATGTGGATGTTTTTATTTATTGCTGTCCGGTAAATTTTATCTCTTTATTTTAGAGAACACGAATTCCACGAATTTCACGAACCAAAGGTCGCGCAAGTCAATCCTTGCGGGGCGTCACCTTGCTTATCGCATACGAATTGCACGAATACCATCCGGATGGCATTCGTGTTATTCGCCTCTGATTAAGAAATATTCATCCCGCATGGAGATTCGTGTCATTCGTGCAATTCGTGTTCTCTTAAACATAGAAATTCTCGTTGTTTGGGTTGAATATCTATAAGGGGGCTTGTATGAGTACAAAAATCCATCAAACAAAGAGTTATCTGTATTTACCGGACACCAATCTTTTTTATTTGGGGATATGCCTTGCTTTTCATCTTGAAACTCTTAAAAAACTATAAATATAGTAGTGAAATACTATTTTTATCGTAGAAAAGTTTTGGGTTAGAAAACTAACTACTATATTTGCCGTAGAAAACAAAATAACACAACCATAAGACGTATGAAACAGAAGAATTTGACGAAGGCAGAATTGCAATTAATGAACATACTTTGGGCGAAAGGCGAAGCCACCGTTAGCGAAATTATTGAGGAGATGGGCGAACCGAAGCCCGCTTACACCACGGTGCTCACCGTGATGCAAGTATTGACGCGCAAGGAAGTAGTTTTTCCCGAGCGCCGAGGCAAGGCACACGTGTTCCGCCCCCTACTCTCACGTGAGGAATACATCAACGGTTTTATGCAAGAAACGCGCGACACCCTCTTCCATGGTTCGCTCCGCAACTTCCTCTCCTTCTTCGTGAAGAGCGAAAAGCTGAGTAAGGAGGAACTTCAGGAGCTTTTGGAGGAAATTGATAAATAGAGTTTTTTTAGAGTACAGAGTACAGAGAACAGAGTACAGAGTACAACTGCCTTGCGGGATCAACGCACCGCATGGTTTACTACTCACTCCTAACTCCTCACTACTAACTACAAACACCCCTATGCTCCACACCCTCACTCCCCTGCTCTACGGTTACGCCAGCATGTTGCTCGTGTCCGCTTTGCTTGGGGCATTCTATATCCTCTTCCTGTCTCGGAAGCACTCGTTTCGCTTCCAGCGCAGTTATTTGCTCGCCATCCCCATGGTGTGCTTGTTGCAGGTGGGCGCTTACTTCGCAAAGTCTTATGTTGAAGGCAAGCACGTGCCTGAAGTCATGACGATGACGCAGGAGGAAGCGGAGGTTTACCTTGCCCAGCATCCCGAAGCGGTAGTGGAAGAAGCGGTTTCGTCCCTACCCGAGCAACCTCAGAATGCCGTATTCCCCTCCACGGAAACACATCACGAAGAAGCACCTACGAAGGACGCACCAGTAGTCCTCACACTAACGGCGGAGAATGTGCGCACCGCTCTCTCCATCGCCATTCCCACGGTGTCGGTCATCTTGCTCCTTGTTATCATTATCCCCCTCGTACGCTTGCGCCTCAGAATGCGCAAAGGCACTTTTGAGGGGGCACGTGCGGAGGAAAACATACTTCATGCCGCGTGGATACAAACGCCCTTCTCCTTCGGGCGCACCGTCTTCTTGCCCATGGGGCGCACTCCCGATGAAGAGCGCCTCTTTATCCTTCACGAACAAGCCCACATCGCCTGCCGACATTACATTGACGTTTGGGCAATAGAGTTGCTCACACGCCTCATGTGGTTCAACCCCGTGCTTTGGATGGTGCGCAAAATGCTACGCGACCTTCACGAATTTGAAGCCGACCGCCTCGTGCTCGAACAAGGCACGGACGCCTACGCCTATCAGTGCCTCCTCGTGAGCGAAGCCTCGGAGGATTGCACCATCATTGCCAACGGGTTCAACAATTCCTTCATCCGCCGTCGCATTAAGGAAATGAAGCGCACCGAGCGCATTGCCATCAGTCGCTTCGGCAAACTCCTGACCGCCTTGTGGGTAATTATACTTACGGGCGCTACGGTTGCCTTTGCCCTACCCCAAAAGCCTGCTACGATTGTGCAAGTCATGAGAGAGACTCACGTTATGGGCGTGGACACCTGCTATGTGGAAGAAAGCGCAATCCCACCGCAAGTAACCATAACGCAACCCTCATACATCGTACACATGAATAGGGACTCTACGGAGATTACACACATCATCCTCGAAGAGCAGGACAGCACGTATTCACAACGCTTTATCATCAAAATCCCTGCGCGCTCAAAAGAAGAAGCGACTGAGATTTCGAGTCACATACAAAACCAAGTGCAAACCGCGCTCAGATTGGCAGACGTGGATAAGTTGCGACAATATGCAAAGCAAGCACCAACCACTCCCTCTCCCGCGCCTCAACAAGAGGCGAATGAAACACCCAGCAACGCGGAAACTCCCCACGACAGAAGTCAAGAATTGGACAACCCCTATGCCGCTCCTACCTATGCGCCCAACGGATGGCGCTACGTGGCAGAGTTACCCAAACACGACCCTAACGACAAGCGCCGTATCAAACTCCGCCACGAGGGCGACGAAACCTTCCTGACCTTTGCCAAGAAAATCAGGAACGAAAACGAACTCGTGCGCTTCGGAGGTCCCGATAGTTATATCGTTGACTCCGCCACAGGGGTGCATTTCAAAGCACGCCGTTGCATCCCCGACTATGCGTGGCACTACTTTTACGTCAAGGATATGGTGGGCGAAACCATCGAAGTGACCGTAGTATTCCCCCGCATCCCCGACTCTACTGAGTGGATAGAACTCTATCAAGTGACCCGCGACAAGCAGAGCGGAGAAATGCTGAAGGTGGCGCAGATTATGGAGTAAAGGGAAATGTACAGATGAAGGATCGCCTCGAAGAGGCAGAAGTGCATAGCCCAGGGCAAGGTGAACGAAGTGAACCGACACCCTGGGTAACAGACATCCCGAATGGTACGCCCTGTAAGGGCAAAAGTCCTATTCATTCACACCATACCTTTACTTTTGCCCTTACAGGGCGCAACTCCCTTCCTACACCTCCACCCAGGGTGTCGCTCCCAAGGTCGCTTGCCCTGGGCTATGTACTCACTGCCCCTTTGGGGCGCACCATGCGGAGTAATGCAAACTCATCTCAACATCAACCTCTCCTCACTCTTCATGAAACCTCTCCTCCCCCTCCTCCTCTTTCTCCTCACCGCCTGCCAACCGAAATACTACATCATTACCGAGCGCGATGCGGATGGGCGTATTCTCTCCATGATGGAGATGACGGAATACGACCGAGCGGTGACAAAGCAATTAGAAAAGGCGACGCTCACCTACGACTCCCATCCTGAAATTCGCCTTGCCACACTCAAAAAAGCGGCACAACATTATGCACCTCACGACGCCAAGACCTTTGCCGTCTATACCCATTCCCACACCGTGGCGCCCTTACTCAACTCCACGGGCACAAATGCCCTGGCGATGTGGTGCACACACGAAGCCACCTATCTCGCCATTGTTGACAAGCAAGACTACACGAGCAAATATTATCACACGCCCAACGGGTTTCACCTGCGCGATTGCCTAACGGGCAAGACTTACCCCATCGTCAGACTCCTCGGCTACCCCTTAGGGCAGACGTATTGGATTGAGGGTGTGCCGGGTGAATGGCATTGCCGTGTGCTCGTCTTCCCGCCTTTGCCCGAGCATTGCACCACGATAGACATCATTAACGGCGGTCCCTCTCCTACCCCTGTGCTGGGCACAAACGGATGGTCACTACGCCAAAATATGTATCAAATCAAGGTCGCTACACTTCAAGCACAACAACACATCGCCACCTATAAGGAAACCGTGGTCATAGAATAAACGCATATGCATCAACAAATCTGGGGAGCGGAAGTCCCTAACACCTCCGTTTCCCTTTCCCCCCCAATGATGTACTATAAAAATAGTATAACACAAAATTATATCCCACTTAGTAAAAACTAAGTCGGACTTAGTTAAAATTAAGTCGGACTTAATTTGAATTAAGTGCCTAATAGTTTTTCATATCTCTCCCATTGCTCCTACCGCCCTCTAAATCATCAACTTACACCCTCACTCGTAAAATAACATAAAATTTCCCTAAAAAATCTGTCACAAAAAAGCCTCTTGATCGTTATATAATTAGAGACAGGAGATAAAGTACAGAGTACAACTAGCTTGCGAAATGCGCGCACCGCATGGGCAAAGAGACCGGATGGCGCTCTCTCCCTGTTTATAGGGAGAGGGGACCACGAAGTGGTGAGAGGGTGCTGATAATACTCCGCATGGGTACTCCTCACTCCTCACTTGCATTTGCACCCCCTCACCGCCGAGGCGGTCCCCTCCCCCTATAAACAGGGGGAGAGCGCCATCCGGACTCGGAACCTCATAACCTAAAAACCTCATAACCTAAAAAATCCAAAAAACTCTTAACCCATATTTTTCATGAAACACCTACTCCCCCTCCTCATTGCGCTCTTCGCCCTCTCGGCACAGGCGCAAACCTTCAAGTTCAGCGTGAAGGGCACCATCGTTGAAGAAGGTACGAAGGACGCACTTCCCACGGTGAAAGTGCAACTGCTCACCACCGACTCCGTGCGTGAATCGCACGCCACGACCAACGAAGAAGGCGCCTTTCTGCTCAAAGCCAAAAAGGCGGGCAAGTACATTATCTGCGCCGAAATGGTGGGCTTCGAAACGCTCTATCACAATGTGGAGTTTACCTCGAAGAAAACCGCTATCGACCTTGGCACACTCACGCTCACGGCTGAATCTTACCAACTCGAAGAAGCGCAAGTCACCGCCCTCTCGCGCATGATGACCGTGAAGGCCGACACCCTCTTGTTTAACACCAAAGCTCTGCGCCTTCCGCCCAACGCTTCGCTCGCCGCAATGATGAAGGAGTTGCCCGGCATTTCCATTGACAAAGACGGCAACCTCACCTTTCAGGGCAAGACGGTGAGTCAGATTCTCGTGGACGGCAAACCCTTCTTCGGCGATGTGAGTACGGCACTTGCCAACATGCCTACCGACGCCGTGAAAGACGTGAAGATGTATGAGAAAACGGACGAGGAGAAGGAGTTTCGCGGCGAACTCGACACGGACAAGGCTACCGTGGTTGACCTCACAATTAAGGACGAATATAAGTCGTCGTGGATGGCAAACATTGACCTCGGCGCTGGCACTCACGACCGCTACATCGGCAAGGTGTTTACCACGAACTTCACCGACCGCCGTCGCACCGCCATCTTTGGGCAGGTGAACAACGTTAGCCAGAATCAGAGTGTGGACGAAAACGGCAACTGGTCGTACTGGGGCGGCATGAACGGCATCTACACCTATCGCAAGGCGGGCGCCATGCTTCAGTGGGACAACGGCAAGGGCAATAAGGAGGCGGGCAACTTGCGCGTGAACGCTAACATCAATCTCTCGCACAACGACCAGACGACCATCACCGACAACAACAATGAAACCTTCCTCGGAGGCGGAAAGTCGCAATACGGCTTTGCTCACGCTGAGCAAAAGGCGCATCGTGTAGGTGGAGATGCGAATGCCACGCTCACGTATAACATCGACTCGCTCAACCGCATCTACTTGCGTGCCCAGTATTCGTATAACGCCAACGATAGTAAGAGCAATTCCTTCTCATCCACCTATCACGAAGCGCCCACCGACAATGGCAACTTGGCGGGTAGCCTCATGGCGAACGACGCTCCCGAAGCGCTCCGCCAGCAAGCGGTGAATGCACAACGCAGTGCGGGATTGGGCACGTATAACAACCACAGAGTGGGCTTCTACGGCAACTATACGCACGTGTTCCAAAAGGCAGGACGCACCATCGACTTTTACGTTGTGGGGAATTACAACACTACGGACAACGAGAGCGACGCCCTGCAACATTACCGCTACTTCCGCCCCGACGCTCCGCGCCCCGAATTGACCAACCGCCAATTCACGTATGGTCCCAGCGATAATTATTACTTGACGGGCGAAGTGAGTTACACCGAGCCCTTGAGCAAGCACCTGAAACTCAGGGCAACTTATAACTACACGCACGAGAAGAAGAACAACCGCCACGACCTTTACCAGCTTGACCGCTATGATTACTACGCCAACCCCAACGTGCCCGTAGGTTTCCGCCCCACTCCTGGCGATTCGTTAGAGTTTGTGCGCAATGTGGAAAACTCTACGTTCTCCGACCTTTACAACAATGCCCACCGCGTCGTTTTGCGCCTTCAGGGCGAATGGGATAAGGTGGACATGGCGATTTCTCCCTTGGTGACGCTCAATAATGAGAATCTGTATTATCAGAAGGGTAAGGATTTCTTTGCCCCCACCCGCACATCGGCGCATTGGAACCTCTTCGGGACATTGAAGTATAAGTTTGACGCTCAAAACTACATTCAGCTCAATTATCAAGGTTCAACCTTCCGCCCTACACTCCAGGAACTGCTCCCCATTCGCGACACGAGCGACCCGATGTCGGAAACGGTGAACAATCCTGACTTGAAGACGGGATGGTATAACAACATTTACTTCTCCAGCCGCTTCTTCAACACAAAGCGGGGCGACTCCTACAATGTGTGGGGTGGCTTCAACCAATCGTCTAACGACGTAGTGACCATCATGCAGGTTGACCCTGCAACGGGTTTCACACGTTACAACAAGAAAAACGTGAATGGCAGTTACCACACGTGGGGTTCCGTAGGCACTGAGCAACCGCTCGACACGGCGCGCCACTGGACGCTCACCTCAAGTCTCTACATGAGTTACGACCACTCTACGGGTTTTGTAGGCGCCATGGGCAACGACCTCGGACTTTCTAGCATCAACAATGTTAACACCACCGCACGCCTCGGTCTTCGCTATCGTAAGGACATTTGGAGCGTGTCGCTCAACGGGATGTACGAAGGGCGCTACACCCGCTATAAGGAAACGCCTCAGTACAACCAAGACGGACATACTTACGAAGTCATCCTCTCGCCACAAGTGGACCTCCCCTTCGGCATGAAGATTAACGCTCAGTGCATCTTCTACACCCGCACGGGTTTCTCCGACCCCATGCTCAACCACGACCAATGGATTATCAACGGCTCCGTCTCGCAAACCTTCCTGAAGGATAAGTCACTCACCCTCCAACTCGAAGTCACCGACCTCCTACAAGAACGCACCGCGGAATTCAGCCACCTTAGCGCCACCTCGCGCACCTTCAGCCGCACTGAATGCTTCCTCAGCTACGTCATGCTCCATGCGATTTATCGTTTGAATTTGGGAGGGAAGTAATATTTAGAGTTAGAGAACAGAGTACAACTTTTAGAGTACAGAGAACAAAGTACAACTACCATCCGGATGGCGCTCTTCCCCTGTTTATAGGGGAAGGGGACCACGAAGTGGTGATGGGGTGCAAGAATACACCCCACATGGAGAAACTACTATCTACTCTCTCCTCACTACTCACTATTTTCCGCTACCGCCCTCATGCGTTCATATCAAGAGTAAATACAAATCTTCATTGCGGTAGCATCATGAGGAGGCGACACACCCCGTGCCGTCTCCTTTTTCTTTGCATGAAATAAAAAGTCTGTAAAAAAAATGGCGGATTTATACCTTCAAAAAAAGAAAATCTGTAATTTTGCTTTTGAAAATATGATTTACCTTTTTAACTAAAATAAGACAATGAAAGCTTTAGTCAAGAAAGAAGCCCAGAAGGGTATTTGGTTGGAAGAAGTTCCCATGCCCGAAGTTGGCGTGAACGACGTTCTCATCAAGATTAAGAAGACTGCTATTTGCGGTACTGACTTGCACATCTACAAGTGGGACGAATGGAGCCAAAAGACTATTAAGACTCCCATGACCATTGGTCACGAATACGTAGGCGTTGTTGCCGAAGTAGGTCCCGGAGTGCGTAATATTAAGGTGGGCGACCGCGTAACGGGTGAAGGTCACATCGCTTGTGGTCATTGCCGTAACTGCCGCCGTGGTTTGCAACACATTTGCGAAAACAGCATCGGTGTAGGCGTAAACCGCGATGGTGCGTTTGCTGAATATCTCTGCATCCCCGAAAGCAACGTGGTAAAGCTCGACGATCGTATCTCTGACGATATGGCAGCTATCATGGACCCCTTCGGTAATGCTACTCACACTGCCCTTTCTTTCCCCCTCCTCGGCGAAGACGTATTGATTACAGGTGCTGGTCTTATCGGTACAATGGCTACGGCAATCGCTAAGTTTGCTGGTGCGAAGAACATCGTGGTGACTGACCTCAGCGATTACCGCCTTGAAATTGCGAAGAAGATGGGTGCTACACACACCGTGAACGCTTCAAAGGGCGAAACAGTTGCTCAGGCAATGGAACAACTCGGCATCCGTGGTTTTGACGTAGGTCTTGAAATGTCAGGTTCTCCCATCGCTTTCCGCGACATGGTGAGCAACATGTACAACGGTTCAAAGATTGCACAGCTCGGTATTCTTCCTCCCACAACTACAGTTGACTGGAGCGAAATCATCTTCAAGGCACTCACAATTAAGGGTATCTACGGCCGCGAAATGTGGGAAACTTGGTACAAGATGGAGCAGATGCTCATCTCAGGTCTCGACCTCACTCCCGTTATCACACACAAGTTCCCCATTGCCGACTTCCAAAAGGGCTTCGACATCATGGAATCAGGTCAGTGTGGTAAGGTTATCCTCGAATGGGACTAACACATTGACTCGAAATAGTAAAGGCGCATCCACTGGGTGCGCCTTCTGTTTTTTTTATCACAAAGAAGAATTGAGGTCCAACCACCTATCTCAAAATAAACCTCACATTCAAAAAATTATTCCTCAATTAGGATAAATCAAACGAGACTTCATTTGCACTATGTGAGATTTAGTTTTAAGGTGCATACCCACCATACGGGTTTGGACTTTTTAAATAATTACAATCCCCAGTCTTTCAAAAATCTCCGCACCAAGCATTTGCAAGTTTATCAATTTTATAGTACCTTTGCGAAAATAGAATTTTGAAGCCATTATGAAATATCCAATAGGAATACAGAATTTTGCAAAAATCAGAGAAGAGGGTTACATCTATGTCGACAAAACGGCACTGGTGTACGACCTTGTGACCAAGGGCACCATCTACTTTCTGTCACGCCCTCGCCGCTTTGGCAAGAGCCTCTTGGTGTCAACCCTGAAGGCTTACTTTCAGGGCAAGAAGGACCTCTTCCGCGGGCTCGCCATTGATGAGCTTGAACGGGAGTGGGCAGAGTATCCCGTGTTTCATATTGACTTCAACGGAGAGAATTTTACGCAAGGCAATGCTTTGGCGCTGAAACTTGAAGGGCAGATAGCTACGTGGGAACAAGAGTATGGCAAAGCGCCCGTATGCCAATCGTTGGGCGACAGATTTGCCTACGTGATGAAGCAAGCGCACAAGCAATTCGGGCGCCGCGTCGTGGTGCTTATTGACGAATATGACAAGCCTATCCTTGACGTGCTCGACACTAAATATACGGTAGAAGTAGACGGAGAGCGTCGCCCCATTGAGGATGTAAACCGCGAAATCTTGAAAGGCTTCTACTCCGTATTCAAAGCTGCTGATGAAGATTTGCAATTCGTATTGCTCACGGGTGTGACAAAGTTCTCACAAGTAAGTGTGTTTAGCGGATTTAACCAACCCGCCGACATCAGCATGGACCGCAGATATGAGGCGCTGTGTGGCATCACTGAGGAGGAATTATACACGATTTTTGATGAAAGCATCAAGGAATTGGCTTCACGCTATAAAAATACGGAGACAGAGATGAAGCAATTCTTAAAGAAACAATACGATGGCTATCACTTTAGCGACGAACTGACTGACATCTACAATCCCTTCAGCCTCCTCAACGCTTTTGCTTCGTCTCGCGTGGATGATTATTGGTTTAGAAGCGGCACTTCCTCCTACCTCATACGCCTGTTAAATCATACGCATGAAGATTTAGACGAGCTCACGGGAAAATACTACGACCCCAGCGAATTTATTGATTACAAGGCAGACTTAGAAAAACCCCTTCCAATGATTTACCAAAGTGGGTATCTCACGATTAAGGATTGCGACCTATCGATGAACACCTTCTTGCTCGACTTCCCCAATAACGAAGTAAGAAAGGGTTTTGTGACCCTCGTGGCCAACAATTACTTACAAACGAAGGACGACACGGGAAGCATGGTCAGAGAACTGGTTATGGCACTCAAGAGCGCCAATCTTGACCGCTTCCGAAAACACCTCACAAGTTTCCTTGCCGACATCCCTTATAGCATGCGACGCAAGGAAAACGAGCGCGAGCGTGAGCGCTATTTCCACTACACCTTCTATCTCATCATGCGCATGATGAGTTGCTACACCATCTACACCGAAAAGCAACAAAGCGAGGGACGTGTAGATTGCATCATAGAGGTGCCCAACTACGTCTACATCTTTGAGTTCAAACTTGACGGCACAGCAACCGAAGCTTTGGCACAAATTAACGACAAAGGCTATGCCCTACCCTACGCCACCGACTCACGCCCCCTCTACCGCATCGGCGTAAGTTTCTCATCCGAGACAGGCACAATTGAAGATTGGGCGGTGGAGGTGTGACTGTTTTTTTATATTGGTGTCCGGTAAAAACCAGATAACTCTTTGTTTGATGGATTATTGTACTCATACAAGCCCCTTATAGATATTCAACCGAAAGAATACGAAAATTTCTATGTTTAAGAGATAAATTTTGGCAATAATATAGTAGTTGACCCATATAGAATTTATGCATGCATTGACCCCGTAAGAGGGCATTTCGGATGGTTAAATTCTCTGTCGTAAGTTTTTTAAAACTATATTTGGTCAACTGCTATATTACTGCCTAAATTTTACTACTTTCCAACATCATCATAGCAAAAAAGCGAGCAGACATACGGTGTGTCTACTCGCTTAATTTTATGTATTACGTTTTTACTTCTTGAACAAACGGAAGATTTCGCCAATCCAAAGCACGATAGAGGTGCCGAGGATGCAGATGAGCCAGTCTTCAAGAGAGAGGGGCTGTACGTTGAACATCGTGCCACCAAGGGTTACGATAGCAACTTGTCCGAGTACGATTACCGCGGCGATGCTTACGAATGAGTTGCACCCCTTGAAGTGGAGCGCTGAAGCACCCGTGAGGTAGGCGCGAGCATTGAACATATTCCAGAATTGGAACATCACGAAGAGGGTGAACATCAAGCTGCGTTCGTATCCAGTTACGGGGTTATCCGGTTTTGCATTAGGAGCGAGGTTTGAGAAATCAATCAACTTCGTAAGCGAGTCAATTTCGTATGTATTTGTCACATAAGCCAATCCCAAAATGAGCACCGTAAAGATGAGTCCTACGGAGAGGATATTTGCCCACATGGCCTTGTCGATGATAAAGTCCTCACGCTTACGGGGAGCGTCCTTCATCACCGCCATTGAGGGCGGAAGCGAAGCGAGTGCCATAGCCGCAAAGGTGTCCATAATGAGGTTCACCCAAAGCATCTGCGTCACGGTAAGGGGCGTTTCCATACCGAGAAGGGCACTGATGAGCACGATGAAACATGCCGCCATAGTGACCGTCATTTGGAAGAGAATGAAGCGCTGGATGTTGCGATAAAGTGAGCGTCCCCACATCACGGCACGCGTAATGCTTGCGAATGAATTATCGACAATCGTAATATCACTGGCTTCCTTGGCTACGCTGGTTCCATCACCCATAGAGAGACCTACGTGAGCCGCCTTAAGCGCGGGAGCATCGTTTGTACCATCACCCGTCACGGCAACCACTTGACCGAGGCGCTGAAGCGTTTCTACGAGGCGCTTCTTATCCATGGGACGTGCACGTGCAATAATGCGGAGGTCGAGAATGCGCTCTTCGAGTTCGGCATCGGTGAGTTCGGCAAATTCAGGACCTGTGATGAGGTTGCGTTCGGTTGACTTTTCTGTCCAAATACCAATTTGGCGACCAATTTCGCGCGCCGTACCGGGAGTGTCACCCGTCACAATAGTCACGTTGATACCTGCGCTCAAGCAATCGCCTACGGCGGCGGGAACATCGCTACGAACGGGGTCGGCAATCGCTACAACACCGAGGAAGGTGAGGTTCTTTGCTTCCACCACCTTATCATTAAAGGTAGCATCGCCCTCTTCCAACACCTGGTAAGCAAAACCAAGTGTGCGCATGGCGAGGTTCTGATAGTTGAGGAGCATGGCGTCGAGCGTTTCCTTCGTCACATTGCCAAGACTCTGCTTACACAAAGCGAAGACGTATTCGGGAGCACCCTTGACATAGAGCACCTTCTTGTTCAACTTTGAAGAATGCACCACGGTAGCCATATACTTGCGCTCCGTAGAGAAGGGCAATTCGGCAATGTACTCGGCATCGGAACGCATCTTCATAAAATCAACACCCTGAGCGCGGAGCCAAAGGATGAGTGCGCCTTCCGTAGGATTACCGAGTGCACGGGGCTTTTCGCCCGTGAGGTCAAGCGTTGCGGTAGAGTTAACGGCAATACCTTCGGCAATGATTTCCGACATTTCATCGGTGCCCAATCGTTGTTCTTCAGAAAGACCGAAGAAGCGTGTTTCGTGAATCTGCATGAGGTTTTGCGTGAGCGTACCCGTTTTGTCGGTACAAATCACGGTCGTTGCACCCATCGTTTCACACGCATGCATCTTACGCACCAAGTTATTCGTCTTCAACATGCGACGCATGCTATAAGCGAGACTCAACGCCACCGCCATAGGAAGCCCTTCGGGCACAGCTGCCACCACGAGGGTTACCGCCACCATGAGTGTTTCGAGCATGTGGCTGAGGAAGAGCATCGTGTCAAATTCACCACCCCAAGGGAAGGCCGCAAGGCGTGCGATAAGGATGATACCCGCAAAGGTGTAACTGATTTTTGAAATCTTATTTGCGAGGCCGTCGAGTTGCTCATTGAGGGGCGTCTTCACGCTATTGTCAATTTGTGCAGCCACAAACACCTTACCATTCTCCGTATGGTCGCCCACGGCAAACACGCGTGCTACGCCGTGACCCTCCATCACCGTTGTGCCACGCATTACGTGGTTAGAGGGGAAGGTTGCTTCTTCATCAAATTCCTCCTTGAGGATAGTCTTTCGGCAGAGGGGTTCACCCGTAAGCGTTGATTCATTGAGCGCCATTGCCGACGCTTCGAGCAATTCGGCATCTGCGGGCACCTCGTTACCCGTTGAGAGCACGATGATGTCGCCCACCACGATATCCTTCTTTGCCACCTCCGTAGTGTTGCCACCACGAATGACCTGTACGGGTTCGTCATCGTTCACCTGATTGAGCAACTCAAATTCCTTGTCGGCCTTCATTTCGAAGTAGAAAGAAAGTCCTGTGGCAAGGAGAATGGCTACGATGATACCGATGGGTTCGAGGAACACTTCCATACCCGTTCCTTCATGACCGAAGAATTCGTAGAAGGAAATACCCACCGACACTACCGCCGCCACGATAAGAATGCGGATGAGGGGGTCGGCAAACTTACCGAGGAACTTCACCCAAAGCGACTCCTTGGCGGGAGGCGTCAAAATATTTGCGCCGTGCTTGGCGCGACTCTCTGCCACTTCGGCTTCAGAGAGTCCTTTGTACATCTCTTTTTCTTGCATAGATTATTGTGTGGTTAGTAGACGAGTAAACGAGGTACGAGTAGACGAGATGGTTTGTAAGTTAAACGATTGGGGATCATGTCTATTAATCAAGGAAAGAGCGGACATGACGTTCCAACTTACAAGCGTTTAACTCTGATTATATCTCGTTTACTCGTACCTAAAAACTCGTCAACTATTAAAAATTACTTTTCTCAAGAATCGCCGCCATTTCCTGCTGGAGTTCGCGTGCCTTTTCGCCAGCTACTTCCGCAAAGCGTTCGGTAGTGTCAGCATAGATGATGCCACGGCTTGAGTTGACGAGCAAACCGCAATCCTTTGTCATGCCGTACTTGCACACTTCTTCGAGCGAACCGCCCTGTGCACCTACACCGGGAACGAGGAGGAAGTGGTTGGGCACAATCTTACGAATATCTTCGAAGAGTTTACCCTGCGTAGCACCTACGACGTACATCATCTGCTCGTCGTTCGCCCATTGTTGAGACGTGCGCAACACCTTTTCGAAGAGGCGTTCGCCTTCTGTGTCCTGCATGAGTTGAAAGTCGTGAGAACCCTTATTGCTTGTCAAAGCCAAGAGAATTACCCACTTGCCTTCGTATTGGAGGAAGGGAGTTACAGAGTCTTCACCCATGTAAGGCGCCACGGTGAGCGAATCAATGTCCATTTCTTCAAAGAAGCAACGTGCATACATCGCCGAAGTGTTGCCAATATCACCGCGCTTAGCGTCGGCAATGATGAATTGGTCAGGGTAGTTCTGCTTGATATAATTCACCGTCTTTTCAAAGGCAATCCAACCCTGAAGGCCGAAGCATTCGTAGAACGCCAAGTTGGGTTTGTAAGCCACCGTGTAGGGAGCAGTAGCGTCGATAATCGCCTTGTTAAATTCGAAGATGGGGTCTTCAGCGTCCAAGAGGTGCTTGGGCATCTTCTTCAAGTCAGTGTCCAAACCTACGCAAAGGAAAGACTTCTTCGCACGGATGTTGTCAATAAGTTGTTGCTTAGTCATCGCAATAAAGGTTTTATCGGTTCACACACGAGGGGTGAACGCGTCGTTATACATTGTTATTTTTATAATATTGAGTGCAAATGTACAAATATATCTGTGCGTAGGGAAAGAATCTGTGGAAAAATCTGTAAGTTTGCGGTAATTTTAACAACGTGAAGACGAACGTACAACTAACAGAGTACAGCGTACAACACCGTACGGACTGTAGTCACTTGAATTTATCCAGCAGTCAGTTTGGCGCATCGCCATCTGAATCCAGTTGCTCATGGTAGTTGTACCAGTATTCTTTCATCTTTACTCTAAAATTCATCCGCATGGCAGTTGTACGCTGTACTCTGTTAACTATACTCTAAAAAACTATGTCAAAAAAACAAGATTATCTCCGCGCCAACCAAGAATTTCTCACCGCGAAAGCACAAGAAGAGGGCGTAAAGTCGCTCCCCAAAGGCATACTCTATAAAGTCATTGCTGAAGGCACTGGCACCACCTGCCCCACCCTGCGTAGCATCGTTTGTGTGCACTATCGTGGCACGCTCACGAATGGACGCGAATTTGACAATAGTTACGACCGTGGTTACCCCGAAGCCTTCCGCTTAAACGAGGTTATTGAGGGGTGGCAAATAGCCTTGAGCAAGATGCATGCGGGCGATAAGTGGGAGATTTACATCCCCGCTGAAATGGGCTACGGCAAGCGCTCGTCAGGACCTATCCCGGGCGGTTCCACACTTATCTTCGAAGTGGAACTTTTGAGTATTTCATAACTTCGTTATAACATTATATACAAGCACTTACAAAAGTTTATTCTATATTTTATCCACATGTCATCTCATTCTCTCTTCCCAAACGTTCGCTTCATCCCGAAGGGTTATTTCTCCGTACTCCTTTCTGCGTTCTGCTTTCTCATTCTCCTCTCCTCCTGCCGCACATCCTCCCCCACCATGAGCTACGGCGACGGCATTGATATTTCCCACCATCAGGGGCGGATAAATTGGAAAAAGGTGGCACGCCAAAAGAACCTCCAGTTCGTTTACATCAAAGCCACCGAAGGCGGCACGTATCAAGACCCCCGCTATGCTCATAACCTCAAGCAGGCGCGTCGTCGTGGCATGAAGGTGGGGAGTTACCACTTTATGCGCACCACGAGTAGTGTGTGGTTCCAA
Source organism: Alloprevotella sp. (assembly GCA_045656425.1). Taxonomy (GTDB): domain Bacteria; phylum Bacteroidota; class Bacteroidia; order Bacteroidales; family Bacteroidaceae; genus Alloprevotella. The sequence goes on from JAZORE010000060.1 coordinate 29,538, forward strand.
TTTCTCAACTTCATGAGTCATGTAGACCCCAAGAAGCAAGACCTCGTTCCCATGATTGATGTGGAGGAATGCAAGAATTGGTCGTCCCAACAACTCGCGGATAGTGTCAACCTCCTCTCCCGACTCTTTGAGAAAGTTTACGGACAGAAACCCGTCATTTACACGGGGCAACATTTCTACAATAAGCGCCTCCACAATCGCCTTCCCTACCACCCCTTGTGGATTGCATGTTATAGCAACACGCCACCCGCGGTCAACTCCCCCTACATCATCTGGCAATTCACCCAACGCGCCAAACTCCCAGGGATCCCCACCTCCGTGGACCTCAACCAATTTATGCCTGGAGGAAGCATTGAACTGTTAGAGTTGGAGTGAAGATTTGACAACATACAACGGACATTAGTCAAGAGACAACGGACAATAGTCTTATCATCTGGGTTTGAACTGTTGTCCGTTGTTTTATTTACAACCATTCCACCTGCCATTTACTACATATAATATAAAAACACCCTCACTCGCTTGTCGCTTCAATAATAATTTGTATATTTGCGCCTTAAAAGAAAATAGAAACTAAAAACTAAATTATCCACTTCCTATTTTTGCGGAGCAGCAGAGCGCTATTCTCTCTTGTTTGCCAAGCAAAATGTAAAGAAGGTTATACTGACTATGAAATTTCAAGAACGCCAAGGACTCAACCTCTTTCAGGTGAATCGTGAGGTGCTTGCCGAATGGGACAAGCAGGACCTCTTCCATAAGTCTATGTCGGAGCGCGAAGGGCAGAAGGAATACGTTTTCTTCGAAGGTCCTCCCTCGGCTAACGGACACCCCGGTATCCACCACGTTATGGCACGCACGATTAAGGACGTGTTCTGCCGCTACAAGACCATGCAAGGCTTCCTCGTGAAGCGTAAGGCAGGTTGGGATACTCACGGACTCCCCGTGGAACTCGGTGTGGAAAAGGAACTCGGCATCACGAAGGAAGACATCGGCAAGACCATCAGCATTGAGGATTATAACGCACAATGCCGTCGCAACGTGATGATGTTTACCCAGGAATGGGCAGACCTCAGCCACTTGATGGGTTATTGGGTGGATATGGAGCATCCCTACATCACGTATGAAAACTCCTACATCGAAACACTTTGGTGGCTCTTGAAGCAACTCTACAATAAGGACCTCCTCTATAAGGGTTACACCATTCAGCCCTACTCTCCTGGTGCAGGTACGGGTCTTTCAAGCCACGAATTGAACCAACCCGGTTGCTACCGCGACGTGAAGGATACAACCGTTACAGCACAATTCGAAATCACCGACGCTCCCGAAGCATGGAGCACATGGGGTACTCCCGTATTCTTGGCTTGGACAACAACGCCCTGGACACTTCCTTCAAACACAGCACTCTGCGTAGGTCCCACTATCGACTATGTGGTGGTGAAGACGTACAACCCCTACACGGCAAGTCCCGTGACGGCGGTTATGGCAAAGAGTCGTTTGAACGCTTACTTGAAGGCAGAAGGTGCCGAACTCGCACTTGCCGACTATAAGGCAGGCGACAAGGTGATTCCCTATGAAATCATTGCCGAAGTTAAGGGTACAGACCTCGTAGGTATGCACTACAAGCAACTCATGCCTTGGGTGAAACCTTTGGAAAAGATGGGTCACTTGGCGGCAGACTTCGTAAACGAATACGCACAGGCACATCCCGAAAAGGTATTTGCCGTTGGCGCAGATCAGTTCGTTGAACTCTCTGAATTAGCATTCCGCGTGATTGCGGGCGACTATGTAACAACGGACGACGGTACGGGTATCGTACACATTGCTCCTACGTTCGGTGCTGACGACGCCAAGGTGGCTCGCGATGCACAAATCCCCTCGCTCTTCATGATCAACACCAAGGGTGAAACCCGCCCCATGGTGGACCTCACGGGTAAGTATTATGTAGAAGCAGAACTCGCTCCTGAATTTAAGGCGGCATGCCTCGATGCTTCTTACGCACACCACGCTGGTGACTATGTAAAGAATGCGTATGCTCCCGAATTTAACGTAGGCGGTAAGTATGACGCGGCGGCTGCTGAAAAGGCGGAAGACCTCAACATTGTCATCTGTATGGAAATGAAGCAGGAGGGTTCGGCGTTCAAGATTGAAAAGCACGTCCACAACTACCCCCATTGCTGGCGTACGGACAAGCCCGTGCTTTACTACCCCCTCGACTCTTGGTTTATCCGTTCAAGCGCCGTGAAGGAGCGCATGATGGAACTCAATAAGACCATCCTTTGGAAGCCCGAATCTACGGGTACTGGTCGTTTCGGTAAGTGGCTTGAAAACCTCAACGACTGGAACTTGAGCCGCTCACGCTATTGGGGTACTCCCCTTCCCATTTGGCGCAATGCCGAAAGTCGCGAAGAGATTTGCATCGGTTCAGTAGAGGAACTCTACAACGAAATTGAAAAGGCAGTTGCTGCAGGCGTGATGACCGAAAATCCCTTGAAGGAGAAGGGTTTCGTTCCTGGCAATTATGACAAGGCAAACTATGACCTTATCGACTTGCACCGCCCCTATGTAGATAACATCAAACTCGTTAGCGAAACAGGTAAGGTGCTCACTCGCGAACTCGACCTCATCGACGTTTGGTTTGACTCTGGTGCTATGCCTTACGCTCAGATTCACTATCCCTTTGAAAACAAGGAAGCGCTCGACAATCGCACATGCTATCCCGCCGACTTCATTGCTGAAGGTGTTGACCAAACACGTGGTTGGTTCTATACGCAGCACGCTTTCGCCACCATGGTGTTTGACAATGTTGCCTTCAAGGCGGTAATCTCTAACGGTCTTGTGCTCGACAAGTTCGGTCAAAAGATGTCAAAGCGCCTCGGCAACGGTATCGACCCCTTCGAATGCATTAAGGAATTTGGTTCTGACCCCGTACGTTGGTACATGATTACCAACTCTGCACCTTGGGACAACCTCAAGTTTGACAAAGACGGTGTGAAGGAAGTGGCACGTAGCTTCTTCGCAAAGCTCTTCCAGAGTTATAGTTTCTTTGCAATGTATGCCAACGTGGATGGTTTCGACAATAGCGTGGCACAAGTGCCTTATGCGCAACGTCCCGAAATTGACCGTTGGATTCTCTCCGAACTCCAAACGCTCATCCAGGGTGTTACGGCGGCGTATGAAGAATACGAACCCACACGTGCGGGTCGCTTGATTGAAACATTCGTGGCGGACAACCTCTCAAACTGGTACGTGCGCTTGAACCGCAAACGCTTCTGGGCGGGCGAAATGACCGAGGATAAGATTTCGGCATATCAAACGCTCTACGAATGCCTCCTCACAGTGAGTCACCTCATGGCGCCCATTGCTCCCTACTATGCTGACCGTCTCTATCGCGACCTTACGGCGGTGGTGAGCGAAAAGGCTGAAAGTGTGCATCTCGCACTCTTCCCCAAGGCTGATGAAGCACTCATTGACAAGAACCTTGAACAGCAAATGCAACTCGCACAGAAGGTGACTTCAATGGTACTTTCATTGCGTAAGAAGGAACGCATCATCGTGCGTCAACCCCTCCAACGCATCTCTATTCCCGTGAACGATGCTACGATGAAGGCAAACCTCGAAGCGGTGAAGCAACTCATCCTTGACGAGGTGAACGTAAAGCAGCTTGAATTCGTGGAAGGCGATATGCTCGAAAAGAAGGTGAAGTGTAACTTCCGCATCATGGGTAAGAAGTTCGGCAAGATGATGAAGGCCGTAGCTGCTGCTTGTGAAGCACTCACGAAGGAACAGATTGCACAACTCGAACAGGGTCAACTCTCACTCGAGGTGGAAGCAACGCCCATCGTTATTGAGCGTGAAGATGTAGAAATCATTTCTGAAGATATGCCCGGTTGGACCGTGACAAACGAAGGTGCACTCACCGTGGCGCTCGACCTCACCATCACCGACGAACTTCGTAAGGAAGGTTGGGCACGTGAAGTGGTGAAGCGCATTCAGAACTTCCGCAAGGAAAGCGGATTTGAAATCACCGACCGCATCTGCATCACCGTTCAACCCAACGAACAACTTACCCCCGCTATCGAAGCCTACCGCGAATACATCTGCGCACAGGTACTTGCTGATGCACTCGAAATTGCCGACAATAGCGGTGTAGAATTCGATTTCGAAGACTTCAAGGTAAACGTAACGATTACTAAGAAATAAAATCTTTTCAGTTAGTATGAGGAGGGGAGACACTGCTAAACACCTCCCCTACCTCAACGCTAACTTCCCAATGCTAACCCATTATAAATATAAAAGAGGACGCAAATAGGGAAAGACCGTGCAGAGCGCAAGATGCGCCAGCCGCTTTCTCATTTCTGATTTCTCATTTTTCATTTTTAATTCTCACCATGGATAACAACCGCCCCAGATACTCTGACGAAGAACTCCAGGAGTTTCGCGAAATTATTGAAAAGAAAATTGCCCTTGCTCAGCGCGATTACGATGACATGATGGAAAGTATCAAGAATCCTCATGGCAATGACGTAGTTGATACAATGCCTACTTACAAAGCACTTGAAGAAGGCAGCCAGACGCAATCAACAGAAGAACTCCAGCTGATGGCACAACGCCAGTTGAAGTTCATCCAGGGACTTCAGGCGGCGCTCGTACGTATTGAAAACAAGACGTATGGCGTATGCCGCGTAACAGGAAAACTCATTCCCAAGGAACGCCTCCGCGCCGTACCCCACGCTACGCTTTCTATTGAAGCAAAGCAACAGCAGGGTAAGTAAACAAGCATTTAGGATTCAAGTATTTAACGGTCAACGGTCAACAGACAAGGGTTATGATTTGCCTGTTGCCCGTTGTCTGTTGTCTTATTTGCACTCCTAACTTAAAACGACCTTATCGCCTATGCGCGCCCTTATTCCGGCAATTACCATCCCCCTCATTATTATTATTGACCAAGCAACAAAGTTTGCCGTAAAAACCTCGATGTGTCTCTACGAAAAGGTGGAGGTCACCTCGTGGTTTCACATTCTCTTTACCGAAAACAAAGGCATGGCCTTCGGCATGAGTTTTGTGGGCACCATGTTTTTAGCACTCTTTAGAATTGCCGCCACCGCCCTATTTATCTACTTGCTTTACAAAATTGTGAAGGATAAGAAATACCCCAAGGGACTTATCGTAGTGGTGTCAATGCTCATTGCGGGTGCTTTAGGGAACCTGGTTGATAATTTCTTCTACGGACTGATTTTCACCGAGAGTCTGCCCACCTACTTTGCACAGGGTCCCGCCCAATTGGTGCCCTTTGGCGAAGGTTACGGCGAGTTTCTATCTGGGAAGGTGGTAGATATGTTCTACTTCCCCCTCTTTGAATGGCCCGACTGGATGCCTCTCGTTGGTGGCGACGTATTCTTCGGTGCCATCTTCAACGTAGCTGATGCCGCCATCTCCATTGCCTTTGTTTTAGCACTCTGCTTCTATAGCAAGTATCTGAATTTTAGTTTTAAGAAGTCAAAGGAAAATAATGAGTGAAAGTGAGAACCTCACTCCTAACTTCTAACTCCTAACTCCTCACTTTTATGCGTACGCTCTTCCCCCTCCTCACCGCTCTCCTACTCCTCACCTTTACGGCATGCTCCAACAAGGGCGATGCCAATGCCGTATTGAGTGCTGACGATATGGAAGATGTGCTCTTCGACTACCATTTGGCGCAATCTTTGGTCAATCAGAGCGGAGATAGTGCCGATTTCCGTATTCGTGTCTATGCCGAAGCGGTATTTAAGAAGCATGATATTACGGAGGAGCAATTCAACAACTCCCTCCGCTACTACCATCGCCACACCACGGAACTCCATGATATTTACAAGAATATCGAGAAGCGCATGAATTTTTTAGTAGGCGATTTTGCGGAAACGAAGTACACCGCCGAGGGAGATACCGCCAACATTTGGCAAGGTCCCGAGCGCTATTTGTTGAGTGCCGCACTGGGTAATTACGCCACCTTTGTGCACCCCACCGACACGCTCCTTGCCGAAGGTGATAAATTGGAACTCAATTTCTCGACAGGGTGGCTTTACAAAGAAGGTCAACGCCAAGGCACCGCCGTGCTTGCCATTCATTACGAGGGCGATAGCGTAGTGACCTCTACGCAACACTTCTCGGCAAGTGGTCCCCAGCAGGTAGTCATACGCATCGGCAAGAAGAAGATTGAGGGCATCCGTGGGATGATTTACCAACACACGCCATGGACTTCGGATCCAAAACTCCTCGTCATCTCCGACATCTCCCTCATCCGCTATCACAGCACCACCCCACGACGAGAAGCAACACTTCCGCTTCAAGCCGACTCGCTAAAAATGCAACGCCGCAACCACATCACGGATAGCGTACGCAATAGCGATAAGCGCCCGAGAACACCCTTCCGCGAAATAGAGCCTCAACCCGTACAACAAAAACAATTCCACCTCGGAAATCGACAATGATAAGGTCGTTAGGTTATAAGGTTAGAGTACAACTGACAGAGTACAGAGAACAACTACCATCCGGATAGTTCTCATAACCTCATAAGGTTGTAAGGCTATACAGGCCGGATGATTCCTAAAAACCTTAAACCTCATAACCTTAAACCTCATAACCTTCCTCTTATGAAACGCATTGCCTACGCCCAAGTGGAATTACCCGACGGCACACAACTCAAGCGCCAAGTCATAGAATTCTCCGAAGGACAATACCTCCGCCACTACCCGCTCACCGAGGAACTCGCGTTTACGGAGTGGCGCAATGAAAAATATATTATTAAAGGAGAAAGGAAAAAGGAAAAAGAAGAAAGACCATGCGGATTATAAGGTGCGCAAGCCTCTTTCTCATTTCTCATTTCTCATTTCTTATTTCCCCTATGGTTACAATCAAAGACGAACAACTCCGCATAGCCGCACAAGAGGGCATGGATGCCTTCGTGAAGTGCATTGCCGACGCTATTAAAGATAGTGTGGGTGGCGAACTCAATATGGAAACCTTCCAGAAACTCAACGGCGACCAAATTACCCTTTGGGGATATACCATTCTCCACGAAGAACTCATGGATGGTGGATTTATCCAACTCATCCACAATGGTTATGGTCCCTTCTTTTTCGACAATCCCTTTGCCAAAGCTATGCGCATTTGGGGACTTAAGGATTTCTCAAAGCTCATCTACAAGGCAAAAGAACTTTACGACGAGCACAAAGAGGAACTCACCCGCGATTGCACCGATGAGGAATTCATGGCGCTCTTTGAGCAATACCCAGCCTTCGACAACCTTGATGACGCCTTCATTGAAGATGAAGAAAACATCACGGCACGCATCGCTTGCTATGTGGATGACCACCTCAATGATTTTGTGGAAATTCAATAAGGTTGTAAGGTTATAAGGGCGCTTCGCTTTTAGGTTTTAAGGACTATGCAGGGAGAGAGTACAACTGACAGAGTACAGAATACAACTACCATCTGGATAGTCCTCATAACCTCATAAGGTTGCAAAGGTTTTACAGACCGAATGGCACCTTAAAACCTCATAACCTTATAACCTATCTTAAACCCTAATAACCTCACAACCTCACCCCCTCATAACCTCACCCCATTATGTCCAAGAAACTCAAGCCTAAAACCAATATAAATATCAAGAACCGCCGTGCGGAATATGACTACCACATCATTGACCGCTACACGGCGGGCATTGTGCTGACGGGTACGGAAATCAAGAGCATCCGTATCGGTAAGGCGGGACTTGTAGATACCTTCTGCTACATCCACAATGCCGAAGTATGGGTGAAGAATATGTACATCGCCGAATACGAATTCGGAAGTTACAACAACCACCTCACCCGTCGCGACCGCAAGCTCCTGCTCAACAAGAAGGAGATTTACAACCTCATGAATGAGACAAAGGCCCCAGGCTTCACCCTCGTTCCCCTACGCCTCTACATCGATGAGAACGGGCGTGCCAAACTCGTCATCGGTCTTTGCCGTGGTAAGAAGGAATATGACAAGCGTGTTTCCATCAAGGAAAAAGAAGACCGCCGAGAAATGGACCGTGCAATGAAACGCTAAATATACAATGCTTTACCTTTCCGAATGGTGTACTTTCTTACGATTCATAGTGAGAGCGCCATTCGGATTTTTCTTCTACAAGCAGCAATTACAAATCGATTTCCACCCTATGCTACGCCTTCTATTCTCCCTACTTTTTGCCTTCTTCATCATCCTTCCTCATCATTCACAAAACATCACTCCTATAGCATGGATGAGGCAACTCCCCGACTCCATCCCGCTCTGTCACCTATCCATCCCTGCCACTCACGATAGCGGGGCGCTTGAGGGAGGAGAAGCTTTCCAAACGCAGGACCTTACTCTGGAGGAGCAACTTGAACTGGGTGTCCGAGGATTTGACATCCGCTTGAAGGCATGCGACAACAACCTCCTCGGCGTGTACCATAGCATCGTATTTCAGGATTTGTATTGGGAAACAGATGTGCTCCCGATCTTCATCAACTTTCTTGAAGAGCACCCTTCAGAAACGCTTATCGTATTCGTAAAAAAGGAAGGTGGAAGCAACACCGCATTTGCCAACCTGCTCACGCAAAGTCTTGCCTCGCCCCAGAACGCTCCGTATTTCGTAAGCACATTCACCAGGGATATCACACTCGGCACTTGTCGCGCAAAAATCATTTTGATCCATCGCGACAACCTACTCACCGAATTCCCTGGTGCGCAATGTCACGGTTGGCAAAACAACACCTCAAGTCGGGTCACTCTAAAGGACAGACACGGTAATGAGGTAGAAGCATCCGTTGAAGACCATTACCAATTCCCCACGGCGGAAAGTGCTAAAGAGAAATCCGCCCTTGCATGGTCACACATGAAGCAATCCATGAATGCAGATAAGCATTCCCACAAATGGTTCTTCACCTTTGCCAGCGCCACCGCCCTCCCCGAAGATGGTCCTCAAGCATTTGCCACAATCGTAAATGCACAACTCGCCCCGCTTACGCAAACCCGTCCTGCTACCTACGGAACGGTCTTCATGGACTTTGTGGGTACTACAGACGGTCGCTCACTTGTACCAAACCTTATCCAAACTAATTTTTGAGGTTATACAATAGGACAAAATAAGAATAGGAGATACCCAACTGAAAAGGTATCTCCTATTTTTCATTTATCTGCTCTTCGTATCGCCCTAAAAATAGAAACCAGCATTGACGAAGAAGTTCATCTTTTTGGTGTAAGGCGAATATCCCAATAAGGCTTGTAGGGGACCGAGTTTCGTATCCAAGGCATACCCCACGGAACCTCCGTAGATGGGGGCATGGCGGAAAATGGTGTTCACTTCATGTCCCGTAATTGCTATGCTGGCGGAAAGGGTGGCATAGTGGTTCTTCGCAATGCGTTGGCGGAACTTTAGATTTCCCACAAGCGCCGCGCGGTCCACCGTCTCTATATGCGTTATCCCATCAAAGGGCAACTGGTGGGGCAATAAGTAACCCGGGCGCTCACCTCCCAAGGCATTGTAATAGAGCGGTGAGGTGTTTTTACCGATTACAGCTCTACCATGCACGGAGGGTTGCAACACACTACGACTCCCCAAGCGCACGACACGCTCCCACGCTGCCTCAACAACGCTAAAGGGGGACTTGCCGTCATAGCCGTAAAAATTATCCGTCACCAGGTTATACCCTGCGCTAAACATACTCCCTCGCTTGGGGAAATAACTGCTATCATAAGAGTTATAACGAAGGCGGAAGAAGTAGTTCACGAACCAACTATCTTCAAACTTAGGTAAGTTTGTTGCCGTGGGCACCGTGAGCAAATCTATTTGGGTGTAGGCATCGGCACTTATCCCAAGGTCGTAACGGAAATTGCGCCACCACACATTGGAATAGTTCACCTCCACCGTATGTCGGTCATAGGCAGCATTGAGCAAGCGTTCGCCCTTCTGAAAGATGTCACAATCGCCGTGGTAATACTGATAGGAGCAATTAACGTGCTTCATCAACCCTGGCGTCAGGCGGTAATCTATGCGCCCCAAGTAGCGTTTCCCCACCCTACCCGTCAACGAAAGGCGAGAGGGGACGGGAGTGTCAAAGCGCAAACTGGCATTGAGCATCACCGAGGCTATCTCCTCCGTATCAAAGCGCGCACCGACATTGAGGTTCACTTCCTTCTTTCTTTGGAAAGAGAAATGCAAACGGTGCCCATCGCCCTCGTTGTAAAGTTGATACGTCACATCGGCATACGCCAACTCGTCGCGCATAATCGCCACCGCCGTTTCTAACTGACTCAACGTGCCACTCTGCCCCTCCTTAAGGCGGGAGCGCTTCAGCAAATGTTGTTCTTCGCTGGGCGTAGTGCCCGAGAAAGTGATTTTATTCAAAATGATTCCCTGCCCTGTGGCATACGAAGTATAGGGTTCGGGAGGCGTCACGCGCTCTTCGGGGTTCAGCCCTATTTTTGTGCGCAATGCTTGAAGGGCATCAAAGTGCTGACGTGCCGTATTTTCGCCAATGATGAGCAACGAATCGACCGCTTCGCGGGAGAAACTCATCGTGGTGTATGGATGGGTATCTACATGGATAAACACATCCGTAAGACCGATATTCTCCTCTAATTTATCTTGGGAAAGAAAACTCATCACACGCATCAGCAAGTCGGGCATGTTCGACAAATCATCACCCGTTTGCAACTTCTCTTGCACACTCACCCCAATTACAACGTCCGCACCCATCGCTCGTGCTACATCGGCAGGATAATTGTTGCGCATACCGCCATCAAGCAACACCATGCTATCGAGCAACACGGGAGCAAACACCCCAGGGAACGCCATACTCGCCCTTATTGCCGTAGGCAGGTCACCACTCCTAAATACATGCTCACGCCCCGTTTGCATCTCCGTAGCGATACAAGCAAAGGGTCGGGGTAAACTATCAAAATCCAACGCTCCGTGATACCCCACGGTGAGTTCGGAAAACAAGGTATTGAGATTCTCCCCATTGATCAATCCACTCACCTTAGGATGCTTTCGATGAAGGGGCACACTCAACAAATAACGCTCCGCCTGCTCACGCTCCATAAGGCTCCGCTTGGGTGCTCTCACACGGTCGCTCAACAACACATCCCACTCCAACCTGCGTGCCATACTATCCAATTGCAGAGGGGTATAACCAATAGAATACAAACCACCAACAATAGCACCGATACTCGTACCCACCACCATATCTACGGGCACGCCAGCCTCTTCTATCACCTTGATGGCACCAATATGCGCCGCACCCTTTGCTCCGCCACCGCTCAACACGAGCGCCACCTTCTTACGCTTGCCTTGTTCCGCCCTTCCCTTTTGGGGCACAAACATCATCATGCTCACACAAATAAGCAAGCACAAGGCACGAGAGTATATTCTTGAGTACTGCATAACGTTATTCCTTTTTGTTTCGGGGCACTTAATAACGCACCCCACATTTGTATAGTTGCAAAAGTATGACTTTTTGAGTAAACAGAAAAGTTTTGGATATATACATATCTACGGATATTATTATCTTTGCTGACGCATGATAAATCTTTGGAGTGAGAAACAACTCCAACCATAAAGCAATGTAATATACCTTATATCATCATTATGACGAACACGAAAGACTATAGCAAAACGAAGTTGGCGTGTTACCTCGGATTTGTAACTCAAGCCATTGTGGCGAATTTTACGCCGCTACTCTTTATTGCGTTTCACCATGAGTACAAGGTTTCGATAGCCAGTTTGGCACTCATTCCTGCGGTGTTTTACATCGTTCAACTGATCACCGACTTGCTCTGTGCCAAGTTTAAGAATTTGGATTACCGCAAGGGCATTATCCTTTCGGAGATTACTGCTGCATTTGGACTTATCGGTTTGGCATTTATCCCCGCCCTTTTCTCCAACCCCATGATTGGGATTCTCATTTGCGTCACCATTTATGCCGTAGGTAGTGGATTGATAGAAGTATTGTGTAGCCCGATTATCGAGGCGTGCCCCTTCCCGAATAAGGAAGGCATGATGAGTCTGCTTCATTCCTTCTATTGCTGGGGTGCCGTGGGCGTCATTATAGGTTCTACCCTCTTCCTCACCTGTTTCGGATTAGAAAATTGGCGCATTTTGGCATGCCTTTGGGCACTAATTCCGCTCTATAACATTTACAACTTCGCCACGTGCCCCATCGAACCCATTGTAGAGGCATCCGAGAGTATGAGCATGACGCAATTACTCAAGAACCGCGTATTTTGGATGTTCCTCCTCCTGATGGTTGCGGCAGGCGCCTCTGAAAGTACGATGGCACAATGGACTTCAGCCTTTGCCGAAGCGTCGTTAGGGGTCGATAAAGCAATTGGCGACTTGGCAGGTCCTTGCGGATTTGCATTTTGCATGGGACTCGGACGCTTATGGTACGGCAAGAAAGGCGAAAACCTAAATCTATCGGCTTACATGATGGGCGCTGGCATCCTTTGCTTTATCGCCTACTTAATCGCGTCCCTCTCCTCCATCCCTATGATAAGTTTTGCAGGATGTATGATCAGTGGTTTGGCGGTAGGCATCATGTGGCCCGGTTCTATTAGTCTTACCTCTGCACGTATCCCCACGGGAGGCACCGCCCTCTTTGCCCTACTCGCTTTAGGAGGCGACATGGGAGGCACACTCGGTCCTTCACTTGTAGGACTCTGCACAAAATCTGCCGAAAACGATATTCAAAGTGGCATCCTTGCCGCTTCCATCTTCCCCATTATGCTCGTCGTTTGCCTTCTCTTTATCCGTAGAGAGCAACGCATGAGAAAGCGAGAGGGAAACTAACTTATATCCCTGACTTGAAATAGAAATGAGGCGAACCGTCAATAGCACTACTATTATCAGTTCGCCTCATCCTTATATGTAAAAACAAAGTCCGAGATATATCAAAATATCTCGGACTTAATTTGAATTATCTCCCAATTCGTTTTGAATAATTGGGAACGAAAAAATCTAACGTACCACGTTCAGTCATTCATCTGGAGTTACCATATCCCATAAAGCGCATAAGTGAGCCATGCAAGTAGGTACGCCAAAATCGTGGAATATGTTGCGGAGAAGGTTGCCCATTTCCAGGAACCACTTTCCGAACGTATGGCGGCTATGGTAGCAATGCAGGGGAGGTAGAGCAAGGCAAAGACCATATAGGCAAGCGCTGTGCGGGGGGTAACATGATTGACCAGTGCGGCTTGGAGGTGCGTGGCGCTCTCTACATTTTCATCGTCAAACGCTTCACCTGCATAAAGCACTCCAAGCGTGCTTACCATCAATTCCTTTGCCCCAATACCACTCAAGATTCCCACCGACATTTGCCAATCAAAGTCCATAGGTGCAAACACTGGAGCAATGCCTCTGCCCACCCACTCTAAGCAGGAACGCTGAGAAGTGACTTCGGGTCCGTCCGTCGCTACAGGCATTTTGAAATATCCCAATGCCCAAATCACAACGGAGAATGCCAATATCAAGCCACCCATCTTGCGAAGGTATTGTTGACCTTTCTCCCAGGTGTGGCGCACAACAGATTTCAGCGTGGGAATGCGGTAAGGGGGAAGTTCCATCACAAAAGGCAAGTCTTCGCCTACATTGAAATACTTGGAAAAGACCTTTGCCGAAAGCAATGCGACGGCTACCCCAAGTGCATATAGTGCAAACAACACCAAGCTGCCTGAATGAGGGAAGAACGCCCCAATAAGCAGGACATATACGGGCAGGCGGGCTGAGCACGACATAAAGGGGATTATCAGCATGGTAATCAGGCGGCTCTTGGGATTTTCAATCATTCGTGTCGCCATCACTGATGGCACGTTACACCCCAACCCCATCACCATAGGTATCAACGATTTGCCATGAAGCCCAATGCGGTGCATGAGTTTGTCGGTTATAAACGCTGTACGCGCCATATACCCAGTATCTTCCAGCAGGGAGATGAACAAATACAGCAACAAGATATTGGGAAGAAACACGATGACGCTTCCCACTCCGCCTATGGCGCCATCTACAATCAGGTCGCGCAGCATCCCCTCGGGCATGCTTAAAGTAATGAAGGCGGCAAACTGGTCAACCAACCAGGTAAGCCAATTCATCGGATATTCTCCCAACGTAAAGGTGATTTCAAAAATCAAATACAGCAGCGTCAAGAATATAGGATAACTCAACCACTTATTTGTAACCACTCGGTCAATACGTTCAGAGAGCGTTTCTCCTTGTTTCTTTGAATGTGAGGGGTGATGTGTCTCTCTTAAAGCCCCCTGTATAAACCCATACTTAGCATCAATCAGCGCCTCCTCTGCCGTTGCTGAGAGTTCACGCCCGATGCGTTGTTGCTCTTCATAACGCGCAGCGACAAGTTCATCATGATTCTTAAGCGTATCAAGAAAAGCGTTGTACTCAGCATCTCCCTCAAGGAGCTTGATAGCAAGGTAGCGTGTAGAGTACTTATGACGTATCTGACCATTCTTCTGTATGACTTCCTTAATGCGATCTATACTGCGCTCCAATTCTGCTCCGTGATTTACATGGATGTGGCGTGCCACGTCTGACTTGTATTCGTAGACGTCAATAACCTGCTCAAACAATTCGGCAATACCCTCCCCGCTTCGCGAAACGGTGGGTACCATTGGGGTGCCCAACAAGATGCTTAATTGGTGATGGTCGAGTAGGTCAGCATTCGCACGCACTTCATCGTACATATTCAGCGCCACCACCATGCGCAAGTTCATATCAATGAGTTGCGTAGTAAGATAAAGGTTGCGCTCAAGGTTAGAAGCGTCAACAACGTTGACCACCACGTCGGGAGTTTGCTCAATAAGTTGACTACGCACGTAACGCTCCTCTGCGCTATAGGCAGAAAGTGAATACGTGCCTGGCAAATCCACGAGTACAATGGTATAACGCTCGCCCGTAGAGGGACGTACAAAATTAAAGGTTCCTTCCTTGGCATCTACGGTTACGCCAGCATAGTTTCCCACATGCTCCTTACTTCCCGAAGCGACATTAAAAAGCGAAGTCTTACCACAATTAGGGTTGCCCACTAACGCCACTCGAAGAGTATGTCCACGCGCCTCTGCCATCTGCTGCATGCGCAACTCCAGTTCCGTTTGTTCCTGCTCCGAGGGGGTAAGCGCAGAAAGTCGTTCGGCTGTTGCGGAGTGAAGCGACAGTTCTGCTTCTTCCTCACTGATCACTTCAACCAAAGCCGCCTCTTCGCGACGCAAGGAAATCTTGTACCCCATCAATTCATACTCAATAGGGTCGCGCAAGGGGGCATTGAGGACTACTTTAATCTTTTTTCCCTTGATAAAGCCCATCTCAACAATGCGCTTTCGGAAACCTCCGTGCCCCCCAACTTTGGCAATAACGGCAATTTGCCCTGTATGTAAGTCTGATAGTTTCATTGTGAAAGGAGAACGACCGCTAATTTAGGTCAAAAAGATAGGTCAACTTAGCGACAATAGCTCCATGGTTTGACCTTGAGAAGACATCCTTCTTGGAATTCCCAAAGACGTCAGAAAGTCCATAATAATAGCGCCCCTCAAGGAGAAAGTGACCGGCATTGGTATTAAATTCCACACCAATCCCCCCCGTTATGCCATAATCAAACTTATGCTTAACGGGAAGGTCATACTGTGCATAGAGATTATTGGGACGATCAGGATTTCCAGCATTATTGAGCGTCCATTGTTCACTGCGCTCTTGACTTTCCGAAATACAATAACCTATCTGCGGACCAACCAAGAAATAAAACATAGGTCCATTAAATTCCTTCCCCCAAGCAAGTCGTGCCATAAAGGGAAGTTGGAGGTAGTCTAAGTTACGTTGATAGGTATCGGGCAAAGGACGCGAAGCATTATCAAGGACCTCTTCGTTCCACCCTAAGCGTGCGTAGTTGAGTTCCACCTGCAAGGCACAATAAGCCGTCAAGAACTTTTCACTCGTATATCTAAAAGTAACACCAACAGTAGGAGCAACATGATATTTCTGAGTGACAATGGGGTCAAAACCCATTTTGTTCATCGTAGCCCCAGCACTTACCCCTAAACAAAGATTGTTGCGGTACTCCCCAATTTGAGCACATAAAGTCGTGGAAAAGCACAACGCTCCAAGTAATATAATGATTTTTCTCACTTCTGTAATTCAATTAGTTCCACCTTATGATTGGGAGTATAATGAATAAACATCATACTGGTATTTGTATATCCTCCGATACCTAAACGCTTAAACTTCAATTTTGATTGTAAGTAGTCAATAGTCTTGCCTTGTTGATTCACCAATGAATTTTGCTCGTTGGCACTGAAAATATACAAGCCTGTGTCGTATCCTAATTCTCCCATTCGGGGGTGCAACAACAAAGGATATTCTTTGAACCAGTTAAAATATTGTTCCTCAAAATCAATAACAGCTTTGCTATAAGCATTGTAAAAGTCGGTGGCAAGGATATAGGTATCCAAAGCACTTAACAATTCGCTATACTCCATTGAGAACTGTTGCCATGCACCATGACCGACAACCGAAAACTTATATTGACCGTATGAGGTTTGGAAATTTTGCAATTTCTGCGCAACGCCTAATACTACATTCTGGTTGCTACCATCAACAATCACCACATTACGCTTCTGAGCACTCATTGCTTGCTGAAGATCAGACGGTGTAAATGATTCGGGTAAGGTCTGTACCTCATAAGCGCCTTTCAACATCTGATCCATCCAATAGTTTACAAGATGAGACTCCGAAGAATCTGTGGTACGAATCACGATGACACGACTACCACTGAACTTAGAATGGAAGAGTTCAAAACTATTACTATGCTGAAGGGCTTCGGGAGTGTTCAACAAATAAACATACGGATTTGTTTCCACCTGTTTAACCTTTGACGAAAAAGGTATTATATTCTTCACACGATACGCATTAGCATAAGTCGATACCGCCTGAAAATGTGACGGATACAGCGGTCCTACTACGACATTTGGGGTTATCTGAGTGAGTTGTGTTACAACCTCTGCCACTCCTTGCTTAACTCCAGGTTCATCAATAGCAACAAATTTCAAGCAGCGTCCTGTTTCACGCTCCTTCTCTGCAGCCATCAGCAATCCTCTGTAATATTCAATGCTACGCTCGCCCTCCTTCCCTTCTGCTGTAAAGGGAAGCACCACTGCTACGCAAAACGTATCGCGCGTAGCAACAACTTCAGCTACACTTTCAGGAATATTGATTAAATAACCACGCTTAATCTTCTTATCGGGCTGTGAAGATATTTCAGGGTTCGCA
Organism: Alloprevotella sp.; assembly: GCA_045656425.1. Lineage (GTDB taxonomy): Bacteria > Bacteroidota > Bacteroidia > Bacteroidales > Bacteroidaceae > Alloprevotella. The sequence goes on from JAZORE010000060.1 coordinate 46,849, forward strand.
CTTGCCAAAGCCTCAACAGACACTCCATATTGTTGAGAAATACTACTGAGGGTTTCCCCTTTTTTTGCCTCATGAACCGTACGAATACGTGTTTGAGATACAGCAACTGTAGCGAAGATGGATGCCACTAAAAATAAAAATATTCGGATATGTTGCATATTCATCTGATATTTAGAAATAATCTTACGCAAAAGTAAGCATTTAATGAAAGAAAAACGTACTTTTGAAGGCAAAAATCAAACTTATATACCTGCAAGACCCATTTTTACCCATGAAACGAATCTTAACATACATCACTTCCCCCACGAGAAATAGTAGTAAGAGCGCTCGAAAGACTACATTCAACGTCGCTCCATCACTTCTCATACATCATTTCTTCGTTCCCCTCCTACTCTGCTGTCTATTGGCAATTCCTGCAGAAGCGCAACGCAAGAAAAAGAAGCAACCTGCGCCCAACCCTATTGAGGTTGCCAGAACAATGATGCTCACAGGTGATTATCCAGCCACGATTGAATACATCTCAACACAATTAACCGCACAAAAAAAACTGCGCCGTCCTACGTGCAACGTTGATTCATTAGAGTTCTTGATAGATACCCTACGTATCGCAGAAGCCAACATCCGAAGTACGCAACGCATTGTCTTCGTTGATAGTATTATCCTACACAAAAAGGAAGCCATCGAACGCCTATCGCTACATCCCGAGATGGGTAAAATTTATACTGCTAAGATGCTCAAAAACATCTTAAACATTTCATTCTCAGGCATGGGAGAGACGGCTTATCTGAATGCGTTAGGCGACAATGCCTACCTGTCTGTCAAAAGTAAATCGGGAAAACACGTGATTAGTCGTTCCATCAGAAGTGGTTCTCAATGGTCGAACCCAGAAATGCTGAAAATTTCCGAACAAGATGACGCTAAACAAGATTATCCGTTCCTACTCTCGGATGGTGTGAGCATGTATTATGCAGCACAAGGAGAAACGGGATTAGGAGGTTGGGACATCTACGTCACACGCTATGATAATGAAGACAAAACATTCTTGAAACCACAAAATTTAGGAATGCCTTTCAACTCTGAGGCGAACGATTACATGTACTTTATAGACGAGAGCACCAATACGGGGTATTTCCTTACAGACCGCCGTCTTTCCAACGATAGCGTTTGCCTATACACGTTCATTCCCAATACATCCCACACAACTTTTCCTGCCGAAACGGATTTCAAGACATTATACCACGCAGCGCATATACATAGCATTGCAGCAACGCAGAAAGGGCAGGAACAACGCATTGAAGAATGGAGGAAACAATACGCTAATACTCATAAACTTAGCGAGAACCAGACTTACATTAGGTTTATCATTACCAATGACGTCGTTTACACTAACATGGATGAGTTCAAAAGTCAAGAGGCGCAACAAATCGCACAACAGCTTGTCCCTCTTTATACCTCCTTACGCGCAAATGAAACTTTGCTGAAAATGCTTCGCAAACAATATTCTACAGCGCCCTCCACTGCTGGTCATGATAACATACTGCAACTTGAACAAGAAAGAGACGATTACCTCAAGTCTATCAAGACGTTGGAAAAACAGATGCGCACTTTGGAAATTGAGAAACTAAATTTCACTGTAGGAAAATAACCCAGAATCCTCTAATTTTTCCAACAATCATTCTTTCTTACTCCCTTCATCATACCTAATTTTGATACCATGAAAACAATAGAAGCTTCTGAACTCATTATAAACGAAGATGGTAGCATTTTCCACCTTCATCTTCTTCCTCACCAGTTAGCAGAAAAGATTATACTCGTAGGAGATCCCAATCGGGTAAATCTTGTTGCGAATAATTTTGACACTCAAGAATGCTGCGTAGAAAACCGTGAATTCAGAACCATCACGGGCACCTATAAAGGTAAACGCATTAGCGTTATTTCTACAGGTATTGGATGTGACAACATTGACATTGTAATGAATGAAATCGATGCCCTTGCCAACATTGATTTTCAGTCACGTACTATCAAACCCGAATTAAAGACTTTGGAAATTGTGCGCATCGGAACTTGTGGCGGGCTACAACCTCACTGCCCTGTTGGCACTTTTATTGCAAGTGAAATCAGCATAGGCTTTGACGGACTCCTTAACTTCTATGGAGGGAGAAATCAAGTTTGCAACCATGAATTGGAAAAAGATTTTATTGCCCACATGAATTGGAGAGACAATCAGTGTATCCCCCACCCCTACGTTGTTCATGCAAACAAGGAACTGACTCAAAGGATTGCCCAAACTGACATGGTAAGAGGGGTAACTATCGCTTGCGGAGGATTCTATGCTCCCCAAGGAAGGACGCTCCGCCTCCCATTGGCAGATCCATGTCAAAATGAAAAAATCATCTCATTCCGCAAAGGGGAACACTGCATTACAAACTTTGAAATGGAAAGCAGCGCTATCGCAGGACTTTCACTTCTTATGGGACACAAAGCTCTTACCGTTTGCATGGTTATAGCCAATCGCCTTGCCCATGAAGCCAACACGAATTATAGGAATAGCATCAACACACTTATACAAACGGTATTAGAACGCATATAATTAAATAAGAGAGAGAGTCCTTTTTAGCCTTCAAGGAATCAAATAGGAATTAGGCTTTGTCAAAAAATTGCCTTCATCTATAAACGGGAACGTGTTGCGTTCCCGTTTTTGTATTTGTATAAAATCAAAAAAGACTCTTATAACCACAAAGGTTACAAGAGTCTTAAATCTTAATGATATCTTATGTTACTAAGATTACTTCTTGTTCAAGTAAAGGTCAGCCTGAACGGCGCAAGCTACTGTACAACCTACCATGGGGTTGTTACCGATACCGAGGAAGCCCATCATTTCTACGTGTGCGGGCACTGAAGATGAACCAGCGAACTGAGCATCTGAGTGCATACGACCGAGTGTGTCAGTCATGCCGTAAGAAGCGGGACCTGCTGCCATGTTATCGGGGTGAAGTGTACGACCTGTACCACCACCTGAAGCTACTGAGAAGTAGGGCTTACCAGCGAGTACGCGTTCCTTCTTGTAAGTACCTGCTACGGGGTGCTGGAAGCGTGTGGGGTTAGTAGAGTTACCAGTGATTGATACGTCTACGTCTTCCTTCCAGAGGATTGATACACCTTCGCGAACGTCGTCAGCACCATAGCAGTTTACAGCTGCACGGGGACCGTTGCTGTAAGCGATGCGCTGTACTTCCTTGAGTTCAGCTGTGTAGTAGTCAAACTGAGTCTGAACGTAAGTGAAACCGTTGATACGTGAGATAATCATAGCTGCGTCCTTACCAAGACCGCAGAGGATGCAACGGAGGGGCTTATCAGCGGGTCTTGACTTGTTAGCCATCTGCGCAATCTTGATAGCACCTTCAGCTGCTGCGAATGATTCGTGACCAGCGAGGAATGCGAAGCACTTTGTTTCGGGAGAAAGGAGGCGAGCTGCGAGCTGACCGTGGCCAATACCTACCTTACGGTCGTCAGCAACTGAACCGGGTACGCAGAATGCCTGAGGACCTTCGCCGATGTATTCAGCAGCTTCTACAGCGTCCTTTGCCTTTTCCTTAAGAGCAATAGCAGTACCTACTACGTAAGCCCACTTTGCATTTTCGAAGCAGATCATCTGAGTTTCTTCACAAGTCTGATAGGGATCAATACCTGCTGCTTCACAGATTTGGTTAGCTTCTTCGATAGATGAAATACCGTGTGCGTTCAAACAAGCGAGAATCTGCTTGATACGACGGTCCTGACTTTCAAATTTTACTTCTCTAATCATAATAGCAGTCCTCCTTGATTATTCGTGACGTGGATCAATTGATTTAACAATGCCGTCTTCAGCCTTAGTGCGACCGTAAGTACCAGTTACGCTCTTCAAAGCTTCGTCAGCGGGAACACCCTTCTTGATTGCATCCATGAACTTGCCCATGTGAACGAATTCATAACCGCAAACCTGGTCGTCCTTGTCGAGGAACATCTTTGTGATGTAACCTTCTGTGAGCTGGAGGTAACGAGAACCCTTAACCTTTGTGCCGTAGAGCGTACCGCACTGAGAGATAAGACCCTTACCCAAGTCTTCGAGACCAGCACCGATTACGAGACCACCTTCAGAGAATGCAGACTGTGTACGACCGTAAACAATCTGAAGGAAGAGTTCACGCATAGCTGTGTTGATAGCGTCGCAAACGAGGTCAGTGTTGAGCGCTTCGAGGATAGTCTTGCCAGGAAGAATTTCAGAAGCCATAGCTGCTGAGTGAGTCATACCTGAACAACCGATAGTTTCAACGAGACATTCTTCGATAACACCTTCCTTCACGTTCAAAGTGAGCTTACATGCACCCTGCTGGGGAGCACACCAACCCACACCGTGAGTAAGACCAGAGATGTCCTTGATTTCCTTTGCCTGAACCCACTTACCTTCTTCAGGAATGGGAGCGGGACCATGGTTGGGGCCCTTAGCCACGCAACACATGTTTTGAACTTCGTGAGAATATTCCATGTTGTTAATAAAATAAAAAGTGTGTTTGAAATATGAAGATTTCTGAAGGCAAATTTAAGGATTTTATAAGAATCTGCCAATAAAACCAACAAAATTTATATTATTTTCAGGTTTGTATTAGGGATTATCACCCGAACACTATAAATTTGCGACTGATTTTGCAAAACCATATTGGAGATAGTTAAAACTAACTCCCGATTAAATGGAAATAACTCGGACTTAATTTCAATTAAGTGCCGTTTAGTTTTTGCCAAGTCTCAATCCAAGTGCCACAAGTCGTATAATGCCACTTTTATACCCTACTCCGTGGTCATTCTGTCAGACTTTATTTTATCTGCACAACACATTCGGAATATTTTTTGCCTTCTAATTACAAAAAACCAAGCAAAGCCTTTGCAGAAAAACATTTTTCACTAACTTTGCGACGTTTTAATAACAAAAGTTCAATAAAACAAGGTTTTTAATATCAAAATAACACAACAACATGAAAGCTACAGAAGTACTTGACAAACTTAAGCAGCGTTTCCCCAACGAACCTGAATACCATCAGGCGGTGGCTGAAGTGCTTGCAACGATTGAAGACGTGTATAACGAACACCCTGAGTTCGACAAAGTAAATCTTATCGAACGCCTCTGCATCCCTGACCGCATTTACTCTTTCCGCGTGACTTGGATGGACGATAAGGGTAACTATCACACAAATATGGGTTACCGCATTCAGCACAACAACGCTATTGGTCCTTACAAGGGTGGTATTCGTTTCCACGCATCGGTGAATCAGAGCATCTTGAAGTTCCTTGCCTTTGAACAAACCTTCAAGAATTCACTCACTACGCTCCCCATGGGTGGCGGTAAGGGTGGTTCAGACTTCTCTCCCCGTGGTAAGTCAAATGCTGAAATCATGCGCTTCTGCCAAGCATTCGTAGAAGAACTTCAGCGCCACATTGGTCCTAACACAGACGTGCCCGCGGGTGACATCGGTGTTGGTGGTCGCGAAGTGGGATACATGTTCGGTAAATATAAGAAGATGACTCGCGAACATACAGGTACTTACACTGGTAAGGGACTTGAATTTGGCGGTTCGCTTGTGCGTCCTGAAGCTACTGGTTTCGGTAACGTGTACTTCCTTCTTGAAATGCTCAAGACACGTGGTATCGACATTAAGGATAAGACCGTGTGTGTGTCTGGTTCGGGTAACGTAGCGCAGTATACAGTTAAGAAACTTATCGAACTTGGTGCTAAGGTAGTGACCATGTCTGACTCTAACGGCTACATCTACGACCCCAATGGTATTGATGCTGACAAGCTGGCATACATCATGGAGCTCAAGAACCTTTACCGCGGACGCATCAAGGAATATGCTGAAGAATACGGTGTGAAGTACGTTGAAGGCGCACGTCCTTGGGGTGAAAAGTGCGACATTGCTCTTCCCTCGGCAACTCAGAACGAACTCAACGGTGACGATGCACGCAAACTCCTTGCCAATGGATGTATTGCGGTAAGCGAAGGTGCGAACATGCCTTCTACTCCCGAAGCCATCGAGCAGTTCCTCGAAGCAAAGATTCTCTATGCTCCCGGTAAGGCAGCAAACGCTGGCGGTGTGTCAGTATCAGGTCTTGAAATGGCACAGAATGCCTCTATGATTTCATGGACAGCCGAAGAAGTTGACGCGAAACTCCATCAGATTATGGAAAACATCCACGCTCAGTGTGTGAAGTACGGCACACTCGAAGATGGCACCGTAAACTATGTGAAGGGTGCAAACATCGCTGGCTTCATGAAGGTGGCTAAGGCAATGATGGCACAGGGTGTGGTATAATCAAATTGGATTTACGACATTAGACAAACTCACATCTCAATTTCTCAAAACAAATTGGGAGATAAAACAAAAAAGTCGGCATTTAATTGAAACTAAATGCCGACTTTTTTGTTTTAATTCAAGTGCAACGTTAATAATCCTAAACGTACGGGCAATAATTAAAGGAATACACAAACTTATGTCTCACGCATCATTCGTGCAATAGCACGAAGGTTGTACCATTCCATTTATAACGGCGACTACCATACATAGGAGCATACTTTTTCTGCTCCTCACGAGGCAGCAATTTCAAAGAGGCCTCACATACAATGGCAGTATCCTCCGGCACACACTGCGCTTTTACGGTTAAAAGTTTCTGCCAAGATGTTTCTACAGACTTTACTGAAACAGAATCAATTAAAGCATCTGCTTGAGGCAACTTAAAACACGATGGCAGAGGTTCCCCTGTGAGAGTGTAAAACTTCAGTTGACTTTCATCCATAGGGGTATGAATTGTAGAAAGGACTGCGACAATAGTATCCCCCTTTTCACGTTGCAAAAGTATAACTTCAAGAGAATTTACAGAGGTAAGTTCTAATCTCAGGTAGTTATCTCTTTTTAGGGCAAGCGTAGTTTTACCGCCATACAAATTTTCAACTACTGCCTTTTGCCCACAATTCGCATAATCCAGAAGATCTAACCGATCGTTTAAGGAAAGCATTGAAAATTCCGGGATAGGTATTTTTGCAAAGACACTATCCATTGACTCCGCTTTTGAAGCAAGCGGTAATAAAAATAAAATGGCAATTATGATGGGTATAAGTCGCTTCATACTTGCGAAAGTACACATTTTTTGCGATATTCGCCCCGTAGGCAAAGAAAAAAGTATGCCAACCCCTTGTCACACCAAAGAAAATGTGTAACTTCGCACCCAAATTTACGACCATTACACAATTGTTGTTACCAAACAATTAGTAAAAACCATAAAAATTCACCCAATAAGAAAATGAAAAAAGGTCTTCACCCTGAAAATTATCGTCCCGTAGTATTCAAGGATATGTCTAACGGTGACATGTTCCTCTCTCGTTCTACTTGCAAGACAAACGACACAGTAGAATTCGAAGGCGAAACTTACCCCGTTGTTAAGTTGGAAATCTCTTCTACTTCTCACCCCTTCTACACTGGTAAGTCTAAGCTCGTTGACACAGCTGGTCGCGTAGACAAGTTCATGAGCCGCTACGGTCAGTCTCGTAAGAAGTAACCAATCATCATTCTAAACACGCCTTGTGTTTAGCATAGGGTTAAAATAAACAAAGGTGTGTTCCAAAATCGGAATGCACCTTTTTTATTTTGACACCAGGGTTTCATCAGCTACACGCATCCACGTTCCTGCGATAGTTGACTCACAATCTCTATTCTCTTCCTAAATCCTTAATCCATGATAGCCCCTCCTATCCCCCATGTTCGTATTGCGTTGATTGGTCTTGGACAGCGTGGCATGAAAACACTTGAACGTTATGCCTACATCCAAGGTGCTTCAATCGTATGCATCGCCGACATTGATTCCGAAAAATTGAGTCTTGCAAATACACTGTTGCAAGAGAGCGGTCGTCCCATTGCGCGAACCTATCCTGGTGCGGAGGGATGGAAAGAAATTTGTCAACAACCCGACATTGACTTGGTTTATATCTGCACCGACTGGAGTACACACTGCAAAATGGCTGTCACCGCCATGGAGGCTGGTAAACACGTAGCAGTAGAAGTTCCAGCTGCCGAGACGGTGGAAGAATGTTGGCAATTAGTCAACACCTCTGAGCGCACGCAGCGTCATTGCTTCATGACCGAGAATTGCTGTTACGACAATTTCGCACTTGCAACACTCGAAATGAAGCGCCAAGGATTGTTGGGAGAAATCACACATTGTGAAGGGGCATACATCCACCGCATTGAAAACCTCAGCGCCAGTTGGATGGAACAATCGTGCGCACAACACGGCGGGAATCCCTACCCCACTCACGGCATCGGTCCCATCGGCCAACTTCTCGGACTTCACCGCACAGACCGCATGGATTACCTCGTGTCTCTAACCTCTGACTCGAAGAATAAGGTAAACTCTACGTTAATTCGCACGGTAAATGGCGTGAGCATTCTGCTCCAGCTTGACGTTGCTACCCCACGCCCCTATAGTCGTTTGCAGACAGTTTGCGGTACAAAGGGATTCATTCAGAAATATCCACTTCCAACCATACAGTTGGACGGAGAAGACCACCCCACCATCGGTGACGACGCCCTGCGCAAGGCTGAAAACTATTTCAATAGTCCTACCGCGCAACTATGGCAAAAGGGACATGAACTTGGAGTGCCTAACGAGATGAACTTCACCATGGATAGCCGCCTCATTTATTGCCTTCAAAACGGTCTTCCCCTTGACATCGATGTTTACGACGCTGCTGAATGGTCGTGCCTTGCGGAATTGAGTCGTCAATCCGCACAAAGCGGAAGCATCCCCGTTCGTATTCCCGACTTCACACGAGGAAGGTGGAAAGACCCTAATTTTAACAAATAACCCTACATTGCAATAATGACTTTAGGAATTCTCACGGCAATGCAATCGGAACACGATTTGCTTGCCTCACTTCTGGACAACACACACACACAACAAATCAACAATTTCTCCTACCTTCATGGCACAATGGGTACACACGAAGTTATCCTTCTGCAATGCGGTATCGGAAAGGTTAATGCTACGATTGGCACAGTAGAACTCATCAAGAATTACGCTCCCTCTTACATCATCAGTACCGGAGTGGCAGGTGGTATTGACACATGCCTGTCGGTTATGGATGTTGTCGTGAGTGAGCAAACAGTTTACCACGATGTATGGTGTGGAATGGGTTGTGAGCACGGTCAGATTCAAGGGCTCCCCACTTTCTTCCAAGCTGCCCCCAACCTTGTAGAAGCAGCCTTGTCGCTCAACAAGACGCAAACAACCAAAATTCATAGCGGACTCATCTGTACGGGTGACCAATTCATCACCTCACGCACAGAATTAGATACCATTAAGACAAACTTTCCTCAAGGACTTGCCGTAGACATGGAATCTTGCGCTATCGCTCACACGTGCCACATCTATGGTGTACCTTTTGTGAGTTTCCGCATCATCAGCGACACCCCCGGTGTTGATGAACACATCCAGCAATACGAGGATTTTTGGGGAGAAATGGCAAGCCGAAGTTTCCAAGTAACAAAGCATTTCCTTGAAGCAATAACAAATTAGGATTTTTTAGGCCATAAGGTCGCTTAGCTCTAAGATTTTAAGAACTATTCAGATCGTACGACACCTCATAACCTCAAAACCTAACTACCTAATAACCTCATAACCTCAAAACCTCAACGTATGAATAAAATCCCCAGTTTCACCATAGACCATCTACGCCTCAAGCGTGGCATCTTCGTTTCGCGTCAAGATCAAGTGGGCGGCGAAATAATCACCACTTTTGATGTGCGCATGAAGGAGCCCAACAATGAGCCTGCGCTTCATCAAGGCGCGCTTCACACCATTGAGCACCTTGCTGCTACCTTCCTCCGCAACCACCCCACATGGAAAGAGCAAATCATCTATTGGGGACCCATGGGGTGCCTCACAGGCAACTACTTCATCGTTAAGGGCGACCTTACCCCCATGGATGTAGCACCATTACTCAAAGAAACATTTGAGTTCATTGCGAATTACGAAGGTGAAATCCCTGGAGCTACCGCTAAAGACTGCGGCAACTACCTCCTTCAAGACCTCCCCATGGCGCGCTGGGAAGCAAAGAAATACTTGACAGAAGTTCTCTCTAACTTACAACAAGAAAACCTCTGTTACCCCAACTGATTCAAAGAATCCACCATACACTCACATTTGAGTTATGGTGGATTTTCTATTTTTATATACTGGTGTCTGGAAAATACAACCTCCCTCTTATCTTCCACATCGTTGCCAAGTGCAGAGCAAAGTTACTGAATTTATCCGCAGGAAGATAACTTTCCCCCGCCATGCCACTTTCTTTATCTAAAGACTTGTTGATTTGAATTATTAGCGTAAATTTGCCACACAGAGAAGAACAACTCATACTCCCAAAATCAAAGATTATGAACATACAGCAAATGGAATATATTGTGGCGCTCGACACACACCGCCACTTTGTGAAGGCTGCTCAATCCTGCGGAGTGAGCCAACCCACCCTAAGTACACTCATCAATAAATTAGAAGAAGAGTTAGACACTGTAATCTTTGACCGCACGTGCCACCCCATTCGCCCTACGGCTATTGGCGAACAGATTATCAACCAAGCTCGCGTCGTGCTCTTTAACCTTTCACAATTAAAGGAACTGACGCTCTCAGAGAGAGAACTCAACTCTGGTCGCCTACGCTTGGGAGTTATCCCTACTGTGGCACCATACATTTTGCCTGGACTATTTCAGGAAATGCGCACATCACAACCACAAATCGAACTCCAAGTGAGCGAGCAACAAACTCATATTATTATTGAACAACTGCGCAAGGCGGAATTAGACATGGCGATTCTTGCCACTCCTTTAGGCCATGAAGACATCCTTGAAATTCCGCTCTACTACGAAAAGTTTTTAGCATATATTTCTCCTCTGTCACCACTACATCAGGAAGCAGAAATAGCAGCGTCACAGATGCCGACAAAGCACCTTTGGGTACTTAAAGAGGGTCACTGCATGAGAAATCAAATCTTTAACTTCTGCGACGCGCCATCAGACTATAACGGATTCTATGAAGCTGGTAGCATAACGACTTTGGTTAATATTGTTGACGCCAACGGAGGATATACAATCATACCGGAACTACACCGCAACCTTCTCCACCGCGAACAGCAAGAGAATGTCAGAGAATTTGCTCAACCTGCCCCTGTGCGTGAAATCTCACTGATTATCCGTCGAGACTATGTGCGCCAACGCATGATCAACTCGCTTGTTGATGCCGTTAAGACCGTAATTCCTGATTCTATGATTGACTCAAGACTCAAGAAATTTGCCGTCAAATTGTAGAGTAGAGTTTGCAATCAGTCGCACATTCTCTATATTTTCTCAAAGTTTGGATGTTTTTGTAAAAAAAATAGCGAAGAACTTTGTCAGTATCCGAAAAGTTTATACCTTTGCACTCGCAAATGAGAAATAACAAAGCTCACGGCTCCGTAGCTCAACTGAATAGAGCATCTGACTACGGATCAGAAGGTTACAGGTTTGAATCCTGTCGGAGTCACTCAGCTTCGTTTCTTACGCGCATAAATACGGTACGGCTCCGTAGCTCAACTGAATAGAGCATCTGACTACGGATCAGAAGGTTACAGGTTTGAATCCTGTCGGAGTCACAACCAGGAAGAGTTCGAGCAACACCTATGTTGTTCGAACTTTTTTTCATATTGCACAAACATCACTCTTGATTTTGCAAACATGGTTTACACACTCAACAATCCCATATTCAAAATACTCTCTACCGTTGCCGACGAACTCCAGTTGGAATGCTATGTCGTAGGCGGTTATGTCAGAGACTTGATCATGGAGCGCCCCTCAAAAGACATTGATGTTGTCGTTGTTGGTAGCGGCATCGCAATGGCTGAGGCATTTGCCAAAAAACTCAACAATAAATGCCACCTCAGCGTATTCCGAAATTTTGGCACCGCCCAAGTGAAGTGGAAGGGCGAGGAAGTTGAATTTGTTGGCGCACGCCGTGAAAGTTATAATCGTAACAGTCGAAAGCCCATTGTGGAAGACGGCACCTTGGAAGACGACCAAAACCGCCGTGATTTCACCATCAACGCCATGGCAATCTGCCTCAATGCAGATAGATTTGGCGAACTCGTTGATCCCTTCGACGGACTTTACGATATAGAAGACCGCATCATCCGCACGCCACTTGACCCCGACATCACCTTTTCGGATGACCCGTTGCGTATGATGCGCTGCGTGAGGTTTGCCACACAACTCGCCTTTCACATTGAGGATGAAACCTTTGAGGCGTTGGAACGAAACAAGGAGCGCATCAAGATTATTTCGCAGGAGCGCATTATTACGGAACTCAATAAGATTATGCTCTCCCCCACTCCCTCACGCGGATTTGTCGACCTCCAGCGCTGCGGACTTCTTGAGTTAATCCTACCCGAAGTAGCTGCTCTCGACATCGTAGAAGTAAGAAATAATCGCGCACACAAGAACAACTTTTACCACACCTTAGAGGTGCTCGACAATATCTCAAAGAAGACCGACAGCCTCTACCTACGTTGGGCTGCCCTGCTTCACGACATTGGAAAACCCAAGAGCAAGCGATGGGAGCAAGGTATCGGGTGGACATTCCACAATCACAATTACATCGGCATGAAGATGGTGAAACCACTCTTCCACCGCATGAAGCTCCCCCTCGACGACCGCCTGAAGTACGTAGAGAAACTTGTAGAACTCCACATGCGACCCATCGCCATTGCTGACGAGATTGTGACAGACTCAGCCGTACGTCGCTTAGGATTTGAAGCACGACCCGACATCGAAGACCTCATGCTGCTCTGCGAGGCGGATATTACCAGCAAGAATGAGCAGAAGAAGCAAAACTTCTTAAGCAATTTCCAACTCGTAAGGCAGAAGTTGGAGGAGATTCGCAAGAAGGACGAGAAGAGTGCCTTCCAACCCATCATCCGTGGCGAAGAAATTATGTCACTCTTCAACCTTACCCCTTGCCGCGAAGTAGGCTTCTTAAAATCCGCCCTCAAAGAAGCCCGCTGGAACGAAACGATTGAACCCACCTACGAGGCAGAAAAGGAATTCCTAAGACAGGAAGCCATCAAGCTGAACATCATTAAGGAATAGACCTATACATATTATATAATAGAGACATCACATTTTGTGGTGTCTCTTTTTTACACACTGGAGGATAACATTTTCCGTGCTGAGTTTCTTCCCGACAACGACGATGTTCTTTTTAGACAGAAGAACAAAAGAACTCTTGCTTCTATATAACAAACGCTTGTTTCAGGGGAGAAAACTCTATTGATTGATAATTTGTCTCACGCAGACTGCACAGACTTCCACAGAAGCGCACACACTTTGTTTGTGCTTGCCATCGGGATGGTAGCGCAAGCGTAGCGTGCGCATCTGCGTATTTCTCGCTTATTTACGTAATGCTTTACCGAGGATCTGCGAAAGTCTGCGGAGTCTGCGTGAGA
>JAZORE010000061.1:0-93933 GCA_045656425.1 Alloprevotella sp.
TTCTTTTATTATTCTTACCGATGTGTATCTGTGGATGCGAATAGCCATGGTCGCAACGCTTTAACTCTCAAATCCGATGCAAAGTTAGATTGCCGTGAAAAGAGAAAAGCAAAGATGGCTTCAAATACAGCCAGAATTTAACCTGAATTTGCTTTTGAGTATGATTTTACGCTCAAAATCAGACTAAAAGCAGGTATTGGATGCGTTTTTTGTCTTATATCCGTTACTCTGCGTTGTGGGTTTGTTTCGACCGACATGGATGGGTGCTGCATAGCAATTGCAACGGCATGGGTCGTATATGAGTTTGTTTGAACCATCTCTTGACTTGTGTCTCACTTCCGTTTTGCCTTGGTCGTAGTACTGCTTTTCTCTGCCTTCTTGCGTGCAGCCTCCCAGTCTGCTTTCAGATAGTAGTTGGCTCTTCCGCCTTTGAACTTTCGGATTCTCACTCCATGGGTCTCCGCAAATCTGCGTACCTGTGTCTTGCCTAATCCGTAGAGTTTCATGATGTCGAAGCAGGTGTACCAGTCATCGGAAATGTTCTTACCCTGTTCTTCATTATAAAGCCCGATAACCCTTTCCACGTCTTCTTTCTTGAAGCAGGTCGTTCCCCATGCGTGAACTGACTGGAGTTGGTAACGATTGCGGACTTCATAGAATCTTCCATACTTGATATTAAAGGTGCTCAACACCTCTGCCATTGTGTAATGGGTGTCGTGGGTTACTCCATCAGGTGCTCTTTCACCAGCCCTGGGAGTCTTGCGACACTTTGCCAACTTGTTGACTGAGCCAGTCTCGGCATCTTTTAGCCTCTGTGCTTTCTTGGACGTTGCTCCTTCTAACGATAGGGAAGAAGGGAGAACCACCTGATAACCTTGTCCCTTGGCTATTTCAAGAAGGTCTTGCAAATAGATCCTGGTCATGCGTGTACCGAAATTTACGGCTCTTAGCCTGCCTTGACGAATAAGACTGCGTACTGTCTTGACGCTGATGCTTACTGCCTGCGCTGTTTCCTCTACGGACATCAGCACGATTGGAATGCGAGTTGTAGTATTCATTTTTACCGTTATTTTTGAATTTTGCAGTGACTCATGGGGGATGGTCCTTGACGGAAACTTTTAAGAGGAAACAAGGGGAAATAAGAGGAAATAAGAACCCTCATTAAGAACCGTGTGTCCCTCTGCCCATGGTACAACCGTGGTACAAAATTACTATAAACGGATGAAACTCGCAATAGGCGGTTGGAGCGTTATGTTAATGAATATGTATTGAAAATGAGCATTTTATGACGTTTCTCTAAGTTTTGCTTGGAGTTCTTTTCGATGCGTTTTAGTCCATATGGAATGATTTACCACTACCAGATGGCCCCAAACAGAAAAAATTGGAGTTATCTGTAATCTTATTCTTACCTTCTTTGCCACTGATATCTATTGCCACAGGCACACCCTGTCTGTCTGTATAGTAGATTTTAAGCGGTGTTTCCTCTGTATGCTGAATACGTTCTTTATACATAAGACAAGCAGCTGCATCGCTAAGTGTCAGGAAACGGTCATAGTCTGGATTCATGCTATAACAGTTGCCAGGAAAGGAGTTGACAAATAGCTCTAACTGGTTAAACGCTCGCTTTGATATATGAATACCCAATCTACTGAATGAATTTTCAAGATAGTTGGTGCATTTTTGAATATCAGACTCTGCTGGTAGACCTACAATAAGATTGTAGTGAGTATAGACCAATTGCTTGTTTTCACGGGCAATAACATCTTGAACCTTTTTAATATCTTCCACGGCAATCAAATTGCTTGGATTGGGCATGGAAGCATGACGGTTTTTCTTTTTGTCCAGTTGAGCCAGTTCACGTTTCTGATTAGGCATGAACAATATCTGGTTGAATACGACCGTTTCTGCTGTAGGAATACTGTCAACCAATGATACCAAATCAACAGGCATAGATACATTATTGACCTCAATGTTAGTAAATGGACGTATTTCTGATGGGGTGTTGATGCAATCAACATCTACCAGACTGTACACTTTACATTTCTTATCACCCATAGATATCATTTCATCATCAACCTTAAAGTTGGTCATTGAAAAGGTTTTATCTGTGAAATTCATGGAGAAATAGCGGTCAACGTATTCTTGTGCCGATTTTCCGTCTAGATACGAGGATTCTACACCGCCATCTTTTAACTGGTCTTTTACCTTTCTGATTTTCACAAGGAATTCCTTCCATTTTCTGTTGTCGAAGGAAAACAAGCTACTTTTTTTGTTTTCTTGTGTAATAATCAAGTAGGTCTGACTATCCGTATAGGTTCTGCCTGTGAAATATCTGAAGTAAGCGTTAGATAGAAATTCATGATTATCGTTAGAATCATCCTTGAACTGTTTGCGAATAAATACATCCTGCTTGTGAATGGCATAACCTTCACCAAGAGTTAAAGCAAGAGATGAAAACAAACGGTTAAACTCATAGTAGCTATCAATATTGGCGGAATATTTCTGCACAGGATTCTCCATCTTCAAAATAGCTGAATATTCTCCTGTCTTTGTGTACAGAATTCCAATACCGTCGACATTCTCAACGGAGAAGTAGATGTCCTGAAAGATTTTCTTTCTCTTACCACCAGTTCCAAAGGCATAGACTGAAATTGCCATGCCAATGAGAATTGCCACAAACGTTAGGATTACATACAATATCATTTTCTAATCATCTTCATTATTATGATAGGCTCATCCTGACGAGAGGGTGAGCCTATCGATTTCACATTATTCAGATTTCAACACACTTGCTCATTTGTTTACTTTTGAATTTTGTTAAATTCGACGTGAGCAGGAATAGACAAATATACCATGATCCGATTTCTTGGTGTGTAACCCTCTCTTTTGCTTGAAGAAGATTAAGGCTGCACCAGTGCAAAGGGAAACAGCAAGAACAATTAGTCCAGCCAAAAATCCCAATATACAGTAAACGATGATGAAACCGAGTATCGCTCCACCTATTGCGCAAGCTGCCCATGTGATATAACGTCCTTGGATGCCCATGAATTCAAGAGGTTTTTGTAGTCCTTTGAATATGGGATAACTGACGTGTTGGCTATATGATTGTTCTGCTGCCATAATATATAACTATTCTAGACACACTACATTAGATACCGAAGAACAATGGGAGGGCTTGGGCTGCAGCTACGAGGAAGATACATGCTCCGACAACCATCATGATCTTCTTCTTGACATCCTGTTCCTCGTTGTTCATGCTGATATAAACCGAGATTGCACCTACTACGGCAACAACACCAGCAATGGCATAACACAACTTGACTACGAAAGGAACGTACTTGGCTATTTCTTCCGTAACGGTTGCAAGAGCGCTAGTTCCCGCGGTGTAGTCACCTGCAGCATTTTGCGCAAAGGTCATTGCAGTTCCGAACATTAACATCATGGCGAGTGTTTTCAAACGACCTGCGCTGAAAAGACTCTTAGTGAGTTTCTTTAATTTCTTCATTTTAATTTTTTCTGTTAATACTTATAGTTATTGAACACAATCTCTCCTGCAGGTTGAGATATCTTTTTCATCTATATTGTTGTCCTGAAAACTTTACTTTATACGATGTTATAACCAAAGAATGCTGGGAATACTATGAAAGCTCCAATCATAAATAAGCATCCACCCACTAACATCATGATGCTCTTGGTAATGTCTCCTTCGCCAGTTGTCATCTTAATATAAATTTGGGTAGCACCGATTATGACTACAATGGCAGCTATGGCATTAGCTAGATAAACGATGTATAACATCATCGTTACTGCATAGTCATGTGCGTTGGCAAGGGCATCAGCTCCCCAACTATAGTCCACGCCACCGCATTTTGCAGCTGCGGACAAAGGAAAGGAGAGCATGATGCTTAATATGCAAAGAATATGTCTGATACTTTTACACATGATCAATAACATTTTCCATTTTCATTTTACGTTTCTTATGCATATCATTCAAATGACCATAAAAGTCTTTGGAAACAAGACTAACCTGTGCTTGGGAATCGATGATTTCCATGTTTTCATTAAATTCTTCATTTAATTCATCATTATCAGGTTCGTCGTTAGTTTCTTGCATTTCTGGATGGACATTGGAACTTTGTTGTATACCACTAGTCGGGTTGAGTATCCTGATACCATCATCTGTGAGTTCGTCTGTATAGGTGAGTACTCCGTTGTCTTCATTATTGATATGTTCTTCAATGCATGTTGGTTCTTCCTGTTCTGCCATATCGCTGACATCGAAAACTTCTTCATCACTTTTCTGTACTTCCTCTTTTTTGTGAAGTTCAAGAGTTATCATAACGGCAAAATAGACCAAATAGCCAAATGTCAATAAGAGAACGAAAATTGTAAATGCTGTCATATTAATGTCTGATATTTATCTGTTACTGATTTGTGATAATCATACTTTATGAAATAATCTTAATTCGGTCATAACTCAAATAATGGTGCAAAGAAACAATGAAATAAGCAATTGTAAGAAAATTGATTGTCTTCCGGAGGGAAACTTAACACAGTTTACATAACAAGTATGATATTTTTCAAAATACCATACTATAACTTTA
Organism: Alloprevotella sp.; assembly: GCA_045656425.1. GTDB lineage: Bacteria > Bacteroidota > Bacteroidia > Bacteroidales > Bacteroidaceae > Alloprevotella. The sequence goes on from JAZORE010000061.1 coordinate 4,605, forward strand.
TTCAAATAAAAAAAGAGACTCCTATAGTGGGAGTCTCCTGAAGGATGATTATGAATGAAACAATACTTATTTGCTGGATTTATTGGTTATACCACATAATACATCATTAAGATCGTTATATTCTTTGTAGCGATATGATTCGTCGATGACTTTTGAGGGGTAAGCATTCAGAATTTTTTTAGTGGTATTTACACCCGATTCGTCATTATCAAGATAACAATGGATAATCTTATACTTTGATAGGTATGGAATGGCGATTTTCAAGTTTCCTATGCTATTCAATATGATGTAATCACAATCAGTATGAATACAAATACCCATGTCTATATTCCATCTACGGATAGTTTCATAGGTTAGCATATTGAAGAAACCTTCAAATATGCAACATTCATCACTATCTACCGTGGATGATTTGATGCAGGAAATTGATTTTTTGCCTATAGTTCTTTTACAGAATTTGTTTCTGACCTCGAATCCACCTTCGATATTTTCAAAGGATATGGCATAATATGACTTTCCATATACTGAATAATGTACCTGCTTACAGTATTTCTTTGTAATATCAAAATCAACTCTTCTAGAGATTATATAATTTCGTAGGTTGTGATTGGTTAATTCGTATATCCCATCAATGACAGTATTCGACTCTTTTTCTCTTTCCCGAGCTTCCTTTTTCTCTTTTTTCCAGTTTTCTTTGTCTTCCTCTTCTTGTTGCCTACCTTCGTAATCTACTGAGAATTGTAGATTGTTGTCTTGAATTATTTTCTGTAATTCACATAGCACTTGATGATTGGTATATGTCGGATGTTCCTTTTGGAATAGATTAATTATGTTACCACCTTCACGGGTTGCATAGTCATACCAAAAGTTATCCTTGACATTGACACCAAAAGATGGATTATTTTCACATCGATAAGGAGAGAGATAAAAATAGATGCCATTTCTTTTGAATGCTACTTTATGATTCATTGTTTCAAGATATTGCCTTATGCTAACGGATTTTATTTCTTCTATTGTCATGAGCGCATGATAAGATTAATTTAATATGTATATACGGCTTTAAACTTAAACCTAAACTCACTTGCCTTTATTCAGTTTTTCAGGATGAAATGTATATCCATTTTCATTGTGGGTAATTACATCGTTCTCTTTTAAAACTTTAAGTAGTTCCTTTACTCCATTGATTCCTCTCTGATAGCCTTCTTTTGCATATGCTTTCGACACACAGTCTACTAGTTCCTGATATCTGACGGCTTTAGTACCATCAAATAATTGCTTCAAGACCATCAAATGAATATCATTTGTTAATGAGGTGAGTGGCTTGTCTTTAGGCTTGACAACTGTAACATGGTAACCTGGATCCAAAACAGGAAGTGAGTTGCTGTCAATGTGGAATGCGAAGGATGAGAATTCTTTGTCTCGCATGTGCATTGGCCTAACCTCGCTGATATTGGCATCCTGCTTGTTCTTGCTTATGACTAGTACTGTTTCAGCCTTGTTTTCAAGCTCAGTTCCAATATGGCCTCTAGTATTATTGTCGTTTTTATTAAGATGAAGTACACAATGGATATGAAGGTCATACTTGCTTGTCCATGCCATGAGCATAGTCATTACATCTGTTGACTCCTTAGCATTATTGATATCGTACATAAGGTCACGAAGACCATCTATGATAACGAGACCAACTCCATCTATTGTTCTTAATGCATAATCTATCAAAGCTATTCTTAGGGTTGGAGTGAATTCTCGTAGTCCGAAGAACTTAATTCGTTTGTCTTCACGTTTCATACTTAAATTAGCCAAACGGTATATTCTTGTTACCACATTGTGGCAATGATAACGGCTTTGTTCTGTGTCAAAGTACAATATCTTTCGTTTGCCTTCAGGAAGACTGGCTCGATAGTTCAATATTGTTGAATTTGTGATAGCTGCTGCAACCATAGCAGAGATATTGAATGTTTTCTTTGATTTAGCCTTACCTGTAGAAGCACTAAAGTTTCCGAAGGTTGCTATCGTACAATCACCAACCCAGAGTATTTGAGGTGGAACCTGTGGCTTGTCAGAAGCTTTAATCTCTCCTTGATTAAGGTAAGCTTCAAGTTCATCTTCACTGAAATCATTTTTGCCTAGCATGCCTATTTCAGGCGATCCAATTTTAAGTGATTGTTCTGAAATGCTATTTTTCTTTTTTGCCATTCTTATTATTCTTTTTACGGTACTTGAACTTCCAGAGTACTATTTCTGTTTTTCTTAAAAGTGCTGTTAGATACTGATCTGTGTACTTAATGTTATTGTATCTCTGTTTCTTATTTGTCATTGGCATTCTTTTTTCTTTTAGAAGGTGATACCACATGGTTCTTTTTCATCCAACGCACAAGCTCTTTTTTGTCAAAATAGACCATTTTACCTCTGGGTTTATAATGCGGTATGGCCATGGTACTGGTCAATTTGTAGATTTGTGACATTGATAAGCCTAAATACAAAGCAGCTTCATTAAGAGTAAGCATTTCTTTGGCTGCATATATGCTCTCTTCAACTTTCAAGAGTCTTGTATCATAGACTTCAGGCTTCAGTTTATCAAATTCTTTTATCTTTAATTCAAGAAGTTCTAGTCGTTTGGACATTATTTTCATATCCACTATTGTTTCACTCATTATTCTTATCTTTTAAGTTAGAAAAATAAGGGAGCTACCCCCGAATTGAACCGATTCAGTGGCAAAAGTAGCTCCAGTAAGTGATTAATCAACGGAACCTTTCGTGACTAGATCAATTGTCACGAAACTCATCACGCTACAATTGTTTCAGTTGATTGTCTTTCTTCTATTCTACATACATTCTTTCAGTTGTTTGATTAAAATACTATATTGTCCATAGCCTGTATACGGCAGTCTTGTCATCTGTTCTGCAACACGGCTGCTTATAGCTGTTTTAGACATGCTACATTTAGCTCGATTAGATTTCAGAAGTCCATTGTCTGCAACCAACTTCTGCCAGCCAAATACCAGGAACTTACTCTTGTACAGCATATTTAAGAGTAAGAGAAAGGAACTGGCATTTGCTGCAATCAAAGGCTGACCTAAAGTACAATTGAAGAAAGCCGTCAAAGTTTCTTCATCGACAGGTTCAATAAATAAATTAGCCTCATTGACAAAAGCTGTAATGAGGCTAATTTGTTCGTGATTGAAATTGGCAATCACTTCTGGCTGTTTACGAACAATGCTAACGGTATTGAACTCCTGGTACATGGCTTCATAATCTACAAAAGTGAAGTCCTTCTTGCAAAAATACTTTTTCACAAGGTCGACACGTTCGGTAAGAATCTCATGCATTGCGCTTAAATGCATAACATGTTCTCTGATTACATGTTCATCAGAACTGAATACAGGTAGGTGATAACTAATGAAATCATTTAAAAAGCGATTGTAGAGTTTGTCGCTGTTGATGACTTCAACTTGGTACTGCTCATAGGCAGCATGAAACAAAGCCCAAAGTTCATCGACTTCGGGCTGCTCAATCTCAGATTTCGTATTTTGTCCAAGACAACGTGAACACAAAAAGAGAGAGCACGGAAGATTGCTTTTTCCTTGACATAATTCTTTTTGTGATTTAAAAGTTAATGTATATTCATTGCAAAGTTACTGACAAAGAGTGCAGACTATCTGCACAATAACGAAATATTTATAAGTAAAACTAAATATACGTAACATTTAGTATAAAACGCATGAAATTATCTTTGTTTTCTGTAACTGCGTTTTCGTAAAATGGCATCCATCTCTTCAAAAGATGGTGTAGTATCGGTTTTACGACCTGATTCAAGCCATTTAATTAATTCATCCTTAAAGAATGTGTATTTTTTCCCTTTTTTATTGGTCGGAATTAGTCCATTCTGTATATAATAATACATAGTTGATTTTTTCAGGTTCAAAAACTCACATGCCTCCTGGACATCCATCGGGATATGTTCTGATACATGGTGAACCTTTGTTTTCTTGATGTCTTCACGTAGTCCAACAATGGCCTGTTCCATATTCTCAACCTTTCTGAGCATTACTGACATTGCTTGTGGCAAGTCATTGAAGGTTATACCTTCTTCATTATATATTTTATCCATCATATTTAAAATATTATATCGTATTAATGAAAATCAAAACAGTCTTTGTCTGGTACATCAATATCTATAATGCATTTACCCTTTTGTCTGAATGTCCTTCTTATTGATTCTATTTCGAGTTCAGACAGTTCGTTGGGAAAACACAATTTGATGAATGTAGCTCTTTGTTGGCCACTCCAACCTAATCTTTCTCCAATGTTCCAGCCATAATGTTTTATATCCAAGGTTGAGAGGGAACCGTTTGTTTCGATTGCAGTCAAGCTTGAACCTGGTACTTCAAAGAGCTTTATATTTTGACTTAGTAGGTCCAAACTATCATCAGTAAGGAAAGGAGACATTATATTATAAGTGTAGTCTGTTACTTTATTTAATCTTTCAAGTTTTTCTGTCTCCAACTCTTTAATATGTTTCTCTCGTATATGGTCTGCGTTCTCGCTGGAAGTGTAATTTGGATGTATTGGATTGACGTTGTTGTTTATTACAATTTCTGATCTGTTAGGAAATTTAATAAAAGCATATATTATACATATGAGCATAATGCAGCATATGCAATAGGTAATACCTGATAAAGAAGTGATATTAGATAGTGTATCACTCTTTACATTTGAAGTGAATTTGTCATTCAAAACATTTGGAATGACGGTTACCATAATGATGGTGCAGATGTTTGAACTAAGCAGGATAAAGAAATTCTCCCTAAACTTTTTTGTCATAATTACTCTTGGTTATTTGAGTTTCGTGACACAAAGTTAGAGAGAATCCTCCGAATTACTATAAGTTAATAATATAAAAATGAAATCGATTAAGTTTATTTATATATTTGATATACAGTGTTTTATAATGAATTTTTCTTTCACTTTTTTGACGTGTTTTCAGTTGCTTATCTCTTTTTTAAAACAAGTGGTTGTTTGTTTTCACTTCTTTTCTTTATCCAAATTAACGTCTGTTAACGTTATTCTATCGGCAGCTTCACGGAGTTTAGGGTCTGCATGTGATGCATAAATCTGAGTTGTGGAAACATGCTTGTGGCTTAATAGGTGCTGAACGGTATAGATGTCAGTACCCATCTCCAATTGCAGTGATGCATATGTATGACGGAAACAGTGGAAGGTTATATGTTTGTCTATACCGCAATCCATAATCCATTCTCTTAATTCCTTTTGTGTATGCTGTCTTTTTAGTCCCTTAAAGATTAAGTCTCCTCTTTTAGGTTGAATTAAGTCATATGTTTCCTGGCTTATTGGAACTACTGTTTTTCTTTTGGTCTTTTGGCAGATGAACTCTAAATATTTGCCACCATCTGCATAGGTTCTGATATTATCCCATCTGATTTGGAGAATGTCACTGATGCGCAGTCCGGTAAGACAAGCAAATATAGATGCTTTTCTTAATTGAGGTACGATGCATGGAGTTGCGTACATATCACGAACTTCTTCTAATGTAAGACTTTGTCTGTGGGTCTCTACATAAGGAATGAATTCAAGTCTGTCTGCTATATTGTCACGTAATATATTGTCTCTATAGGCATTACCTAACATTCTTTTAAACACCGACCAGTAAGCAGCAGCAGTATTCTGTGATATTCTCTTTTTGTGAATCATGCTTTTAGCAGTTAGCAGATATGATAAATACTTCTTGCATAGTTTCATGTCAATGTCCTCAAACAGGCATGAACCATCACAGAAAAACTCAAAATGCTTATAAGAAGCTTCCAATTTTTCATAGTTGTTTCTTATCTGCTCTTTATAATATTCAAGAAAACTTGCTTTGAGCTTGTCCTTATCAAAGAATTCATATTTCTCATTGATGACATCTACATAAACCTTGCATCTTATAGCTTCAGCTTTCTTTAGAATTACTGCGTTAAATTCTTTTTGTTCTGCTGTTGTCGGATTCTTGTAGATGTACATACCTAAAGACTGACGACGTTTCAATTCCATTGTCTTTGGGTCACGGTAACCTGGGTAATAATCCAGGAATAACGATTGTGTACCATTTCGTCTGTCGCGAAATCGGAGAGTTACTGTCTTACAACACTGCATAATGATATGTTTTTGTTACTAATTACTATTTGAATGCAAAATTCTATAATGATATAATGCTGATACCTGTAAACATCAAGTAATTCATTCTATTTCTTAATATTTTCAATATTATTCTTCTCTAAGCGGATTTTTTGTCTCTCTTTGACTATTCTATCGAATTCATCTCTCTTTATGTAGACAAATTTTCCATGTCTGATATTAGTTATATTATAGTGTTTGACATAATATCTGACAACATCTTTACTTATATTATATTTCTCAGAAGCTTCATCTATATCATAGTATCTGTCCCGACCTTCAAAATTGGATTCCTTCACATCAATAATGTGTTGCTTTGAATAATAAGTTTTGCCATATTCAACCTTGGCTGGAATTTTATGCCGCTTGATGAAGCTTCTGCTAGCACATTCGGACATTTTAAAAGTTGATCTCATCTCTTCTGGAGTTATCCAATCTGTAATATCTGCAAATTTATTTTTCTGGTTATACAGTAGGTCGATTGATGACTTTTCATAGAAATTAAAGCCTTTAAGTGCAATTTTTGGTATTTCATGTTGTCTGGTTATGACACCAACATACCTATGGGAAGATTTAAACATGTCTGCAACTTCTTCAGTAGAATAGTAACCTTCTGGGGTAGGAGGACATGTTCGTTCCTTGGGCATTGATTGCATAACAATTGAAGATGTTCCATCTACATGTTGTATGCGTTCCGCTCCTTCAAGACGCTTGGCTGCGACTTTATCAAAATCTGTTCGGTATATCATAGTAAACTTACCACGTTTCTCAGTCCTTATATCATATGATTTTAGTGTATAACTTATCTGGTCTTTAGTAAAACCGTATCGTTCTGAAATTTCTGGATATGTGTACCAATCAGGATCGGGTCCTTCTCCTTTACGTTTGAAACAATCAATGTGTAACTTTGAATAGTAAACATTATTGCCTCGTTTCTCTCTTGGTATTTTGTTTCTACATACAAAAGACAGAACATTCTTTCTAGTCATACCTAATAATTTTATTAGATCATTTATAGTATAATAGTCATCAAGGTTAATATCTTCATGAACTCCTCCGAATTTTGAATCAACAGCAATCTTACTAAAGAAAGTATTACGTCCTATATATACTTTGGGTATACCCAATCTGTCACATCGCCCCCATACGGCTTTGCGACCGATTTTGTATTTCTCCATTATCTCACGTAAAGTATAATACTCATTTTTGTCAGCCTTCTGATTGTTTCTTTTTCTGTATGATGAAGAATCTTCAAAGAACTTATCCAAATCTTCTCTGCGGATAAAAGTTCGTTGGCGTATACGGACGGCTTTTATAGTACCTGAATAGAAATATCTATATACGGTTGTTAAGCATACGCCCAATAAAACGGACACTTCTTTGGGAGTCAAAAATGGCTTAAGATAGAGCTCTTGAATTTTAACATTTTGCTCTTCACTTTTTGACTCTTCCTTTAATTTACCTTTTCTGATGCTTTCATTCCTCCGTTTTACGACATTTGCACACTGTCTTGAACAGTATTTATTTGTCATTTTGGATGCAACAAAGCTCTTTCCGCACTCACTACATGTCTTTAATATTCTCATAACGATGTCTTGTAAATGTCGCAAAGTGGAGATGAGGTCGCCATTTTTCTTTGCAACCTTTTTCACCATTTTGCAATGTTTTGCATTACGTTCCGTGGATTGAAAGATGCGAGTAATGACGGATATTGGAACTTTTGCACTGTTTTGCACATGGTGTCCTTAATTCGTTTTTTACATCATCCGTAGACCGCACTTTGGAGGGACAGGAACGAAATTTGAGCCAAAATTAGTGTGAAAAACTAGTACTAACAAATACTATCTGGAAAGTGTTAAAATAAGGAAAGCCACCCTAAATGGATGGCTTTCAGTACTTTATGCTAAATTAGTGCAAATTATTATAAATTGCTGATAATGAGGCTATTTGCCGATGCAGAAATGCTTGAATATGTTTTGAAGGACGGAGTCGGTAGAGACTTCGCCGACGATGTCGGAGAGGTGGTGGATGCATTCGCGGAGGTCTTGGGAGATGAAGTCGCCGGAGAGTTGGAGGTTGAGGCCTTCTTGTACGCGGTGGATGGCGGCGAGGGCTTGGCTGAGGGCAGCGAAGTGGCGAGTATTGGTGACAATGGTGTTATCTCCTGAACATTGGGGGATGCAGGGGGAGGTGGCGAGACTTTCTTTCAGTGTGTTTACGCCTTTGTTTAGTTTGGCGCTGAGAAGGGCGGTTTCTACCTTTAGGCAGGAAGAAATGCTTTCGTTGTTGGTGGATAGGAATTGGGAAATTTCTGCCTCAATTGTTGAGGTGATTTGTTCAGAAGATTCATCCACCTTGTTGACGGCGATGATGAGGTGCTTGTCGGTGGTTGCCGAAAGGATGTCTTCGCCGAGGTCTTTAAGTGTTTCTGCAATCTGATTTACATCAATCATCCAAATGATGATGTCCGCTTGCTGGAGTTTTTCATAGGAGCGCTGGATACCGATGCTTTCAATTGCATCTGCCGTTTCACGAATACCCGCCGTATCAATAAAGCGGAAGGTCGTTCCGTTGATAATCATGGTGTCTTCAATGACGTCGCGCGTAGTGCCGTGAATGTCCGAAACGATGGCGCGCTCTTCGCCCAATAACGCATTAAGTAGGGTAGACTTCCCCGCATTGGTTTGCCCCACAATAGCGACGGGGATACCCTTTTTGATGGCATTGCCTACTCGGAATGACTGTACGAGTTCGCTGAGTTTGTGCTCGATAACAGTTGATAAATCAAGGAGTTCTGTGCGGTCGGCAAACTCAAGGTCCTCATGGTCGGAGAAGTCGAGTTCCAACTCCATGAGTGAGGTGAGGGTCAAAAGTTTGTCTCTGAGTGCTCCCAATTCCTTGCTAAATCCGCCACGCATTTGGTTCATTGCCACACGATGACTCGCGGCAGAGTCTGACGCAATTAAATCTGCTACAGCTTCTGCTTGGCTCAAGTCCATCTTGCCATTCATGAAGGCACGCTTGGTAAATTCTCCAGGTTCGGCAAGGCGGCACCCATTGGCGATGAGCAAGTGGAGCACTTCGCGAAGAATGTACACCGAACCGTGGCAAGAAATTTCAGTGCTGTTCTCGCCCGTATAGGAGTGGGGCGCACGATAAACGCTCACGATCACTTCATCAATGATTTCGCTCTTCTCATTGACGATGTGTCCAAATGTTTGGGTATATGCTTTTCGCTCAGCAAGTGGTTTCCCATTTACTGAACGAAATATTTTATCCGTAATTTCTATGGCGTTAGGTCCTGAAGTACGAATCACTCCGATCGCTCCGCCGTGAGCGGTTGAGATGGCGCAGATAGTCATAATGTATAGAGTCCGTATGAAGAAATATCGAGTTTTTCTTCATTACGATTTTCTTGAGAAAGAACTAAATTGTTGTGGTAAAAAATAAGTCGTACATATTTCAAATTAAGTCCGAGATAAAATGAATTCTCTCGGACTTAATTTTGATAAGATGGGATTATTATTTTACGCATCCAATAATTTCGTGGATGTCCTTCACCCCATGGTTGTCCATCCATTCGTTGATGCCGTTCACAACCTTTACGGTGATGGCAGGGTCGATGAAGTTTGCCGTACCGATTTCAATAGCAGTAGCACCTGCCATAAGGAATTCGATGGCGTCGGTTGCATTCATAATACCTCCGAGACCCACGATGGGAATGTTCACCGCCTTTGCCACTTGCATTACCATGCGGAGCGCTACGGGTTTTACGCAAGGACCGCTGAGGCCGCCTGTGCCGATGCTGAGCTTTGTACAACGGCGCTCAATGTCAATAGCAGTGCCCATGAGGGTATTGATGAGCGAAACGCTGTCTGCACCTTCTGCTTCAACCGCCTTTGCGATGTCGGCAATGCTGGTCACGTTGGGCGAAAGTTTAACGATGAGTGTTTTGTTGTATGCCTGACGCACCGCCTTAACCACAGTTGCAGCACCTTCAGGAGTCACACCGAATGCCATACCGCCGTTCTTCACGTTGGGGCATGAAATGTTGAGTTCAATGGCAGGGATGTGCTCCAAAGCATCAATGCGTGCGGCACACTCTGCATAATCTTCAGGCGTAGAACCCGACACGTTCACAATGACGTTGGTGTCTAAGTCCTTCAACTCGGGATAAATGTTTTCGCAGAAATAGTCAACACCCTTATTCTGAAGTCCCACACAATTAAGCATGCCCGCAGGAGTTTCCGCCATACGGGGATAGTCGTTGCCCTCACGAGGATTGAGCGTTGTGCCCTTTACGATAAAACCACCGAGGTCTTCAAGGTTGATAAAGTCGGCAAATTCGATGCCATAACCAAATGTACCTGAAGCCGTCATTACGGGATTCTTAAGGCTGAGGTTGCCAATATTTACATGTAAATTTGCCATAATTACCAATTGAGTTTTTTGCTGTTAAACACGGGACCTTCCTTGCATACGCACACGTTATGCCCTTCACCATCCTTCTCTACACAACAGAGGCAGGCGCCAACGCCACACGCCATCATGTTTTCGAGCGACACTTCGCACTCGCAATTAGCCGTGCGTGCCCATGCCGCTACTGCCTTCATCATAGGTTTGGGACCGCAGGTCGCGATGAGGTCAAACTGCTCCTTATTTAATATAGAGTGGTTCGTCACAAATCCCTTTTCGCCCAATGTCGCATCTTCGGTAGTGGTATAAACATTGCCGATAGCCTCGAAGAGGTCAAGTTGCATCAAGTCGCCAGCTGAGCGGCCGCCAAGGAGGAATGAGGGCGTGTGTCCTGCTTCCTTCAAGCACTTGCCGTAGTAGAGTAGGGGAGCTGTACCCACACCGCCACCAACGAGCAACACCTTCTTACCCTCACCTTCGGGCATGCTAAATCCGTTGCCCAAGGGGAGCACACAGTTGATGGTGTCGCCAACATTGAGTTCAGACATGTACTTCGTGCCATTGCCTACCACGTGGATGAGCAACCAAAGCAATCCTTTTTCCTTATCTACATAGTTAATAGAAATCGGTCGGCGCAAGAAAGTTTCTGAACTTCCCGCGATAAGGAGCTCAACAAACTGACCCGCCAGCATTTCGGGGAGTGCTCCTTGAGGGTTATTAAGTTTTAGTAAAACATATCCGTCTCGTGGAAATTCTTTTTCCACAACACAAAGGTCAAGTGCGTATTTTTTCATGTCCTAAAATGTGATAAATTCATGTTGTCATGCCACAACGTCCCAGGAATAGCATCTTCTTCGTTCCCGTTCAGCAGGGACAGATTTATGAGCGGAGCGTTACGGCAGTGATATTCCTATGCAAATGTAGTTAATTTGTATTGAATGCTTGTCAAAACTGGGGCAAAATCCGAGATTGTAGGCGTATTTTTTTACCGAAGAACTATTTTTTGCGTGAAACACTTGGTGGAACGAAAAAAACTTTCTACTTTTGCAACGCTTTTGAGAAGAACGGGCGCATAGCTCAGCTGGTTCAGAGCATCTGCCTTACAAGCAGAGGGTCGGCGGTTCGAATCCGTCTGCGCCCACAATCATCAGAGGATGTTTCATTTGAAACATCCTCTTTTCGTTTTGGACAGAAGAACAGAGAAATAGGCAGGGTGGACAAAAAGTAGGATGAAACCTCTGTAATTATATGATTCCCGTATGTTTGTATAAATTACAACACTAATCTCACTCTGCAAACTAAGAGTGAGATTAGTGAAACCATAGGGAAGTCTTACTTCATAAATTCCTCCATCGTATTGGAATACATATTTCCGTACGAAGTGAAATTATAGACTGTAGCGTGTGAACCTACTGTTTGTCGAGCTAATTTATAATAAAGGTCGCTCATTTTTATATTGGGGTTCTCATCCACCGCCTCCTGAAAAGCACGGGTAAATCCGTTGGAAAGCCATATCCCCATCTCCGTATCTTTCATATCTGCCTTCGAAGGTTCGTAAGCATTTGCAGCAGTCATGACAAGAACGCCTGACAGACCTTCACATGCTTTACCGATAGTTCCACTATAACAAGCATCCAGCGCAAAGAAAATCTTACGGTAATTCATTCCTTCGATGATGCTGCGTACCTCCCTACCATAGACCGTAGCATTACTGCCCCATGCTAACGTATTCTGATGACCATGACCGCACCAGAACACCATCACATTGTCATCACTATCCGCTTCGATAACGTGAGGTAGCTTGTCCGAAGTTTTTCCTTGCATGATGTCCCCCAAATCGCTGATGGTCACTTCGCTCAACTTGTAATCCACCTTGGCATCCTTATACACATTCTCGCCATCTGGTCGCACCTTGACCACCCCTTGATATAAATTGTTTTTGTGATAAGCAATATTGTCTTCAATGATAAGAACGATATGGTCATCATCGTAGCCATGACGTTTTAATACCTGATACATCGCCAATGCATCCGCCTGGTGACGATAGTTTGCCCAGTTGTCTGAAGTCCCAACAACCACCGCCCATCGCTTGTCTAAGTTCGGATAACGAACATTCTTTTGATAGGGGTCAAAAGACATTTGATGACTGCTTTGCCATTCCCATGCCTGGGTTGAAGAAATCGTATGTGCGCTTCCGTCTGTTGACAAGTATTCCAAGGTCGTATAAACACCATCTTTCAACAACCAATGATTATAGGTTGTGTTCAACACACTGGCATGCGTCCGTTCATCGAAAGTCCAGTCACCCGTTACCCCGTTCAGGTCAACGGCAATCCCGCTTTGTAGCATAGAGAACACTTCGCGGATGTCATCTTTCAGCCAACTGCCGTTCCACGAAACTTCGCCTTCAACGATAGCCAAAATCGACTCATTCAAATTTCCGGTCTGATGTTGCTTCTGATGGGTCAAGGCGTATGCCAACAAGTTGATGGCGTCATACAGATGCGCTTCTCCACTAAGCGGTTCCTCGCAGAACTTTGCTTGATAGATGCTGTTGAATCCCGATTCGGGAGCTGCCGAAGGTGCCAATCCTTCATATTCAGGATATTTCAAATGCGACAACAGATAAGACGAGTTCATCATGTCCGAACAAAGAAGCAACGGAAACTCAAAATACCCCGTCGTTGCTTTCCTCAGACGTTCCAATTCATCATCCAAAATCAAGGCATCCCTTTCATTACCAGGTGCAAAGATCAACGCATGATTATATTTACGCTTCTTGTCGTACTGCTTTCTGACCATTTCGTGTATTTCCGATTCCGACCTATAGACCACCATATCTTCTACCTCCATTCCCAATTCAATGGCTTGGAAAGCAAACCAGTCGCTGAAACTCCTCCCATAATCATCATCTGATGTTAGCAGGCTGACGTTCCTTCGCCCGGACAACTTGGCTTGTGTCAGTAACAACTCACATTGTGTGATGTCCGATTGCGACAAGTTCCACACATAGTTGCTACCCGCATAAATCCGTTGAAACTCCGTTGAAGTAGCTATCGGTAATATCAACGTTTTTTGCTTGTTTGACCTGCAAATTTGGGCAGCCTTCCGAGCGTTGACCGACGATTGAGGTCCGATTATGGCAACATAATCGTCATCCTCCGCTACGCGCTTCACGAACGCCTCCCACTCGGGGGCTTCCTCATCTTGCCATTCTATTTCCAACATCACCCGTTGCGGAAGACCCTGCTGGGCAGCATTCATATTCTCCAAAGCCCACGCAGCAATGCGCTCCCATCGGCTCTGCTCGGAGGCCGGCATAACGATTGCCAATTTATGTGTAGTTGTCTTTCCACGGTTGGTCAAGGCATTTTCATTTTCGTTGCATGCAGATAGTACGAACATCGTGACGCACCATCCCCACATGGCATACCTAATACTTTTCATATACTTCCTCCTTTCCGATGGCTTCCGCCAGATGACTCTGGTAAGCATTTTCCCAATATTCATCGTACGCGTAATAATCTTCCCATATCTCTAAGTTCCGATAAAACACGGGACTAAAAGCAATGTCAATCATGCCCGACTCCAATCCGAAAGTCTGGTTTTTCTCCATCGGAATATCGTTCAACCAATCCCTTAGGTACTGCTCAATCACTTTATCTATATGCACCACCATGGAGAACGGGATGCGGTCGCTTTGCATGGAGCAGTCCGTATCCATGCCGACGATAAGTGGTAGGTAGAAATCTGCTTCACGCGAATACTTATAGATACCGCTGTTCGAGCCCCCAGCCAAGGGGAAAATAAACGCATTCTGTATCTCGCTTGCCACGCGATAGGCTCTGTCCGCCATGGCAAAACCATCTTCGTTGTCTGATAGATAAACCACTTCCACCTGATGGTTGCTATGCGCCTGATAACCGTCAGTAAATCCTTGGATGGCTTCGTTGAGAATCGCATCGCCTGGCATTGCCGCCACGATGATAGCCGTCACGTGCTCCTTCGCCATGCACCCCGCTAAATAAGAGGCTCCATAGCGATTGATACGAAACGTATTGACCCCTTCGGGCAAGTCCTTTCGCTTGCTTTCAAAGAGCAAAATCTGTTGATTCTCGGATAAGTTAAGGTCAGTAGCAGTTACCAACCCTTCATATTCATTACCAGCCAACACCAAGAGGCTTTTACCTTTTCCCTTGGTTTCGGCAATCCACTTTTGCAAGGCTTGCTCGGCGTCCTCCCTTTTGTTCTGACGAAGCAGATTCATGCTTACCTCGTTCGCTTCATAGAAGTGCATGATGCCTGACATGATTTGGTCGTTGTAGCCCATATCGCCTAAACCACCAACGCTGGTAATGATGGTAATACGAAGCTGGTCGCCTGCCATAAAATTACTTTCGTCATCCGACTCGCAACTACTAAAAAGAACGATCAAAATGAAGACCATCCTCAAATAATTGGTGGTGATTAAAAAGAAATTTGTTCCCATTCTCCTGCAGGCATTGTGTTGTTAAATTCTATTTGTGATGATCCTAATCTATTGCCTGTTAAGGTTTTCCCGTATTGTTTTGAGCAACACCGCCATCGAGTTGTATTAAACTGAAAGTCCCCAGTCACAAATTGTACCCACTCCATAGAACCTTCATGATGCTCTTCTTTCCAAAACCACCATCCTGTCGTCCATGTTCTATATGATGGAGACCCCACAACATATTCCTTCCCACTTGTTATACCACTTGGTATCGCTCCTTCCTTTACGGCATCATCGAACATCATTCTATAATCGCAATAAAGGTCTTGCAGTTTTAGCCATGCCCAATTTCCCGCACAATTGTAGGGTAGCGCTTGACTATTATTCCAGCTTCCAGCTGAGTGTTCCTTCCAACCACGTTCAAAAGTCATCAAAATTCCAGGGTCATTCTTTCCGCAATACTCCTTGACACAAACGTATTTCGTTTTAGTTTGATTTTCATCAATACGTTGCCATACAGAGCCTAAAGAGAAGGGAGAATTGCTATCATTATAGGGCCATAGTTCAGCAGGCAAATATACGTATCTTTTAATTTCCGGAATTTCCAGTATGTCAAATTCAATCATAGCTATCATTTCCGACGACCCTATATACGTATATTTTATAGTTAGCTTTTCATCAACCGAATAGCTTAACGTATTTTCGCCCTCCATGATTTTATCTCTTTCATTATGTGAGATGAGATGCATGAAAAAGGAGAGAGCGTCCTTATCACCTATAGACTTAAATAAAAAGGTACTTGGATTCGCCTCGTCTTGAGTTCCATATTTGGGGCGATAAGTAAATGTAGAATCGTTAATGGTATCTACATGACACAATGTAGACAATAATTCCTGAGTGATCATAATTTTACGGATGGAGTCATGAGCTAAAACATTATTGTTTTCGCCTTCAGGAATTAAAGCCCCCATGTTATCCTCTTCCTCTAAATAAAGGAAATCATCATTTTCGCAAGCGTTGTAGCCAATGATAACTATAAAGGCAACAATTAAATAACTATTTTTTTTCATATTCTTCCTATTTATAAGTATAATAAGACGTACGGAAAAGTCTAACAGGATATAGATTTGATTTTTGGGTAATTCTCCTTATTGTATGAAATTGGTAATTATCAGATAAAGCTAATGCCAAAGATGAATTTTCGTCATTCTTGAATGAAATGAAGCAATACTCATTCATGTAGCGTAATTTATATGAACCGCAATCTTTCCCATCGTTCAGGTCATCCCAACGACTATAATTCCCCGTAAACTGAGCGTCAAACCCTGAGACTTGACCCTTAAACAATGATTTCAGGTTATTCCCCATATAGCGTTGTAGCTGGGTGGCTTCAGACGAATGAGGGACATGCCATTTAGTGGGCATTTGATAATATTCATCAACATCGTTACCGTAAACCGCCTGATTCCAACCCATAAATTGAGGGTCATTGCCTTTGAACACACAGGCATAATAGAGGTTTTGAGTATCAGCCTGTTTACGTTCATACAGGTAATATTTACCGTTGGGATTGCTTGAATCTCTCGGCTCTCCGAAATGCATCGGTACATTGATGTTCTGACGCGTCCAATATCCTGTCCCAATTTTGACGATAGGATAAGATGCTTCGATGCCGTACTTCTTATTGACTAAAGTTAATTGTTGGTCAACAATTTTTTGGTTATAAGGAACAGGTGTATCAATACCTAAGTTCGTCTCATAAATATTCCCGTGCAGGTAATACACCGTATCCACTCTTTCGAAAGCATCTTTCCCCTTGATAGGCATGACATAAACATCACCATCAGAAAAAGTAAGGAACGCAGGCGGATTTCCCGCTCCTTCCCCAGGGAATAAACCAGCCCCATGAAACGTACGGCCGTTTTTGATTCCATAAATAACGGTAACCCGCTTGTCTCCCCGAATGGCAGGAACATATTCGTTGCAAATTTCCAGCACAGGTTGTAATGCACCATAATTATTGGAGGCGTACACTACACGCACTAAAGTTTGGTCCTCTCCTGTTCCGAAGTTCATGAAAGAAGCATTGTTTATTGGGAAAGCATAGTAGTCTGTTCCTGTTACGTAATCCTGACAGGTATAATTACTCTGCTGTGATTTTTCAATCATCTTTTTCAAGAATGTACTAGTTGCCGTTTTAGGGAATAAAGTCCAAATAGGTACTAACACGAATCTGACAGGCATCAGACGTTCTAAGGAAGCCGTGTTGTCCAAAGATTGACAATCCAAACTTTCTAACCAGGCTTTCAGCGCATTGGGATCTATTCTTCCGTTGCTTGAACCCGTCTTGAGCCCCTGTTCAATTTGTTGGCGTGAGGATTCGGATCCACCCAATATCTTGAAAGTTTTTCCCAAGGTGATTTTACTATTCATTCCCTGTACACTTCCATTGGGTACAGAAAAATCGGATGGTTCACTTTTGAAGAAGTAATCAGCAAAATCCTCAGCACGCATATTCAACTCTCCTTTAATGGTACGGCTAAAGTTGACGGTCAAATCCATACTTCCTCCCAAATCGGAGGAAACAACCAAGTGTGTTCCGAATCGCTCCAGAATTTCATTAACGAGTTTTTCATCAGTTGGTGATAAGCAGACATTGTCATATATATCCTGAAATTCTTCCGTAAATAGTGCATTTCCCATGTCCAGCTGATATTGTAACATGGAAACATCAATGGCAGATGATGCCACGGTACGCTTTAATGAAAGATAGGCATATGATTCATTACCAGACTCTACTGTACCAGATGACTCAAAACGTGTAACCGTCTTCTTAGAACCCTTATAGTTGGTTTCAGTCTTGGTCATTTCTTTCGTCAGCAGTTCAGCCATTTCATATAGAGTGTTGGCTGTAATATATTCCGTTTCTTCCTTGCTTCGTAATACCGACTGAACCAAAGATGTATTGTTTGTCAGGTCTATAATTGGTTCACATACACTATTAGCACTCATATATTCATTGAATATATTGTATCCCCAACCAATGTAGAAGCAATCTGCAACGCTTGAATTGGTATCGTTGTCGCCCAACCCTTTCTGACTGACAAGACAAGTGGCACTTTCACCACCATTTGGGGAACTGACTATGACGTTTGCTTCCCGACTCTTCATTTCAGTATTGGCAGATGCAAAAAGTTCTATCACCCCATCTGTTGATACGGTGTCTGCTTGTAATTCCAACCAGTCGGAATCTGTAGTAACAATCAGTTCGCTTGTCTCAATCCTTTTGGGGATGGAAATCTCCAAAGTATAATATCTACCTTTAACGGGCAGAGATACTTCATTCATTTGGAATTCAATAACTTCTTCCAGCTCGGGTGTTATAATTGATTCTTCATCACTGCATGAAGATAGACTGATGATGATAAAAGCCGTCAACAATATGTACCATTTCTTGTTCATAGTCCTAATTCGGTAGAATTTATATAATACACATAATCAACATCTCGAACCATTCGGTTCTTCAGATGGTCTTTTCCACGGCGTCCATTTAGCTTGATGCCGGAAAGTTCGTAGGGAAGTTCCTGTTTGTTGGCAGGCAGTTCTTTGAAGAATTTTTCATAATACGAATTCCACATAGATTCGGACTGATATGTCCAATTAGGCAAATCAGTGAATTTACCATCCGTGTCTAAATAGAAATTGCCCAAAAACTTGCGAGTCTCATAATAAGGTTTATCCTGAGCTAAAGTTCCGTCAATCAAAATGCTTCCCGGCCATTCGTATCCGATAATGGACTTGCCTTCTTGATAATCAACTCCCTCCTTGCCCTGAGCTTCTAAAGAACCAAAATTCAAGTAGAACTTATCTCCAGGTGTTGATGTATCCAACTGATTAACCACGTAACGGTCATATAACCACTTCACTTGATACGCATGGTCGTTATGGATACAGAAACCAGCTTCCATTTGGATGCGATTCTCATAAATAGGATAAACTACTTGCACACTGTTAAGCAAATCTATCTCTGGCACCCATTCCTTGCAAATCGTGGCTACCCGACGGTTGGCAGCGATAACATCCACCACCCAAGGAGAATTGAACGTCTGCTCCTTCCCACCCAAAGTGGTTGTAACTGAAGTGGGAGGAATCGAGAAAGACACATTCAAGAAGTTACGGTTGCCGTACAGTTCCTGCATAGTAGGAGCTGTGGCAATAATTCTTGCCTTTATCCGGTTGGCTGTTGTTTCATCTGGTATAAAGTCCCAAATGGGAGCGACTTCCATATCAATCATCTCGCATTTGTTGTCCCATATTTTGTCTTTATCCAGTTTTACACTTTTAATCCACTGAATCAAATTCTCTTCAGAAGCCTGGGCATTTTTGGGCGATGGATTGGCAACCAATGTATTGAAAGTGGATAGGTCACCACCAGAAATATTAATATACAATTGTGAATTTGTCAATAATTGCTTGACAAACTCTTGCTCTGTTTCGGTAAGGGAGGATGTCTTCTTCTTGAAAAATACATCTAAAGAGTTCTGAGTAATGGTGTTCTCATGGGCATAGGTCTGGATATTCTTGCGTTCAGTCACGACGTCCATTTGGAGTGTTCCTCCAATCGTTGCGCTTACAACAACATGGGTACCGAATATGTTGATAAACGAATCGACTACAGCCACATTTTCATGTTCAGTAGCCTTGACTTTCTCCAACGCATACCGGAAGTTGTCGGACAACCCTTTTTCTCCCAATTCATTAATAAAATGTGCCCAAATATTTGTGTTGATATATTTTTGGCATATAATTTCCGACTGGATAGTCGTAAAGGCTATGCAAGTATCCAAAGCATGTTCAAACAAAGAATATATTTTAGAATAATCACCTTTATATCCAGGAATCTTGCCGGAAATATCGGTACTGAAATTGGTGTTGTAGAAATATTCGGCAAAGCTATGGTTGCAAGTCTTCTCATAAGTTGTTCGTCCCGTATTATCCTGTTGATAAATATCCTCTTCTTTCAAGACACTCAAATCCAACACTTGGCATCTGACACTGCCGACATCACATTTCTTTCCATAAATAGCATCGTAAGAAAACCCCACACCGTGGCTGCGAAGCATGGTTTCCTGTTCAGCTTTGGAACGGGTACGGGTGTACCAATAGCGATTTTCCGTCGGAATGGAAGATGATTCGTTGACGCCCTCCCATTCATCTTCGCACGATGTGAGAATGAGACAAAAAATCATCCCTATTCCCCACACAAAGCGGGGAAAGGAATGATTTGTTAGTGAATATGTTTTCAGAAGATGTCTCATGATTCATATTATTTAGCCATCTCTTCAATATTAACTAGATAAGGCAAGATGACATTTCCTTTCTCATCTTTCTGATTAGGATAGATGCTTGCCATGTAGGCTTTCACAGTATCTTGTGTAGCTTTGTTCGTAAAAAGTTCCCAGATGCCAGTCAATGCATACTCCGTGCAGGTATAGGTCGTAGGTTTTTCCGGATCTATGGTTTCGCTCCACTCTGAAATCTTCTTTATCACCGCATCATTCATTGTGCTTGTGTCTGCGCCAGGCTTTACAATATTGCCGAATGTCTTTATCAAATCTAAACGTTTGTCCGCTGTTCCTCCTGTAATCTTAATGTCTATTTGTGAGTTTTCGATGTAAGAAGAAGCTTCGTTCAAATAATTAGCATGAGCATTTCCATCCACCGATGAGAACAAACCAGAGAAGGCGGCGCTCAACTTCCCGCTAACGTCAAGGGTATCCGTTGCTCTTTCTTTCCCTAAGGAGAGGGATATATTGGCATTGCCACCCAACGTTGCACTTGTACAGAACACAGGACCATAAGAATCGTTTAACTTCTGTAACTGTTCTATTAGTTCATAGTCTTTCATTGTCTTGTTGGCCTTAACCAAAGTCTGGATGGAGTCACGTATTTTAACAAAAGATTCAGTCATGACGTATGCTTTCAATTCACTTGGAATCTCTTCGTAAGCATCAAGCAATGCTTTATGTTGCAAAAACACCTCTTGACGAGGAACACTTGTTACAGCACTATATACGAAGGTGGTATCCGTACTCGCTCCCGACATCTTGAAAGCTCCCTTCAAACCAAGTTTGAACATACCATACTGAATATTGACAGACAAGTTTGCATTAATGCTTCTTTCCTGTTCTTTAAATTCCTTGGCAGATGCCAGTTTGATTTCATCGGTTGGAACATCTTCTACTTCCACATAATCTTCGTTCAGGTAATAAGCAAGTTCTTTTTTGCTTAAGTTTTTTAAACGGAAAATCTGACTGGACGCAAATTTCTTCATTTGGCTATTTCCCTTGATAGACATGCTATATCCCACAGGAACACTTTGACCGAACATGGAGTAATCTTGGACAGCACCATTTTGAGCCTCCTCCTCACCACTTGTACTCAATGTGGTTTGGGTCACTTCATAAGTTAAAGTTTGCTTGCCAGCTGTCAATACAATTTGTGCCTTACGGTATTCGTCCGAAGCATTAGGCTCAACAAGGTAAGTGATATTACCGCTTCCGTTTCCTTCGGTAGTAATGAGAGAAAGCCAATAAGCATCTTCAGGAACAACTGTTGCCTTCCAGGCACCTGTTGCCAATACAGGAATGGTAAATTCGCCTTCCTCATAACCAGTAGTTAATGAAGTGGCAGTGCCTTCTGGTAAATTAATCGTAGGATCATAATCATCATCACTACAACTAGCAACTGAGAACACTATAATTCCCGTCATCAAAATCTTGAACATTGTCTTTTTCATATTGTTCTTTTTTAAGTTAATAATTAAATTGACAAGAGTAAATTTTCTTTCCTGAAATACAGTTCTTCACCACAAATAGGTAACTTCCTTTGAATGCTCTTGACTTCAAGGAGTTTTCTGCATCCATGCATGCACTGATTACTTTGCTGTCACACTCACTGACGCTTCCCGAAAGGGTGAAGGTGTTGGCGCTAACGCCTAAAGCTTGCTGATAAGTGGTTTCGATGATGACCATCTCGGTCAGGTCGCTGGTATTCAAACTTTCAAATCCCATATTGTACACGACGGTGGTTACCTCTTCGTCTTCACTACAAGATGCAAATAGTAACGGCATACAAATCAATGCTATCATCAACATTGACTTGACAATAAAATTCTTCTTCATATTACTTTTTGGTTTTAATTAATGTCTGGTAAAAAAAACTAACATGACGCAGACTTTCGCAGAAGTATGCGGAGCCAAATTCTGTGTATTTCTGTGATTTTTGTGTGCGATAAATTCTGCGACATTTTGCGACGTCTGCGTGCAATCATTTTCATACAAAATCCACGGAAATTACAAAATCCCTCATGGGGGAGCTTACGCAAAGTTCACAAAGACTGATGTCCCGCATGGCCTTTTTCCTCTCACCTATAGCCTTTCACCCTACAACTTCCTCCGTTCATCAATAACCGAAGATGTCCTTGGAACTCAGTTCGATGACCTCGCCCATCTTCTTTAGCGCCTTCATGTCGAGGCGCTTCTTGTCGCCCAGGATGGCGTAGTGGTAAGTATGTCCCTTTACCTGCTGTTGCTGGAAGTTCACCACGTCCTGTAACGTGGCATCCTGCAGGTAGTTATAATACAACTTGTTGCGGTCTACGTTCACACCCATGTTCTGTGTATTAACGTATTTCCAGAGCGCGGAACTATTGGTGACGCGTAGGGTGCGCAGGCGGTCAATGGCTCCGTTTTTCGCTAAGGCGAAGGCTGATTCGGATTGTGGCATATCGTTGATGATTTTGTCAAATGCCACGATGGCGTCCATCACCTTGTCGGTCTGTGTGGAGATATGGGTTACGTACGAGAAGGGGCGTTTCTTGGAGTTCGGAATAAGGACGCGAGCGCTTACTCCGTATGCCAAACTACGACTTTCACGCATTTCCTGGAACACGATGGAACTCATGTCGCCGCTGAAATATGCGTTGTAAAGGTGTGAGGGTGCTTCCAAAGCTACATCATACGTCTCGTTGAGGTTAGAGAATTGCTCAATGCTGGTCTGCTGTGCCTCGTAGGGCGCGACATAGATACGGGTGGTTTCAGTGGTCTGAAAATCGAACAGTTCGGCAGCAGGGGCTTCCTTCAACGCGTCGGGCACCTTGTGCGCCTCCCTTAGAAGCACCAGCAATTCATCCTCTGAGGCTGGTCCGTAATAAAGTATCCGATGTTTATAGGAGGTCAGCGACCGAATGCGGTCTACCAGTTCCTGAGGCTTCAATGCCTTCAGTTCCTTTTTGCTGAGGATGTGTGTATGCGGATTCTTGGGACCATATTGCAGGTAAGAACGCAAGCGGGCAAGGTTTTCCGCCTGATCTTGCTTGGCATCCCGTCGCTCCTGGAGTTCGTTGTCCACCAAATCCTCGAACGCTTCTTCGTCAACCTGTGCATCAGCCAACAGATTTTCGAGGAGTTGTATCGCTCGGGGCATATTTTCATGCAAACCGGTTAACGTGATGTGGGTGCGCTCGTCTTCCGTAACGACGCTGAATTGGCACGCCATTTCAAAGAACGCCTCTTGGATTTCTTCGGCAGTCATGTCGGAGGTACCCAGATAGTCCAAGTAATCAACTGCCAGTTCAAGAGCCTTGTCGCTAAAATTGCCAACATCGAAGAGGTAATACAAGCGGAAGATGCGATTGGTTACGTTGGGCTTGTAGAGCACTTCGATGTCCGATTGTGCTTTCAGGATGGACAAGTCCTTCTTAAAATCTACAAATTCAGGTTCAATCGGTTTTACCTGAGCAGCCTGGATTTCCTTAAAAAATATGCTGGTTGTGTCACGGTTCATCTTGATGGGGGTAATCGCAGGCTTGGCAATAAATCTTTCGCTTGGATCTTTGCCCTTGCGCTTGAATACCACCACATAGTTGTCCATACCCAAGTATCGGTTGGCTAATGCTACCAAATCTTGCTTGGTGAGCGCTGCCACGCGCTCCATTATCGTCACTTCGTACGCCCATTCGCCACCATTGACAAACGATTGCACAAAGAGGTCGGCACGGCTTCTGTTGTTCTCCAATGCCTTTTCGTATGCCAGCTTGTAGTTGTTGACTACAGCCTTAATCAGGCTTTCGTCGAAATCTCCCTTACGCAGCTTTTCAATTTGAGCAAGGAGCAGCGCCTTCACCTCATCCAATGATTGCCCGGCTTTCGGGTTTCCTTCCACGCGCAACATACCATGGTCGGCAAGCGTGGTCACTACGCTGTAGGAACTGAGCACCTTTTGCTGTTGGTTCAAGTCCAAGTCCATGATACCTGCACCGCCATTGCAGAGCACGTACCCCAGCATTCTCATGGCATCGAAATCTTTATCGCTGTACTTTGGTGCACGCCACCCCAACGTGACGCTTTCGGCTTCCTGACCCCATACTTCGCGGACAATCGGAGTCATAATCGGAGCTTCCTCCCTCACTTCCAATACGGGCAGGTTCGGATTAGGCTGCAAGTTGCCGAAGTACTTCTCGATGATTTCCACCATTTCATCAGGATTGAAGTCTCCAGAAAGGCATATCGCCATGTTGTTGGGTACATACCACTGGGCAAAATAGTTTTTGATGTTGGTGATGGACGGATTCTTTAAGTGTTCCTGTGAGCCGAGGGTGGTTTGCGTTCCGTACGGATGGTTGGGGAACAATGAGGACATAACCGCCTCGAATACCTTATCGTCGTCGTGAGCAGCATACATATTGCGCTCTTCGTAAACGGTTTCCAATTCGGTATGGAAACCACGAATCACCATGTTCTTGAAGCGGTCGGCTTGTATTTTCGCCCAGTTCTCAACCTGATTGTTCGGAATATTTTCCTTATAGCACGTCACGTCATAGGTTGTCGTGGCATTGGTTCCAGTGGCACCGATGGCGGTCATTAACATGGCATATTCATTTGGAATGAAATAGGTTGACGCTTCGTACGAAAGGCTATCGATGACATGGTAAATCGCCTTACGCTGCGCCTCGTCGGTGGTGTTACGATAAATTTCAAACTGCGCCTCGATGGCGTCAAGAAGTGGTTTTTCCGCTTGATAGTTGGTGGTACCGAAGTTCACAGTGCCCTTGAACATCAGGTGTTCCAAATAGTGTGCCAAACCAGTGGTTTCCGCAGGGTCGTTCTTACTCCCTACACGCACCGCAATGTATGTCTGTATGCGCGGTTCTCCCTTGTTGACTGTCATGTATACTTTCAGACCGTTATCCAAAGTGTACATCTTGGTATCCATTGGGTCATTAGGTACGGTGACATATTCATACCTGCTTCCTGAAAAAGCAGAAAGCGCCATCCCACACGATACCAATAGGGATAGAGACCTTAATTTTATGTTAGCAATCATTTTGTTAATAATTTTACGTAAGTTCTATATTTGTAATTTGTGTTTACGGTATAGAAAAATGAATTATTATTGAAGTAGGGATACGACAAAGCGGTCTGCGCTATTAACGCAGACTTTAAGATTCCCACATGTTTACAGAGTGGGTTTGTAACTAATTGAATATTAAGAAATGGGGGGGGGGAAACGGCGGCGCCAACGCGCGACAAATCAGCACGTTGCACACCCAGCAACGCATGCATCACGAACGAAAGTGCATTTGATTTTACCATTTACCGATTACAATAATTCCAATAATTTGCAAATATAGGGATTTTATGATTTATTTACAAATAGGAGGGGATTTTTTTGAGGAGGCTTAGAGTACAGAGAGCAGAGAAAAGAGTACAACTTACCCAGTGGTGTGCTCAAGAGAATGTTTTAGACATAGGAACAAAAGAACATATTGTTTTGGTGAGTCTGTGTGATCCATAAAAGAAATTCTGTGAGTTTCTGCGTGAGAAAAATAACTATGAGTCCCGCGTGAGACAAAGAAAACTGCAAGTCCTGCGCGATATATTTTCCCTAACTACAATACCCTGAAAACAAATCGGCGTTTAATTCATTTTAATATGGAGTTAATTCAAACTATCTCCATATTAGTTTTTAGCAGAACGGTTGTAGTTTCTAAAGGGTAGGGAGCATTGACTTTTGTTTTCGACATAAGACCCAAAGAACATAAATTTCCTTGCGGAGTATCTTTTTGAGAGAACACGAATAAAAGGTTGCGCAAGCAATCTCACGAACATCATGAGCCTCCACGCTTGGGGTAATTCCTATATTATTCCCAATTTTTGTGAGGGCAATACCTATTTTATGTTCATTTTGTTACCATACGTCTTCACTTAAAATTGAGAATCAATCGAACAAATATGTCTGAAATTTATGTAGTATCATCGGAATTATTTACTTTTGCTTGATAGTGGAGGTTGCCTATTAGTGCGACGGAATTTTCGAAGATATTAACTCCTCTAAATGATATAATTATGATGGACTTTCAAAAAATGGCAGCGCAGTATAAGTCTGAACTGCTTGACAAAGTGATTCCTTTCTGGTTGGAAAAGTCACAGGATAAGGAATTCGGTGGTTTCTTTACTTGCCTTGAGCGCGACGGTTCGGTGTTTGATACCGATAAGTTTATTTGGCTTCAGGGGCGTGAAGTATGGATGTTTGCTACGTTGTATAATAAGGTTGAGAAGAAGCAAGAGTGGCTTGATGCAGCCATTCAGGGTGCTGAGTTCTTGAAGAAATATGGTCACGATGGTAACCTTAATTGGTATTTTGCGCTCGACCGTGAAGGACATCCCCTCGTAGAACCTTACAATATTTTCTCTTACACCTTTGCTGTTATTGCCTTTGGTCAGTTGGCAATAGCAACGGGTAATGAAGAGTATGCTGATATTGCCAAGAAGACATTTGACATTGTGCTTTCAAAGGTCGATAATCCCAAGGGTAAGTGGTCAAAGGCTTCGCCTGGTGCGCGTGCACTCAAGAGTTTTGCGTTGCCCATGATTCTTTGTAATGTGGCGCTTGAAATTGAACCCCTTTTGGAACCTGCCTTCCTTGAAGAAAAAATTAAGGAGTGTGTGCATGAAGTGATGGATGTCTTCTATCGTCCTGAATTGGGGCTTATCGTTGAGCATCTTGGGGTGAACAATGAATTGGTGGATTGCATGGACGGCAGATTGTTGAATCCTGGTCATGCGATCGAAGCTATGTGGTTCATCATGGACCTTGGTAAGCGTCTTGGCGACCAAGCCCTTATTGACAAGGCTGTAGATATCGCTTTGAAGGAGGTTGAGTATGGTTGGGACCATCAGTATGGTGGTATCTTCTATTTTATGGATCGTCTCGGTCATCCCTTGCAACAATTGGAATGGGACCAAAAACTCTGGTGGGTGCATATCGAAACGCTCATTACCATGATTAAGGGGTATCAACTTACGGGCAACCAAAAGTGCCTTGAATGGTTTGAGCGCATCCACGATTACACTTGGTCACACTTCGCAGATGCAGAATATCCCGAATGGTTTGGTTACCTCAACCGTCAGGGCGAAGTGTTGCTCACACTCAAGGGCGGTAAATGGAAGGGATGCTTCCACGTTCCCCGTGGACTCTTCCAGTGTTGGACTATCTTGGATGAAATTGCTAAACGTTAAAGAATTATCACGTTATGATATTGGCACATCTTTCGGATTGTGAGCGCTATGAAGCGCTCCATCCGTTGTTTAAGCAAGTATTTGATTATGTAAAGTCAAATGATTTGTTGCATGTTCCAGCTGGTCGTATTGTTATAGAAGGTGACAAACTATTTATAAATGTAAGTGATGCTAATTTAGTTCCTGCGGAAAGTCAGAAACTGGAGGTTCATCGTAAATACATCGACATTCATTTCCCTTTGAGTGGTGCTGAAATTGTGGGTTGGTCGCCCCTTTCAAGATTGAACGAGAGTGAAGCGCCATTTGATGTGGAAAATGATTTCGCACTTTATGCTGAAACGCCTTCTACTTACTTTACGGCGTTGCCTGGAGATTTCTATATCGTCTATCCAGAGGATGCACATGCTCCCGTGATAGGAGAAGGGGTGTTGCGTAAGCTCATTGTGAAAGTCTTACTGTAAACTTAGAACACCAATGTCTTTTCTTTTTAGACTAAAGCAATTCGGATGGATTTGCGCATGTGCTTTCTTAATATTGTGCATTGCATGTGTGGTAAGCGCTTGTAAAGGCAATACAAGTGGAAGCAATGCGTCGGCAGAGTTGTCGGCTACAGATAGCGTTTCTCCAAACGTTGAGCAACAAGTTCAAGACATTCATCAGCGCATTCCGCTCACTGTAGATGAGGGCACAATACCACAAGTAATTTATGCGAATCACGAGATTGTGATTGAGTATGTTATGCCTGAAGAGCGGTTTATGAGCTATTATGAACGACCTGTAGAACAACGTGTAACTGAACGCCAAAGTTTTATGGATATGCTTCAGGCAGAAGAGTTACAGGAACTTATCGTTAGTTGCAAATCCCAGGAAATCCCCGTAATACTAAAAGTTGTAGGAGTTACAAGTGGTGAGTCCTTTACGATTGAATTAACGGATTAAGTTTTTATTAGGTGTCATCTCGTGTAGTGGGTGACTTCTTAATTGTTGATATAATAAATGTTGGTACAAAAAGAGGGTGTGTCAAATTGTGAAGTTTGACACACCCTCTTTTTTGAGAAATTAGGAGGCTATTTGATTTTCCACCCGTTGTCGGTATATACCATTTGTAATATAACTTCCTCAGGACTTGCTTCTTTGTAGAATAAGGAGAGTTTTACTGTTGCATATTTGTTATTTGCAGCCTTCTGGATTTGCTCCACTTTCACAGAATCAATCTTCCCAAAGGTTTCAGCCTGTTGTTCCGCCTGCTGTTTGTAGAGGTTGATGATTTGTTCTTTGTAAAATCTGGGTTTCCCTTGGATGGATGCAATGTGACTTACAAATTCACTGAAATGCCCCTTGATATAGTGAGAATAAATGTGCTTGATTTCTTCTTTTGTGGGGCCATTTTCTGCAGAACTCTTGTACTCTTCTTGTTTACTGCACGATGCTATAAGAAGAAAACAGCCTATGGTCAACATAAGTTTTAGTTGACCATAGGCTATTTTTGAGTATTTCGATAAATACATATCGTGACGTTTTATTTCTGTCGAATGAAAATATTTATGGGAGTACCATTGAAGTCCCACTTTTCGCGAATCTTGTTTTCAAGGAAGCGCTTGTAGGGTTCCTTGACGTATTGAGGCAAGTTGCAGTAGAACACGAATGAAGGAATCTGCGTGTTGGGCAACTGTGCGCAATATTTAATCTTGATATACTTACCCTTGATTGATGGGGGAGGATATGCCTCAATGAGGGGAAGCATTTCTTCGTTGAGTTTGTGCGTTGTGATACGACGTGTACGATTGAGGTATACTTCCTTCGCCGTTTCAAGTACCTTAAAGATGCGCTGCTTGGTAAGAGCAGAACCGAAGATGATGGGGAAGTCTTTGAAAGGAGCCATACGTTCACGGATGGCATTCTCAAAGGTAGTGATGACTTGTTGAGACTTGTCCTCTACGGTGTCCCACTTATTAACGACTACTACAAGACTCTTGTTGTTGCGCTGAATGAGTTGGAAGATATTCATATCCTGACTTTCAATGCCACGAGTAGCATCAATAAGAAGAATACACACATCAGAGTTTTCAATCGCTCTGATAGAGCGCATTACAGAGTAGAATTCAAGGTCTTCTGTAACTTTATTTTTCTTACGGATACCAGCTGTATCAACAAGGTAGAAGTCAAAACCAAACTTGTCGTAGCGCGTAAGGATAGAGTCGCGAGTAGTACCAGCAATGTCGGTAACAATGTGGCGGTCTTCACCGATAAAGGCATTGATAAGACTTGACTTACCTGCGTTAGGGCGTCCAACGATAGCAAAGCGGGGGATATTATCTTCACCCTCCGCTTCCGCTTTTTCGGCGCCTAACTTTTCAACGATTTGGTCGAGCAAATCACCTGTTCCGGAACCCGTTGCTGCACTGACACAGAAGGGATCGCCAAGACCGAGAGCATAAAATTCTGCTGAAGCATAGCGGTCTTCATTGCTATCCGTCTTGTTGGTGCAGAGGATGATGGGGAGGTTCTTTGTACGGCGAAGAATGCCTGCGACCTGTTCGTCTAAATCTGTAACACCATTCTTAATATCAACAACGAAGAGGATAAGGTCAGCTTCTTCAGTAGCCAACTTTACTTGCTTACGGATTTCTTCTTCAAAAATATCGTCGCTATTGACTACCCAACCGCCAGTGTCAACGATTGAAAATTCGCGCTGACACCATTCTACCTTACCATACTGACGGTCACGCGTTGTGCCTGCTTCGTCTGAAACGATAGCAGAGCGTGTACCAGTAAGGCGGTTAAAGAGTGTAGATTTGCCAACATTGGGGCGGCCTACTATTGCAACTAATGCCATATTTTTCTAATGTTAAATGTGAATATGTGAAGTGCGTCGTAGACCTACTCGTTTTATTCGTGTGAATAACCGTAACTCTCTAAGCGCTTCGTAGAGTTTCTCCAATCTTTATCAACCTTAACAAATACTTCAAGGAAGATACTCTTTTGGAAAAACTTCTCTAATGTCTTGCGTGCCTCTGTGCTTACTTTCTTCAGGGCTACGCCTTTGTGTCCGATGATAATTCCCTTTTGCGAGTCGCGCTCCACATAAATAATGGCATTGATGTGAATGCTTTTGTCGCTCTCCTTAAATTGTTCAACAACAACTTCAACGGAGTAGGGGATTTCCTTATCGTAGTAAAGCAATATCTTCTCGCGGATAATTTCCGTGACGAAGAATCGCGCGGGTTTGTCTGTCCACTGGTCTTTCTCGAAATAGGGAGGTGACAGCGGGATGAGTTCCTTGATGCGCTTGAGCACATTATCAACGTTGAACTTCGCCTGTGCTGAAATTGGGAAAATCTCTGCGGTGGGAAGGAATTTCTTCCATTCCATTACAAGTGCCTCCAATTTCTTTTGATCTGAAAGGTCAATCTTATTGATGAGCAGCAGGATGGGGACATTCAACTTCTGCACCTTTTCAAGAAATTCAATGTTTTTGTCGGGTTGCTCAATGACATCTGTTACATAGAGCAAAACGTCTGCATCTTGGAGCGCTGACTCTGGGAAGGCGAGCATTGACTCCTGAAGTTTGTAATTGGGTTTCAATACTCCAGGTGTGTCTGAAAACACAATTTGTGCATCCTCGGAGTTGATGATTCCCATAATGCGGTGGCGCGTGGTTTGAGCCTTAAAAGTGGCGATAGAAATACGCTCACCCATGAGGAGGTTCATCAATGTGCTTTTCCCAACGTTTGGATTGCCGACGATGTTGACAAACCCCGCTTTGTGGTTGGGCTTATTTTCCATCATAAGCCCACTTGAGATATGCGGCACCCCATGTGAAACCAGCACCGAAGGCGGTAAGGATGAGGTTGTCGCCCTTCTTCAACTGCTTTTCGTAATCCCACAATGCGAGGGGAAGAGATGCGGCAGAGGTGTTACCATATTTTTGGATGTTCATCATCACCTTTTCTGGTTCTACTTCAAGACGCGCAGAAACCGCTTCGATGATGCGTACATTCGCTTGGTGAGGAAGTACCCAAGAAATATTTTCCTTTGTAAGGTTGTTACGTTCCGCAATCTTCGTACAAGCATCGGTCATGTTTGTTACGGCAAACTTAAATACCGTCTTACCTTCCTGGTGAACGAAGTGCATGCGGTGCTCAATCGTATAATGTGAGGGAGGACAAACCGAACCACCCGCCTTCATGCAGAGGTAGGGGAGACCAAGGCCATCAGTGCGGAGGTGAGAATCCATCCATCCGTATTCTTCAGTTGAACCTTCTACCAACACAGCAGCAGCACCGTCACCAAAGATGGGACAAGTGGCGCGGTCGGTATAGTCAACGGCACTTGACATCTTGTCGGCACCACAAACGACAACCTTCTTGTATCTTCCGCTTTGGATCAAACTTGCGGCGGTGTCCATTGCATAGAGGAAACCACAACAAGCTGCTTGCATGTCAATAGCGTGAGCATTCTTCATGCCAACTCTTCCCAAAACTATGCTTGCCGTTGAAGGGAAATGGAAGTCGGGCGTAGATGTCGCTACGATGATGCAATCAATTTCAAGAGGGTCGGTACCCGTCTTTTCAAGAAGTTGCTTCACCGCTTTGCGTGCCATATAACTTGTGCCAAGACCTTCTTCATTAAGGAGACGACGTTCCTTAATGCCAATTCGAGTCATGATCCACTCATCGTTGGTGTCAACCATGCGAGAGAGTTCATCGTTACTCAAAACGTATTCTGGTACATAACCACCAACACCAGTGATTACTGCATTGATTTTTTCCATAGTTGTTAAGGGGATTGTTGGAGTTTCCAATCAAGGGACTAACCTAAAAAATATGGAGTTAAAAGCAAAAAGAGACTCACACATTTATAAGCACGTGTTTGTAAACTTTCAGCTTTTAACTCCCTTGTATAAAAGTTGATTATTCAGCAACTTCGTCAACTACGATAGCGAGCTTACCACGATAGTAACCACAAGTGGGACATACAGTGTGGTAGATGTGCCAACCACCGCAATTAGCGCAAACTGCGAGTGTAGGAGCTACTGCCTTGTCATGTGTACGACGCTTAAGTGTTCTTGTCTTTGACTGTCTTCTTTTAGGATGTGCCATTTTGTTTGAAAAATTTTAGATGTGTTAAATTTTAGTGTTGTCAGATTGTGTTTAGAGTTTTAGTTCAGCAATTATCCGTCTAAGCACTCATCATTCTCGTAGCAAATGCGACTGAGCATGTCCTCATTACACTCCCCCACTTGGTGGGTGCGCTGAATAGGGAGTGAAAGTTCCACGATTTCGTAGACGTCCCAAGAAGCGTCGTACATGTTCGTATTCTTGGGGATGAATTTAATGTCATCAGCCGTGGAGTCGGATTCATCATTATAGGTAAGTTTGATGGTCTCCTCAGCATCAACGACAAGGGCCAGGTCATCGAGACATCTGTCGCATTCAACAATTACTTCGCCTTGGATAACGAACTTCAAGGTATAAACCTCTCCTGAATGTTCGCGGATATTCAAGTTAACCTTGACGTTTCCGCCCTTAATGGTTTCCTGATCCAACGCCGTGAAAAAGTCTCCGTTAAGAGTCATTTCCAACTTCATTCCGTCGGCGGGAATTTTTGAGAGATTGATATTTAGAAGGTCCATTATTGCCATAGCGAGTGCAAAGTTACTACTTTTTTTAGTTTTGACA
The DNA here is from genome assembly GCA_045656425.1 of Alloprevotella sp. Lineage (GTDB taxonomy): Bacteria > Bacteroidota > Bacteroidia > Bacteroidales > Bacteroidaceae > Alloprevotella. The sequence goes on from JAZORE010000061.1 coordinate 37,928, forward strand.
CATTTTTCTTTCCTCTTTTTTACCCATTAAAGTCGTCTAACACACTTCTTTCGGTAGAAAAATGCAAGAATTCGCTTGTTTGTGCGGTATATGGGGAGTAAAAATGGGTAAATTAGAAGTTTAGGATAACTTATTTGAATGTCTACTCCTTCAAAACTTTGGTGCAATTTTCGTAGGGGGATGATAAGCGTTAAGAGGAGGGATATAATGATGATAGTGTGGGAAATAACCTCCCAAATCATCGGTGAATTCGGGGTAAATGTGAGGGTGCGGAGTGATGTATCACTTCCGCTATAACTCATCCATAATGCCACGTTTTGAATAATCGTGTAAAGGAGAAGCAGGGGAAGGGTGAGCAAAAAGCAGGTGCTGATGTTGTAAAGCGCGTCAAGAATCCTTGTCTTAAGTGAAGTATTATAATATATAATGTGGTGCTCCAACGCATCTTGGTGAAAATCGTTGGCATGGGAATGCGCTTTAAGTACACGGGTATCCATGGAGAGCGATGCACAAACGCGTCCTGTCTTTGAGAGGTGTTCTACGAGCAAAGGGAGGGTGCCAATTGTAAGGCGCGTGTGTTGGTTAGAGAAACCTTGTTGCTCCAGGAAATGACTTCTACTCACGAGGGCATGCGTCAAATATCCACCCGTATATTTCCCATGGCGTGCAACCTTACAATTTAGTATGTTTTGAAGGTGCACATCATAGTGCCATAATGAAGTCTTGCCCGCACTTAGCGCATAATTAGAATAGCCTACGACAATGTTACAATCGTGCTCACGGGCTTCCATCATTTCCCTCAACCAATTAGGCGAAGGGAGAAGCACATCGGCATTAAGGAGCATTACCCATTCGGTGCGTGCACCTTTTACTCCAACGCTCACGGCCAACTTCTCACGATCAATGAGGTGCGTAGTCGTAGCGATGTTCGTATGCTTGAGATGTCGAAAATCTCGCTCCAAGCGTAGCAACATTTCTTCAACGGACTTCTCGCCCGAGTAATTGGCGATAAGTACTTGTATTGCTCCCGCATATTGCTGGTTGAAGATGCAAGTAATCAGGTCGTTAAGTCCAGATACCTCACGCTCAAGCGGAATCACGATTGTTATAGGTAATGCTTCATTCTCCACATTTTCGCCTTCCCTTTTTGAAAGCAAGGGCATGCGGTAGTACCTCCATCTTAAAACAAAGAGGAGGGGCAACCAAATGAAGATGATGAGGAGTAAGGGGATAAAATACATTACTGAATGCGTGGTTCTTGCTGATTTATTGGTGATTTCCCGATTGTAAGGTGCAACTTACCGACTACTATAGGATAAAGCGAAAATTATCTCGGACTTAATTAAAATTATTCGGCACATAAATTAAATTATTCGGCACATAATTTTTACGAAGTCCCTTCTATTTTTTGCTCTCTCAGTTTACCTCGTTCGGCAATGAAGTTGTCTTCTAAATTCCGCACAACAAATGGCGGTGGCGATGGCTACGTTTAGGCTTTCCGAAGTCTCGCATCCAGCTGGGTGAGGAGGGATGAAGAGTTTTTGATTGATGTACGCTTGCGTTTCGGGACGAATGCCATTTCCTTCATTACCCATAATAAGCAATCCGTTGGGAGAGAGGGTTTTGCCGTAGATGTTTTCGCCTTCAAGGAAGGTGCCGTAAACGGGAATGCCTTGGGGAATGGAAGAGAGGAAGGTGGTGAGGTTTGTGTAATGGAGCGTGACACGCGTAATGGCGCCCATTGTGGCTTGAATGACTTTGGGGGCAAAGGCGTCGGCGGTGTCTTCCGAGCAAATGATGTGGTGAATGCCAAACCAATCGGCAAGTCGGATAATCGTGCCGAGGTTGCCAGGGTCTTGCACTCCGTCGAGTACTATGCAGAGTTCCTTACGCAACACTTCTCCGGATAGGGGAGAAGGAGTGGGTTGGCGGAACACGGCAATCACATCGCGGGGGGTTTTTAATTGTGAGCACTTTTGGAGTTCGGCTTCCGAGATTTCAAAAATCTCATCGGCCTTCACCTCTGGGTGTTGTGAAAGATATTCTTTTGTGCCACAAAGCATAAGGCAACGAAAGTAGGGGAGAATATCTCCCACTACCTTCGCACCTTCCGCAAGGAATACGCCCTCTTCATCGCGAAATTTCTTCTTCGCAAGGGAGGTGATGTATTTGATTTTGTTTTTCGTAAGCATGGTGCTTATTTCTTACAAGTTGCCTTAATCAAGTAGCAAATCAATAGCAAGTAGCAAGCGAGGCTCAAGATTTCGCTTGAAGGATTATCGAGCCATGCGCTATTGTCAAACTTGATACCACCGAATTGAAGCGCCGCACTTGCTACGCCCATCAAGGCGCCTCCGGCAATAAACCCAGAAGCAAGCAATGTGCCCTTTTCAATGCGAGCGTTATTCACCTTTTCGTCCTTCGTACGTGAACCTACAAACCAGTTGATGGCACCGCCTACGATAAGGGGAAGGTTGAGTTGCAAGGGAATGAACATACCCAAGGCAAAAGCCAAAGCGGGAATGCCGCAGAAGTTGAGTACCAAAGAGATCAGTGCACCAATGCCGTAGAGCAACCAAGGCGCACCTTCGCCACTCATGAGCGGTTCGATAACTCCCGCCATTGCACGTGCTTGAGGTGCCGCCATAACGTCGGCATTGTCGGGTGTAAATCCATATACCTTTTGAAGAATCATGATTACACCACCTACGGTTGCGGCACTTACTAATACACCGATGAATTTGTAGGTTTCCTGGTATTTAGGCGTACTTCCGAGCCAATAACCAATCTTTAAGTCGGTGATGAAGGCACCAGCAGATGAGAGTGCGGTACATACCACACCGCCCATGATTAAGGCCGCCACCATTCCGTGTGTGCCGTTCAAACCTACGAGCATCATAATGATGCTGGAGAGGATGAGGGTCATGAGTGTCATACCACTCACGGGGTTAGAACCTACGATGGCGATGGCATTTGCGGCTACCGTAGTAAAGAGGAACGCAATTACGGCAACAATTAAGATACCTACGATAGTGAAGAGCAAGTTGCCCTCCATAGGACCTACGAAGAAGAAAATAGTGGTCACTAAGATGGTGATGAGTGTGCCGATAGCGATAATCTTCATCGAAAGGTCGCGTTGTGTACGCACTTCTTCCGTTTGTTGTGCGCCTCCCTTAGAAATCTTACCGATCAAGGCAAATGCGCTCTTGATTACGCCCCAACTCTTAACAACACCAATGATACCCGCCATAGCAATGGCGCCAATACCAATACTCTTGGCATAACCAAAGATTTGTTCGGCGCTCGCATATTCCGCCGTGATGCCGTTAGCAACTTCAAGGTCGGGGAAGAGAACCGAAATAGCAGGTACAATGCCCCACCAAACGAGGGCGGAACCAGCGCAAATAATTGTTGCATACTTCAACCCTACAATGAATCCCATACCGAGGAGTGAGGCACTGGTGTTGCATGAGAATACTAACTTTGCCTTTTCGGCAATCGTACTCCCAATTTCACAACAACGGCTGGTGAAGTTTTCATTCCAAAGTCCAAAAGTAGCAACGGCAAAGTCATAAAGACCGCCTATTACTCCTGCTACGAGCAAGGGCTTTGCGCTACTTCCGCTCTTCTCTCCCGAAAGGAGGATTTGCGTAGAAGCCGTTGCTTCGGGGAAGGGATATTTGCCGTGCATCTCCTTAACGAAATACTTGCGGAAGGGGATGAGCAACAAGATGCCGAGTGCACCACCGAGCAAGGATGCTAAGAAAATCCAAAGGAAATTAACGGTGATTTCGGGATGTGTGTGTTGAAGAATGTAGAGTGCGGGGAGTGTGAAAATCGCACCTGCTACAATCATTCCCGAACATGCTCCGATGCTCTGGATTATGACATTTTCGCCCATGGGATCCTTGCGATGCGTAGCGCCTGCTACACCTACGGCAATGATTGTAATGGGGATGGCTGCTTCAAACACTTGACCCACTTTAAGGCCTAAGTATGCCGTAGCGGCGGAGAAGAGAATTGCCATGAATATGCCCCATGTGATTGACCAGGGCGTTACTTCACGATAGTGCTTCCCTGCTTCCATCAAGGGCTTGTATTCTTCGCCTTCGCGTAATTCACGGAAGGCATTTTCTGGAAGATTTGTTTCTTTCATATTGAGGAGGTTATGAGGTTATAAGGTTTTAGGTTATGAGAATCAATGGGATAAATACCCACTTAATGTTTAGTTGATAAATTATAACCTAAATTTTAATCCATTCTATCGCGATAATCCTCGTATTGATAATTACGAAGCACGTCGAGGGCGCCGTCGAGGTGGAGGAGTGCTAGTGAGGGATGGTGGATGCCGTTAAACATATTGGTCTTCACCGTGGTGTAATGAATCATGTCCTCAAAGATGATGGTGTCGCCCACTTCAAGGGTACGATTGAAGCGCCAATATCCCATGAAATCGCCTGATAGGCACGAATTTCCGCCAAGGCGATATACGCATGGCTCGGTTTCATGACCTACGGCATCTTCGCCCTCGAGGGTTTCGGCGTTTCTCACGCGTGGCCAGTAGGGCATTTCAAGGCAATCGGGCATGTGGCACGTGAATGAGACGTTGAGAATGGCGGTTTTGATGCCGTGATTTTCTATGATGTCTACCACGCGTGAAACGAGCGGACCCGTTTGCCAGGCAAAGGCGCTTCCCGGTTCGAGAATGACTTTGAGGTTGGGATATTTCGCGCGGAATGCTTGAAGCAAGCCGATGAGGTGCTCTACATCGTAATCGGCGCGCGTCACCAAGTGGCCACCTCCAAGGTTCAACCATTTAATTTTGGGCAACCACGCTCCGAATTTCTCCTCAATATGGCGCAAGGTGTTTTCCAAGGCATAGGATGAACTCTCGCAATGGCAATGGCAATGAAACCCTTCAATTTGCTTGGGGAGTTCGGCGGGAAGATCTTTTGCCAAGACTCCGAAGCGTGAACCTGGTGCGCAAGGATTGTAGAGGTCGTTTTCGATTTCGCTATATTCCGGATTGATGCGTACACCACACGACACGCCCTCGGCACGACTCACAAATCGCTCGAATTGTGTTAGCGAGTTGAAGGAGATGTGGCTTGAGCATTTCACGATTTCATCGAAGGTTTCGTCCTCATAAGCGGGCGAATAGGTGTGGGCTTTAGAACCAAATTCCTCGAGCGCCAAGCGCGCTTCGTAGAGCGACGAAGCGGTTGTGTGGGTGATGTATTCGCGGAAGATGGGAAAGGTTTTCCAAAGCGCAAATGCCTTAAACGCCAAGATAAATTCCACACCTGCTCGGTCGGCTATGCTCTTGATGAGCGAGAGGTTACGGCGCAACTTCTCTTCTTCAAGTATATAGCAAGGTGAAGGCGAATTTGAGTAGGGATTGTTGTACATAAATCCAAACACTTGTTTTATTTAATAAAGGACCTTAAAGCCAAATGTCCTTAAGGTCCCTATTTTGTATTCAATTATTATGAATGTCAAGCATTACATGATGCCGCGTTCACGGAGTTCAAGTTGCCACTTCCAAGCCGTGCTGAGTGAATCTTCGAGCGTGTGAACGGCCTTCCAACCGAGCTTTTGGTTTGCCTTGTCTACGTTACCCCAAACCTTTTCGATGTCACCGGGGCGACGTGCTACAACCTTGTAGTTGAGCTTCACGCCAGTGCACTTTTCGAAGGTGTTGATGAGTTCGAATACGGTCACACCCTTACCTGTACCTACGTTGTAGATTTCTACGGGTTCTTCGTTCTTGCCGTTGAGGATGCGTTCCATAGCGCAAACGTGTGCCTTAGCGAGGTCGATTACGTAGATGAAGTCGCGGATGCAAGAGCCGTCGGGAGTGTCATAGTCGTCACCAAATACAGAGAGGCATTCGCGGATACCGATAGCCGTCTGAGTGAGGTAAGGAATCAAGTTAGCGGGCACACCATTGGGCATTTCGCCGATGATAGCAGAGGGGTGTGCGCCGATGGGGTTGAAGTAACGGAGGAGGATTGCCGAGATGGGAGCGCCGCTCTTCACGTAGTCCTGAACGATTTCTTCGTTAATCGCCTTCGTGTTACCATAGGGGCTTTCGGCCTGCTTGAGAGGAGCATTTTCGGTAACGGGGAGGTTTTCGGGGTCGGGCTGACCGTAAACCGTGCAACTTGATGAGAAGATGATACCCTTCACGTTGTACTTAGGCATCAACTTGAGGAGGTTGATGAGCGAAACGATATTGTTTTCGTAGTACTTCAAGGGCTTTTCTACACTTTCGCCAACGGCCTTAGAAGCCGCGAAGTGAATGATACCTTCGATAGCGGGATACTTCTGGAATACGGCTTCGAGGTTTGCGTAGTCGCAACAATCTACTTCTTCGAAAGCAGGGCGGATGCCTGAAATCTTTTCGATGCCGTCTACCACGTCTGCCTTAGAGTTAGAGAGGTTGTCGATGATAACTACATCGTAACCTGCTGCTTGAAGTTCAACAGTTGTGTGTGAACCGATAAAACCAGTACCACCGGTTACCAAAATTGTCTTTTTCATAAATGTATTTGGTTAGGTTAAATATCTATCTGCGAAATTACGAATAATTTATGATAGTGTGTAAAGATTCGTTAATATTTTTTTATTTCAACCCTTTCTACACCCTAAATCACAAGAAAAGGATGTGTCATTGGGACACATCCTTCAATTTTATAGACTTATATATCGTGTGTCCCCAATTACATGAGATATTGAGAACTGATACTCTTATTTCCAAGTACGCAACGGATTGCTTCAGCAATAAGTGCAGAGCAAGAGATTTGCTTCACCTTGGGGCAATTGCCACGGTAGGGGATGGTGTCTGTGAATACCATTTCTTCAAGGTCGCTATCCATCACACGCTGGTCTGCAGGACCTGACATGATGCAGTGGCTTGCAATTGCACGCACACTTGTGGCACCATTTTCAATCATGATATTTGCAGCCTTGGTGATAGTGCCAGCTGTGTCAACGATGTCGTCAATCAACACAACGTCCATGCCCTGAACGTCACCAATAATCTGCATAGTGTCTACTTCGTTAGCCTTTTTGCGTGTCTTGTTGCAAAGTACGAGGGGGCAGTTGAAATATTTAGCGTATGCTGCAGCACGCTTAGAACCGCCGATGTCGGGAGTTGCAATACACAAGTTGGGAAGGTTAAGGCTCTGGAGGTATGGAGCGATGATAGATGAACCATAGAGGTGGTCTACGGGTACATCAAAGAATCCCTGTTCTTGGTCGGCATGAAGGTCCATAGTGATGAGACGGTCAATGCCTGCAACGCTGAGGATGTCAGCCACCAATTTTGCACCGATGCTTACACGGGGCTTGCTCTTGCGGTCTTGGCGTGCCCAACCAAAATAAGGAACTACTGCGCAGATGGTCTTAGCAGATGCGCGCTTTGCTGCGTCAATCATGAGCAACAATTCCATGAGGTTGTCGCTATTGGGGAATGTTGACTGTACGAGGAATACATCGCGACCGCGGATAGATTCTTCGTAACATACTTCAAACTCTCCATCAGCAAAATAAGTGATGTCGAGATTGCCAAGAGGACAACCGAGCTCCTTACAAATTTTTTCAGCAAGGTAGCGTGACTTTGTGCCAGAGAATACCAAAAAGTTATTCATAATCTGAAATGTATGTTGTTGAGGTTTAATTCTTTTTAAGATTTATAAGTTACAAGGTACATAACTTAAGATTTGTTTGATGTTGCACTAATCAACAATGCGCTTGATCTTTCTAAAATGATTGATGATTTCCTTGAAATCCTGTGTGTTGTGGATGTCAAAACGATCCCATATCGCATTTTGAAGAATGATGCCACCAAAACCGCAATCAGCGATTTGCTCCATGTCATCTAAATCAAAGTTGCCAGTAGCAAACACTTTCTTGTTGATGACTTTTCGCTTTGAACTATCTTTGAGAATCGCTGTCACGTCAATTGTTGAGCAGTCAAAAAGTACGTGATCCATTTCCTTCTTCACCTGTGCAACGTCATCAAGGGTGGCGCATGAGCAACTTATACTTCCTTTGTAGTGTTCAGGAGTGTTAGGATTCCTCTCTGAAAGGTGAATTCCTTTTAACTCATATTCGTTTTGCAAGTAGAAATGATCATGAGTTACGATTAACTTTCGGTAGTTGTTAGGTAAGAGTGAAAGCAATCGCTCGCAAAATACGGGTTCTGAATTGGGTTTATTGAGATGAACCATTTCCAATCCTTCGTCGAATAAAGCAGTCAATATGTGGTGCTCCTCAACGAAGAAATGGGGAGTGGACATTAGTGCCAGTTTCATGTTGTAAAACTTTATTTTGTTGTGCAAAGATAGTATATATTTTTGTGGTAGGTTAAAATATCTGAAAAAAAACGGGGTGCGAGTCCTTTTTTCCTGAATGTAAGGATTCCTGTAATGATTTTTTTAATGCTCTCTTCTCAAATCTAACTAAAGTTAATAGAGGTATTTGCAGTATTTCAAATTAGTAAAATTATGAAACTAGCAATATTTTTTATTTTTTTAAGATTGAAGATGACTTGAATATTGTAATTTTGCAAATTAGTGGAGTCGAGTGGTTACAGATAACGCATTAAGAATGTCAAAGTAAGGTTTGTCAGCCTCGCATTTTTATGCGTTCTACTTCTAAACCACAAACATCACAGAAGTTTGGTGAAGAGAACCATTTGTTCTGCGCTTATCCTTCAAGTTCGATAGTTTAGATTGTCAAAAATCATAAAATATACTTTACCATGTCTCAACAAATTGATATACGCGAATTAAATGCGCTAATAGAGAGTCGCACTGGTTTTATTACCGACCTTATGGTTGGTATGAATCGTACGATCGTAGGTCAGAAGCATCTTATCAACTCCCTGTTGATTGGTCTTTTGAGTGATGGTCACATCTTGTTGGAAGGGGTTCCAGGGCTTGCAAAGACGCTCGCGATTAAGACCCTTTCAAGTTTGATTGATGCTAAGTTTAGCCGCATTCAGTTTACGCCCGACTTATTGCCCGCCGACGTGATTGGTACGCAGGTGTACAGTCAAAAGTCTGAATCATTTACCGTAAAGCATGGTCCGGTCTTTGCTAATTTTGTATTGGCAGACGAAATTAACCGTGCGCCAGCGAAGGTACAGAGTGCTCTTTTGGAAGCGATGCAGGAACATCAAGTAACGATTGGTGAACAGACAATGGCATTGCCTTTGCCCTTCCTTGTAATGGCTACTCAAAACCCCATTGAGCAGGAAGGTACGTATGCGCTTCCTGAAGCTCAGGTAGACCGCTTCATGTTAAAGGTGCTTATTGATTTCCCCACTTTGGAAGAAGAAAAGAAAATCATTCGCGCTCATTTGAATGATAGTTTCTCACGAGTTGCGCCTGTGGTAGATTTACGCAAGATTGTAGAAGCACGTGAACTCGTAAAGCAGGTTTATTTGGATGAACGCATCGAGCAATACATTGCTGACATTGTATTCGCAACGCGTTATCCCGAACAATATAAATTGAGCAACTTGAAGAATTACATCTCATTTGGTGGTTCTCCTCGTGCGTCAATCAATTTGGCTTTAGCAGCACGTGCATGTGCCTTCATTAAGCGTCGTGGTTATGTTGTTCCTGAGGATGTGAGAGATGTGGCTCACGACGTATTGCGCCATCGTGTTGGATTAACCTATGAGGCTGAAGCTGAAAATGTTACTTCAGATGCGATTATTGATGAAATCTTAAATAAGATTGAGGTGCCCTAAACCTACAACGGCTGACGCAAAAACTGTTCCTTAATGGTTAAAACTAATTGGGAGATAAATAAAACTAATTGGGAGATAAATTGAAATAACTGCCTTTTAGTTTTACCCATCTCCCAGGTGCCATTCATTTTTATATTGATTGTATAATCAGTAGGTAATTTTATCGTGGAGGTTTCCGAAATTATCAAGCGCGTTAGGCGCATAGAAATAAAGACTCGCAATCTGTCGAACAATGTGTTTGCGGGAGAATATCACTCTGCCTTCAAGGGTAGGGGGATGTCGTTTGCTGAGGTTCGCGAATACCAAGTCGGTGATGATGTGCGCGACATTGATTGGAATGTAACCGCTCGTACCAGTCGTCCTCACATTAAGGTTTATGAGGAGGAACGTGAACTTACGGTGATGATGCTTGTTGACGTTTCTGGAAGTCTAAATTTTGGTTCTGAAGTGCGCACCCAGCGTGAACTGGTTACAGAAATTATTGCTACAGTAGCCTTTTCTGCGCTTCAAAACAATGACAAAGTAGGGATGATTCTCTTTTCCGAAAAGGTAGAGAAATATATACCCCCTAAGAAAGGAAGGAAGCACATTCTATACCTCATTCGCGAATTGTTGAACTTTGAACCCACCTGCCACAAAACGGACCTTCGTGTAGGGCTTGAGTTCCTCATGCAGGTTCAACGTCGCCATTGCATCGGATTTTTGCTTTCTGACTTTATTGACTCTCCTGACTTTGAACAGCAGTTGTCTATTGCCTCACATAAGCACGATGTTGTGGCGGTGAAGGTCTATGATCAACGCATGAAAGATTTGCCTAATGTGGGATTGATGAAGGTGCAAGATGCTGAAACTGGTATCACATCCTTTGTAGATACTTCCTCGAAATCGATGCGCACAGCTTATGCAAAATGGTGGAATGATTCGGTTGAAACATTGGATAAATTGTTCCGAAAGACCAAAGTGGATTATGTATCAGTAGGCACTGCCGAAGACTATGTAAAACCGCTCCAATTCTTGTTTAAGAGTAGGCATCGATAAACCTATTTTTTGAAACTTTAGATGTTAACTATGAATAGAATATGTGTGTGTTTGCTGCTGATGCTGAGCAGTATAACATTATATTCTCAAGTGATGGTGGAACAAGAGGTTTCACGTGTGGATTTGCTCATTGGAGAACAAGCGGAATTGAAAACTTCTGTTCTCGTTGATGCAGATCAGCAGGTGAATTATCCCATTTTTCACCAACAGAATTATATGGATGGCGTAGAGGTGGTTCGTGAAGGAAAGGTAGATACGGCGCTCTTGAATTCGGGTAAGCGTATGCAACTCACTCGTACCTACGTCCTCACTTCGTTTGACTCTGCCTTTTACTCTTTGCCTCCCTTTTATGTCGTTGTTGAGGGAGATACCTTTAAGGCAGCGTCTACTATTGGACTAAAGGTAACCTCGGTACCTGTTGATACTACAAATGTTAACGAATTTGCTGGTCCGTACACAGTTACAAGTATACCCTTTCAATGGAGTTACGGCTTTTGGGTGCTGTTACTAATCATTCCTCTTTTGGTTTATTTGATTATTCGTTTGTATCAGCGGGTCAAAAAGAATACTCCCATTACAAAGCGCATTGTCATAAATCCTCCCACGCCAGCCCATCAGCAAGCTTTGGCGCAGTTTGCTACAATTAAGGCGGAGCAACCTGAGACGGACGAAGATTTCAAGCAGTATTATGATCAACTCACAGAAGTTTTGCGTCAATATATTGAAGACCGTTTCTCGCTAAATGCCAAAGAATTAACGTCTGATGAGATTATTCGTAAACTCACCGACACGAATAATGCCTCAGCGCTTCACGAACTCAAGGAAATCCTCACCACCGCTGACCTCGTGAAGTTCGCCAAGTATCAGGCGTCCCTCTCCGAAGCCAACCGAAGTGTGGCTATGGCGTTGGATTATGTGAACACAACGCGCCTTTCTGACGAGCAACTCCCTCAACCTGAAGTTAAGATTGTTACCATAGGAGAAACAAAGCAGCGCAACATTCGAATCTCACTCATTATCTTGATGGTTATTTTAGGATTGTCCGCTTTGTGTTTGCTGGGTTATGTCTTGGCGGAAATTTACGAATGCTTTATAGCGTAAGCTTGTGACAAGCAGAAGGTCAGTTGAGGAAATCTTCCTCATTGAAAAGTGGCAGGAGGTAGTTGTTGCCAATCGTCATTAGGATTTTCAACGACACTACATTCCAGCATGTCTATTCATTATCTATATTTATGGTTTTTGCAAATCCCATATATCTCTATTTAATCTTGTTGATTATTCCGCTGATTCTCTGGTATGTGATGAAGCAGAAGCATCAACCCACTTTAAGCGTCGCTACCACCAGTGTGTTTCAAAAAATTAAGGTTCGTACGCCTCTCACATTTTTGATTCATGCTCCCTTTGTGTTGCGTATGCTCACACTTGTATTTGTGATACTTGTGCTTGCGCGTCCTCAAACGCATGAGTCGCTTACTGAGAGTGAGCGTGAGGGTATTGACATAATGATGGCAATGGATATTTCTACCAGTATGCTTGCCGAGGACTTGGAACCTAATCGCATTGAGGCGGCGAAGCAAGTAGCTACGGAGTTTGTCTCCAATCGTCCGAATGACAATATCGGGCTGACCCTCTTTGGTGGTGAGGCGTTTACCTATTGTCCGCTCACGATGAATCATGCCCAGTTGCTCTCCATGTTTTCGGGTGTGAGTTGTGACCTTCAGGCATACGGCATCATTAGTCCTGGCACGGCTATCGGTATGGGGCTCTCTAGCGCTCTTGCCCACCTGGAGCATAGCAAGTCACGGAGTAGGGTGGTGATTCTGCTCACCGATGGTGAAAACAATGTCGGAGACATTTCTCCCCTTATGGCTGCAGAAATGGCAAAGAAGCAGGGAATACGTGTTTACACCATAGCCCTTGGTAGTGCTGGAAGGTCAAAGCAGGTTGTGGCTCAACTCTCTAATGGCGAAACTTATGAAGAAGAAGTAGACAACCAAATGGATACGAAGACCTTACAAACCATTGCTGCAGCTACGGGAGGAATCTTCTATCATGCTGCTTCAAAAACGCGATTGGCTGAAATTTATAACGATATTGACAAACTTGAGCGTACGAAGATGAAGGTTTCAAACTACGATAAGTATTATGAGGCCTATCAACCCTTTGCTTTGGTGGCACTCTTGTGCTTCGTTCTTGAAATCCTTTTGCGCTTGACCCTGCTTAGAAGGTTGCCTTGATTTTTTTATTTAGTTAACAAGTAAACGAGGTACGAGTAGACAAGACGGTTACCGAGATAAACGATTTATAGTTGACGAGTAAACAAGGTACAAGTAGACAAGATAGTTTCCGAGATAAACGATTGCCGTCCCGCATGGACTACTAACTACTCACTACTCTCTCCTCACTCCTCACTCCTCACTCCTACTTACTACTTACTACTTACTACTTACTACTTACTACTTACTATTAGCATCATGCGTTTCGCTTCCCCCGAATACCTCTATTTATTAGTGTTACCCCTTGTGGTTGTCCTTCTCTATGTATATTCAGAATGGAAGGCACGCCGCAGGGTGAAGCAATATGGTAATCCGAAATTATTTTGGACTTTGGTGTCCCATCACTCTTCGTTGCGTTTACACTTCAAGTTCCTTTTGGTGGTGCTTGCTTTAGTGTTATTTGTACTCACCCTTGCGCGTCCCCAATTTGGGATGATAAAGGAAGTGGGGAAGAAGCAGGGCATTGAGGCCATCATATCGCTGGATGTCTCCAACTCTATGCTTGCTACAGATGTGAAACCCAATCGACTGGAGCGTAGTAAGACACTCGTAAGCAACCTCTCTAATTACATGCGCGACGACAAAGTAGGGTTAAACGTATTTGCTGGCGAGGCATATCCGCAAATGCCAATTACAGGAGATATGGTCTCTGTAAAAATGTTTCTTGACAACATCTCTACGGGGATGGTCACCCTCCAAGGTACCAGTGTTGCTGCCGCCATCAAATTGTCAATGCATAGTTTTACCAATGCTGAAAAGGTGGCAAAAGTAATCCTAATCATTACCGATGGTGAAGACCATGAGGAAGGCGCCGTTGAAGCTGCAGAGGAGGCACAAAAGGCGGGCATGAAGGTTTATGTGCTGGGCGTAGGGACTACTAACGGTGCAACCATTCCAACACCTTATGGTCCTATGACGGACAACAGTGGGCAAGTGGTGAGAACATGCCTAAACGAAACTGCAGCGCGAGAAATTGCACAGGCAGGTGGAGGAAAATACTTCCATATAGACAACACCAATAGTGCCCTCCAACAATTGCAAGCGGAATTCTCGCAACTCCAACATGCCGAGACCGAGACCTCGTACTCTGTATACAATGAGCAATTTATTGCTGTCGGCATTCTCCTCTTGATACTCTTGGTTGTTGAATTCCTCTTGCTTGACTCTGTACTCCCAATTTACAAGCGGCTCCATTTCTTTGAATAACCACTTGTAATTTCACCCATCCCGTAATTCAAAAATGATACGATATACTATTAGTCTTATAGCATTCTTGTGGGCAACGTGCTCCATAGCTCAATCCGCTGAGTGGAAAAATATGCAAAAGGGAAACCGCGCTTTTGAAAATAAAGATTACTCAAAAGCCGAACTCAATTACCTTAATGTGTTGAAGGCGCATTCCTCTTCAGCAGAAGCGCTATTTAATCTCGGCAATACGCAACTGGGAAAAAACAACGCCCAGGCGGCACTTGACTATTTTGAGAAGGCCAAACAAAGTTCAGCTGATACCACGCTAACCGCTATGGCACTCCACAATCAAGGATATGTTTACCAAGCCTCTGCCATGTCGTCCACAAAGGAAGATGAGCGTCAACAACATCTACGCACCGCTATAGACCATTATAAGCAGGCATTGCGCCTTAATCCCGCTGATAACAATACGCGCTACAACCTCGCTCTGTGTCAAAAACTATTAAAGGATAGTCAGCAACAAAGTCAGCAACAAGACGAGCAGCAGCAAGATGCGTCACAGGACCAGCAGCAGAATGAGGACCAGCAACAGCAACAAGCTGAAGAGCAACAGAAAAAAGACGACAAGCAAACTCAGCAATTGCTCAATCTTGCAAAGCAAGCTGAGAAGCGTGCTAAGGAAAAGGTTGACAAGGCTATGAAAAATCGACGTCCTAAAAACCTTGAGAAGAACTGGTAGTAAAATTATTCGCTTGGTGTTCTGGGTTAATCGTACGTTGTATACAAAGCATGGTTTGATGATTAGATTGATAAAGCATAATGTGGAACGACGTATGTGTTGGGTACAAAGTATGAAGGGGCTAACGTGGTTCTAATAATTGGTGGAATAATAAAAAAGCATAAAAATGCTGCATGAGTATTTCTATTGAAAGATAATTTTTGTATTTTTGCAAAAATATTATTCTACAGCAATTAGAGGTGCTTGTAAAAGCATCCGTTGTGTAAGCAAAAAATTAATGTTATGGCTTCTAATTTTATCGCAGATCGTATTGTAATGGATGGTCTCACGTTTGACGATGTCCTTTTGGTTCCCGCTTACTCAGAGGTTTTACCTTACATGGTAAATTTGGGTACTAAGTTTTCTCGTAATATTGAATTAAAAATCCCCTTTGTAACCGCAGCAATGGATACGGTTACTGAGGCTAAAATGGCAATTGCTATTGCACGAGAAGGTGGTATCGGGGTTATCCACAAGAATATGTCGATTGAAGATCAGGCACGTCAAGTTGCTATTGTGAAGCGTGCGGAAAACGGTATGATTTATGATCCCGTAACTATTAAACGTGGTTCTACTGTAGGGGATGCATTAGCTTTGATGAGTGAATATCATATCGGTGGTATTCCCGTTGTTGATGATGAGATGCACTTGGTTGGTATTGTGACAAATCGTGATTTGCGATTTGAACGAGATTCTTCGAAGTTGATAGACGATGTCATGACCTCAGAGAATTTAGTAACAACAACTCAGCAGACTGACCTTATCGCTGCCAGCCAGATTCTTCAGGAAAATAAGATTGAAAAACTTCCTGTTGTGGATAAGGAAAATCGTCTTATTGGTCTCATTACTTATAAGGATATCCAGAAAGCGAAAGATAAGCCTATGGCTTGTAAGGACGCAAAGGGACGCTTACGTGTGGCTGCGGGTGTAGGAGTTACAGCAGATACACTCGATCGTATGGAAGCATTGGTAAATGCAGGTGTTGATGCCATTATTATTGACACAGCTCATGGTCATTCAAAAGGTGTTATTGATCGCTTGAAATTGGCTAAGGAACGTTTTGCTAATGTTGATATTATCGTTGGTAATGTGGCTACTGGTGAAGCTGCTAAGGCTCTTGTAGAAGCAGGTGCTGACGGCGTGAAAGTAGGTATTGGTCCTGGCTCAATTTGTACAACTCGTGTGGTGGCTGGTGTAGGTGTTCCCCAACTTTCTGCTGTTTACGATGTAGCAAAGGCACTTGAAGGCACTGGTATACCTCTTATCGCAGATGGTGGTTTACGCTATTCTGGTGATATAGTAAAGGCAATCGCAGCTGGTGGTTATTGCGTCATGATTGGTTCCTTGGTTGCAGGTTGTGAAGAATCTCCTGGTGATACAATTATCTTCAACGGTAGAAAGTTTAAGGCGTATCGTGGTATGGGGTCTTTGGAAGCAATGGAAAATGGTTCTAAGGACCGTTATTTCCAAGGTGGTGTAACTGAAGCAAAGAAACTCGTTCCCGAAGGTATTGCTGGACGTGTTCCTTATAAGGGTACTGTACAAGAAGTAATTTACCAACTCGTAGGAGGTTTGCGCTCTGGTATGGGATATTGTGGTGCCGCTACAATTAATGACTTGTGGAAGGCACGATTCACGCGTATTACTAATGCAGGTGTTCTTGAGAGTCACCCCCATGATATTACGATTACCAGTGAAGCTCCGAACTATTCGCGCAGCGAGAACTAATCATAATTCGTGCTAATAGACAATAGTCATACTTAAATTATTGACTATTATTCATAATGTGTAAGTGTGAAAATTATAAGGCGAGGAACCTAATTTCTAACTTTACAATTTTCATAGTTACACATTTGTGTATAATTAAGATTGTATTAACAAATTTATGAGAAAAATAACATTCGTTACAACCTTTTTTGCCTTAGCAATTTCTGCATTTGCACAGACCGATAACCCTGTGCTTATGGAAGTAAACGGTAAGAAGATTACTAAGGCTGAATTTGAGTACTCCTATAACAAAAATAATAGAGTTGAAGGTGCTGTTGAACAGAAATCAGTAGAGGAGTATGTTCAGATGTATGTTGATTATAAATTAAAGGTTGCTGAAGCAGAAGCATTACGTTTTGATACACTCAGTTCATTTGTGAAAGAATTCAGGCAATATCGCGATATGCAGTTGACTCCTCTGATGGTAGATACTGTATTTATTGACTCTATTGCGCGACTTCAGTATGAAGATATTAAGAAGCACGTTAATGGCGCAGACTTGATTCGTCCTGCTCACATCTTGTTGATGCTTAAACCGAAAGCACCAGAACATGAACGTTTGATTGTTGCAAAACGTGCTGATTCTATTTATAATGCTATTGTAAATGGTGCAGACTTTGCTGAAATGGCTAAATTGTATAGTGATGATAAGGGAACAAGTGCAAATGGAGGTGAACTACCTTGGATCGGACCTGGTAATACCATTAAGGAGTTTGAGGACGCAGCTTATGCACTTCAACCAGGGCAAATAGGTACTCCCATACTTTCTCCAGTGGGTTATCACATTATTCTTATGAAGGAACGTAAGTCTTTGGAGTCATATGAATCTCTTAAAGATATCATCGTTAAAGCCTTAAAGCAACAAGGTATAGAGGAGATTTCTGCAGAAACGGCAATTAAGAAAGCCATAGAGGCGTCAAATGGAAAATTAACTCGTGAAGATGTTATGCTTCAACTCTTGAGTCAGGGAGTTGCTGAGAATCCGGATTTACAGTATTTAGTTAATGAATACTATGATGGTCTTCTCTTGTATGAAGTTGCAAAAACTAATGTATGGGACAAGGCGGCAAACGATGTGATAGCACTGGATTCTTATTTCAAAAGCCACAAGAAAGAGTATTCTTGGACTGAACCTCGATTTGAAGGTTTTGTCATTCATGCTAATGACAAGAAAATTTTGAAAAAAGCGAAGAGTCTTGTGAAGAAAAATGCTTCTGGGGATTGGCGTAAGGTTATACAAGAAGAGTTGAACAAAGATAGTGTTGTATGCTTAGTGCAAGGACCTTACCTTTGCAAAAAAGGTGAAAATAAATATATTGATGCACTTAAATTTAAGGGAGAATTTGCAAAACCCCTTCGTAAGTATTCAATGTATGACGTTGTTGGTAAAATGAAAAAGCAGCCTAAGTCATACATTGATGTGAAGTCTCAGGTGGTAAATGACTACACACAACATGCCGAGAAACAATGGGTAGAAGGATTGCGCAAAAAATATAGAGTGGTAATCTATAATGATGTTCTTGAAACCTTAAAATAAGTAGAGGATAATGAAACGCATATTGTTAATGCTATATTCTGTTTTCACTTTGTCAAGCATAGCCCAACTCAATGTGGTTGACGAGGTGATTTGGATTGTAGGTGATGATCCCATTCTCTTATCTGATGTAGAGGAGACGCGTTTACAAGCAGAAATGGAAGGCTCTCCATATGAGAATCCTTATTGTGAAATCCCAGAACAACTTGCAATCCAGAAATTGTTCTTGCATCAGGCAGAATTAGATTCAATTGAAGTTGGTGAAGCTGACGTGTTGAAAGAGGCTAATGAGCGTATAAACTTTTTTATTCAAAATTTAGGTAGTCGTGAAAATGTTGAGAAACAGTTTAATTTGACCATACCTCAATTAAGAGAAAAACTTAAAAAGACTATGCGCCAGAAGGGTATGATTCAGCAGATAGAACATAAGCTTTTCGGAAATATTAAAGTAACTCCTGCTGAAGTGCGTGCGCATTTTAGTCGACTTCCTGAAGATAGTTTACCATTGATCCCAACGCAGGTTGAGGTGCAAATTATAACAACCCATCCTCTCCCTTCTCGCAACGAGGTGGAGAGAATAGAAGAAAAATTACGTGAATTTGCACGACGTGTGAATGATGGAGAAGCTGAATTTTCGACTTTAGCCAAAATTTATTCTCAGGATCAAGGTTCTGCGCGTTTAGGAGGTGAGTTGGGTTATAGTGGTAAAAACCAGTTTGTACCAGAGTTTTCGAATGTTGCGTTCTCTCTTAATGACCCTAAAAAAGTATCAAAAATTGTACGCACTGAATTTGGATATCATATTATACAATTGATTGATAAAAAAGGGGATAAGGCTAATTTCCGTCATATTTTGTTGAAACCTGAAATTTCAGATAGTGTTTATACCGCTGAGTTAGAGCGCTTAGATTCTATCGCGGCAGACATTAAGCGTGGTACTTTTACATTTGAAGCTGGAGCTGTAGAACTTTCCGATGATAAAGACACACGTAACAACCATGGTATTATGGTGAACTCTGATATGATGTCGCGTAAGGTTACCTCACGTTTTCAAATGAAGGATTTACCGGCTGAAATTGCACGTAAGGTAGAAGGAATGCAAGTCGGAGATATTTCTAACGCCTTTATCTATAAGAACGCTCAAGGTCAAGATGTGTGTGCTATTGTAAAGTTGAAAAACAGGATTAACTCACATCGTGCAAATATGACTGAAGATTTTCAGATACTGAAAGATGTAGTACAGTCAAAGCGTGGAGAAGAGATGCGCAAGAAATGGATTGAAGAAAAGCAAAAGTCTACATTTGTGCGTATCAATCCAGAGTGGAGAAATTGCGAGTTTGAATATCCTAATTGGGGAAAATAAGCGTGATATTTGCTTGTACTAAATTTGTATAATTAGTTAATACATATTGTTTTGAATCAATTTGGTAATAGAAAATATGTAGTTTGGTCAGGACTCCTAATCTTCTTATGGAGTCTTGTCCAAACTTCTGCTTTTTCATCTCATCATACACCAAACAATCCGCACAAACCAAGTAAGGAACGTGTGAATATTGAACATGCGGACAACATGGAATTTAATGATTATTTGTTTCCAGGTGCGCACCGTTTGAGTGGAAATGTAAAGTTTAGTCATGGTACATTTGATATGTATTGTGATAGTGCGATTTATTACACCAATACCAATTCATTTGAAGCTGTAGGTAATGTGCGCATAAACCAAGGGGATACGTTGACGCTTGTTGGTGACTCTCTCTATTACGATGGTGAAAGTTTATTCGCTCAGATGCGCTACAACGTGGTGTTGACGCACAATTCCCAGAAGTTGTACACAGATAGTTTGAATTATGATCGACTTCTTTCTGTTGGATATTTCTTTGAGGGGGGAACACTTGTTGACGCAACTAATAATTTGACGTCTGACTTCGGGGAATATTTTACAGAAACAAAGGATGCTCACTTCTTTTATGATGTTACTTTGAAAGGGGAGGCGTTTACGATTTACAGTGACACGCTAAAATACAATACAGACACGAAATGGGCAAAAGTAATAGGTCCTTCGAATATTCACAATGGTGAAAATCATATCTATACCGAATTAGGGTACTACAATACAGAACGAGAATTAGCGAAACTCTATCAGCGCTCTGTAATTTCAGGAAAAAATCGAGTGATGATGGGAGATAGTATTGTTTATGATAAGTTGTCGGGAGACATATTTGCCTACAAGAATATTGATTACCACGACCAATTAAACAAAAATATCCTTCGTGGAGATTACGTGTGGTATAATGAACTTTCAGGGTATGCTTTGTGTTATGATAAAGCATTGGTAATGGACTATTCATCTGGTTCAGACACTTTGTATATGCATGCTGATACCATTCGCCTCACTACATACAATCTAAACACAGATTCAGTGATGCGCAAGGTTGATGCTTATTTCCATGTAAGAGCTTATAGAAAGGATATTCAAGCAGTGTGTGATAGTCTCACTTTTAATAGTGCTACGCGCTGCCTAACCCTTCACCGCGACCCCATAGTTTGGAGTGATAATCGACAAATCCTTGGTGAGCAGATAGATGTGAACTTTAATGAGCAAACAATTGATAGCGTATATGTCAGTCGTCAGGCATTGCTTGTTGAACAAGTTGATAGTGTACACTATAATCAAGTGAGTGGTCACGAGATGCGCAGCTATTTCAAAGATGGTGAGATGCACGAAAATTTTGTGGACGGAAATGTGCGTGTGATTCAATTCCCTATGGAGAAGGATAGTGTGGTGCTCTACCAATTGTACATGGAAACTGCCAAGTTGAAAATGTCACTCGAAGAGCGCAAGCTACAGCGAATCTGGACACCTGCATCAACTGGTCAATTTTATGGTATCGGTATGGCACCTAAGGAGCATACCGTGTTGGAAAACTTTACTTGGTTTGATTATGTGCGCCCTCAACATAAAGACGATATTTATGAATGGCGCCCCAAGCGTAAGGGTACGGAATTAAAGAGCACTATTCGCCGAAATGCGCCGTTACAACATTTGTAAGTATCTTAAAGATTTATCATCCTTCTTTATTTTCTACATGCGTTTCTTCATTCCATTTCTCGTCATCACTTTTGCTGCATTCAGTTCTTGCTTGAGTGATGAAGAATATACCTCTTCCCCCACAGATGTGCTTACTTTCTCCGTTGATACGGTAGATCTTGACACCCTAATTTCGGGAGAGTTAGCACATACGCGAACATTGCTGGTTTATAATACAAACAAGTCGGCTTTACGAATAGCATCTGTATCGCTTTTGAATGGGGAACATAGTATTTTTCGTGCAAATATTGATGGTACAGCGCTGCATCAAGGCGTAGCAAGTGACTTTGAAGTACGTTCGGGAGATAGTCTGCGCATTTTTGTAAATGCTTTACCCCCTTCTGCTGATTCTGATACTCCTATAGGATACACAGATAAATTATTGTTTCAGTTAGAAAGTGGTATCATACAAGAACTCCCCCTTGAGATTCATGGATTAGATGTCATTAAACTTGAAGGATGTAACTTGTACGAAGATTTCACACTGACCGCCAAGCGTCCCTATCAAATCATGGACAGTCTTGTGGTGCATGAAGGGGCGCACTTGAATATTGAAGCGGGTGCCCAACTACTTTTCCATCCCGAGGCCACGCTTATTGTTTATGGGAGTGTAAATGCTCAGGGAAGTGTGACCGACAATATAGTCTTCCGTGGTGATCGCCTTGGGAATATGTTCACCAATCAGTCATACGACCACATTCCAGGACAATGGGGAGGCATCCGTATTTGTGCTCAAAGTTTTGGAAATATCTTCAATTATGTAGATATTCATAGTGGGGACTTCGGTATTGTTTGTGATAGTAGTAATTGCGACGTTGAAAAGGTACGAATTGAAAATTCTGTAATTCACAATATGAGTGCAAATCTGCTCACGCTCGTAAATTCAAAGGCTCTAATTGGCAATACTCAGTTGACTAACGCTGGTGGAAATTGTTTGACGGTTTGGGGAGGTGATGTGGATATCGTTCATTCGACGATAGGACAATTCTATCCGTTTGTGGCGAATAGGGGAGTTGCGCTTTATTTCTCAAACAAAGAAGGTGACACCAATTATCCACTTAAGCGTTTCTCTGTGGCAAATAGTATTATTACAGGCTATTCTTCGGATGAAATCATGGGCGTAAATGGTGATGATGAAAGTTCTTTCAACTATTCGTTTACAAATTGCTTGCTAAACACACCAGCTTACGAAAGTCCTGAGATTATCAATTGTTTGTGGGATTCTAATGAGAATCCAGTATGTAGAGCAGATAATTTCGCTCCAGCATTTGATACAGACCGACTCATCTATACTTTCACTCTCGATTCACAATCTGTTGCTGTAGGTTCGGCGGATACTAATATTACTATGGTGACTTATCCCTATGATAGATTGGGGTACCCTCGTTCAACATCTCCCAGTATGGGGTGTTATGAAGTTCAGATGACTGAATAGGGCGAGACCTAATGGCTTTGTTTCTTTCATTGAAGTATTAGTCAAAGTAATGAAGCTAAAATACATAAAACTATCTCCGACTTATTTTAATTTAAGCGCCGATTATTTTAATTTAAGTCGGATTCAATTTTTCCAATCTCCCTCTTATAATTAATAGGTTATTCAAATAATGCAACAAAATACTTCTCGCCGTACAAAGGCAAAACCAAAGGCTGAACTTGAGAACTTCGGACATCTTCAACCGCAGGCTCCTGAGTTGGAACAAGCCGTCATCGGTGCGCTTCTAATTGAGTCGGAAGCTTATTCACAGGTGTCAGAAATTTTGAAACCTGAGAGCTTTTACGATACTCGCCATAAGCATATTTATGAGGCAGTAAGTCGATTGAATATTTATCAGAAACCTTCAGATATCCTTACTGTTGTTGATGAATTAGAGCGTATGGGAGCGTTGGAAGAGGCTGGCGGACGTTACTATGTTACACAACTTTCGGGTATGGTGTCGTCTTCTGCTCACATCGTCTATCATGCAAGAATTATTGCGCAAAAGGCATTAGCACGTCAACTCATAACCTACACTAGCAATATTCAGACCAAAGCATTCGACCCCACGCAAGATGTTGACGAATTAATGCAGGAGGCAGAAGGAGGACTCTTTAGCTTGAGCCAACAAAGTCTGAAGAAGGATTATACTCAAATAGACCCCGTTATCAATGATGCTTATACTATGCTTAAAACGGCGGCCTCAAAAAGTGATGGTCTTTCTGGAATCTCAACCGGCTTTAGGGAACTCGACAAAATGACGTCTGGTTGGCAACCATCAGACCTTGTAATTCTTGCGGCACGTCCCGCAATGGGTAAAACAGCGTTTGCCCTTAGTATGGCAAAAAATATTGCGATTGATCAAGGTATCCCCCTTGCGTTTTTCTCGCTTGAAATGTCAAACGTTCAATTGATGAACCGTGTCATTTCTAACGTTACTGAGATTGAATCAGAGAAGCTCAAAACTGGGCAGTTGCGCCCTGACGAATGGCAGCGTCTTGATGGACGCATGAAGCAACTTTTCGGTAAACCCCTTTTTCTTGATGATACCCCCTCGCTTTCCGTGTTTGAACTTCTTACCAAGGCTCGACGATTGGTACGTGAGCACCATGTGGAAATTATCATGATTGACTACCTTCAGTTGATGAACGCCTCTGGGATGAGTTATGGTAGTCGTCAAGAAGAAGTGTCAACTATTTCGCGCGCACTTAAAGGGTTAGCCAAGGAATTGAATATACCAATCCTTGCACTATCCCAGTTGAATCGTGGTGTTGAAAATCGTCCTGATGGAGACAAGCGTCCTCAACTTTCTGACCTTCGAGAATCTGGAGCCATTGAACAGGATGCCGATATGGTATGCTTCATTCATAGACCCGAGTATTACAAAATTTACACAGATCCCAACGGTCGTGACCTTCGTGGTATGGCTGAAATCATTATAGCCAAGCACCGTAATGGTGCTGTCGGTGATGTGCTCCTGTCATTTAAAGGACAATTTACGCGCTTTCAAGATCGTGATGCCGATAGTTACATACCTGTTTCAGGTGAGGAAATTAGTTCTACTATGAACACAAATTTTAGTCAAGCATCACCAGCAATAGCTGATGAATCTCTATCTTTTGCTCCTCCTCCCTTGGGTGATCTTCCTTATTAAGATTGCAGGCGCTTGGGTTGATTGGGATTAGCTCCATGATATATCCAGTCTTAATATGGTTATAAAAAATACTTCTCAAAATTACGATGTCTCATTGAAATATAATGAACACACGTAATTTTGAGAAGTATTTTTATCGTGCTTGACTAAATAGAGATATATCCTAATTCTGCTTAGAAAATAAATGTGTGAAATTACTTAAGTGTAACAACTACATCCTTCTCTACTTCTTCAATAACAACATTGTCTTCACGGAGCAACCAACCAAGAGCGAGGAGTACGTCCTTTTCTGTCTTAGCCTTTGTAGCCTTCTTAAGTTCCTTTGTTGTCATCTGACCGTTTTCGTTAAGTGCAGTCCAAATCTTACCAGCAGTTTCGCCAACTTTCTGTACCATAAATGTGTTTGTGTAAATATAAATAATAAATGTAGGATGAATTGCAATATTGAGTTCTCCTCTAAATCGCTATGCAAAAGTAATTCATTAGTAAGATATTACAGAAGTAATAGATAAAAAGTTGCTTCTACAATAGTTAAAATGTTTAGTTTTGTGATTCTTTTGATAATCAAGATTTACAATTACATTCCTAATAACAAGTAATATAGACACTATACAGACAGCATTTTACACATCTTTTGACGTAACTATCTGAATACACTAAACAAAATAGGGATCATTATCGAATAGAGTAGGGTAAGGGTATGGTGGGGGAAATTGTTCTGAATCGTTGATTTGTTCGGTTGTTCTTGTATCTTCGAAAAGGTCTAAAAATAGTTGTTCCCCGTAATATTCATGAGTTAGTTCGGAGATAATAATTTCACGAGTCGAAGTCTCTTGTGGTTGTTCAAAGTTAATGGATAATTGTTGGGGAATTCCTTTAATGAGGTGGTAAGCACCTTGTTCGTCACAAACAATATGTGTGCCATAAGAGTCTAAGATTGTTCGTAATCTTGTGGCAATCTGGCGCATTTCAAGTTGCTCACCAAAAAAGTCTTGTTCACTATTGTAAATGTGAAAAGTTAGAGCATCAAACGTTAGCCCATCCGGTTGAGCACGGTTGAGCAATTCGATGATTCGGGTAAGAAACTTTTCAGACATAGATATTTATTAGCAGGTAAGATAGTTCAGCTGTATAGACCAATAGTGATGACCGAACAAGCATGTCTACTATCTTTCTTATGCGAAGATACTTATATTTTTATAAAAAAATGTGTTTGTTGATAGGAAACTTGCCCCGAATAAAGGGTAAAGTTGTACTTTATACCTTGCAAATTTTGCCAATCGGTGCTGTTGTGTTAATTTTGCGCTAAATTTTTAGAATATTTATGAGGGGAATAGATGTTCTTTCCTCAATTTAACGATTCAAAGACATGGGATTATTTGATATTTTCAAAAAGAAACAAACAGAGGCAGACTTGGGATGGCGTGTAGGTGGAATGGAAGACTTTATGTCCCTTATCCGCGTGTACTATCAAGCTGTTATGGCTGCCAATCTCGGCATTTCAAACCTTGCGATGTTGCCAGATCTTCGTGTGTTTAAGCAAACGATGAAGGTACAAACGGTGAATAACAAACTTGGTTTGGGTGAGAAGAATAAGTGTAAGAAGATGCTCCAAGAAATGTATGGAGTTTCAGACGCTTTCTTTAAGGAAATAGATGGTAGTATTAAGAAAAATTGCCGTTCTCTAAATGATGTGCGTGGATACTTTATCCAGTTCCAAGCATTTTCTCAGGATACAATGATGTTGATGGGCAATTTGATGAAGTGGAAGTTCCGTCTTCCAAGTTTCTTCAAAGAAGCATTCCGTAAGATGACCGAAAAGGCTGTTCATGACGTTCTAACTAAAAATACTTGGAAGGATGATGCGGTCATGAAAACTTGTTGGGGAATTCGCAAGTATCAAGCAAACTTGGGATACTCAGAAGCATGGCTTTCAGAATATGTCTATAATATTTTGATTCTTGCGAAGAAAGAACCCAAGGCTGCAAGCGAAGCATAATTTTACGTTGATAAATAGCATATAAACATTTTCTTGTAAAGTAATTCTTTAAGAAAATATAGAACATTATTTGTTGCAAAGGATAAATTTGTTATCTTTGCAATAGTTTGGAACTATAGATACAAGAGTTTCACATGACAAAGGAGGAGGAAAAAGCACTACATACCTTTGAAACAAGAATTCGTCAACTTATTCTTGCTTATCAAGAGCTCAAGGCTGAAAATGCGGAGCTCTGGGATATGATGGCAAAAAAAGAAGGCGAATTAGAGGAAATGAGGGCTGAAGTACAACTCCACAAACAGAACTACGCCAACCTTAAGCTTGCTAAGATTATTGAACTTAATGATAGCGAGTTGAAAGATGCGAAGCAACGCTTGGCAAAGTTGGTGCGCGATGTTGATAAGTGTATCGCGCTGCTTAATGTATAACTATTCAATGTTTTCCACGTTACCGTGGAGCATTCATAATTGTAACAGCGCAACAATATGGCGGTAAGTGATAAATTAGTTATTCAGTTGCTCATCGGTAGTCACATGCAACAGATTACAGTGCGTCGTGACCAAGAAGAAATTTTCCGTAAAGCAGCATTGCTGATTAACGAAAGATTGAACAAATATAAGACCGCGTATCCTAATCAAGGAGATGCGAAATATATGTCTATTGCATTGCTGGACTTTGCTGTAAAGTCTTTGCAATTAGAGCATAATGTAGACACTGAACCTTATAGCAAGTCAATTGACTTACTCACCAAAGAAATTGAAGAAGTATTAAAGTAGATATAAAAACTGATTGTTTGTGTAGGTAGGCTGTAATGTTACAGTGCTACATATATCTGGAGTATGTTTGTCTACAAAGCTTCTTTTCCTATACATAAACTTATCTCATAAGTACACGCACCAATTATTCATCTTCTCTTTAGTATGTGAAGGTGGATTGTTGGTGCTTTTATCTAAATTGTCATGATGTGTCGCTTGAATCAGCAGATCAGAAACCTATTTTAACCTTAACGCGTTGAGAGTTTTATTCGTTAAGATTACACTCTCATCATAAACACTAATTTTTCGTAATGACTGAAATCATAATTTCATCAGTGTGCCTCGTTGCTGGATGCATTCTGGGATTCGTGTTCTTTCGTTATGTACTGAAAAAGACATACAAGAAGGCGATTCAGGATGCGAATAAGGAAGCTGAGGTAATTAAAGAGAAGAAGCTCCTTGAAGTAAAGGAGAAGTTTTTGAACAAAAAGGCTGAGCTTGAGAAAGAGGTCCAACAGCGAAACCAGAAAATCGCGCAGGCTGAAAACAAACTCAAGCAACGCGAAATCAGCCTTAATCAACGTCAGGATGAACTCAATCGTCGCAAGCAAGAGGTTGAGAATAATCAGGCTAAGGTAAATACGCAACTTCAACTCATTCAGAAAAAGGAAGAGGAACTTGAAAAGTTGCAACTTCAAGAGCGTGAGAAACTTGAAGAACTCTCAGGGCTTACTGCTGAAGAAGCAAAAGAGCGCCTCATTGAGTCAATGAAGGACGAAGCGCGCACGAACGCACAGGCTTATATTAATGAAATCGTTGATGATGCCAAGATGACGGCTTCAAAGGAAGCAAAGAAGATTGTCATCCAGACGATTCAGCGCACGGCAACAGAAACGGCTATTGAGAATAGCGTAACTGTGTTCCATATTGATAACGATGAAGTAAAGGGACGCATCATTGGTCGTGAAGGTCGTAATATCCGTGCACTTGAAGCAGCAACGGGAGTTGAAATCGTGGTTGACGATACGCCTGAAGCTATCGTAATTTCTGCATTTGACCCCGTACGTCGTGAAGTGTGCCGTTTGGCGCTCCACCAACTTATCTCAGATGGTCGTATTCACCCTGCACGCATTGAAGAAGTGGTACAGAAGGTGAAGAAACAGGTAGATGAAGAAGTTATAGAAACGGGTAAGCGTACAGCTATTGACCTCGGTATTCATGGGCTCCATCCTGAACTTATACGTATCGTTGGTAAGATGAAGTATCGTTCTTCATACGGTCAGAACCTCCTGCAGCACGCTCGTGAAACAGCTAACCTCTGCGCCGTAATGGCGGCTGAATTGGGATTGAATCCTAAAAAGGCAAAACGTGCCGGTTTGCTCCACGATATAGGTAAGGTGCCTGATGAAGAAAATGAACTTCCTCACGCACTTTATGGTGCCAAGTTGGCTGAAAAATATAAGGAAAAGGCAGAGATTTGCAATGCTATTGGTGCTCACCACGATGAAATGGAGATGACCAGTCTTATTGCTCCTATCGTTCAGGTGTGTGACGCGATTAGTGGTGCACGTCCTGGTGCTCGTCGCGAAATCGTGGAGGCTTATATCAAGCGTCTGAATGATCTTGAAAATATTGCGATGTCTTATCCTGGAGTTGTGAAAACTTATGCAATTCAGGCTGGACGTGAACTTCGCGTGATTGTTGGAGCTGATAAGATTGACGATAAGCAGATTGATCAACTTTCGGCAGATATCGCTAAGCGTATTCAGGATGAAATGACTTATCCTGGACAAGTTAAAATTACCGTTATTCGTGAAACACGTGCGGTAAGTTATGCTAAGTAGTGTTACTGAATACAGCTAATAGAGTGTTGTGATTAACGTACATTTATAATGTAAAGAATTACATGCTCGCTTTTGTTGCTAATTGAGACTACGCATTAAATGATTAAGAAATTGTACATAACACTGCTTTTGGGGCTATTGAGCATTATGCTCAATGGCCCTGCTTGCTTGGGGGTAGAACAAAGCAATGAGCAAGCAGTGTATGTGCAATGTATCAACAAGCAAACTTGTGAACAACAAGATTATTACGATTTCTCAAACATATCAAAAGGAAGTGATGTTTGTGCCGTACAAGTTGTTCAGAATGTAACTGTTCCACAATCCGTTTGCGAGCGAACGGTGCGTACTTGCTCATGTCGTTCCATACCTTCGTTTGCCACATCATTGGGGCGCAGAGTAAGAAACTTAACTTCCTTTTCTAAACATTGTTCTTGGCGCATATTTTCTGCGTCGACTCCCTTTTATTGCACGACAGCTAAACTCTTCTATGTCTACGCACTGAGGGAGATTATCCGTTAGGTATTCATAAATTTTTTAGATGCTACGAATAAGGTGCAAGTAAATGAGTGAAATAATACTATTTCGCTTAGTGACTTGTGCCCGAACATTTGTTTATTACATTCATTAAGGAGGGATACATGCAAGGAGTATGGTAAAATCCCTCCGCTAAATCTATTGACTAAAATTATGAATACTATAAAAGAATTTACCCATCCCAATTTGGGAATCCGTTTTGATATTAAGAATGTGGTTTTGTCTGCGATGTTGTTGGCGTTAGGTATAGGGCTCTTATATTATGCACTGAATTTTGAATTTCAAGGAGAAAACTCTGCAGCAACGCTGTTGGGATTAGGTGTTGGGGCTATCATAGCTGCTGGTGTGTGTTATTTTGTAGGAGGAAAGTCGTTGTATTTTTTGCCCACGATGTCAAAGGTAGAATTTAAGTCGTGGCATTTTGATGCAGAGCAACTCAGCAATTTGAAACAAATTATTGTTGCTGGAAAGTTTGATAGTGGCATGCCTTCACCAAAAGAAATTGGTAATGTACGTATGGACGCATTGCTGGTAGCAGACAATACTTTTGGAGCAGTTCAATTATACCAATATGCTGAATTGATGTATCAACCACAGACAGAAGTACGCGTGTTGAATATTTCAGAAGTAGAGGCTTTATTGCATGCGCTTAAAAAATAATGGGAGAGTTGGTGTAGGGGATTTCTATACGATAAAAAAGAATCCTAATTACTAAAAACAAACTCCGAGTTAATTTAATTTATCTCCGAGTTCGTTTTGACTCATTTTGTAAGAATACTTTTCTTCTAACAATTTAATGTAAAATAATCTTTGAATTCAAACAGTATGTACACAAGTCTAATTATAGGTATCTTCATCGTGGGATACTTGTGCATTGTATTGGAACATAATTTGAAAATCAATAAGGCGCCTATAGCCTTGTTTATGTGTGTGGCTTCTTGGACCTGTTATTTCCTTGGGGTGGACGGTTTTATTACGGGAAGTGTAAATCCCATGGAAGTTGCTCATTCAAGTTTACTGCATCATCTGAGTGAGGCATGCGAGATTTTGTTTTTCTTGATGGCAGCGATGACCATCGTAGAAATTATAGATGCCAACGGTGGATTTAACTTTGTTCGTAATGCCCTCATTACCTCAAGTAAGCGAAAGTTGCTTTGGCGAGTAGCGTTTATGACCTTCTTCCTCTCTGCTTTATTGGACAATCTCACCACGAGCATTGTGATGGTCATGGTGTTGCGCAAACTTGTAACCGACGCCAAAGAGCGCATGATTTATGCCTCTTTGATTATCCTTGCGGCAAATGCTGGTGGAGCTTTCTCGCCCATTGGAGATGTCACGACAATTATGCTTTGGATACGTAATCTGGTATCTACGGAAGGCATTATCCTCAGCCTGTTTATCCCCAGCATCATCAGTATTATCGTCCCCACCTTCCTCCTGCAATATTCGTTGAAAGGCGAACTGCCTGTTACGTCTGCTGCCCTTGAACAGTTATCCGAAGATGGGTTTAGTGCCAAGGAACGTAAGACGGTATTCATTATCGGTCTGAGCGGTCTTGTATTTGTCCCCGTGTTTAAGATGCTTACAGGTTTACCCCCTTATATGGGAGCACTTTTGGCGCTTTCCGTATTATGGATGGTTACAGAGTTGTTCTTCCGCAAGTCGCACAATAAGCATACCTCTTCTAAACAACGCGTGACAAGCATACTCTCGCGTATTGACATGCCTACTATTTTATTCTTCTTAGGTATCCTTATGACGGTAGCTACGCTTCAGGAAATCGGGGCTTTGTCGAGTTTCGGTGCGTGGTTGAATGAAGTTGCAGCAGGCAATCAGTATCTCATCACGGGTATTATCGGTGTTGCGTCAAGCATTGTGGACAACGTGCCCCTCGTTGCCGGTTGTATGGGTATGTACGACCCAAGTATGGGTGGCGACTTTGCTTGCGACGGCATCTTCTGGCAACTCCTTGCTTATTGCGCAGGTATTGGTGGGTCGATGTTGATTATCGGTAGTGCTGCTGGTGTCGTTGTGATGGGGCTTGAAAAGATCAGTTTCGGGTGGTACTTACGTACGATTACTGGCATATCCTTTTTAGGCTACCTCGCAGGTCTGTTGGTATATTACATTCAGACATTGATTTTCTAATAGTATATAGTGGCGAGTGCTGTATTGTAGCGCTCGCCACTTTTTTTACTATAAAGAAGTCTCAATGAATAGTTGGCTTTATTGTTTATCTCACGAATCCCCCTCCATAGAAGCAATACAATACTGAAAAGTCGATGTCAAAATGAAGGGTGTGTACAGTGGAGTATGTTTTAGCTTATAACGTAACAAAATATCCAATAGTTTATACCATTTGATTCAGCGCCTCGCTCCGAACTTAAGATATAGTTTTTCTTATAAGAAAATAAAACGAAAATATACGGATTTTTTTTATGTTTTTACGATAATAGGTTTTACTTATTTGCCTATTTTTGCAATGTAAAATCATAAATCTAAAACAACTGTGGAACAGAAAATCTATACCTATGAAGAGGCGTATAATTCAGCGCTGAATTATTTTGAGGGTGACGAACTCGCAGCTCGTGTTTGGGTGAATAAGTATGCCATGAAAGATAGTCATGGTAATATCTATGAGCAGTCGCCCGTGGATATGCATTGGCGCTTGGCCAATGAGATTGCCCGTATTGAGCAGAAATATCCAAATCCTGTTTCGGCACAGGAGGTGTACGACCTTCTTGCACATTTCCGCTACATTATACCCGCGGGTAGTCCCATGACGGGAATCGGTAATCCCTACCAAGTGGCTTCACTCTCCAATTGCTTTGTGATTGGGGTGGAAGGTGATGCCGATTCTTACGGTGCTATTATGAAGGAGGATGAAGAGCAGGTACAGCTCATGAAACGCCGTGGTGGAGTAGGGCACGACCTTTCAAAACTCCGTCCTAAGGGTTCTCCCGTGCGCAATTCGGCATTGACCTCTACGGGGATTGTACCCTTTATGGAACGCTTCAGCAACTCCACGCGCGAAGTGGCACAAGATGGTCGTCGCGGTGCTTTGATGCTATCGGTAAGCATTAAGCACCCCGAATCAGAAGCGTTTATCGACGCGAAAATGACGCAGGGTAAGGTGACTGGTGCTAATGTGAGTGTGCGTATTGATGACGCCTTTATGAATGCTGCAATCAACCATCAACCCTATATGCAACAGTATCCTGTGGATGCTGAACAACCACAGTTTAGCAAGCGCATTGACGCTTCTGCATTGTGGCGCAAGATTGTGCATAATGCGTGGAAGAGTGCTGAACCTGGCGTTCTCTTTTGGGATACAATTATTCGTGAAAGTATTCCAGATTGTTATGCAGACCTTGGTTTCCGCACCATTTCAACAAATCCCTGTGGTGAAATACCTCTTTGCCCCTACGACAGTTGTCGACTTTTGGCGATTAACCTCTATGGTTATGTTGAAAATCCCTTTACCGCTGAGGCTTCATTTAACTTTGAACTCTTCCGCAAGCACGTGCGCTTGGCACAACGTTTGATGGACGACATTATCGACCTTGAGTTGGAGATGATTGAGAAGATTTTGAAGAAGGTTGAGAGCGACCCCCAAGTGGAAGAGGTGAAGCATACAGAAATCCAACTCTGGAAGAAGATTTACCAAAAGGCTATAGAAGGTCGCCGTACAGGGGTGGGTATCACTGCCGAAGGTGATATGATTGCAGCGCTGGGTTTGCGTTATGGAACACAGGAGGCTACAGATTTTGCTGTTAATGTGCAGCGCACGTTGGCTGTGGCAGCCTATGGTTCATCGGTAGAAATGGCGCGCGAACGTGGTGCGTTCCAAATCTTTGACGCGGCTCGTGAGGTGAATAATCCTTTCATTCTGCGCTTGAAAGAGGTTGATGCAAACCTCTATGAAAATATGGTAAAGTATGGTCGTCGCAACATCGCTTGCTTGACCATTGCACCTACAGGAACAACCAGTTTGATGACGCAGACAACAAGTGGTATCGAACCTGTATTCCTCCCCGTTTACAAGCGTCGTCGTAAGGTGAATCCTAACGACCCTGAAGTGCGCGTAGACTTTGTGGATGAAACAGGTGACTCCTTTGAAGAATACATCGTTTACCACCCCAAGTTTATGACTTGGATGAAGGTTAATGGATTGGATACCACCAAGAATTACACGCAGGAAGAAATTGACGAACTCGTGGCGCAGTCGCCTTACTATAAGGCTACGGCAAACGATGTAGACTGGCTTATGAAGGTGAAAATGCAAGGGGCGATTCAGAAATGGGTAGACCACAGCATCTCTGTGACCGTAAACCTTCCTGCTGATGTCGATGAAGAATTGGTAAACAAACTCTACATCGAAGCTTGGAAGAGTGGTTGTAAGGGCTGTACCATTTACCGTGACGGCAGTAGAAGCGGGGTGCTTGTGAGTGCTGAAAAGAAGGAGAAAAAGGACGAAGCTCCCGTTTGCCAACCGCCGCAGGTTACAGAGATTCGTCCTGTTGAATTGGAGTGTGACGTGGTGCGTTTCCAAAATAAGAAGGAAAAGTGGGTGGCATTCGTTGGACTTCTCGACGGTCATCCTTACGAAATCTTTACGGGGTTGATGGACGACGAAGAAGGTATTGTGCTTCCCAAGCATGTGACTTCTGGGGTTATTATCAAAAATCAAAATCCCGACGGTACGAAGCGCTACGACTTCCAGTTTAAGAACAAGCGTGGATATAAAACGACGGTTGAAGGACTCTCTGAAAAATTCGATAAGGAGTATTGGAACTACGCCAAGTTGATTTCCGGCGTACTCCGTTACCGCATGCCTTTGACGAATGTTATTAAGCTCGTCGGTCAGTTGCAACTTGACTCTGAAAGTATCAATACTTGGAAGAATGGTGTGACGCGTGCGTTGAAGAAATACATTTCCGACGGCACGGAAGCGACAGGTCAGAAATGTCCTAACTGTGGATGCGAAACCCTTGTATATCAGGAAGGTTGCTTGATTTGTAAGAGTTGCGGAAGCAGTAGATGTGGATAGAATATAAAATCAGAAATGAGAATCTCTCTCTCAAACCTTGACTTCTATGCCTTCCATGGTGTGCTTGAACAAGAGCGCATCGTGGGAGGTTCTTATCTTGCAGATGTGGTGCTTGATGTGAATGTAACTGCCGAGGCGTATAACCACGATGAACTTTCGGGGACAGTAAATTATGCCGCTGTCTACGATGTGATGAAAGCAGAGATACAAGTGCCCTCAAAGTTGTTAGAGCATGTCGTCATGCGCATTGCCCGACGATTACTGGATGAGTTTTCCTTAGTGAAGCAGGTAGAAATCTGCCTTACCAAGGTCAATCCGCCTATGGGAGCGTCTTGCAAAGGTGCTTCTGTAAAACTTTGCTTGAGTAGGTTAGATGAAAGTTATTCAAATAGGGGATAGTTGCTTGCAAAAAGAAGCTGATTTGTTGCTTCCGCTAACAAATATTTACTATCTTTGCGCTCGCAATAACAAAACGAAACTAAACCATGAGTTATCTAATTAAGCCAACAGCGTATTCTCCCGTACTCAACAAATATGAAACCGAGCAGGGTATTAAGGTCATTAAGGATTTCTTTCAAGATAACCTTGCTACAGGGCTGTGTCTTCGTCGTGTGACGGGACCACTCTTCGTGCTTCGTGGTTTGGGTATCAATGACGACCTCAGCGGTAAGGAGCGCCCTGTGACTTTTCCCATTAAGGACCTTCAAGATGCGCACGCCGAAGTAGTGCATTCGTTGGCTAAATGGAAGCGTTTGACTCTTGCCGATTATGAAGTGCAACCGGGCTATGGTATTTATACAGATATGAATGCCATTCGTGCGGATGAAGAGCTTGGTAATTTGCACTCGCTTTATGTGGATCAGTGGGACTGGGAGCGTGTGATTCTTCCCGAACAGCGTACGGTGGAATATTTGAAGCGCACGGTGAAATGTATTTATGCTGCTTTGAAGCGCACGGAGTTTCTTGTGTGTGAGCGCTTCCCTCAATTAACTCCCTCACTGCCTGAAGATGTGCAGTTCATTCATGCCGAAGAACTCCTGCAGCGCTATCCCGATAAGTCGGCAAAGGAGCGCGAGGACTTGATAACCCGTGAATGGGGGGCGGTATTTATCATTGGCATTGGATGTAAACTCTCAAATGGCGAACCTCACGATATGCGTGCGCCAGACTATGATGATTACTCCACGGTGTCGTCAGATAGTGCGTTACCTGGATTGAATGGTGACCTCTTGGTGTGGAACGATGTGCTTGATCGTGCCGTGGAACTCTCTTCTATGGGTATCCGTGTGGACAAAGAAGCGCTACTTCGCCAGCTCAAGGAAAGCGGAAAAGAGGAGCGCTTGGAACTTTACTTCCACCGTCGCCTCGTAGTAGGCAGTCTTCCCCTCTGTATCGGCGGAGGTATCGGACAGTCACGCCTCTGTATGCTCTACCTTCGTAAGGCGCACATCGGTGAAATACAAGCAAGCATTTGGCCCGATGAGATGCGTAAGGAATGTGCTACGCTGAATATTCCTTTGATTTAAGATAGTAGAAAAATTTCCCTTGAAGCAACTTCCTAATGCTTCAAGGGATTTTTTTAGAAATATATGCCAGAATGTTATTACTCTTTGCTTAAAAAATGCTAACTTTGCCCAACAGAGATAACATAATTAACCTATAAATACTTTACTCCAATGAATGAAATTGTTTCTCAGTTTGCGATTCAGGGCAATGTAGTAGAAGTTGCTCCCCTCGGTAATGGTCTTATCAACACAACTTATCGTGTGAAGACTGAAGAAGGACAGCCCGATTACGTGCTTCAGAATGTGAACAACGCGATCTTCCCCGACGTTGAAATGTTGATGGACAACATCGTAGCAGTTACTTCTCACATCCGTACAAAGCTCGAAGCTGCTGGTACAGAAGATATCGACCGTAAGGTGCTCAACTTCATCCCCACAAAGGATGGTAAGTATTTCTACTTTGACGGTGCAAAGTATTGGCGTGTAATGGCATTCATCCCCGACACAAAGTCAATGACTGCCGTAACTCCCGAAACTTCTTACATCGTAGGTGAAACATTCGGTAACTTCCAGGCTATGCTTGCTGACATCCCCGCTCAGCTTGGCGAAACAATCAAGGATTTCCACAATATGGAGTTCCGCCTCAAGCAGCTCCGCGAAGCTGTTGCTGAAAACAAGGCTGGTCGTTTGGCTGAAGTGCAGTGGCTCGTTGACGAACTCGAAAAGCGTGCTGAAGAAATGTGTAAGGGCGAACAGCTCCATCGTGAAGGTAAGCTCCCCAAGCGTATTTGTCACTGCGACACAAAGGTGGACAACATCCTCTTTGACCAGGAAGGCAATGTGCTTTGCGTTATCGACCTCGATACTGTGATGCCTAACTTCATCTTCTCTGACTTCGGTGACTACCTTCGTTCAGCAGCAAACACAGGTAAGGAAGACGATAAGGACCTTGACAATGTAAACTTCAACATGGAAATCTTCAAGTCGTTTGCAAAGGGTTACCTCAAGTCAGCGGCTTCATTCATCACTCCTCTTGAAGTTGAAAACTTGCCTTACGCAGCAGCGCTCTTCCCCTACATGCAGACTGTACGCTTCCTTGCTGACTACATCAACGGCGATACTTACTACAAGACTCAGTATGCAGATCACAACCTCGTTCGCTCAAAGGCGCAGTTCAAGCTCCTTCAGAGCGTAGAAGCTCATCAGGCAGAAATGAAGGAATTCATTGCTTCTCTTGCGTAAGTTTTGAATTTGTTCGTAAATATATTGTGCCCCGTTCTCCAACAAGGACGGGGCACAATTTGTTTTCATAAATAGAGGCGATGATATAGCTGTTGACCATGTATGGTTGTCGTTTCACTCTAATGATGCCTTCAGCGTCTTAACACTCTTCGAGCGATAAAGGTCCCGCAAGTAACAGCTTGTAGTGTTACCGATTTTTTTTATGCCGAGAAAATAATTTTTTATGCCGAGAAAATTTATTTTCATGCCGTAGAAATAAAATTAGCAGGGTTGCAAATGTACCTGTACTGAATATAGTGACCTGTACTGAATATAGTGACCTGTACTGAATATAGTGACCTGTAATGAATTTAGTTGACAGCTTTGTTTGTTAAAACTGTTTGTGTTTACATTCTTAGATGTTATTCCTAATTAGGTTAACACTTTCTAAATTTATTCCTGTTATGGTTGACACATTCTAAATGGTGACCAACTTGTAATGGGAGCGGTTTCCCGCAATACTCAAGACATCGTAAAATTTAGAGCGGTTTAATTGAACCTTACTTGCATCTGGCACATGATGGCATTGTTAGCAGTATGTTGAAACACTCCATCTTTTACAGCAGCGCTTTTATATACGTATTGCACTTGAAAGCGGCATTTCTTGTAGAACCAATATTGTACTCCTGCCACTACTTTGTGTTGGTGCATGCCCAGTTGGGTGTTGAAATTAAAGAAATCGTAGGAGGCTACAACGTCAAACTTGTTTGCCCGAATAGGGATGCAGGCTGTAAGGTATGCTCCGCGACTGGTAACACGTCCGTCTTTGCCCTCTAAATATTCACCGTGCACATTCAAAGGTTTGGACTTGAAGTTAAAACCTACCGACCAACGATTGCGTTTGTAATTTTCTCCAACTTTAATTTCGGGGTTGTAAAGTGAGGTCGCAATAGCATGTCCTCTGCCAAGTTGTCCGGTAGTGATGAAATGAAGTCCTGCAATGGGACGCCACTCTAACCTTCCGATAAAATCTTTCTCCGCATTGCCGTCTTTACAATTTATCCCTTGTCCGTTCATGATGTCAAGTTCGTAGCGAAATTTCCCGTTGTTGGTTTCGCCGTAGAGCGCAATGCCAAGATCACGCCCGTATTGCACACCCAAAAGTGGGTCACTTCCGCATCCTGTGAGATACGTTACTCCTTCAGAATAGACATCAATCGTTTCTTGACCAGTAGGGGAAAGCACGTTCTCATACGTAAGTCCATGCTTAAATTGCCCAAATCTCACGGTTAATGCCTTGTTGTTGGTGAGGCGGTAGTCCGTATAATATTCTTGAACTACGCTCGAAAAGTCGTGCATGAAAAGGAATGACCACCTGTCGGTAATGTCTCCATTTGCCCATACGAGCGAGCGCTTTAAGTCGAACGTGTTAGTTTCTTTATCATTAGCATGGGAGTAGGTGAACCCTGCTTGTGCATACGCATGAATTTGTATGCGAGAAGCCAACTCATTTATGTTTAGTGCGTTTACTGGAGTCTTGGATGGAACCCCATCTGTATGATTTGTTGCAAGCACAATTTGTGAAGTTGTGGTGCAAAGTAATAGTATGATTATATTGCTGAGTTTCATTCAATGATGTTTTTGGGGGATTAATTCGGTGTACAAAAGTAATAAATAAGTCTCAACATAGGCTCTGCTTTCGCTTCTTAATTCTTAAATTTGTTCTGTGAATTAAGAGTAACAAAATTATAGCTACTATGAAGAAGAAACTTGTAATATTTGACCTTGACGGTACACTGCTGAATACGATTGACGATCTTGCAACGGGTGCAAACCATGCCCTTGCTGTGTTGGGGTATCCCACTCATGATGCAGCGACGATTCGTTCCTTTGTGGGCAATGGTATCAATAAATTATTAGAGCGCGCATTGCCAGAAGGGGAGAAGACCGAGGAAAATATTTTGCACATGCGCAGCGTGTTTATCCCTTATTACGATGAACATAATGCCGACTTAACGGTCCCTTACGAGGGTGTTCCCGAATTGTTAGTGCGTTTGCAGAATGATGGTGTGCAACTTGCTGTAGCTTCGAATAAATATCAAGCGGCTACAGAGAAATTGGTGTCGCACTTTTTCCCCGATATCAACTTTATCAAGGTGCTTGGACAAAGAAGTGAGGTTCCTATAAAACCTGATCCCGCCATTGTAACAGACATCCTTCAAGTGGCAGGAGTAAGTAAGGATGCGGTACTTTATGTAGGCGACTCGGGCGTGGATATGCTGACGGCATTGAATGCCCAAGTAGATGCCGTGGGTGTGACCTGGGGATTCCGTCCGAAGTTAGAGTTGTCAA
Organism: Alloprevotella sp.; assembly: GCA_045656425.1. Taxonomy (GTDB): domain Bacteria; phylum Bacteroidota; class Bacteroidia; order Bacteroidales; family Bacteroidaceae; genus Alloprevotella. The sequence continues at coordinate 77,751 of JAZORE010000061.1, forward strand.
CTTTCCCCTCATTGGGATTGATTGATAAGGCGGAGGAACTGCTGAATTATATGTAGGAAATGAGAAATGAAAAAGGAGAAAGGAGAAAGATACTGGCGCGGTGAAGTCCCGCATGGTCTTTCTCCTTTTTCCTTTCCCATTTTCCTTTTTTATCTTTCCGCCGCAAGCGCATCGTAATCGTCATCGTCCAATTCATCGTCCTCAAGGTCGAGTCCGAAGAATAGGGGAACGTTATCTTCCGAGGCAAAGTCATCAAGGGCACGGCGTTCTTTCTTAGTGGGGCGACCCGTACCACGAGCGCGGTCGATGAAACCAGAAATCTTGCTCATTTCCAAGAGTTCGTATTGCTCGGGCGCGGTGATGTTTTCCAAAATGTCGGGGAGGAGTTTGGCGCCCACGCGCTTCTCAATCGCCTGCTTCACGAGGAAGGTGTAAGTGATGGGGGCTTTCTTCACACCCACCTTATCGCCTTCCTTGACGGTGCGTGAGGGTTTTACCTGCGCACCATTGATGGTGATGCGCCCATTCTTACAAGCGTCGGCAGCAAGTGTGCGCGTCTTGTATATGCGTGCCGCCCACAACCATTTGTCTATGCGTGCTTCCATTGTTTACTTCTTGTTGAAGTTACACATTGCGTGCTGGATGCCCTGAAGAGCGTAATCCTTAATCATGTCTGAGGCTACTCCGATGCGCTCGTCCATCTTGGCGAGGTCTTCAGCGCCAAATTCTCCGAGCACAAAGTCAACCTGACCGCCCTTGGGGAAATCGTTGCCGATGCCGAAGCGCAGGCGGGCATAGTTCTGCGTGCCCATCACCGAGGTAATGTGGCGCAAACCGTTGTGTCCGGCTTCTGAACCGTTGGGCTTCATGCGGAGTTGACCGAAGGGTAGGGCGAGGTCGTCCACTACAACAAGCACGTGGTCGAGTGGAATTTTCTTCTCATTCATCCAGTAACGCACGGCATTGCCTGAGAGGTTCATGTAAGTAGAAGGTTTCAAGAGCGTGAGCAGACGGTTTTTCACACGAATCGTAGTGACAAACCCGTAGCGCTTGTCTTCCCAAGTAGCTCCCGCTGCCTTTGCCATAGCATCGACCACGCGGAAACCAATATTATGTCGGGTGTTGGCATACTCGTCGCCGATGTTGCCAAGTCCAACTATGAGATAGTGCATATCTTTTTAGCATTAAAAATGCCAATGTGCAGGGCGCACACTGGCATGTATTGTAAAGATGTAATGAATTGACTACTTCTTCTTGCTTGCAGCAGCTGCAGCAGCCATAGCACCCATTGCAGCACGAGTCATCTTAACTGTTACAACAACAACTTCCTTGGGAGTAACGAGTTCGAGGCCTTTGAATGAAAGTTCGCCAGCCTTGATTGACTTACCGAGCTGGAGGTTTGTAACGTCAATAGTGAGCTTTTCGGGGATCTGAGTGTAGAGCGCCTTAACCTTGAGCTTACGTACCATAGCCACGAGCTTACCACCGGCACGTACACCTTCAGCGAGACCCTGGGGAGCGATGGGCACAGCCATAACGATGGGCTTTTCGGGAGTTACTTCGTAAAAGTCAACGTGGAGTACGTTGTCCTTTACTGCGTGGCACTGTACTTCCTTAACAACAGCAGTCTTGTTAACACCATCGAGGTTGATGTTTACGAGGTAGATGTTGGGAGAGTAGTAAACCTTGTTGATTTCCTTTTCAGAAACTACGAAGTGAGTAGCTACGGGAAGGCCGTTTTCGCCCTTCTGTTCACCATACAAGCAGCAAGGAACGAGACCTTCTGCACGAGCAGCCTTAGATGCCTTCTTACCGATGGCATTACGGAGTGTACCGTTGATTGAAATTTCTTTCATGTTAAATAAAATTTGTGTTACTCTAAATTAAGTAAATGTTTGCTTAATTCGCCATCACACGCGCCCTTTCGAGCCTCTGTTTAGACAAATCGGGTGCAAAGATAGTCATTTTTTACAAATTAGGAAATTCATACGTTCATTATTTTTCAATTCTATCAAGAAACTTCTATATTATATCCCCATTTGTTAAAAGGTGATAGCAGAACACTGGATATAACTATGAATATTATGACTTTCACAAAACAAATACCGCCTCACCTAATGCGAAGCGGTATTTATAACTATTTTGTTTAGAATTTGAACTTAGTACCTAACATGATTTTGCCAGTGAGTTCAAATGGATGTTCATTGCTACGTTGCCAAATACGTTTGCCAAAGAGTTGTCCTGCGGGTTCAAGGTAGATGTTGAAACGTTCGCCAATATTGGCACCGATTTGTACACCAGCATTGATAACAGGAGCTATATTGGTTGTTTCTTTGGGCTGTGTAGAGAAACCAACTCCAAGACCTAAGAAACCATCACATGTAATGAGTTTCTTTTCATGCGTATTGTTTGTGAGTAATGTGCGGAGGTCACACATGAAATCTGCATGAATAGAAGTCCAATGTTGTTGGCGCCCCCAGCGCTTAGCTTTGAACTGCGTGTTGTCAATTCCGATTCTGAAACCTCTCACACCATTCAACCAGCGTCCGTATGAAATATCAGAACTGAATCCCCATTTGTTACCCGTGGGATTGATATAGAAGAATGTTGCTGAGTTAAGATTAACACCTGCTGATGCACTGACAAACTCCTTGTAGGGACGTTCATAGCCTGCATTGTTCTTATAACTATCCATTGCAGGAGTAAATCTGTAGTTCATACCAATCATGTGAGACATGACGAGACGACGGAACGTATTGACGTAATTTCTCGTGTTGTATGCAAAGCGAATTTGGTTAGAACAACCATATTTGATTTGGCCTTCGTAATAGAACTCAATGTTCTTTGTAGCGCGAATACCAGCTTGAGCACCTGCAATGAGTTCAGGGAACAAGTAGTAGTTTTGGCGCGCACGAGAAAGATTGAGGTCCAAACCTGCATAGGGGCGGAGGTTGAAACGACGGTCTGGGTCGTAACCATATGCCCACGCTGTGAAGTCTAACATGTAGTCGGCTCCGAGCGATGCTTTAGCATAGTGTGTTCTACCAAAGTGGTTGTATTCCATAGCAGCGTTGAAGCGGTAAAGCGTAAACGCTGTATTTTGCTTACCATAGCTAAGGCGCATCAACGGACCATAGTAACCTGCAATATTCATTCTGCGGATGGGGATTTGCAGACCACCTGCAACAGAAATGAATTCTACCTTTTCGTCATACTCATAAGCACTCTTTTCGTCTCTGAGCTTCTTGAAGGCTTCAAACTTCATGTTCAAACCAAGCAAGTGAGCCATAGAGTAACGTTGTGATGTGCTCAACTTCTTTGCTTTATAGGCATTCTTCCACTGGTCAGTGAAGTCGTAGCGTAACTGAGGTTCATAGAAGAATGTGAAACGGTCTGAGATTCTAAGGGCTGCTTGCGCACCTGCATAGATTTCTGGATAGAAATAGAAGTTACCACCGCTTTGATATGAAAGGTTCGCATTTGCACCTACAAAACTACTGAGGGTGAACACTCGGTCTTCATTATATCCATGCGCAAGAGCCGTGAGGTCTGTCATGTAGTCTGCTCCGACGCCAGCCATCACATGCTTCTTGTTATAGAACTTGTTTGCGGAAGCGAGACCATGGATACGATAAGAAGAGATGGGGGAGAATTGCTTACCATAGGTTAGACGTGCAATAGGACCATAGAGTGAACCTTCGTTGTACTTACGCAATGGTACTTGTAAGCCTGCTGCAGCACTGAAGTAATGATCGTATTTGCGTGATACGTAAATATCTTGTTCTACGTCTGGAGTATAACCATTAAAGCGTAATTGCATACCTACGAGACCTACAGGAACAAAGTCTATTCCTTCAAAAGTATAGTTATTACGCTCAGCCTCTTCCTTATAAAGGCGAACTTGTGGTTCAATGAAGAAGGCTGCCATCTTGGTAGCATTCCATTGTGCGCGAACGCCAGCATTAAGACCGTATGCCAAGCCTGTTACCTGCTTTTGATTCAAGATATTGAAACCTAAAGAACTTTGGAACTCAAATTTTCTTGCAGGATCATAACCATGGAACGTGTTAGTGATATTCCACAAGTAGTCAATACCTACAGTCAAGAGATGGTCTGCTCTGGTTTTACCTCGAGGCTTGTTGATATCACCCCAAATACGCATACCAGAGGTGGCGTTAAACCACTTACCGATAGCTGCATAAATCTTAGGATGTGCCTGTGAAGTGGGACTACTCAACAATGTACGGTAACTGCCACCTGCGAAATAGGCTCCAAGAGCTCCGTCAATGAAGAGGTGGTCGTAGAGCGTTTGGTTCGTGAAGTTGAAGTTGCCTTGACGCTGAGCATTGGTATCTCCACCTTGCATGAAGTTTACACCAGCCAAAAGTGAGGGAACTACAGCCCATGAACTTGTCGTAGCACCATATACGCTATTCTTATTGTTAAGAACATCGATTCGAGGTTCTACAAAGAATGAGATGCCTTCACGCAAACGGAAGTTAGGTTGAAGACCTGCACCGAATCCGTAAGTGATAAGTTTTTTAATTCCTTCATGCTTATGAAGTGCAAGAGAGGCACCAATCATTCCGTTAATCCAGAAACGACGATGAGGATTGTAACCTTCGTTTAAGTAAGTGAGGTCAATCATTGCGTCGGCAGAAATGCCGAAGCCTTTGTTCTTCGCATCATCCTTTTCCTGAAGGAAGTTTGTATAACCAGACAGTCGAGCACCGTAACCACGGTTGAACCATTTACCGATACCGCCTTGAGCACGTGCACCAAGTGTATTAAACATCGTGCCATTCAAAGGACTAAGCAATACTTGTGGACCACCAGCAAAGTAGATAAACGTGTTGTTTAAGAAATGGCCATCGTCGTCCAAAGCTGCTTGGTTACCCGTGGGGATAATACGCTGGTAGGGGAGGACACTCAACCCAAACAATACTTCCATGCCAGACTTATACATGTTGGAAGTGTAGCTTCCTTGTCCCCTTCCATCCATAAAGTATAAGCGAGGTTCTGCGTAGATCTGGAAAATTGATTGGGGGATACTGTATTGTGCGCGACCGCCAACATGTACCCCTAATCCAAAGTTACTTGCATTTCCAAATGAGCGGTGAAGAATGTCTAATCCTGCAACTCCGAGCACTTCAAAGCGCTTAGGAGTATAAGTTTTGCCAGGGGTAGACAATGCAGAGATATTCATCAAGTAGTCTAAAGTGAGACCCTTTGCTGAAATATCATAGTTGCCATAAGTATAGTTGCCAAATTTAATTCCGGCACGTACACCATGCTCGGGTGTTAGCCAGTCACCTACCGAGATTCCTGTTACAAATCCAGATTTTGAATTTTGGGAACCAGAGAAGGGGAATGTTAAACCTGCACCGAAGTCTAAGAAAAGACGGTCTCCCAGAACTTTTTTCTCAAACTTCTTTGCAAAGTGAGGCTTTTGGAGGGCATAACGATGGGCATGGAAGCCTTGACCATAGTCGGGGCGTTCTTCCTTAAAACCCACCTCATTCTCGTCTACGTTGTTCTCTTGTGCATACGTAAATGTAGCACAAGAAAGTAGAGCGAGTAATGTAATATGTCTTAAATTCATTTCCTTTAATCTTTATAAAGTAGTGATGCGGCTGCGTCCTTTGGGGATATCTCTCTATTATATATAATATAATATGTGTAGGACGCAGTTCGCGAAGTTCTGTGTTTATTTAGTCAAGCCAAGTTCATACTCCCAATCTTCCTTAGGACGGAGGGTGGGGATAGGCATTTCTTCATCGTAAAGACGTTCGTAGAGGTCTTTGTCTGTCTTTGCGAGTTCGATGAGTTGGGGGTCAGCTTCCAAAGCCCTGTAAAGGTGGATGGTAGCACGGTTGTTATTATCCTTACCACCAATACGCTTCAAGCATATTGCCTTAAGGAAATTAGCCATCGCATCCATCTTATTCTTCTTAAGCAATGTGTCGCACAATTCCTGAGCACGTTGGCGTTGTTCCGTTTCTGCCTTACCTTTGATTGCCATGCGAATGATAATTTCGTTCATGACAGAGCTCTTAGAAACTGCATTGATAATGGTGTCGTTGATTGTACCATCTGTTTTGTACAAACTACCACAATAAGCCTGCGCTAAACGCTTTGCAAATTCAGAACGTCCAGTTCCACTCAAGTAAGTTTCGGCAATTTTGCCCGCCAAATCAAAATTTTCCATTTTGATAAGTGAAATCACTTGGTTGATTCGTGTTTCTTCTGGAACTTTGAATGAACCCACACCATCAATCTTGAAGCGTTTCAAATAAGTGTAATCAGATAGTATCGTTGTATCAGGACGATTTTGGGCAATCAAATGTCCTGCATAGTCTGTGCGGAAAATAATGTGTTCAGGGAACTTTTCATACGCTTCTTTACAATACTTGAATCGCAGTAGAGTGTCACTTTCATTTGCGTAAAGTTGATGGAAGCTATATTCGTCCATATCTTCGCCATTTGCATACATATCACGAATTTCATGAATGTTGGCAGAGCGGTTAACATACGTATTCAATACAAAGTCTACGCGGCGGAACTTAGGAAGGTACTTTTCTTTAATAATGCTCTTATAGCATTCAAGACGTGTAATCTGACGCCCCTGATTGTTCATATCGGTAGAAATGCGTCCTGTAGAATTCGCAGCAATGATTCGTTCAATCTCAGCTGCTTCTGCAAGGAGACCATCCTTCTTCATTGAGTCAGCAACTTCTTGCCATGTAGCTACTGCAGGAGTGAGGTCTTCTTCCAAAACCTTCAATCTCTTTCCTGTAGGGATAAAACCCTTAAGAAGTCTTAATGCAGTGCTCAAACGACCTTTAGCCAAGTTTAAGTTTTTGTCGTAATCACCTTCTGGAGATGACTTACCGCTAACTCGTAAACCAGTTACCGTTGTTCCTCGTGCGCTTACGATTCCAGCTACCGTCTTTTGTGCTCTCTCTAATTCTATTGCATTGTGAGGGTCACTGCTATCTAAGGTGCTCTTTCCCACAAGGAACTTCAAGTCTACACTACCTTCGGTTTCCATAGGACCAACCTTAGGCTTGGGCCACCATTGCTTATATAAGGCTGAGTCAAGTTCTGCGTATTGGTATTTTACATCCAAAAGACGGAGAGGGTGTAGCACTCCATAAATGTGAACGTCTACACTATCGCGGATGAGAATTTGTTCGTAATCTTCGGAAAGAGTTTCAACCACATAAGCAAAAGGAGTCAACGGGTGATCAACGAAAATTTTGTCTTTTGTATTAAATTCATAATAGTAGGTTACAATACTATCCGTACGATTGGCAAATGCAATAGTATCACCGTTTGTTATTTTGTAATAAACTGTATCTGCATTTCTTACGGTAAAGTAACCGTGTGCTTTTGCATAATCAATTTCAACCGTTTTACCTACAGGGCGACGCAAGCGCTTAACTTTGCAAATTTTGAGGCTGTCGTGACTGATACGTACAAGTCCTTTTTCATACAGAGGGTCACCGTCTTCTACTCTGTTGTCGTAGTTACGCAATTGTGTTGTGCTGTATTCCTTGCCATCAAGCACGAAAGCTCTTCCATACTGAATCTCATTCGTCTTTTGATTGATGATGACCGGTTGCCAAATAAATCTGTTGTCGGTATGAACCAAAGACGCATCTACAAGCATCTTGGTTGAAAGTTCCATCGTGTTTCCACGCATTTCACCTTGTACCTCCACTAATTGGGATTCTGCTGTGACATCTGCCTTTTCAGTCATTACCTGTTTAACAACAACTGAAATATCGCGACGTCCATTGACTTCTACAATGGTGTAGTAATCTTTTCCATCATCAGGGAATACGTCTTCAATAGGAATGTATTCATTTGTCGCAGACTCCCAAATCATATACTCACCAATATAGAGTGTAGCACTGGGAAGTACTTTAAGGGTTACTTCACCATTCTTATTGGTACGATGTTGGGTGTCAATGATAGGACGTGAGGTCGCATCCCATATCTTTGCATTACTATATTGGATTCCATCTGCCGTTTTAACTTTGAGCGTTACGGAGATGAGGCTGCTCTTATCTTTCTTGTCCTGTGCAAAACTTTGTCCAACAGTCCCCAAAACCATGAGGCAACAGCAAAGCAATGTTTGCAAGATGTTGGAATATGTAAAGAATTTCTTCATAGCCTAAACCTTATTTTAAGATGTAAGTCAATGTAACACCCGCCTTAAGGGGGCAAATCTTGAGTCCGCTGATATTGTTCTTGGCTGGTTTAACATCTCCATCCCATTCTTTGCCTCGTTGGATGGCTCCACCAAGTGCGAGCGTTGTTTCTAAGCTGAGACGCTTGCCTAAAACGAAGACATAACCGCCTGAAATACCTCCGCCGAATGTGTCGGTATGGATGTTAGTGCCTGTAATGTTGATTTGCTTTCTGCCTATTGAACCGATTATGCCATAAAACCAGCGTGCTTGAGGACGACCAGCGGGCCAGTAGCGAACTTCGGGCTGAATGGCATAGTGCTTCAAACTCTTATCTCCGATAGCAAGTGGATTAACCTGACCTTCGAGATTGACCGTGAAGCGACGTGAAACACGAAATTCAAGTCCAGCATTTACGGTTCCTGTACACCAATACAACAAATTGGATTTTGCAACAATACGCTGCGCATTGACGTTTTGCAAACCTCCGCAGCAAAGGATAGCAATGATTGCTATAAGTTTAAGTTTTGACATAAGTTCCATGCCTGATACGTTATAAATTTCCATGCGAAGTTAAGCATATTTCTTTAATTATAGATAAATAAGGTTAATATGAGTTAAGTTTTTTTATGATTTTATACTTTGAGAGTGGGTTTTGATAATTATGATTGGCATAATTGTGTTTTATTTACTTGCGTTAAAGTGGATGAGGGGTAAATGTTTGACAACGACCATGCTATAAAAATGACTAAGATGATTCAATGGCTATTCGGTGTTTGTTAAGATATTCCTTGTTTCGTTAAGTTTTTATCCTTTGGCTGATATTGCGAAAAATAGTTGGGTTTCTCTAAAAACAAACTGCCGATTAATTTTAACTAATCGCCGATTAATTCGAATTAACTGCCGATTAGTTTGGGGATTATTCTTGGTATGTTGTGCAGATGAAGAATTATCGGTTAAATGTGTTGATTTTGTTACAAAAACACAAGGAGACGGTGGGGCCGCCTCCTTGTGCATTAAGGATATTCTTGTGTGGAGATTTACTATTCCCAATTCCACTCAAAGCGTTCAATGTCTTCTTCGATGAGTTGTGTGCCGCTTTGTACTTCAATGATTTTAAGGTCAGATGTGGCGCGTACGGCATGTAGCTGTCCCGCTTTTATGAGCGCAACATCGCCTCTACGAACTGTGCGTTGTACGTTGTCAATAACTAATTCGCCTTCGCCGTCTACGAATGTCCAAAGTTCATCTCTGTGGTGGTGAATCTGATAGCTGATATTCTTACCTGCTGATATGCAAAGCAGTTTGGTTAATGCCCGTGCACCATCGGGGAATGTAAGGTTGGAAATAACTTTGTAACTTCCCCAGCGTCGTTCTTCGTACATGGGGCGAATCTCAAGGTTGTCTACGTTGTGCTTTAACGTTCCAGAGATGTCTTTGCGGCTTACCAAGATGCCATCGTTGGTGGCTGCGACTACCATGTTATGTGTGCCAACGCATAAAAGGGGTTGGTCTAATTCGTTAATAATATGCGTGTTTACGACATCATGACCAATCATGACGTTACCCATCTCTCGGACGGGCGTTTCTTCAAGAAGGGAATTCCATGAGCCTAAATCTTTCCATTTTCCAGCATAGCGCACCACGGCGAGGTCTGTCTCTTTCTCGATGACCATTCGGTCGAAACTGAGTTTGGGGAGTTCTGAATAGCGCTTGTAGAGTTCTTCGTAACTGGTGGCGCCAAATTGCTGTTGAACGATGTCAAGCATGTCACCAAGTCTGAATACGAATACCCCAGCGTTCCATAACGCTCCTTGCATGATGAGTGTGCGCGCTACCTCTGGTTCTGGCTTTTCGTAGAAACGAATGACTTTGCTGTGTGCGCCAGGATTGGTGGGGTCAGATGGTGTTTCGGCAAAGATGTATCCGTAACGCGTGAAGGGAGTTTCTGAAGTGGGGCGTATGCCTAAGAGCGTGAATTTTGCATGGCCTTCTTCCGCAACTTTAATTGCACGTTGGAGTGCTGTGTAATATTCACGGGTGACAAAGCTATCGCAAGGCATTACCAAAACAATTTCCTCGCGGTTGCAATGTTGATGTTCGCTTAGGTGTAATGCCGATAGCGCGATTGCTGGGAGGGTGCCGCGGTGGTCGGGCTCGGTGATGAATTGTATGTCGCCTTTTACTTGATTGCACAGCTGGTCTTTCTGTGCTAAACTGGTGGCAAAGTTGATGTTTTTACCTAAACCTTCTTCATTGAGTTGACGAACGACGCGTTGTACCATTGATTCAAGAGAACCATCTGGGGCAGGTAATAGTTGTAAAAACTGTTTGGCACGTGTGCCGTTTGATAATGGCCAAAGGCGTTTTCCGGAACCTCCGGATAGAAGAATTATTTGCATTTCGATTTTTATATATTCGTTGTGAAACTATTGATTTATAATGTAAAATAGTTATTTATTGTAGTGATGCTATAAATATGGATTAAACTGTAAAAATGTAGTTTTGCATCACTTTGACAAAGGTAGTAAAAAAATAACTATACGATATATTATATTCTACAAAATTTGGTGTATTTTTGTAGCGTAATCAATATAATTTTATGAAGAAATTAGTCTTAACCTTAGCGATGATGTTTGCAATCCTGTGCGGTGTTTCTGCTCAGCCAGAGTTTGTAGACGGTAAAAAGTACGTTATTCAATGTGCGTATTTTAATTGTGGTGGTATTGCTCTTGGAGCCTATCATGATGTTGATCCTATTGTGTATTATGTTGCATCTCGGGAAGTTCCCAACGATGCGTATTGGTATATCTCCATGGATGAACAAGGTTGCTATACCTTCAGGAATGCACAAACCATGGAATATTTGGTTTATGACCCTCAGCGTGTTGATGCGCAGAAGAAGGGGCTGAATCTTTCTGCTTCAATTTCTGGCAACGATGCCAAATGGAAAATTGGGATTTTGGATACGGGAGGATACTATATCCAGAGCGTTAGCCATCCTGAACAATACTTTAACCTCCGTGTAGATGGCACAAATTTGGTAGGCACTTATAGTGGTTATTGGAGTAGTAATTCTACATTTTATTTCCTTGATGATAAGGGAAATATGTTGGATGGTTCAACTAATGCTCCAGTTGATGGTGAGGCTATCCAAGGCGATCGTGGGATCACTGATGACGGGTATTATTGGGAGCGTACAGGTATGCCTGAAGTGCCAGTTGTAGCTTCTACATCTTCTGATCCAGTGTTGTATAAAATTCGCAATGTTCGTTCAGGAAAGTATTTGGTGAATTCTAAAGATAAGCTGCATCAGACAGATGGAGAAGGTGACAACTTTTACTTCCGAAAAAATGGTTCGGGTTACTCAATTCTTACGGAAGACGGTAAGGTTGTTCTTACAGATTATCCAACCGCAAATGTTGCGCTTAGCTTGAAGAAAATAGCTTCGATAAATGGAACGAACTATTGGGGATTCAACTTCTATGACCAATATCAATGCCCAGGATACTTGATTGAAAAATTGACTCAGCGTCCTGTATATGATTATTCTTGGTGGGGGCAACCTGAGATTACCAATGGTCAATCTGAGTATTTGTATTGGAATGATAATGGCAAGAAATTTGTATGTTTATACGATTGGAGTGATCTGGGGTCAACTTTTGTATTCTACTCCGCCGACGTTCGTCATGCCAAGCATTTGATGGAAAATGGAGTTGTATTTCCTGGGGTAGAATTGATGGGTTTCCGCAGTTTCATCGATACTCTACGTATCAATGACAAGGAGTTGATTTATGATAGTGCAGATGGTGTATATGTGGCTACACTACCTGCTGAGACGCGAACAACAGGTCGTTATTCCGCACAAATACATTTCGTCTCTAAAGCTTCTGGCGCCGATTATACTATGCGCATAGATGGAGTCGCAGCCAACGATGAGGGCATTGTAGAACTGGCGGATTTTGATTGTACAGCTGAACACTATCTCAATATTTATAAGGACGGTGTAGAAATTGAACGTGCACCGATACGTTTCACATTCTTGAATCTCGTTGAAGTCAATTATCCATATTGTAACGGTTCCTATTACACTACAGGTTCTTTGCGTGTTACACAGGCAAATATTGCGGGGTATGATTCCCTTTATACCGCAGATTTTCGTTACAGAGGGGCAACCGCTCAGAGCTTCGATAAGAAAAGTTATGCCATTAAGATGCGCGAACATGATGGTGTGACCTCCAAAGATGTTGCCTTCTTGGGATTACGTGATGATAACAACTGGATTCTTGACGCAATGGCTGTAGACAAAGCATGTATGCGCAACCGTGTAAGCACAGACCTTTGGAATGATTTTGCAGTAGATCCTTATCACAAGGCGGCTGGATACGAAAAGAAAGCGCGACATGGTACGAGAGGTGAGTTTGCTGAAGTTTATTTGAATGGAAAATATCATGGTATCTATTGTTTGACGGAAAAGATGGACCGTAAGCAACTGAAATTGAAGAAATTTGAGGAGGCTACGGACACTTCAAAGGCTGTAGTGCGTGGTACTCTCTACAAGTCTTCACAATGGAGTTATGAAGTGTTGATGGGGCATGAAATGGGGGTGAATTATTATCCCAAAACGGCACCTCAAGCATACGACAACAATGTGAGAAAGGAAACTTGGGCGAATTATGAAATTAAATATCCAGATTGGGAGGAAGAACCTATTGATTGGGGGTCTTTGTGGAATGCCATAAACTTTGTTGCAACGACAACAGATCGTACCTTCGTGAAAGAGGTGCATCAATACTTTGATATTGCTGGAGTTACTGATTATTACCTCTTTATAGAGTTGATGTTGGCTACTGATAATCACGGTAAGAACTTGTTCTTCTATAATTATGACCAAACGCTTGATAACGAAGAACTACGCAAGCGTATCGGGTTGGCACCATGGGATTTGGATGGAACTTGGGGACGCCGATGGGATGGCTCAAATGCTATTTGTGGACCCAAGCAAGATTTTACAACGTTCCTTTGGAATTATGAACATGGTACGCATACATTATTCCACCGTCTGAAGCGTAACACCTCTCTTGGTTGGACGGCTGAACTTGCCGCACGCTATGCTGAATTACGTGAAACGCATTTCTCGGAAGAATCGTTGTGCCAGCGTTTCCAAGCATATGCAGATTTGTTTGAGGAAAGCGGTGCCGTGGCGCGTGAGCAAAAGACCTGGTCGGCTTATCATTCTAATATCTTAGGTGATGTTGATTATATTAAAAATTGGATCGCTGATCGTTTGGAATTCTTGGATAAGCAGTATGGTTATGTAAAACCTGATGGCATAAATTCCGTAGATCTTTCACACGTCGGTGTTTCTGGAGGAGAGGGATGCGCAGTAATATCCTCTAATTGTCCGCTGAATATAAAAATTTATGCGCTTAATGGACAATTAGTGCGCAGTGTTGAAGTACGTGAAGGTGTTCAAGTGGTCGACGGGCTTGCTAAGGGAATTTACATCGTGGCAGGACAAAAGGTATTAGTCAGATAAATTCCGCCTTATGGATTAAAGGGGTGGTAAGAGTTCTCTCAGAACACTCTGTAGTAGATTTTTATAAATAAAGTGCCGAATGTTATGAATGTTCGGCACTTATTTTATCCTTCAATGCGGGCACTTTCGTATTGATGGGACACCTATATAATAAACGACGAAGGAGGTGGCAGAGAAATTGCTACATCCTTCGTCGTTTTGACATCGTGAACCCAGAGGGATTCTAACCCTCGACCTTCAGAACCGGAATCTGACGCTCTATACAGCTAAGCTATGGGTCCTTTAATTGTGAAAGTGTTGCAAAGGTAATAGAAAAAATGAACATTTGCAGTAGTTGTCAAAGAGAAATAAGTTTTTTTACCTAAATTTGCACGAAATAATTATCACAAGAAACTTGAAATTTTAACCATCTTATGAAGTCAACAACAAAGAAAGTTGTATCGTCGGCTACTTCCTCATCTGTAGCAAAATCCTCCTTCTCAATAACTAAAATACCTTATCGCTGGGTACACTTCGTAATGGTTGTGTTTATATATCTGTGCTGTACATGGATGTACGGAGATGTATTCCAACGTGCACAACAAGATTGTTATGTGTCATTGGACTCAGAACGCATGACTTATGTGTTGCGTCAGCCTTTAGGCGAATTTTATTGGGTGATGCGCTATCTGATGTTGGCGTTTAAGAATATTTGGTTGGGTGGGGCATTGTTGACACTTCTCCTTGTTGGGACAGCATGTTGCTTTGCCCGTATTTTGGGACTCTCACGACGCTGGAAACTGCTTACGTTCTTGTTGCCATTAGGCGTGTTGGGTTATTTTGTGTGGCGTGGCGCAAGAATTTATTATCACGATGAACCTTCCATTATCATAGGTTTACCCTTGATTCTATTTTGTGTTATGGCTTTAGGGGCACTTGTGGCTACTATTGTTCGTAAAGTTCGCAAAGTTACAGTTGTGGCTACAACACATTCTCATTGGGCATCTGTAGTTATAACGTTAGTTGCAGGCGTAATGCTTTGTGGTTTTACACACGTTTATCGTGAAAACGATGTCCTCTGTGCACGTATGCAGAATCGTATGTTGGTGGCAGATTGGGAAGGAATTGTTGATGATGCACTGAGTGCTAAGAGAGGTTCACGCCCTGTTGCTGCATACTATGCCATTGCCTTAGTGCAACAAAATCAGTTGCTCGAACATTTGTTTGATTTCGCTTTTGACTATCCTCAAGATGGTACTGACCTTTCAGACAAGGGGATTACAGAAACGAGTATGTACGAGGCAGATTGTAATTTTTATGCAGGTTTAGTCAATAGTGCTTATCGTGCATCTATGGAGCGTCATGTGATGACTGGACCTTCGATATACAATTATAAGCGTATGGCTTTGAGTGCCATCCTAAATGGTGAAGTACAATTAGCCAAGCGTTATATGAAGGCGTTAGAGGAGGTGCCGTTTGAACGTGCATTTGTTGACCGCTATTCGCCTATGATTGACAATCCGAATTTGATAGGTGAAGATCCTGAACTGGTTAGTGTCTTGAATTTGGCTCCCCGTGAAACTACTTATGAGCAACGTTATCGTCGCCCTGTTTTCTTAGGTTATAATGTGGGACTTACTTTTGGTTCTGATCAGACTCTGGTAACTTCTATTGCGTCTACGCTATATTCTAAAGATCTGATGCGCTTTATGAATATGGCTGTGGTGTTGAAACAAAAAAATAATGGTCGTCTTCCTTCAGTAGTGCGCCAAGCTATCCTTGTTTATTCAATGAAGCATGATGAAGTGAAGCAGGTGTTCCCTGAAATTTGCAATGATAAAGTGATGCTTTCAAATTTTCATGCGTTTGTGGCTGAGGCTAAACCCTATCTTAAAGACAAAGCTGAGTTGCGCAAAAGGATGAAGGCGAATTGGTTGGGGACATACTATTATTATTACTATTGTGAAAATAATGAACCTTACCAGACACGTAAACCTGAAAATAGTGCTGGAGGAGTAAACTAATCGGGACTTCAGAGAGGGGGATGAGAGGCGCTGTTCATGGATTTCATATTACAAATGCAAGCCAAGAGAACCTCAGAACTCTATTCTTAATGAACAATCATTGTAATTCAATATGCTTAAATTTCTTAGACATTATAAATATATGCCATTTCTGCTAATTTTATTGTTGTTCCTTGTGTCGTGTGGCGGAATGAAAAAAGAAGTTCCGACAAATTACGTTTCGTTGGACCAAGGAGCACCCATATATCCTGATTATAGGGATATTACGATTCCTTACAACATAGCTCCGCTGAATGTTATGGTTGAAACTGAGGGTGAAGCCTACTATGCTGCCTCTATGGTGGCACCTTCAGGTAAGCAACTTGTAGCAGCCGCTGATGGAAACAAACTATTTTTTGATCTTCAAGAATGGCATGATTTTATGGATGAAGCAAAAGGTCAGAAAA
>JAZORE010000062.1:0-14886 GCA_045656425.1 Alloprevotella sp.
CAGAAGCGCACACACTTTGTTTGTGCTTGCCATCCGGATGGTGGTGCAAGCGTAGCGTGCGCATCTGCGTATTTCTCGCTTATTTACGTAATGCTTTACCGAGGATCTGCGAAAGTCTGAGGAGTCTGCGTGAGATGCATCAAACTATTTTCTATACGCCAAAAACATCATCCTGCTGTTATATCCTATTTTTGTTTGCTTTAGGCAATGGGAACTGTCCGGTAAATACAGATAACTCATTGTTTGATGGATTGTTGTACTCATACAAGCCCCCTTATAGATATTCAACCGAAAGAAAACGAGAATTTCTATGTTTAAGAGAACACGAATCTCACGAATCTCACGAATCTCCGTGCGGGATATTTTTTTTGCTAATCGCATTCGAATAACACGAATATCCGTGCGGGGCGTTTTATAACGCGAACCGAAGGATGCGCAAGTCAATAACACTTTTTTATTATCCGGAGGGTATTCGTGCAATTCGTATGCGATAAGCAAGGGACACCCCGCAAGGATTGACTTGCGCGACCTTCGGTTCGTGTTATTCGTGCAATTCGTGTTCTCTAAAATAAAGAGATAAATTTTACCGGACAGCAATATAAACGAGTAAACAAGGTACGAGTAAACGAGTTAGTTTGACTCGAACTCTTGCATGTCCGGACGGAAGTTGTACTCTGTACTCTGTCAGCTGTACTCTATCTTAACAAAATCCGTGCCAAAAATATAACCACCTGATAATGCACTATTTAGCAAAACGAGCACGTGTTAATTTATGTGCGAAATCGCTCTCGGGTGTGCGAAATCGCACAGTGCGCACGTCGCGCACAATTATTTTTAGCGAATTTAGGGGCGTAGGGTAAAATCTGGGAGGTTCGCGTGTAGATTGCCCAAAAGTTTTTGCCTACCTTTGCCACATAACTTTAATATCCCCCACCCTATGGCCATAAAACGCGGTAAGGTCCTTATCGTTGACGACAACGAGGACGTACTTTTCTCTCTCAATATGCTACTGAAACCCTGTGTGGAGGCGATTCGAGTAATTACGAATCCCGAACGCATCCCGGAGTTTCTGAAATCCTTCCAGCCCGACGTCATTCTGCTCGACATGAACTTCAGTCGGGATGCGGCGAGCGGGGAAGAGGGATATGCGTGGTTGAAACGCATTTTGGACTACGACGCTGAGGCTGTGGTGCTCTTCATCACCGCATACGTAAGCACGGAAAAGACCGTGCGCGCCATACGTGCTGGAGCCGTGGACTTCATTCCCAAACCGTGGGACAAACAAAAACTTGTGGATGCCGTAAACAGTGCGATAACCCTGCGTCGCGATAAGATGCTGGAACGGGCGCGCCGTATGGTGGCGGAACAAAAGGAGAAGGTGGCAAAACCTAAAGCGGAGAAACCCCAAGAACCCAAGGCGCTCCCCACGGTGAACTTTATTGGCGCCAGCAAACCCATTCAAGCGCTGAAGCAGCAAATCAACCGTGTGGCAGAGACGGACGCCAACGTACTCGTCACTGGGGAAAACGGAACGGGTAAAGATGTCGTTGCCCGCGAACTCCACCGCCTTTCGCGCCGTGCGCAACAACCGCTCGTTTGTATTGACTTGGGATGCATTCCGGAGAATCTTTTTGAAAGCGAACTCTTCGGTTATGAGAAGGGGGCGTTTACGGGTGCCGAACAAGCAAAGCAGGGGCGCATAGAAGCGGCAGATGGGGGCACACTTTTCTTGGACGAAATTGGCAATCTCTCCTTGGCAATGCAACAGAAGTTGCTCACGGTTATCGAGAAGCGACAGACTTCCCGCGTAGGTGCTACGGAGGTGAAATACATTGACGTGCGCATCATCGCAGCCACAAATGCCGACCTCAAAGCGCGAGTAGCGGAGGGGACGTTCCGACAGGATTTGCTCTACCGCTTGAATACGATAGAACTGAAGTTACCTCGCCTTGCCGAACGCGGTAATGACATCCTCTTGCTCGCTACGTATTTCTTGGATCAGTATGCGGAAAAGTATTCCCTGCCACCCCGCGAACTTTCGGAGGCAGAGCGCACGCGCTTGTTGGAACATCCGTGGCCCGGAAACGTTCGTGAGTTACAGCATGCCATGGAGCGTTGCGTGGTTATGGGACTTGAATTTGGCGAAATGCCTGAAACCGACCTCATAGTCCCGTCAAGTGAAGAATCTTCCGCACCTACTCTGCAAACACTGAATCTTGAAGAACTCGAACGCCAAGCCATTCTTCACGCCCTCTCACAAGCCGACGGCAACCTCTCACAAGCCGCCTCACTACTCGGCATTACCCGCTATGCGCTTTATCGCAAGGTGAATAAGTTGGGGATTTAGAAATTTTAGTAGACAAGTAGACGAGGTACGAGTAGACGAGAAGGTTACTGGGATAAACGCAAGTTATTATGCGTCTGAATAATAAAGCCTGCGGAGTGAAAAGTCCGGATGGCGCTCTCCCCCTGTTTATAGGGGGAGGGGACCAGCTCTGCTGGTGAGGGGGTGCAGATAATAATCCGCATGGTTACTCCCAACTACTCACTCCTAACTACTCACTTTATTTGCACCCCCTCACCACTACGTGGTCCCCTCCCCCTATAAACAGGGGGAGAGCGCCGTCCGGCACTTTCTCCTTTAATCCTGCTTCGCAGTCTTTACCTCCTTCGCACCTCGGCAATTCAAGCAAGCTTGATTGCACTCGGTTTGGCGTCGGTTCTCCTTTCCCCCTTTCTCCTTTCCCTCATGTTTTCCCTTTTCCAAAATATCTTTCACAACCGCAGTCTTGGACGTCTGCGCCAAATGTTGGAGTCGCTTCGGTCGAAGGATTTCAGTTTGCAATATTCACTGAAATCCCTTCGGGGCGAGGAGCGACGCCTTGCTGAAGAAATCAATGCTATAGTGAACCTGCTTCGCGAGGAAGAGCATCAGCATGAAAGGCAAGTGCAATTCTTTGAAGCCCTGCTCAGCACGGTGCCTTCTATGCTTATTGCTACGGATGAAACGGGCGCCGTGAAATGGATGAATGCTACGGCGGTGAATGGGCTTTGCGGTTTTCGCATTCCGCATTTGAATCAGTTGGCAGCCTTGCATCCTGATTTTCCCGCCCGACTCAAGGCACTGCGTAAGGGCACTGCGCAACTCCTTGCGTTTACCAATGAGCGCGGGGAGGCACAGAAGTATTCCGCTGTGCGAACCCTCTTTTTCAGCAAGGGATTTGCTTACCACCTTTACGCCCTTGACCACATCGAAACCGTAGTGCAGCAGAGCGAAATTGAGGCACAGCAACACTTGGTGCGCGTGATGAATCATGAAATAATGAACTCGCTGACGCCCATCATTTCGTTGTCGCAAACGCTCTCGGAAAGTCTCACCACGGATGCCGACCTCACGACGAGCGAAACCCGAATGGCGCTCGAAGCCATCCACCGCCGCGCGGAGGGGTTGCTGACGTTCGTGAATAACTACCGCAAACTGTCGGGCGTGCCACTTCCCGTGCTCACGGAGGTAGATTTGGAACACCTGCTGACCGACCTGCGCCAGCTCGTACAGCGTATGGATTTCGCTCCTCAACCTCAATTTGAGATTGCGAATAATTGTGGCGACGTGCGCATCACGATCGACCGCACACAGATGGAGCAGGTGCTCATCAACCTGCTGAAGAATGCCGCCGAGTCGGGCGCTACGAAGGTCTCCCTCACCGCAGAGTTCACCCCCAATGGGAGACATATACTATTCCGCGTGACAGACAACGGCGCAGGGTTTGCCCCCGAAGCCTTGCAACACCTATTCACGCCCTTCTTCACCACCAAACAGGGCGGACAAGGCATTGGCCTCGCCCTGTGTAAGCAAATGGTGAACAACCATGGCGGCACGATTACGGCGCAGTCGGTAACGGGGGCAGACACCTGCTTCACGGTGAAGCTTCCGAGGTAAGTAGTCCATGCGGGACATATAGCGAACGTAGAGACGTCATATTATGGCGTCTCATTAGCATACGGGAAATTCACTTGACCTATAGGGACTCGACAAGGTAAAAAATATTGACAAAACCGGAAAAAGGAATTTGCGTGTTATTTGATTTTTTTGAAGATTTTAACGAGAGGAATAGACCACACTTTCAGCCATTCGGAACAAAAAAAGTTTGGAGAGCAAAACTACAAGGGATGTAAGAAAAATTATTCAGTACATATTTTAAATTGTTCGGCACATATTTTTTCGCATGTGCCGAATAATTTTACCCTTTTTTACCCAAAAAATCGGACAAAAATGAAGGAGATACCCCCGCTGTGGGAGTATCTCCTTTTCTCTATACAAATATACAACATATTTCCGCGAAATCCAAATGCCCCCCAAGCGGGTTAGAAATCTCACTTTTTTTGATTTTTTATACGTGACAGCCGCTCGTACAGAATAGCGAAAAAATCTGCGCAGCATGGTCTCACGCAAAGGCGCAAAGGGCGCGAAGCGTTACGTACTTTTGTTCTTATGTCAAAAATATTGCACGCAGATAACGCAGAACCACGCAGACGCTTTGCGCCCCTTTGCGCCTTTGCGTGAGGAATTTCACACAGAATCCACGGAATACACAGAAAAGTCTCCACGTATCTTCAAGTATCTGCGCGTATGTTTTTTAGCCACTAATGGACACTAATTTACACAAATGCCTTGCGGAGTGTAGTTGTCTCACGCAAAGTCGCAAAGTATCGCAAAGTTTCTGCGACAAAAATATGTCCTTATGTCCTTCTATATAACAAACTTATAAACAGTTGAAATACAGGCGTTTGAAAAATTGTTATTTTTGCTCTCATTTTGGGGGCGCCAATTCAATACTTCTGTCTAAAAATTCTGTGTCATTCCGTGCATTCCGTGTGCAAATAAATTTCCGCGCCCTTTGCGTCTTTGCGTGAGTGATGTTCTGTGTAGATACGTGTAAATACGTGGAGCCTATTATTCTGTGAAATTCCGTATATTCCGTATATTCCGTGTATTCCGTGTGCAAATAAATTTCCGCGCCCTTTGCGCCCTATCACCTTGTTTTTTGTAGTTCCCCAGCAGCGTGCGGATTCGCTCATTTGTGCTAATTCGCACACTGTTTTCTTTTCGCCATGCGCAACTCAACGCTGATTTCCAGTGATTTACATTTTTGGCATTGTTTTTGTTTATACTCCAAGTGTTGATGCCAAGTATCTCGGAGTGAAGTCGGCGCTACGCACAAATAATAAAAAAGATAGATAGTACAGTTGACGGTTTCTAAAGTGATGCACGACGTGCGCCTTTAGAACTTCACTTTGAGAACTTGAGCATTTTAAGAAATGCTACACACCTTATTTATTAACCTCCCTACCCTCACATTCATCCCATGCGTACGTTATTTACCCTTGCCTTAATGCTGCTCCCCTTGTGCGGATTCGCACAACGCGTGCTTACTCTTGAAGAGTCTTTAACCCTTGCCTGCGAACAGTCGCCCGACGCGCGTGCTGCCCGCCATACCTTTAGAGCCGCCTATTGGAACTACCGCAACTACAAAGCCAATTACCTGCCGGCGGTTACGCTGAACGCTTCGCCCTATCTCAACCGTAGCATCTCGAAGGTGACACAGGGGGATGGCAGTGTGAAGTATGTAGAGCAGAATTTGCTTTCTACGGACATGAGTTTGAGCCTCACGCAAAACATTTCCTTTACGGGAGGTACTTTGAGTTTAGAATCTTCGTTGGAACGCCTGGAACTCTTCTCCAGCAAGTCCACTTCGTGGCAAACGGCGCCCGTATTTCTCACCTACCAGCAGCAACTCTTTGGTTACAATTCCTTGAAATGGAACAAGCGTCTGGAACCTGCTAAATATATTGAGGCCCAGCGCTCGTATGTGGAGACCGTGGAACTCGTGAAGCAAGCTACCGTAAGTCGTTTCTTCTCCCTCGCCATGGCACAAAGCAATTTGGAGAGCGCCCGTAAGAACTTTGCGCAAGCCGATACCCTTTACCGCATTGCGCAAGGGCGTTACGAATTAGGAACGATTACGGAGAGCGACATGTTGCAGTTGGAGGTGAAGCGCCTCAACGAAGAAACTGACCTGCTCAACGCGGGTACTCAATTAGATTACGCCATGCAGTCGTTGAAGTCCTACCTTGGCATTACTTCTGAAGACAGTATTGTCATAAAAACGGACAGCATTGTCCCCATCTTCGCCGTATCTGCCGCCAAAGCATTGGCGATAGCCTTGGAGCGCGCCCCCGACGTTGTAGCATGGCAGCGAAGACTCACCCAGGCGGATGCCGACGTGGCTTACGCCAAAAGTCAGGCGGGACTAAAGGCGGACATCTACCTGCGCTTTGGATTGACGCAAACGGCAAATCGCTTTGAAGAGGCTTACCGCCGACCGATGGATCAGCAGTACGTCAGCATCGGACTTTCGTTGCCCATCCTCGACTGGGGACGCGGAAAGGGGCGTGTAAAGATGGCGAAATCACAGCGCGACTTGGTGACGACGCAGGTGGAGCAGGCGGAAAGTGATTTTGAACAAAACATCCGCCGCATCGTGGCGCAGTTTAACATGGCAGCACGACGCGTGGGCATTTGCAGAAAGGCGGCAGAGACGGCGGAGCGCCATTACGACGTAGCACGTCGCCTATACGTGATGGGGAAAAATACGGTGTTGGAATTAAACTCCGCACTCTCCGAAAAAGATAATGCGCGCACCGCTGCCGTCGCAGCACTTGAAGAATACTGGAGCCTCTATTTCACCCTCCGCTCCCTAACCCTCTACGACTTTGAGCGCAATCAGGAGATTTCTGGGGAGGAAGAGTTGTAAAAGGAAAAAGCAGAAAGGAGAACCGACGCCAAACCGAGTGCAATCGAGCTTGCTTGAATTGCCGAGGTGCAAAGGAGGAAAAGACCGCAAAGCGGATTAAAGGAGAATATTGGTGTCCGGTAAACACAGATAATTCTTTGTCCGATAGATTGTTGCACTCATACAACTCCCTTATTGAGATTCAACTGAAATAATACAGAATTTCTATGTTTAAGAGAACACGAATTTCACGAATAACACGAATCACCATGCGGAATATATGTTTTGCTAATCGCATTCGAATAACACGAATCACCATGCGGGGCGTTATGATAACGCAAACCGAAGGTCGCTCAAGTCAACACCTCGAATTTTACCATCCGGATGGTATTCGTGAAATTCGTATGCGATTAGCAAATTTTGCCCGCATGGTGATTCGTGTTATTCGTGAAATTCGTGTTCCCCAAAAAAATAAAGAGAAATTTTACCGGACTCCAATAAAAGGAGAAAGACCTTGCGGAGTGTAATTAGGCTACGCTTCTCCCTAACTTTTTGAAAAAATGAGAAGCGAGAGAGGATAAAGACCGTGCACGAATCACGAGTTCATACGTGTCAAGTTGAACCTTACCTCGCAAGGTATTTCTCCTTTCAAACACCACATTATTGCAACAAAATGTAATTAAAATTTAGATTTTGCTTGTCATTTTGAAATATATCTCCTATATTTGCCGACGAAACAACACACAAACTATGCAGACTCAGAATACACATAATCGTTTTCACCATCATTTCCTCCCAAAAGGCGGGTTGAGACGTGTGTAAACGGTGTGTATCCAGGTGATATGACTCTTATTCTCGAGGCTCTCCCGATGTTGTGATGGGGTGAGCCTCGATATTTTTTGGTTATAATAATAGGAGTTGCCCCATAAAGACTATCATACCCCCTCCCCGCCAAAGGCGGTTTTGATTTTCGCTTCGCTCATCGTCCTCCTTCTCGTAAGGCATAATCCAAACAAGTTTGCCCTCTGCTCTTACTTCGGGCGTCGGTTCCCCCTATCTTAAGGGGAGAGAAGAGTTTGATACTTCCGTTAAAATGACTCAACAGATGTAAACAATCTCTCTTTCACTTGGTATAAATAGTGTCGGAATACTCCGCATGGCGCTCTCCCCTTAAGATAGGGGGAGTACCTCCGTAGGAGGGGAGGGGGTATGATGATTCTTCTTATATTGGGTCAACTGCGATATCATTACCTATTTTTTGAATTAAAACCAACACAAGACTAACTTCTATGTTACGTATAGCAATACAGTCGAAAGGTCGCCTTCATGACGACACGATGGCACTCCTTGCCGAAGCCGGAATCAAGATTGACAAATCCAAGCGCACCCTTCTGCTTGCGGCGCGCAACTTCCCCATGGAGGTGCTCTTCATGCGTGATGACGACATCCCAGGTATCGTTGCCGACGGCACAGCCGACATTGGCGTCGTGGGCCTCAACGAAGTGTTGGAGCGTAATGAGGATGTGAAGGTGGTGCGTGAGTTGGGATTCGGCGGTTGTCGCCTTTCGATTGCCATACCAAAGAGTGAACCTTACGAAGGTGTGGAATGGTTGCAAGGCAAACGCATTGCCACTTCCTACCCCGGCATCTTACAGCGCTTCCTTACCGAAAAGGGTATCACGGCTCAAGTTCACACCATCACGGGTTCCGTAGAAATCTCTACGGCGATTGACATTGCCGACGCAATTTTCGACATCGTAAGTTCGGGGTCTACCCTTGTGAGCAACAACCTTAAAGAGGTGGAACGCGTGACCGATAGCGAGGCGGTGCTTATTGCTGGAAAAGAATTAGACGCTGAATCACAGGCGGCACTCGACGACTTGCTCTTCCGCATTACTGCTGTACAAAACGCTGTCGATAAGAAATACGTGCTGATGAATGCTCCCAGCGACTGCGTGAGTGACATTCTTGCCGAACTTCCTGGCATGAAGAGTCCTACAGTAATGCCTCTTGCGCAAGAAGGTTGGTGTAGCATCCACGCTGTACTTGAAGAAAAGCGCTTCTGGGAAATCATCGGTCGCCTGAAAGCGAAAGGCGCACAGGGAATACTCGTGTTGCCGATTGAGAAGATGATTTATTAGGGAAGGTTTTGAGGTTATTAGGTTTTGAGGTCTTAAGGAGCCATGCGGATTATTTGCGTTTATTGCTGTCCGGTAAAATTTGTCTCTTTATTTTAGAGAACACGAATTGCACGAATAACACGAACCGAAGGTCGCGCAAGTCAATCCTTGCGGGGTGTTATCTTTGCTTATCGCATACGAACCAAAGGTCGCGAAAGCAATTGCACGAATACCATCCGGATGGCATTCGTGTTATTCGCCTCTGATTAAGAAATATTCATCCCGCATGGAGATTCGTGTTATTCGTGAAATTCGTGTTCTCTTAAACATAGAAATTCTCGTTTTTTTCGGTTGAATATCTATGAGGGGGCTTGTATGAGTACAACTATCCATCAAACAAAGAGTTATCTATATTTACCGGACAGCAATAATTTGCGTTAAACTCTAAAGACGTTAAAGACCTTCGAGACCTTAAAGACCCTAAAGACCTTATTCCACTCTAACCTTAAAACCTCAAAGCGAAGCGACCTTATAACCTTAAAACCTCACTTCATGACTCTCTCTTTCTCCCCCCATAAATCTGAATGGGACGCACTCCTACGCCGTCCCTCGCTTGATATAACCGAACTTTTCGATATCGTACGTCCGATTGTGGATGAGGTAGCCGAAAAGGGCGATGCGGCACTCCGTACGTATGCGGAGCGTTTTGATAAAGTGTGCCTTACGGACCTTCGTGTGAGTGAGGCAGAAATTCGTGCGGCTGAGGCACTCGTTTCCGACGAGTTGAAGAATGCCCTTCGCCAAGCCTACTCACAGATTTATGCCTTCCACGCGGCGCAGCGCTTTAGTGGCGTACGCGTAGAAACAGCTCCGGGTGTTGTGTGCGAACAACGCGCATTGCCCATCTCTCGTGTAGGTCTTTACATTCCAGGTGGGTCTGCCCCACTCTTCTCTACGGTATTGATGCTCGGCATTCCCGCCCGCATCGCTGGATGTGAGAAAGTCGTGCTCTGCACTCCCCCTGCGAAAGACGGAAGTGTGCATCCCGCCATCCTCTTCGCCGCTTCGCTTTGTGGCATTACCGAAATCTTCAAAGTGGGTGGCGCACAGGCGGTAGCAGCTATGGCTGTGGGAACAGAAACTGTGCCCCAGGTGGACAAGATTTTCGGTCCCGGCAATCAATACGTGATGGCGGCAAAACAATGGGTGGCTTTGAAAGGAACGGCTATCGATATGCCCGCTGGTCCAAGTGAAGTAGAGGTGCTTGCTGACGACTCTGCACGCGCAGACTTTGTTGCTGCCGACCTTTTGAGCCAAGCAGAACACGGTCCTGATAGCCAAGCGATTCTTATTACTACCAGCAAAAAAATGGCGGAAGATGTGGTGGCAGAAGTTAGTCGCCAATGCGCCGCACTTCCTCGCCATGAGATTGCAGAAAAGGCGTTGCAGCACAGCAAAATTATTGTGTTCGACACCATGGAAGAGGCGCTTGAAATGACCAACCTTTATGCGCCCGAGCACTTAATCATTGCGACGCGCGATTACCGCGAAGTGGCGCAGAAGATAAGTCACGCGGGTTCGGTGTTCCTTGGAAATTACAGTTGCGAAAGTGCAGGCGATTATGCTTCAGGAACGAACCACACCCTGCCTACTTCTGGCTTTGCGAAGTCTTACAGCGGCTTGTGCCTTGATAGCTTTATGCGCAAAATTACCTTCCAAGAACTTACGGAGGAAGGTATTCGCAGCATTGGACGTTGTGTAGAACTTATGGCTGCGGCAGAAGAATTGGACGCTCACCGAAATGCGATGACGCTTCGCCTTGCAGTTTGTAAGGAGTTGGAGGCAGAAAAAACGAAGTCCGAGTTAGTTTCTGCAAAATCCGATGCAGTTGCGCATCTCGTACGCCCCAACGTCATGAAGATGGAGGCTTACAGTTCTGCGCGTGATGAATATTCGGGAAAGCAAGCTACGGTTTTCCTCGATGCAAACGAGAGTCCTTACAATGCGCCGTTTAATCGCTACCCCGACCCACTTCAGACGGAGGTGAAGGTGGAACTGGCGAAAATCAAAGGCGTGCGCCCCTCACAACTCTTCTTGGGCAATGGTAGCGATGAGGCGATCGACCTCGTGTTCCGCGTGTTCTGTCGCCCAGGGGTGGATAATGTGGTGGCACTTGAACCTACTTACGGCATGTATGCCGTTTGTGCGGCAACCAACGACGTGGAGTACCGCCGCGTACTGCTTCGCGAGGACTTTTCTTTCCGTGCGGCAGATGTACTTCAGGGTACGGACGCCAACACCAAGGCTATTTTCCTTTGCTCTCCCAATAATCCCACGGGCAACCTCTTGCCACGCGAGGAGATGGACATCTTGTTAAAGGCATTCCCTGGTATCGTGGTGGTGGATGAGGCTTACGGCGACTTTGTTCCCGAAGCGTCCCTGCGCTTTGCCCTTGACCAGCACCCCCGTCTCATCGTGCTTGCCACCTTCTCCAAAGCGTGGGCATCAGCAGGACTTCGCCTCGGCATCGCTATGGCTTCGGAAGAAATCATTGGTTATTTCAACAAGGTGAAATACCCCTACAACGTCAACATTCTCACACAGCAACAGGCGCTTGAGATTTTGAAGAGCAAAGACCTCGTTGCGGATTGGATAAACCTTATTCTTGCCGAACGCAACAAGATGGTGGAAGCATTAGAAGCGCTTCCCGATTGCCAAAAGGTTTACCCCTCGGACGCCAATTTCGTCCTTGCAAAAATCAACAACGCAACGGCACTCTACAATGCCCTTGTTGACCGCGGCATCATTGTAAGAAATCGCAGCAAAGTGCGTCTCTGCAACGATTGTCTCCGTATTACTATCGGCACTCCTGAAGAAAATGAGGCGTTACTCTCGGCCTTGAGAGAGTTAGTGAATTAGGTTTTGAGCTTGTTAGGTCTTGAGTTTTTTTAAGGTGCCATCTGGACCTTAAAGACCCTAAAGACCTTAGAGACCTTAGAGACCTTATTACCTTTAAGTCATGAAAAAAGCACTTTTTATCGACCGCGACGGCACGCTTATCCAAGAGCCTGCCGACGAACAAATAGATGATTTCTCAAAACTCGTTTTTGTGCCCGGCACCTTCCGAGCTTTGACCACCATTCGCGAACTTACGGATTACGAACTCGTCATGGTGAGCAACCAGGACGGATTGGGCACCGACTCCTTCCCTGAAGAAACCTTCTGGCCCGTACATAATTTTATTCTCGACACACTCAAGGGCGAGGGAGTGGAATTTGACAACATTCTTATCGACCGCCATTTTCCCCATGAGAATGCCCCGACGCGCAAACCCGGAACGGGGATGCTCACGGAGTATATGACGGGCGAATATGACTTGGCAAATTCCTACGTTATCGGCGACCGCGCCACGGATGTGCAACTCGCAGAAAACTTGGGTTGTCGGGCGCTCCAGATTGGCACGGACGGGATGGACTGGAAGAAAATTACGGAAATCCTTGTGGCGGGCGAGCGCACCAGTGAGGTGAAGCGCACGACGCGCGAAACGGATATCTATGTGCGTATCGACCTTGACCGTGCCGGACGCTGTGATATTTCCACAGGACTCGGTTTTCTCGACCACATGCTCGCACAGATTGCCCACCATGGCGGACTCTCACTCACCGTTCATACGAAGGGCGATTTACAGGTGGACGAACACCACACCGCAGAAGACACCGCCCTCGCACTTGGAGAATGTCTGCGCAAAAGTCTCGGCAACAAACTCGGCATTAGTCGCTATGGCTACTGCCTGCCAATGGATGATTGCCTCTGCCAAGTCGCCCTCGATTTCGGCGGTCGCCCCTGGTTGCAATGGGATGCCGAATTTAAGCGCGAACGTATCGGAGATGTCCCCACAGAACTCTTCTTCCACTTCTTCAAAAGCCTCAGCGACACCGCCTTAATGAATCTGAGCATCCGCGCTGAGGGACAGAACGAACACCATAAGATTGAGGGCATCTTCAAAGCCCTTGCGCGTGCCATTAAGATGGCGGTAGCAAGAGACGTGCGCCACTTGGTGTTGCCTTCAAGTAAGGGGACGCTTTGATTTAGAAACTTCGTTACTCTATATGCTCTAGAATATCTAGAGAATCTAGAACCTCTAGAACATTTCAACCACCCAATTCATCGTGAAAACTGCTATAGTTCAATATAATGCCGGCAATATTTGCTCTGTAATCAATGCCCTGCGCCGCATCGGTGTAGAGCCGATTGTTACGAGTAATCCCGAAGAGATTATGAGTGCCGACCGCGTCATTTTCCCTGGACAAGGCGAAGCGGCAACTACCATTGCGCACCTTAAGCGCAGCGGATTGGACCGCGTGATTAAGAGTTTGCGCCAACCTGTGCTTGGAATCTGCATCGGTCAGCAATTACTCTGCGAACATTCCGACGAAGGCGACACGCCCTGCCTGAATGTTTTTGAAGGAAGTCGTGTGCAGAAATTCGTTGCGCCTGAGGGGATAAACTTAAAGGTGCCCCACATGGGTTGGAATACGATTGAGAACACCCGTTCGCCTCTCTTCAAGGACCTTGCGCCCGACAGTTACGTCTATTTCGTACATAGTTTCTACGCTCCCGTATGTGAGTGGACCATAGCCGAAACGAATTACGGCGGCATTCCCTTTAGCGCCGCCATGCGTCGCGATAATTTCTTCGCCACCCAGTTCCACCCCGAAAAGAGTGGCACCGTGGGCGAACAGATTCTCACTAATTTTATGACGATAGAATTTTAGTAGACGAGTTAATAGGTACAAGTAGACAAGATAGTTACACTGCCCTCTTTGAAATGCCAAACAGAGCGTTCAATGATGAGATGCTACATCGTAAACACTTGGAACTTCTACCGTTTTTCTCAAACCTCTTGTCTACTCGTACCTAAAAAACTTGTACCTAAAAAAAATGATCTCCCTCATCCCAGCCATAGACATCATCGACGGTAAGTGCGTGCGCCTTACGAAAGGTGATTACGACGCCAAGAAAGTGTATGATGCCAATCCTGCCGACGTAGCCAAGCGCTTCGAAGACATGGGCGTGACGCGTCTTCACATGGTGGACCTTGACGGTGCGAAAGAAAGTCACATTATAAACTACCGCGTGCTGGAGCAAGTTGCCACGCAAACGAACCTTGTGATAGACTTCGGCGGAGGCGTTAAGCACGCCGACGACTTACGCATTGCGTTTGACAACGGTGCAGCAATGGTGACCATCGGTAGTTTGGCGGCCACCCAACCGGAATTACTCTTGGATTGGGCACAAACATTTGGTGCCGAACGCTTCATTGTGGGTGCCGATGCGCTTGACGGTCGCGTCAAAATCAAAGGTTGGAAGGAGGATGGCGGAATGACGCTCGACGAATTTATTACCTTTTACATGCAACACGGCATTACGCAAGTGCTCTGCACAGATATTAGTCGCGATGGCATGCTTCAGGGACCCAATACGGCACTCTACAAAGACATTATGACACGCTTCCCGAATTGCCACTTGATTGCGAGCGGCGGAGTGAGCAACGATGCCGACATTGAAGCACTCAACGAAGCGGGCATCCCTGCCGTTGTCTTCGGCAAGGCTTTCTATGAAGGGAGAATCAATCTTCCTGCTCTAATTAACAAGATGAGGGGATAAGGTTTGAAGGTTGTAAGGTCTTAAGGTTTTAAGAACCAATGCAGTGCTTCTGCACAAAACCTTAGAGACCCTAAAGACCTTAAAGACCTTAGTGACGCTTCCCTTAAAACCTTAAAGCGAAGCGACCTCTAACCTCCCACCTTACTACAATATTTTACAAAGATAGAAAAAACTAATGATATGAAACTCGTACGCCCTAAAAAATTTCTTGGTCAACACTTTTTGAAAGACTTAAGTGTGGCTCAAGCCATTGCAGACACCGTTGATGCTTGCCCCGATATTCCCGTGCTTGAAGTAGGTCCAGG